>CALADI010000050.1 GCA_937890525.1 uncultured Clostridia bacterium | reverse complement strand
TAGGTAATGCCAACACAAAGAGCCTGCTCATTCGAGCAGGCTCTTTTGCGTATTTGTTTTGTCCTCAAGCGCCCCGGCAGAAACCGGGGCGCTTTTGCTACGGATAAAAAGACTCCAGACAGTTATCAAATGCCTGTGGAAAAATGTGCGGCGGCATGATATGATGAAGAAAAAGACCGGGGAAACCTCAAATTGCGCAATAGGTGGTGGACGCAACCGGGGAAATCGGCGATAATAAGGGCACAAAAAGACGAAGGAGGGATGACAATGCATCCGATCGAACAATTTGAGCAGTTCTTCACCATGTTCCGGGCGGCGTGGATCGTGGGCTGGTGCTGAGCGTGGTGCAGGCGGTGGTGGTGCTGTATCTGCTGATCTTGGGCGTGAAGGCCCTCAGACGGTACCTGCGCAGTTCCCAGCAGCGGGCGGAGCGGATGGAAACACGAAAGACTTTGGGGCAGATCCTCAAGGAGCACCGGGTGCGGTGTAAGATGACCCAAGAATTCGTGGCAGAGCGTCTGGGGGTCAGCCGTCAGGCGGTGTCGAAATGGGAGAGCGGAGCCGCCGACCCCAGTACATCCAATCTGCTTGCCCTTGCGAAACTCTTTGAAATATCCCCGGAGGAACTGCTCCGTGGGCTGCAATAAAACAAAGGAGGAAGAACTATGAAAAAGATCGCAATGCTTCTGGCGGTGGTGCTGATTTTGGGCATGACCCTGGCTTCCTGCACAGGGCAGTCGGCGCATATGGCCTATGTGGGCGAGGGCTTCACCATGGAAAACGCAGAGGGCAAGACCCTGACCTGCGAAAACGGGCAGCTCACCGGGGATATGAGAACCGGCAGCAGCTCCCAAATTGATATCTCGGAGGATGCAAAGGAGCGTTCGGCGGCATTCAGCACTCCCCCCAGCGACACATACCATGTGCAGTTCCAAGGGCTTTCCAACGAAATGGCGATTCAATTCGGCAAAGGCAAGGTGCCCCCGTATCTGGTGCAGGGGAAGGGCGTGCAGGAGATGACCTTGGAGCGGAACACCTCCCTAAGCGCCACCGGCGAAGAAATGGTGCTGTCTATCGCCATGCCCGCGCCGGAAAATCTGGGATCCGGGGTGATGCTCTGCCAAGGCTTCGCAAATGGGCAGGCGACCATGACCTTGACGGAGACGGGATTCCGAATGGAGGGCATGAATGTTCTCCAGATCATGGTGGAGCTGGTGGGGCAAGGCGTGCTCACCTATCCCATGGGAAGCTGGGGGGAGCAGCCTGTGACCTTTGAGCTGGATCTGACCAACTTTGCCGAAGGCAAGGCTACCTTGACCATCGGGTATCTTGAAAAGGAGATCACCTTCGATCCGGTTTTTGCGGGGTCATAAATTGGAAAATCTATTGATTTTACCGTGAGAACTGTGATAGGATAAAATTACCCCCAACGGGAGAATGAAGGAACAATGAGCGGAGGTAATGAAATGAAGAAATTGATTTTGGTCGGTTTGTCACTTGCCCTGATGCTCATGGCGGTGGGCTGCGGCGGTGGTGATGCACCGGAGACGACTGCCCCCAGCGGGAATGACGAAACGGTTGTTTCTGAGCCGGTTCCCGTGACGCAGATGCCGAATCCGACGCAGACTACCCAGCAGGACGAAGTCCTGCCCGAACACATCACCATGGACAGCGTTGCCGATACCGTGGCGGTATCCATGTGGGATTCCATTTCGGTGGATGGTGAGGATGTGGATCTTGCCTACGGCGAAATCCGTTTCCCTGCGGGACTTTGCGTGGAGGAAACATACCAGATTCACAGCGAGGGGAATTCGGATCACAATGAGGGAAATCTGACCGTCAAGGATTATTTCCAGAACAGCGACGGGAAGTATATGTTTGCATCTGCCCAGGGGGCATTGCCGGGGACAGACCCTGCCACGACCCATAAGCTGTCGGTGCAGGCATGCAACATGAGCGAGCCCTTCACCTTGGATGCTATGGCTCTGGACTATGAGGGCTGGACGGCTAAGGAGGTCACGGTGGACGGGGTGTCTGCCTTTGTGCTCCTGCCGGATGTGGAGAAATATGACTCCGGCTCTGCCAGCGTGAAGGTCTGCATCAATGTGGGCACCTACGAGACCCCGGAGGGTGTCCGCTACTGCGGTCTGGAGGTCAGCTACAACGGCGGCGTGACGGACTATGCCCAAGTGGACTTTGATGAAATGACCAATGCGGTGCTGGAACTGATCCATGTGGACTTCCAGCAGGCAGCGCAGTAAGGCGCAGAACATAGAAAAATCCCCCGCTTCGGCGGGGGATTTTGTGTTTTGGGACTACATCCACCATTTTCGGGTTTGGTAGGCGCCCAGACCAATGAGCAGCAGCAACCCTGCGCCCCGGAGAGTGTCCGACAGCAGGGGCTGAGCCCACAGATCCCGGGCGGGGAAGCTGAGGATCAGCAGAAATGCCGCAAGGGCGTTGAGGAAGAAGAGCAGACCTTTCTTTGCAGTGATCTTCATGGGGATGACCTCCTTTGCGTGGAAGAAAAGGGGCGGCGGATACCTTCTACAGATACCATACTACCCCGATCCCATGGAGTCAACGAGGAAAAAGGCACAAATTTTGCAATCCGCCTGTGGATAAAACGCCGAAATCACACGATTGATCACAAAAAAGGTTGGCGTTAGGTGTTGAACAAAACAGAAATCCCGGTATAATATTGGTAAGAACAGATCAACGGTATGCAACCCCGCTTGTGTGAGTGAAATCATCAGCGGGGAATATTCGGATCATACAGAAGATCGCAAAGGGGAATGAACATATGGCGAGAAGTAAGAAGCTGGAGATCATTTATCACAATGGAAAGCCTGATGGGATTCGTCTGGTTCGCCGCCAGTTGTCTACCATGACCGCATATGTGATTCCCAGACCGCTGCTGGCGGAAGCAAAGAGGATCACCGGCATTGACCGTCCTGGAATTTATTACTTGATTAACGAGGATGATGACAATAGAATTGCACAGGTCTATGTGGGGCAGACGCGAAATGGTGTCACCAGGTTGGATGACCATAATCGCTCAAAGGATTTCTGGAACAAAGCGATTATATTCTTGGCTGATAATAAGACATTTTCGTTGGATATGATTAGCGGGCTTGAAGCATACGCCATCAGCAAGATTACGGCGTCCAAGCGGTATAGGGTGGAAAATGCGGTAAATCCCCGGTATGAAATCGATGAATATGATCTTCCTTTGATTGAAGAGGTATATGAGGAAATAGAATTCATCATGGCAACCCAAGGATATAAAATGGAAAATGCACCATTGAGCCTCGATCGGGAAAAACTTTTGTATACCACCTGTAACGGGATCCGAGGGATCGGAAACTACGATGGGGATCAATTTGAGGTATTAGAGGGATCAGAGATCGACATGAGCCGCAGATGCCATTCCGATAAAATCGAGAGACAGCGGCAGAATGCGGTTCAAACCGGAGATATCGTCAAAAATGGAGAGAGATATACGCTGAGAGTTTCTGTTTCCTTTCCTTCTCCCAGTATGGCGGCAGGGTTCGTTCTTGGTGGAAACAGAAATGGATGGATTGAATGGAAGAGCAGGGATGGCGAGACAATGGATGCGCTGTTCCGTCGATGAAAATCTATCGAAACGCCCCCCGCGCGCCGAGTTCGGCGGGCGGGGGGCGTTTCGATGGTCAGAGGGCTTCATCCAACAGGCGGCGGGTCAACTGGGTCATCCGGGGATCATTGGCGCTGTTCTCGATCCGCAGTTCCCCTTGGGCTAGATCCGTCAGCAGATCCGCCTGCGCCAGTCGGCGCCGGGTCTCCCGGGCGGTGCCTTCGCCGCCGTCCAGCAGTTCCACAGCGTCCCCCACCACGGTGCGGATGGCCTTCTTCACAAAGGGGTAGTGGGTGCAGCCCAGCACGATGGCATCCAGTCGGCTGGCATAGGGGGAAAGCTCCTGCCGGATCAGATCCAGGGCTTCGGGGCTGTCTGCCATGCCGGACTCCACCAATTCCACGATCCCCGGGGAGTGGAGGGGGATCACGGTGCAGTTCTGGGTGCAGCGGCGGATCAGATCCTCCAATTTCTGCTCCCGCAGGGTGACTTCCGTTGCCATCACGCCGATGACCCCGCCGGGGTGGCGGTCGGCGGCCAGCTTCAGGGCAGGTTCGATGCCCACGATGATCCGCTGGGGGTGCGCTTTGCGCAGATCCTCGATGGCGGCGGCGGTGGCGGTGTTGCAGGCCACCACCAGACATTTTGCCCCCAGCGAAAACAGCTGCTCGGCGGCATCCAGGGTCAGACGGCGCACTTCGTCGGTGGATTTCAACCCGTAGGGGGCGTTGGCGGAGTCTCCGAAATACAGATAATGTTCCCCGGGCATCAGCCGGCGCAGCTCCCGCAGGACGCTGACGCCGCCCACACCGGAGTCGAATACGGCAATGGGGTCGTGTCTATCCATAAGTGCCTCGTTTCTTGGGGCCGGTGGAGGGGTCACTCCACGAACCACAGATTGATGTCAGCGTCGCCGGAGATGCCGGGGACGCTCCCGGTGCAGGTATACTGCCAGAAATCCACCCGATGGGGAAAATCCATCCCGGTGTCATACTGGGACAGCCAGAAGCCGTAGTCCTCCAGCGCCAGCAGATCCAGAAAATTTTCGGCAATGTGGGGGTTGAAGTAGACCATGGCGTCGTATCCCGCCTGTTCCACCGTCTGGCAGAAGGCAATGGCGCAGTCGGTGAGGGTCGTGCGGTCCATCTGCCCCGTGCGGGCGTCGGCGCTGACGAACTCCCAGTCAAAGACCACCGGAAGGTCGATTTTGTGGTCTTTCAGATAATCCACGCAGAACCGGGCTTCCTCCCGGGCTTCCTCCACGGTGACGGCTTGGGAGTAGAAGTAAGCCCCCACCTGAAGCCCGGCATCCTTGGCGCCGGTGAGGTTGGCGGCGGCATATTGGTCGGTGTACATCCCGCCCTCGGTGTAGCCCCGGTAGCCCAGCCGCACGAAGGCGAACTTCATCCCTGCATCTGCCACCTGCTGCCAGTCCACCTGCTGCTGATGTTCGGATACATCCACCCCCAGCAGGGCGTCCCCGGCGGTGCAGGACAGATATCCGTCCCGCTGGACGAAATCCTGGGCCGTGTAGGGATTGGGGGGCAGCGTGGGCTGAGTGGCGGGGACGGTGGCTTCGGGCTGATCCGGTCGGTTCAGAATGCTGCCTGCCACAATGGCCACCAACAGGGCGACCCCCAGCGCAGGGATCGCCAGCACCCTGCCGATCCCGGAACCTCGTTTTTTGTTGTGTGTCTGTCTGCCCATAGGCCCTCCGAACATGAGAATTTGCCCATATTATAACACAGGGCGGACGATTCGCCAAGTCCTTTTGATTTTCCCCTTGTAAGTGGGGGGATTTTCGTGTAAAATAGTAGGATTCACGGATAGATTTCCCCATGGGATAGGACATAGATGGAGGAGCGACTATGGGCGCAGAACGAGAAGAAAGACAAACAGAATTGGAAAAACGCCGTGCCCAGCGCAAGGAGCGTGCCGCCCAGCGGGAGCGGCAGAAGAAAGCCCGGCGGACGCTGCTGCTGCGGCTGACAGCGGCGCTGGTGCTGATCGGACTGGCGGCGGGTGTCATCGTGTGGGTGAACCGCAGCGGCGACCAGAACGCCGACTCCGCCACAGGGGAGACTGTGGCCGATACCACCGGGCAGACCGATGCCAATTCCACGGCGGCTGCGGTTCAGGCTGACCAGCAGACGGAACCTGCCCAGCCCTCTGCCACCACGGTGATCCACATTGCGGCGGCGGGGGATCTGAACATCACCGATCAGGTGATCCGCAACGCCGCCAGTGGGTCGGACTACGACTTCACCCGGGCATTTCTGGATGTGGCGCCGGTGTTTGCGGAGGCAGATCTTGCCATGCTGAATTTTGAGGGTACGCTGGCCGGGGAGCCTTACGGCACCGAGACCGGATCTGCCCCGGCGCAGATCGCCCAGCAGCTTGCCCAGATCGGCGTGGATGTGGTGCAGACTGCCAACTCCGCCTCTATCCGGGCGGGGGTGCTGGGGCTGCAATCCACCTTGGATGGGTTCTACCAGGCGGGGGTGCTGCCTGTGGGCACCTTTGCCAATGAGCGCACATTCCGCAAGACCGGGGGATACTCCATTGTGGAAGTGCAGGGCATCCGGATCGCGCTGGTGGGCTTCACCAAGGGCATGGACAATCTGGGGCTGCCCGAGGGCAGCGAATCCTGCGTCAATGTGCTGTACACCGACTACACCTCGGACTATCAGAAGGTGGATCGGGAGAAGATCACCCAAGTTCTGAAGAATGTGGCATCGGAGAAGCCGGATCTCACCATCGCCATGGTGCATTGGGGCAGCGAGAACAACGAGGAGATCAGCGCCACCCAGAAGGAGATCCGGGATCTGATGCTGTCGTCGGGGGTGGATGTGATCTTGGGCAGCCATCCCCATCTGGTGCAGTCGGTGGAGTACGATCCTGTCAACGGCACCTTGGTGGCCTATTCTCTGGGAGATTTCTTCGGGGATGCGGCCCGGGCGGGGACGGCGTACTCGGTGATCCTGGATGTGGAGGTGACCCGGGACAATGCCAGCGGCTCGGTGCGGGTCACGGGGTATGATTACACCCCCATCTATACCCTGCTGCCGGATCAGAGCGGCGACGGCGGGCACCGGGTGGTGCGGCTTCAGGAGACCCTGAGCCGGTACGAGTCCAACTATCTGGGCAAGATCACCCCGGCGGTCTATGATGACATGACCTATGCCCTCCAGCGCATCGGGGAGCGGATCGCCGTGGAAGTAGACTAAAAAAGAAACAGCGCACCACCTTCCGGCTTTCCGGAGGATGGTGCGCTGAGACAGCAAAAATCCGCAGCGGGTGCTGCGGATTTTTTGCAAATGAAGAGAGGAAAATGAAAAAGTTACTTTGTACCTATATCTTACCGAAGAGATATGAAGAAAGAAAGGGGAAAGATATGAAAAATGTATTAAGCTGGGGAGTGCCGCCGGTTGACGCCGGGGCATTTTTTCGATATACTACACCCCAAAGGGGGATTTACCATGGAATTTGCGGAATATTTTCCCATCTTTAATAAGCTGACGCCCCAGCAGCAGTCCTTGCTGGAGGGCACGGTGATGCATACCACCTTCCCGGCGGGGACGGTGGTGCACAACGGGTCGCTGGACTGCATGGGTCTGATCTTGGTGCAGACCGGGCAGCTCCGGGCGTATATTCTTTCGGACGAGGGCAGAGAGATCACCATCTATCGGCTCTTCGACCACGATATCTGTCTGTTCAGCGCATCGTGCATGATGCGCAGCATCCAGTTCGATGTGACCATCGCAGCCGAGAAGCTCACCTCGGTCTGGGTGATCCCGCCGCAGGTGTTCGGCAAGCTGATGGAGGAATCCGTGGCGATGTCCAACTATGTAAATGAGTTGATGAGCACCCGGTTCTCCGATGTGATGTGGCTGATGGAACAGGTGATGTGGAAGCGGTTTGACCAGCGGCTTGCGGATTTTCTGGTGGAGGAGAGCCGTCTGGAGGGCAGCACCGTGCTGAAGATGACCCATGAGAAGATCGCCAACCATCTGGGCACCGCCCGTGAGGTGGTGACCCGGATGCTGCGGTATTTCCAGAGCGAGAATATGGTGCGGCTCACCCGGGGCGCGGTGGAGCTGACGGACATCAAGCGCCTGCAAAACCTGTAACATTTCATCGAAAACAGAAAGGCGGCCCTCTTTTTCTAAGAGAGCCGCCTTTTCTTACAGCATGGCGAGGATGTCCGCCTTGGGCTTGACGCCCATGGACTTGTTCACCGGCTGACCGTTCTTGAACACGATCAGGGTGGGGATGCTGACGATGCCGAACCGGGATGCCAGTTCCATCTGCTCGTCCACATTGATCTTGGCGATCTTCACATCCGGGCGCTCAGATGCCACCTGATCCAGGATGGGTGCCAGCATACGGCAGGGGCCGCACCAGCTTGCCCAGAAATCCACGATCACGGGCGCATCGGAGCGGAGCACCTCCTGCTCAAAGGTTTCATTGGTAACAGCGATCACAGACATAGTGTTGTCCTCCTTGAAATTCTCAGTGATGATAGGATACCACGGTTCACGGGGATCTTCCGTGATTTTATCACGAAACGGTGGGGCCTGTCCAGTCTTGGATGCCCCCGAACTCCACCACATTGGTGTAGCCAAGATCTGCCAGCTTCTGGGCGGCCTGCTTGCTCCGGCGCCCGCTGCGGCAGTAGACCAAGATGGTCTGATCTAGGTCGGGCAGTTCCGGAATGGGATCGGTGCCGATGGACTCGTTGGGGATGCAGATGGCGCCGGGGATGTGCCCTTCGGCATATTCCGCTTCTGTCCGCACATCCACGATCTGGGCGTTTTCCTCCGTCTGCATCAATTCCATGGCAGTTTGGGCGTTCACCTGCCGGTAGGCGGAAGGCTCGCTTCCGGGGGCGCAGCCTGCCAGAGCCAGCGCAAGGCACACGGCGGCAATGAGATATTTCATAGTCATGATCTCCTCCTTGGGATGGACTGGATGGTATTATCATATACCTCCCGCCGGGATCTATCCGTGACAAGGTCACATATCGGCGCAAAATGGCTGTGGGAGGTTGACAATCCTCCTGCCGGCGGGTACAATAAGATCGACCCCCGACCATGCGCCGAGGGTCGCCCTTTGAACAAGTTCATCATGCATCGTGTCACCCGTAATGACTGGCGGCGAGACCGTCAGGCGCGGTGATAAGGAAACCCGGTTCAAGTCCGGGGCTGTTACCCGTTGCTGTAAATGTTGGAGTCTGTGCTCGTGGAGCGATCCGGTCACTGGGGAAACCTGGGAAGGCGGAGCACAGACGCAGAGGATCTCCTCCCAAGACATGAGCCAGAATACCGACGATGCTTGCGCTTTTGCCCTTCGAGTGGGAGGGGTGGAGAAGAATGCGAGAAAATCGGTCGCACCAGTAGAAATACTGGTGCTTTTTTTGCGCGCAGGCAACGGGATGATCCGCATAGCGGTTAACGATAATTCAAAAGAGAAAACGGAGGAAGTATTATGAACAAACGAATCATCAGCCTGCTCATGGCGCTGGTCATGATGCTGAGCCTGCTGCCCACCCCGGCGCTGGCGGCGGAGGAAACGCCCATCCGCAGCGAGTCGGACTTGGCGGCCATGGCAGGGGGCGGCTATGTACTGACCGGGGACATTGTCCTCAGCGATGGGTGGACGCCTGTCGCAAACTTCAGCGGCACCCTCAACGGCAACGGCCACACGGTGACGCTGGCGGGCAAGCCCCTGATCCAGACCATTGCCGGAGGGGGCGTGGTATCCAACCTGATCCTGCGGGGCAGCGTCACATCTGACTCCGATGTAGGATCAATGGCGGTCATGAACAACGGCACGATCCGCAACTGTATTTCTTATGCGGATGTGACCTACACGGGCAACGGCGGTGGTGCGTGGTTTGCCCACCATGTGGCAGGTCTGGTAGGCTATGCCAATGTCAGCGATGCGGTGCTGAGCAACAGCCTGTATGCCGGAGTGCTGAACTACGGCAGCGCACAGGCTTACGGAACCCTGACCAACAACGGCGATTTCGTCAAGGGTACAGTGACCCATTGCGTGGGCGTGGGCGCAGACCGCGTCGGTACATCCACCGGAATGTCCAATGACCCCATCCCCGACGGGGACAATCGGAATTTTGCCGATGCAGGGGCATTTATCCCGGAAGAGCAGATCGCCTTCTTGAACGAAGGACGCACCGAGACTGATCTGGAGTGGATCCTCGGGGAGGACGGTCAGCTTACCCTTCAGAGCCAAGTGACCGAGAATCCGGAAGCGACCCCGGAGGAACTGGCTGCCCTGGACGAAGCCATCGCAGCAGGTGAGGGGGTCGACCGCACCCAGATCTACACCGCGGAAAGCTGGAATACCTTTGCGGACGCCATGAAAGCGGCGCAGGATGTGAAGGACGCCCCGAACAAGCCCCAGACCGCCGTCACCGAAGCCACGGCGAACCTCAACGAAGCGGTGGCAGGGCTTTCCCTGCGGAGCGTGGGTGCGGTGAGCGCCGACGGGATGCAGGTGGTGGAACTGGATCAGAGCAACTTCAAAGATCATCTGAAAGCGCCGGAAGATGGGGTGTTCTACCGTCTGACGGCGGATATCACCCTGCCCAAGCTGTGGCTTGGCTCTACCAAGACCTTCAATGCCGTGCTGGATGGCGATGGGCACACCATCACCTTGGTGGGCGCCCCTCTGTACGGCGCCATCGGTGCCTCCGGCGTGATCCAGAATCTGGGCATTCTGGGCACCACCCAGAGCAGTGAGGACACCGGCGCATTGGCAAAAGACTGCTTCGGACTGGTCGTCAACTGCTGGAGCAGAGCGGAGGTCAGCTCCGAGGGCTTGAACGGCATCCGTAAGAATACCGGCAGCTTCGTTGCCAATCTGCGCTCCGGCGGCGGTGTGGTGAATACCTATGCCGCAGGAAAACTCTCCTGCAAGGGCAGCCAAGGCGAGGGAGTCATGGGCGCGCTGGTGGGCGTGGCGGAGGAAAACTCCCTCCTGCGCAGCGGCTACTATCTGACGGGCATGGCTGACGGCGCAGCAGGCGCAGCCAACGGCATTACTGAAAACTGCGAGAACCGCTCTGCGGATGCCCTCCGCACCCAAGAATTTGCCGACCTGCTCAACAGCGGCAAGGGGGAAAACGGCAAAACATGGCGCATCAGCGCCGAGGGCTGGCCCCACTTCGGAGAAGGGGGAGATTTCAAGCCCGAAACCGGCGTGACCCTGCGCTATACCCCTGCCGAGGGCTATGGCAGCAATGTCCGGGATTTTGCATCTGTGAGCGGCTTGGAGCTGTCCCTTGCCGATGCCTTCGCTGATTCCGATGCTCAGGAGCAGAGCCGGTATGCAGGCGTGCTCAGCTATCCGGGATTTGACGGCAAAGTTGCCTTTGTGCCCCAGTATGAGGGCGCCGGACAGGGCGACCACAAGGTGTTCGTGTCCGAAAACGGTCAGGTGGAGATCTTGGGAGCAGGCTCGCTGGAAGTGGCGGTTTGCGACCGGGATTCTTGGAGCGGCAGCCAGTATGACCGGGAATTGGCCCGGTTCCGCATCGTGGTGACCAATGCCCAGATCGATGGTCTGCGGCTGGTGCCCACGGGAAAATATGTCACCGGATCTGCTGAGCAGGGCTACCAGGTGGCAGGCAGCGGGGAAGTCCGGGTCTTGGTGCAGGTGCAGACCGGGGGCGCATGGAAGAATGCCTCCGCAACGATGGCAGAGATGAAAGTGGATGGGGATGTGTTCCGCTCCGGCAGCACCTTCACCCCCAAGAAGCCGGGACTGATCCGGGTCAGCGCAGCATTTGGCGGCAAGCATGCTCAAGCAGAGGTGACCTCCACCTATGTGCCGGTGAGCATGATCCGTCCTGCGCCCAGCGGCACCTATGTGATCCACGAGCGCAATGCCAACAGCTCCTCCATGGGAGATTTTCTGGATCTGACGCTGGATCATCAGGCGGGCTCTGTGATCGTAGAGCCGGAGAACGCCAGCTACCGGGATGCTTGGAAGCTGGATTCCAGCGACCCCACCATTGCAAAGTATGTGCCGGAGTTCCTGCTGGCGGTGCTGCCCTACCGGGCGGGCACGGTGACGCTGACTGCGTCCACCACCGATCCGCAGCAGGAAAAGCAGGTGACGGGCACCTCCCAGATCACCTTGGAGTATTTTAACCCGGTGACCCAGATCCGTCTGGAAGGCGGCGCCGTCACCGTGAAAGAGAACGAGACCATGGATCTGCCGCTGGTGTTCTCCGGGGAAAAGACCCCGCAGGGATACCATGTGTCCGAACCGGGGATGACATGGAGCTTCTCCGGCGACGGCGAGGTGGAGATCGTCCGCAACGGTCTGGGCGTGCTGATCCGCAATGACAAGGAGTACTGCGTTGCCAACGACCGCTACCAGATCATCGGCGTGAAGGAGGGCGTGGTCACCGTCACCGGCACCCCGGTGGATCAGACCGGCGGCGCAAAGCCCGTGACCTTTACCGTCACCGTAGCCAGCGGTACCCCGGAGCCGGAGGTGGATCACGATCAGCTGATCGGAGATTCCACCGCAGGCGCCCTTGCCTATATGGACAAGGCCTACGAGGGCTGGACTTACCGCTACGGCGACGAGTGGAATGTGTTCTTAATGGAGCGCATGGGAAGAACCGTCAGCGCGCAGCAGAAGCAGTCCTATCTGGATTCCATCGTCAAGACCTATGAAAATCCCAAAAATTCTGCCCTGAAGCCCACCACCATCGCCCGTGTGGTGCTGGCGGTGACGGCGCTGGGCGAGGACGCAGCCAATGTGGGCGGCGAGGATCTCATCGACCTGCTGTGCCGGGGCAAGTTCATGACCGCAGGCAGCAACGAGCCCATCTGGGCGCTGATCGCCTTGGACAGCGCCGGTTATACCGTGCCGGCGGGGGCTGCGTGGGACCGGCAGAAGCTCATCGACCGGGCGCTGACCTATCAGAACCCGGACAACGGCGGCTTCGGACTGAACGGCAGCGATGAGGTGGGCACGGATATGACCGCCATGGCGATCCAAGCCCTTGCCCCCTACCGCAAAGACCCCAAGGTTCAGACCGCCATTGACGCAGGTCTGGGCTATCTGAAGCATGAGATGGATCGCAACTGCGATTTCGGCACATCGGAGACCATCGCTCAGGTCATCATTGCCTTGGGCTGTCTGGATCAGGATCCGCTGGATCCCGCCAACGGCTTTGTCAGAAGCAGCGCCCGGGATCTGGTCACGGCGCTGTGCGCCTATAAGATGGATGACGGCGGCTTCCGTCACCTGATGGCGGAGAATAAGTCCCAGAATATGTCCACCTTGCAGGCGCTGATGGCGTTTGAGTCCTACCGCCGGGTAAAGGCGGGCCAGCCGAATCTGTACGATATGACGGAAAAGACCGACCCGGAGAAGCCCACCGAGCCTTCTGAGCCCAAGCCCACAGAGCCGGAGTCTAAGCCCACCGAGCCTGCCGTGACGGAGCCTTCCGCTCCCGGCAGCCGTCCCACCGGTCCTGCCACCCAGCCCACCAAGCCCGGCGGCAGCCAGAACCGACCTGCCACCGGTGACACCGGTGCAGCGGTGTACGCCGTGGGACTGCTGGTATCGGCGGCAGCGCTGGCGGCGGTGGTGGTGCTGGGACGCAAGAAGTCCCGCCGCTGATCCGACCGAATGAAAACCCGGCTGCGCCCTCGCAGGGCGCAGCCGGGATGTAAGAATGGGGAGAAATCAGATGAAGAACAGGAAAAGATCCAATCTCGTCATGATAGCGGTCATTGCGGTGATCGTGGTGGCGGGAATTTTGACGGTGGGCAGCCTTCAGGGCTGGTTTGATACAACCGGCGATCAGGCGCTCCTCACCGAGATCCGGGGCATCGTCCATGTGGAGCGCTCCGGGGTGGCATTTCCCGCCGAGAAGGACACGCCCCTGCGCCAAGGGGATCGGATCATGTGCGATCCCGGCGCATCTGCCCTGATCCGTATGGACGATCATCGGTGGGTGATGGTGGGGCAGCAGGCCCGCGTGGAGGTGGTCACCGCCGAAGCGGCGGATTTCTGCGCCAAAGTCACCGGCGGCGAGGTGGTAGCGGCGGGCATCTCCGGGGAAAAATCGTCGGGATCTGATGCCATCACCTTGCAATTTGCCGAAAAGGAAGTTAAGATAGAACAAGCGGTACTGGGGCTGTCTGTTGCTGACGACCAGCAGATCCTGCGGGTCTATGGAGGAACGGTGGAGGATGTCCGGCAGGGGCAGATGACGCGCTGGGTGAAAGACCAGATCCAGCCTGCCGAGGATATGAAGCAGGAAGATCTGACCGAATTTACCATGGCGGCGCTGCGCAAGGCCAATGCCCAGCAGGAGACCTGCTTCACCGATGCCATGCTGGATGCACTGGTGCTCCAGCGCCACGATCAGCCCGGCGATCCCACTCAGCCGACTGCCACCGAGCCGGCAGCGACCCAGCCGGCGGCAGCGGAGTCTGTACCGGATACCAAGCCGCAGGATGAGCAGTCTGATCCGGAGGCAGAGCCGCCTGAGCAGCCGGAGCAGTCCGGCGGATCGGCGCAGCAGCCCACCCAGCCCCCGGCGCCCCAGCCTCCCGTGACCCAACCCCCTGCGACCCAGCCTCCCCAGACCGAGCCCCCGCAGACCCAGCCGCCGCTGATGTGCAGCATCAGCATCCGCTGCGATACCATTCTGGACAATATGGATCAGCTGGATCCGTCCAAGGTGGGCTATGTCCCCAGCGATGGCTGGATCCTCTATGCGGATGTGGAGTTCACCCAAGGGGAGACGGTGTTCGATGTGCTCCAGCGGGCGTGCGATGACTATGGCATCCCCATGGAATACAGTTATTCCCCCAGCTACGGCGGCAATTATATCGAGGGCATCAACAATATCTATGAATTTGACTGCGGACCCCGGTCCGGCTGGATGTATCAGGTGGACGGGTGGTTCCCCAACTATGGCAGCTCGGGCTATACCCTGTCCGGCGGAGAGAGCATCACTTTCTGCTATACCTGTGTCGGACTGGGTGCGGATGTGGGCGGCGGCGTGTGAGCCGGCGTGTACGCCGGGCATGAATCAGAAAGAAACAAGGAGTCCCGTCCATGGAACATTTTGAGATCAAAAATCTATCCTTTTGCTATCCCGGCAGGAAAACACCCTCCCTTTCCGGGGTGGATCTGACCATCGCCCAAGGAGAGTATGTGGTGCTGTGCGGCAGAAGCGGCAGCGGTAAGACCACCCTTCTGCGCCAGCTGAAATCGGTGCTTGCACCCCACGGCAGCCGCTCGGGGCAGATCCTGTTCAACGGCACCCCCTTGGAGCAGGTGAGCCAGCGGGATCAGTCTGCCAAGATCGGCTATGTGATGCAGAACCCCGACGATCAGATCGTCACCGACAAGGTCTGGCATGAGCTGGCCTTCGGCTTGGAGAGCCTTGGCTGCGACCAGAAGACCATGCGGGCCCGGGTGGCGGAGATGGCGTGCTATTTCGGCATCCAGGATTGGTTCCACCGGGATGTGGCAAACCTGTCCGGCGGTCAGAAGCAGCTTCTCAATCTGGCATCCATCATGGCGATGCAGCCCCAAGTGCTGATCTTGGACGAGCCTACCAGCCAGCTTGATCCCATCGCCGCATCGGATTTTCTCAATACCGTGCGTAAGATCAATCTGGAGCTGGGCACCACGGTGATCATCACCGAGCACCGGATGGAGGATATTTTCCCGGCGGCAGACCGGGCTGTGGTGATGGAGGGGGGCAAGATCGTGGCAAACGATACCCCCGCCCGGATCGGCAGCCAGCTCTACCGGCAGCAAAGCGAGATGTTCGCCGCCATGCCCACTCCGGTGCGGGTGTTCTATGGCGCCCATGGGCAAGGGGCGTGCCCCCTGACCGTCCGGGAAGGGCGGCGGTGGCTGGCGGAAGCCTTCCCTGACGGGGCAGCGATCGACGAACTTCCCCCTCAGTCGGAGCAGAAGCCCCAGACCCAGCCTGCGCTGACCATGAAAGAACTATGGTTCCGCTATGAGCGCAGCAGCCCGGATGTGCTCCGGGGGGTCAGCGCCGAGATCCCTGCCGGCAGCCTGTTTGCCATCGTGGGTGGCAACGGCGCAGGAAAATCCACCACCTTGAAGGCCATCTGCGGCATCTGCAAGCCCTACCGGGGGCAGATCCGCATCTTGGGCAAGCCGGTGGAGAAGTATAAGAATGCGGAATTGTTCCACCATTGCCTTTCCATGCTCCCCCAAGACCCCAAGAGCCTGTTCGTGAAAAAGACGGTGGGGGAGGATCTGCAGGAGATGACCAAGGATGCCGGGCAGATCCGGCATGTGGCGCAGCTGTGCCAGATCGACCATCTGCTGGACTCTCATCCTTACGACCTTTCCGGCGGCGAGCAGCAGCGGGCGGCGCTGGCCAAGGTGCTGCTGACCCAGCCCAAGGTGCTGCTGCTGGACGAACCCACCAAGGGCATCGACAGTTTCTTTAAGGAGACATTTGCCCAGATCTTGGGGCAGCTGAAGGAGCAGGGCATCACCATTGTCATGGTGTCCCACGATGTGGAGTTCTGCGCCAAGTACGCCGATCAGGTGTGCATGTTCTTCGACGGGCAGATCTTGACGGTGGATACCCCCCGCCGGTTCTTCGGCGCCAACAGCTTCTATACCACCGCCGCCAACCGAATGAGCCGCAGCGTGTTCCGCAATGCGGTGACGGCGGAGGATGTGGTGCAGCTTTATCTGCAAAACAAGGAGAATTGACATGAAAAAGACGAGAACTGCCATTATTGCGGTGTTTTTTCTGCTGGTACCCTTGACCTTGGTGGTGGGCTCCCGGCTGCCGGGACGCCCCTACTATCTCACCAGCACCTTGATCGTGGTGGAGCTGCTGATCCCCTTTTTGCTCGCCTTTGAGGGACGCAGACCCCAAGCCCGGGAACTGGTGGTGGTGGCGGTGATGTGCGCCTTGGCGGTGGCCGGCAGAGTGGCGATCCCCATTCCCAATTTCAAGGCGATCTTCGCCATCGTCATGGTGGCAGGCATGGCATTCGGTCCGGAGACGGGCTTTCTGGTGGGAGCGGTCAGCGCATTGAGCAGCGATTTCTTCTACAGCCAAGGCCCCTATACTCCGTGGCAGATGGTGGGCTACGGTGCGGCGGGACTGCTGGCAGGATGCTTCTATACCGGCAGACGGCATCTGCCTGCCAAGCCGGTGCCCATGGCGGTGTTCGGATTTGTGTCCGTGCTGCTGGTGGTGGGACCGATCTTGGACACCAGCACCGTGTTTCTTGCGGCGCCGAATATGAAGCTGACCACCGTATTGTCCCTGTATGCCTCGGGATTCCCGGTGAATCTGAGTCAGGCAACGGCAACGGCGCTGGTGCTGCTGCTTCTGGGGCGCCCCCTGCTGGACAAGCTGGATCGGGTGAAGCAGAAGTACGGCATGACGGAGGAACTTCATGGGGTTTGAGGACCGCCATCCGGCGGTGAATCTCATTTTCTTCACGGCGGTGATCGCCGGAACCATCCTGTTCCATCACCCGGTGTATCTGGGCATCTCGGTGGTGTGCGCTTTGGCGTACAGCATCTACCGGGGCGGACGCCGGGCGGCGGTATTCGACCTGTGCGTGCTGGTGTGCGCCGGGGTGTTCTGCCTGTATTACAGCACCTTCCACCACTTCGGCATCACGGAACTGGGGCGCAATCCGGTGGGCAACCGGGTCACGCTGGAATCCGTGGTCTACGGGATGGTGCTGGGGCTGACTGTGGCAGGCGTGGTCATGTGGATGTCCTGCGTGTACTCGGTGGTGTCCTCGGACAAGGTGGTGTACCTGTTCGGCAGAGTCAGCCCCCGGGGAGCGCTGGCGCTGTCGGTGCTGCTGCGGATGGTTCCTCGCATCAAGGATCGTGCCAAGCAGCTGGACCGTGCCAGACAGGGCGTGGGCAGAGGTGCCTGTACGGGCGGCTTTTTCCCCAGGGTCAGAAACGGCATCTGCATCTTCTCGATGCTGCTGACATGGCTCATTGAGACATTGCCCATGATGGCGGACGCCATGCGCAGCCGGGGCAGCGCCCTGCGGGGCAGGACGGCTTACTCCATTTACCGCTTCGATAACTGGGACAGAGCCTATATCATCGCCATGTTCGGTGCGCTGACCGTCACCGGCATGGGCGTTCTGCTCCACCAGACCAATATCACCTACGACCCTCAGATCGTGATGAACCCCGTCACGCCTATGTCGTGGGTGTTCTACGCAGGGTATGCCTTGCTGTGCCTGATGCCCATGGCGCAGGAGATCTACAGCCGTGCCCGCTTCCGCTATGATCGGGATCGGGCCATGGGCCGCCTTGGATGAAAATTTGGAATAACGGGACAGCCCCGGGCGTTTTGTTGACGGCCCGGGGCACATTTTTTGGAAAAACAACCCCTAGGGGGGCTTGTACCCCGGGGGGAAATCGGTATAATGGTCTTCGGCAATGGAGATCCCCACGGGGATCTGTCAATAGACGATGATGGCGGCGATGTGCCGCCGGAAGGAGCGAGGATCATGAAAAAGAGGATCTTGGCATCTGCGCTGGCGCTGGTGCTGACGATGAGCATGGCGGCCTGCGGCGCAGGTCAGCCCACCGGGACGGACGCGCCCGCCACAGGCGAAACTGCCGCAAGCGAGACTGTCCTTCAGACCCAGCCGGAGCAGGGATATGAGGTGGAAACGCTGAAGCTGGCAGGCGGCTCGGACTGGGGTGTGCCCAGCCCGTATCTGAATGTGTCCAGAGGTCCCGGTCAGTCTAAAATGCGGCTGGTGTTCGCCAGCCTGCTGGAAAAGGATGAGACCGGCGATGTGGCATGGCTTGCCGAGAGCTGGAAGGTGGAGGGCAACAACTACACCTTCACCCTGTTCCCGGATACCAAGTTCCATGACGGCACACCTCTGACCACCGAGGACATCGCCTTTACTTTGGATTACTTCCGCCAGTATCCCCCTGTGACCAATACCCTCGGCGCCGGGGACAAGTATCTGGTGGACAGCTACAGCATCGTGGATGAGCGCACCATCACCATCACGGTGAAGGAGCCCACCGCCGATACCCTTTCGTCTTTGGGCAGCTTTGTGATCCTGCCCAAGCACATCTGGGAGAAGGTGGAAGATCCCTACAACTTTACCGAGCCGGAGAATCTGGTGGGCAGCGGCGCATACCGGTGCACCCAGTATGACGGCGCCACCGGCAGCTATGAGTTCACCGCCTTTGACGGCTGGTGCAACGGCAAGCCCGCCGCCGAGCGGATCTTGTTCGTACCGGTGAGCGATGCGCTGCTGGCGTTTGAGAACGGGGAGATCGACATCACCTCCATGCCGGCGGATCTGGCAGATACTTACCGGAACAACCCGGAGATCGGTGTTGTGGAAAAGAAGAATGATTTCGGCTATAAAATGCTGATCAACTACGAAAAGTGCCCGGATTTTCTGAATCTGGAACTGCGGCAGGCGCTGTATGCGGCGCTGGATCGCCAGAGCATCGTGGACAAGGTGTTCCGGGGTGCAGGCAGCGTGGGCAGCGCAGGTTATGTGCCGGAAGGAAGCCTGTTCTACAACGATCAGGTGGTGCAGTATGACTACGACCCTGCCAAGGCAAAGGCCGCCTTCGACGGCAAGGGGCTGAGCATCAAACTGCTGATCTCCGACAGCGCCGGGGACATCAGCATCGCAGAGATCGTGAAGAACGATCTGGAAGCGGCAGGCATTGCTGTGGAGGTGACGGCGTTCGATTCCTCTACCCGGGATCAGATGGTCAACGATGGGGACTATGAGTTCGCCATTGTGGGCAACGGCGGCTGGGGCAACAATCCCCCCACCTATATGCGTACCATCTTCTCCGACAAGTCCAAGAACAAGGGCGGCAATCCCCACTCCATGGGCCCCATCGGTTACAGCAACGAGGAAATCACGAAGTTGGCAGAAGATCAGGTGTACGAGGTGGACTTCGAAGCCCGCAAGCAGATGTTCAAGGATCTGCAAAAGCTGGTGAGTGAGGAGATCCCGGTGATCGTGCTGGCAAACCAGTCCTCCTACTCCATGTTCCGCAAGGACTACTACGATGGCTGGATGAAGACCTATGCCTATCAGCAGACAGAGCAGAACCGCCTGTCCTTTATGTCCAGATGAACATCATTACGGTTTATCCGCAGCGAAAAATCCGCTGCGGATAAACTTGCGTAGGAGGAAATGCCCTTGAAGAGAAAAATCGGGGTGCTGGTATTGTCGTTTCTTGTGATATACCTGTTTAACTTTTCGATCCCAAGGCTGATGCCCGGGGATCCCTTTGCATATAATTCGGCGGATGCGTCGGAAAATGTGGATACGGAGATGAGCCGGGAGCAGAAGGAATATATGCGTGCCTACTACGGCATGGATCAGCCTCTGCACCAGCAGCTCCTTCGCACGGTGAAAGAGAACCTGCGGGGGGACTTCGGTCAGAGCATCCACTATAAGCGCCCGGCGGCAGAAGTCATCCGGGAGCGGCTGCCATGGACGGCGTTCATCATGACCACCACGCTGGTGCTGAGTCTGGTGATCGGGGTGGTGCTGGCGCTGTGGTGCATCCGCAGCCCCCGGGCGGATCGGGCGGTCTACGGCGTCTGCTCTTTTGTTTCGGAGATCCCGTCCTATCTTGTGGGCATTTTGCTGCTGTTTTTGGTGGCGGCTCGAGTCAAATGGATCCCCCTGTCCGGTGCGGTGACGGCCTTTGCCCGGTATGACAGCACTTGGCAATGGGTGGGTGATGTGCTGACCCACGCTTTTATGCCCATCACCGCCATGTGCATCTTCACCATCCCCAAGTTCTACTTTACCGCCCGTGCCAGCTTCCAGACGGTGCTGAGTAAGCCCTATATGCTCTGCGCGAAATCCCGGGGGCTGCGGGAATGGCGGATCCGCTGGCGGTATATTCTGGTCAACGGCATCACCCCCATCGTGGCACGGCTGTTCCTGTCGGTGGGTTCTGCCATCGGCAGCACCATGCTCATTGAGAATGTGTTCGCCTATCCCGGCCTGGGCACGGTGATGCGGGAATCGGTGCAGTACCGGGATTATGTGATGATCCAAGATATTTTCCTGCTGTCGGCGGTGATGGTGCTGGTGAGCCTGTTTGTGGCAGACCTGCTGAATATGGCGGCAGACCGGGGGGAGGGGAACAGATGAAAAAAGTATGGTTTCATCTGGCGGTGCTTCTGGCGCTGACGGTGTTTTTCTTCTATGGCGCATTTTTGTCCCCTTGTGACCCGGTGCTGCCCTCCGGGGCTTCGCTGGAGCCGCCCTCCGGCGCCCATCTGCTGGGCACGGACAATCTGGGCATCGACATATACGCCCAGATCTCGGCGGGTTTTTTCCGCTCCATGATGATCGGTCTGACCACGGCGGCGCTGACCTTCCTGCTGGGCGGTGGATTGGGCATCACGGCGGGCTATCTGGGGGGCTGGGTGGATCACACCGTCAGCTTCCTCATCAATGTGCTGCTGTCCATCCCCCAGCTTCCGGTGATGATCGTCATCGGTGCGTTCTTCGGGCAGAGTACATGGAACATCATTTGGATCATTGCCCTGTTTTCTTGGGCACCCATCGCCAAGCAGCTCAGAGCCAAGACCATCTCCATCCGGGGGGCGCCCTATATCCGGCTGGCTCGCAGCTTCGGGGGCAGCCATTGGTATGTGATCGTGCGCCATATGCTCAGCGACCTGATGCCCCTGCTGACGGTGAATTCCATCGGGGTCATCGGCGCCGCCATCGTGCAGGAGTCGTCGCTGGCATTTTTGGGATTGTCGGATCCTCTGGCAAAGTCTTGGGGGCTGATGATCGCCCGTGCCCGTGGGTTTCAGGGGATCTTTTTCACGGATTTCTGGAAATGGTGGCTGCTGCCGCCGGTGTTTGCCCTGATCTGCTCCACCCTTTGCCTGCGGATGCTGGCAAAGGCCCTGGAGTCGGTCTGGCTGAAGGAGAGGTGAGATGCTATGCTGTTAAGTGTTGAAAATTTGTCGGTGGAATATCCCCAGTTCCACTTTCACCCCGTGTCCTTTCAACTGGATGCCGGGGAGATCCTTGCGGTGATCGGGGAATCCGGCAGCGGAAAGACCACCCTTGCCCGGGCGGTGTCCTGCCTGCTGCCCAAGGAAGCCCATGTTTCCGGCAGAGTGCTGCTGGAAGGGGAGGAATTGCTGGCTATGCCCGAGAGCCGGCGGCGGCAGCTTCGGATGAGCCGGTTTGCCATTGCGTTTCAAAGTTCTGCCCAATATCTGAACCCCACCATGGATCTTGCGGGGCATCTGCGGGAGATCTTGGATCGCCGGATCCCCCGCAGGGAGCAGCAGGAATACATGGCATCGATGATGGAGGAAGTAGGGCTTTCGCCGGAGGATCTGAGCCGGTATCCGGCGGAACTGTCCGGGGGCATGGCGCAGAAGTTCCTGCTGGCCTGTGCCGTGGCGCTGCGCCCGGCGCTGGTGATCTTGGACGAGCCTACCAGTTCTTTGGATCAGCGGTCGGCACGGGAGTTCGTGACCTTGATCCGGGAATTGAATCGGCAGCACCGCATCGCTTTTCTGGTCATCACCCACGATATGCGCCTTGCCGCTGACCTGAGCAGCCGGATGATGGTGCTCTACGAGGGGCATCTCATGGAGATGGGGGACACACAGCAGGTGTTGGATAGACCTCGCCATCCCTATACCCGGGGGCTGCTCCATGCCAGCGTCAGCCTGAATCTGGCCCGGGATATCTGGGGCATCCCCCCGGCCCGGGACTACGGGACGAATTGCTGCCCCTTTTACGGCAGATGCACCCAGTCCGTGGCGGTCTGCGGGCAATGTCCCCCGGATCTGCGGCGGATCGACGACCGCTGGATCGCCTGCCACCGGGGAGGCATCGTGAAGCTGCTGGAAGGGCAGCAGATCGGCAAGTCCTTCGGCTCCCAGCAGGTGCTCAAGGGGTGCAGCCTCAGCGTGTACAGCGGAGAGATCGTCTCGCTGGTGGGCAAGTGCGGCGTGGGCAAGACCACGCTGGCAAGGATCCTCAGCGGATTTGACGATGGAAAATATGAGGGGCAGGTGCTCTTTGAGGAGAAAAAGGCGGATTTTGGACAGCTGCACCGGATGATCGGCGGGGTGCAGATGGTATTTCAGGACAGCGAAGGGGCATTGAACCCCCGGCTGACCGTGGCGCAGGCGGTGGAGGAGCCGCTGCTGCTGAACAAAATGGCGCAGCCCCAGCGCCGGGAGCGGGTGGTCAAGACGCTGGAGGAGGTGGGGCTCCCCACGGTCCAGCGGTTTCTGGATCAACCCATCCGTACATTATCCGGGGGGCAGAAGCAGCGGGTATGTCTGGCAAGAGCCATGACCATGGAGCCCAAGCTGCTGATCGCCGACGAACCCACCGCCATGCTGGATCCGTCCAGCTGCGCCAATGTGCTGCGGATGCTCAAGGCGCTGCAAAACCGCCGGGGCTTCAGTATGCTGGTCATCACCCACGATCTGGACAGCGCCGTGAAGATCTCCGACAGCATCTATCTGCTGAGTGGGGATGGCTTGAGCCGGGTGCGTCCGTCGGACTATATCAAAAACGATCTCAGCAAAGTGCTGGAATAGGAGGAAATTATTATGGATGAAAACAAGGTTTTGTGGGAAAAGTGCGCCGCATTTCACGGGCATGTGTGCCCGGGGCTGACCATCGGCTATCGGGCGGCGCTGTACGCAATGGAACTGCTGGAGCTGACCTTCTCCGATGACGAGCAGGTGGCCTGCATCAGCGAAAACGACGCCTGCGGCGTGGATGCCATTCAGGTGATCCTTGGATGCAGCGTGGGCAAGGGCAATCTGATGTTCCATATGCGGGGCAAGTCTGCCTATTCCTTCTTCAACCGGAACACGGGCAAGTCCGTGCGGCTGGTGCTGAAGAAGCCGGCAAGGCAGATGGATCGGGACGAGCTGTTCCGCTACTACCATGCCTGCACCGCCGAGGAGATGTTCGAGGTGAAGCCTGTGACCATTGCTCTGCCGGAAAAAGCCCGGCTGTTCAGCTCTTATGTCTGCGACTGCTGCGGGGAGTCCACCGGCGCCAACTGGATCCGTTTGGCTGGTGACAAGAAGCTGTGTCTGGACTGCTACGAAAGCTACGACCGCTTCAATGTGTGAGCGTCCAAACGCCGCCCGGGATCTCCCGATGGGAGCCTCCCGGGCGGCTTTTTTGCTGGTTTTTCGCGAGAATTTGACATTTCCCATACATTGTGGAAAATAGGAGAATTGAAGGAAGATATCTTGTGAAAAACCACAAAAAAGGGGGAGAAATCCGTTTGCGCCTTGCCATATTTGGTATTGTGTGATAAAATTTGAACAAAGAATTAACACAAGACGAGTACGCAGTTTTTCCTTTGCGTTTCTCGGCACCGCCGGTGTTTTTCCTTGATCGGTCAACTTCCGGCGGCTGTGTACCGTCGCCTGCCCAAAAGAGGATTTATGCTATGGAAAAGAAAGACGATTATATGGAGATCGACCTGCTGCGGCTGCTGGGCGCCCTGTGGCGCAAGGCGTGGGCCATCGTGCTGGCGGCGGTGATCTTTGGCGGCTGCGCCCTTGCTTACACGGTGTTCATGGTCCAGCCCCTTTACAAGTCCCGCACCCTGCTGTATGTCAACAACAGCGCCATTTCTGTGGGGGATGCCAAACTCAGCATCAGTCAGGGCGAGCTGACCGCCGCCCAGAGCCTTGTGGATACTTACAGCGTCATCCTCAAGACCCGCACCACGCTGGAAGAAGTCATCCAGCAGGCGGGACTGAACTATACCTATGAGGAACTGGTGAACATGATCTCCGCCGCGTCGGTGAACTCCACGGAGATCTTCTATATCGAGGTCACCAGCCCCAGCCCCACCGAGGCGGAGCTGATCGCCAATACCATCGGCAGAGTTCTGCCCGGTAAGATCGCATCCATCGTGGACGGCAGCTCCGTGCGGATCGTGGATACCGCCGTGGTGCCTGCCCACAAGTCCTCCCCCAGTCTGACCAAGAATACTGCCATGGGCATTCTGCTGGGTGTGGTGCTGATGTGCGGCATCATCGTCATCGCTGAGCTGCGGGATACGCTGATCCACGACCCGGATTACCTGCTGCAGACCTACGACATTCCGGTTCTGGCCGTGGTGCCGGATCTGATGGCGGCGGATAAGCGCAGCGGCTACTACAAGCAGTGAGGAAGGGTATCATGGCAAAGAAAAACAATCCCAATCTATATAAAGCAGAGGATCAGCGGCGGATGATCGGCGACGGACTGTCCTTTGCGGCGTCGGAAGCCTACAAGCTGCTGCGCACCAACTTGATGTTCAGCCTGCCCGACGAGTCCGGCTGCCAGATCATCGGTGTCACCAGCGCCATGCGGGGCGAGGGCAAAAGCACCACCGCCATCAATATGGCCTATTCCATGGCCCAGACGGGGCAGCGGGTGCTGCTGCTGGAGGCGGATCTGCGCCTGCCCAACATCGCCAAGCGGCTGCATATTGCTTCCAAACCCGGCATCAGCAATCTGCTGGCGGGGCAGTGTAAGGGATCTGAGGTGCTTCAGGCTTCCGGTCTGATGGAGAATCTGGCGGTGATCGTGGCAGGTGACACCCCGCCCAACCCGGCGGAGCTGCTCAGTTCCAAGCAGATGAAGATCGTGGTGAATTCTCTGGCGAAGAGTTTTGATGTGATCGTGGTGGATCTGCCCCCGGTGAATGTGGTTTCCGATGCCTTGATCGTATCCAAGATGATCAGCGGCATGGTGGTGGTGGTCCGGCAGGACTTCTGCGACCGGGCAAGTCTGGCTGAGGTGGTGCGTAAGCTGCGCTTTGCCGAGACCAAGATCCTGGGCTTCGTGATGACCGGATCCAATGTCCACAAGAAGAATTACAAGCGCTACGGCAGCGATTATGCCGACTACGGCGGGAAAGCGAAGAAGAAATGATCGTCGATTTTCATACCCACATTTTGCCGGGGATGGACGACGGAAGCGCAGACCCAGCCGAAAGTGCTGCCATGCTGGCGGAGGAAGCCCGGCAGGGCGTGGATCTGGTGGTGCTGACCCCCCATTTCTATGCCACGGAGAATAGCCCTCGGCAGTTCCTTGCCCGGCGCAGCGCCGCGTATCAGAGACTGATGCAGGTGGTCCGACCGGAATTTCCCCAGCTTCGCCTTGGGGCAGAAGTCCAGTATTTCGAGGGCATGAGCCGGGCGGAGTCATTGGATGCGCTCCGGGTGGAGGGAACGCCGCTGCTGCTGTTGGAGATGCCCTTTTCCCGGTGGCCCAGCAGAACGGTGTCCGAGGTGCTGGAAGTGAATGACCGGCAGGGGATGCAGGTGGTGCTGGCCCATGTGGAGCGGTATCTGCCCATGCAGCATGAGGAGGTGTGGCGCACCTTTGCCGAAAACGGCGTGCTGATGCAGGCCAGCGCTTCGGCATTCCGAAGCTGGGGCAAACGCAGGAAGATCCGCTCGATGATGCGAGACGGTATGATCCAGTTCTTTGGCTCTGACTGCCACAATATGGATGATCGTCCGCCAAACTTAAATGCCGCGTATCGGTATGTCGATTTCGACCGCGATACGCTACATGATATTTTTTAATGGGAAACCAAATAAAAGGAGTGTTTGATATGAAAAAGAACATGACCCGAGTTTTTGCAGCGGTACTGGCTGTGATGATGCTGGCGCTGCCCGCATTCGCAGAGCAGTTTACCCCCAGCGTGGAGCAGAAGGGCGCCCCCGGCGTCTCCACCGTCACCGACAGCAAGGGCGAGCAGGTTGTTGCCGTCATCAATGACAAGGACGGCAAGGAAGTTGCCGGCGTCCCCGTGGCGGATCTGGTGGTGACTCCTATGGCAGAGGCTTCCAAGGCCGCTCCCGAGGTGAAGGAGATGCTGGAGAATGCCTTCAAGCAGATCTCCGAAGCCAAGTCTTTGGCAGAACTGTCCCCCGAGATCGCCGATGTCCTGGCACAGGTCAAGTCCGATGCCAAGGTAGAGGATCTGGTGGTTCGGGATCTGGTGGATGTGTCCCTCTCTGAGGAGATGATGGCGGTTCTGAAGGAGTCCGGCAATTCCATCACCCTGACCTTCCAGCTGGGGCTGAAGGAAGGCGAGACCCTGCTGGTGCTGCACAACTTTGAGGGCGACAAGTGGGAGACCATCCCCGCCGACAAGGTGGTGCGTCAGGACAACGGCGATGTGACTGTTACCTTTGACAGCCTGTCCCCCGTGGCTTTCGTGGTCAATGCTAAGGAATACGGCGCAGCCGGTCAGACTCAGACCACTGAGCCCGCCGAGACTACTCCTGCTACCGAAGCCACCGATGCTGCGGAAGTGACCGAGGCTCCCGAAGTGACTGAGGCTCCCGAAGCTACCGAGGCTCCCGCTGCACAGGGCGGCAGCAACACCGGCATGATCGTTGCCATCGTGGTCGTAGCTGCCGTGGTGATCGTTCTGCTTCTGGTCAGCAAGAAGAATAAGAAGAAGGAATCTGTGGCGAAGTAAGTGAAATGAAGGCGAACCACAGAAATACCCCCAAAAGCAAGCGGGAACGCAAGAGAAACCAAAGGACCGCCCTGCTGCTTGTCGGAGTTTGCCTGATGATTGTTGGCGGTCTGCTGCTCCTGAACCGATGGGAGCGGCAGACCGTTTTGCTACCTGAGGAATCGACGGATCAAACTGTCCCCGGGCAGATCACCTATCAAGACCTGACCTATGTCCCCAAGCGGCACATTGAGAACATCTTGATCGTGGGTCTGGATAAATACCAGGCGCAGGAGACCTCTCAAGGCTACCTCAACGATCAGCAGTCGGACTTTTTGATGCTTCTGGTGCTGGATCATGACCGGCAGCGGTGCGATATCCTGCACCTGAACCGGGATACCATGACCGAGATCCGTCGGCTGGGCATCGGCGGCGGTGTGGCAGGTACGTTCACAGGGCAGCTTGCTCTGGCGCATACCTTTGGCAGCGGCGGATCGGATAGCTGTCTGAACACGGTGGAAGCAGTCTCGGATCTGCTGAAGGGTGTGTACATCGATCATTATGTGACCATGACCATGGACGCAGTGGCTAAGCTCAACGATATGCTGGGCGGTATACAGGTAGAGGTGATGGACGACCTTACGGCGGTGGATCCGGAGTTGGTCAAAGGCGAGCGGGTACGGCTCACCGGAGATCAAGCCCTTACCTATGTCCGTGCCAGAGGCGGCTTGGAGGACAGCTCCAATCTGCACAGAATGGAGCGCCAGCGGCAGTATGTGTCTGCGCTGCTGGAAAAGATGCGTCAGCGGTCTGCGGCAGGGCAGCCCATTACCGCAAAAGAGTTTTTGGAGATCTCCCAGTATGTCCAGTCGGATCTGACGGTCACCCAGATGGAACATCTGAGCACGGACTTGGCGGAGATCACCTTTGCCCCCATCACCACCATTGACGGCAAGGCGGTGAAAGGGGAGGAATTTATGGAGTTTTATGTAGACGAAGCGGCGCTTGAGCGCACGGTCATGTCTCTGTTTTACCAGCAGAAGGCGAAATGACTGTCCGCTGCGCCCAAGACGGACAGGAGAGGTGAGGCAATACCATGAAGAAGACCCATCATGATTTGTTGTTGAAGCTGGTGCGGCTGCTGAGTGTTGTGATGATGGCGGCAGCCTTCACCGCGGCATGGTATCTGTACTATGCCAAGCGGGTGGCGATCTTGGACTACAAAGGCAGAGATCTGATCGTCATCGGGTTGTTTATGATGATTTTTATCATCGTCGGAAAGATCTACGATGCCTTTGAGATCTCCCTCAATCGGATCTCGGAGATGGCGTTCAGCCAGATTTTGGCAGCAACGGTGGCAGACGGCGTGATGTTCGTTATCATCTGGCTGCTTACCAGAAGATTTCCCAATCTTCTGCCTATGGTTCTGGTGCTGGCCGTCCAGTCCGTGATGGCGATTTGCTGGTCGTACGGTGCAAACCACTGGTATTTCCGCACTTTCCCCCCGAAGATCACCGCCATTGTTTATGACAATTACAGAGGTCTGCGGCGGCTGATCCGGGAGTACGGGTTGGAGAAGAAGTACAATGTCCAGCGCAAGATGCCCATCGACGAGTGCCTTGCGGATCTGGATCAGCTCAGCGGAATGCAGACCGTGTTCATCAGCGGTGTACATAGCCATGAGCGCAATATCATTTTGAAGTACTGCATCGCCCGGGGCATCGAGGTTTTGGTGATCCCCCGGATCGGCGATGTGATCATGAGCAGCGCCCGGCATAGACATATGTTCCACATGCCCATGCTGCAGGTGGTGCGCTACCGGGCGTCGCTGGAGTACCTGTTCCTGAAGCGGCTGACGGATATCCTGATCTCGCTGACCGCCCTTGTGGTGCTCAGCCCGGTGATGCTGGTGGTGGCCATTGCCATCAAGGCCTATGACCGGGGACCGGTGTTGTATTCTCAAGTGCGCCTGACCAAAGATGCCAAGGAATTCCGCATTTACAAGTTCCGCTCCATGCGGACGGATGCGGAGAAGGACGGGGTGGCCCGTCTTTCCACCGGAGACAATGACGACCGGATCACCCCGGTGGGACGGATCATCCGCAAGCTGCGGCTGGACGAATTGCCCCAGTTGTTCAACATCCTCAAGGGAGATCTTTCGGTGTGCGGCCCCAGACCCGAGCGTCCGGAGATCGCCGCCCAGTACGAGCAGGAGATGCCGGAGTTTGCCTTGCGGCTTCAGGCGAAGGCCGGTCTGACGGGGTATGCGCAGGTGTACGGCAAGTATAACACCACCCCCTATGACAAGCTGCAGATGGATCTGATGTACATCGCCCACCCCAGCATCGTGGAGGATGCGAAGATCATGCTGGCAACGGTGAAGATCCTGTTCATGCCCGAATCCACCGAAGGCGTGGAGGAAGGCCAAATCACAGCTGGCTGAGCGGATCATATATGCCGCCGGTCAACGGGGAAAAGCTATGGCAACAAAGTATAGGAGAGGGATAGGTAGTGAAGAAAGTTATATTTGTAGCAACGGTGGTTAAGACACATATCATGGAGTTCCACATTCCTTATTTACAGATGTTTCAAGAAATGGGGTGGGAGACGGCAGTCGCTGCACGGAATGACTATGAAGATCCGTCAGACTGTGCCATTCCAAACTGTGACCGATACTATGATGTTCCTTTCGAACGAAATCCGCTGAAACCCGAAAATCTGACGGCGTATAGAATGCTCAAGAAGATCGTTGATGAAGAGAACTATGATATCATTCATTGTCATACGCCGGTTGGGGCGATGTTGGCGCGCTTAGCGGCGCGAAATTCGCGAAGAAGAGGGACAAAAGTGATTTACACAGCACATGGCTTCCATTTTTATAAGGGGGCGCCGATAATAAATTGGCTTGTGTATTATCCGGTCGAAAAATGGCTTGCGAGATATACGGATGTGCTTATCACGATTAATAAAGAGGATTATGAGAGAGCAAAGTCTTTCAAAGCGGGAAAGGTTTGCTATGTACCGGGCGTGGGCGTTGATTTGAAAAAATTCAGTGTTGGTTATGTAGATAGAGACGAAAAACGCGAGAAAATTGGAGTGAAAAAAGATGATTTTGTTCTGCTTTCTGTTGGCGAACTGATTCCTCGAAAGAATCATGAGATCGTTATTCGGGCATTGGGTGTTTTAAAACAGAAAGGGCAGATGGATCGTATTTCGTATGTTATTTGCGGTTGTGGTACATGTGAAGCAAATTTGAAGAAATTAGCCAATGAATTAGATGTGGCCGACCATATTCATTTCATGGGATACCGCAGCGATATTTCCGAAATATGTAATTGTGCGGATTTGTTTGTATTCATGTCACACCAAGAGGGGCTGCCGGTGGCGGTGATGGAGGCAATGGCATGTGGATTGCCGGTGATTTGTTCGAATATTCGAGGAAACACGGATTTGATCCATGACGGGGATACGGGCATTATATCTCCATTCGACCACATAGAATTGGCGGAAAAAATAATGTATATGGCTGCGGACAAGGGAAGAAGAGAACGCATGGCGCACAGAGCAAAAGAAGAAGTAGAGAAGTTCAGTCTGTGCCATGTTACGGAGTGTATGAGAGAGATCTATGGCAAAGCAGCCGGTGCTGATGGGGTGGTAGGATGAAAATCGCTCTTTTAATGCAGAGCGCAGCAAATGGCGGCGTTCAACGCGTCATGATAAATCTGGCACATGGCATGATTGAACATGGTGCGGAAATTGATTTTCTAATTGCAGATGCGACCGGTGAGATGATGGATGCGATTCCGAAAGAATGCAGCATCTATGACTTCCAGCGGAGACGGTATCACGGCGACCTCAAGGTCCTGCTGTCCATGCCACCTATAATCAAGTATATGCAAAAGCATAAGGACTCAGTATATATTGCAGCTCCGGGGTTGGCGTGTACAGTTTTTGCTTTTCTCAAGATTTTTTTCCGCAACAGGAAAGTGATGCTCATCAATGACAATAAATGCTCACTCTTGCTGAATGGACGGATGTATCACAAAATCGTGTATTATGTAAATAAAGCACTATATCCATTGGCGGATAGAGTGATCGCCGCACACCGTCCTGCACTGGATGATATTGTCAAGAACTACTCCATTAAGAGCAGCAATGCGTGTATGATTTATCATCCACTGATTGATATCAATGCGGTAAAAGCACAACAGCCGGAGCGGGAACATCCGTATATTTCATCTCGAAAAGAAGGCGAGAAGATCCTTCTTGCGGTTGGAAGGTTGGTTCCGGAGAAGGGCTTTGAGCATTTGATTGATGCGGTGGAGATCCTGAATCAGGGGGCTGGGGTAAAGCTGATTATCCTTGGAGACGGTCCGGAGCGGGAGCGACTGGAAAATAGGATCAAGGAGAAGGGACTCGGTGAATGTATTGATTTGTATGGTTATACGGATCGCGTTTATTCCTTTATGAAAAGTGCAGATTTGTATGTTTTATCATCCACTCAGGAAGCGTTCGGAAATGTGCTTATCGAGGCAATGGCCTGTGGACTGCCCTGCGTTGCAACGGATTGTGACAGCGGTGGGCCGAGAGCAATTATGGAACAGTCAGGCTGCGGGAAATATGGGGTCATGTGCGCGAAAGATGATGCCAATGCCTTGGCGGATGCCATCCGGACTGCACTTGATACGAAATTTGACAAGGATGACTTAGCAAATAAATCAAAACAATTTGAGGTGGGATACTCCGCAGGCAAGTATTTGGATACAGCAAAAGGAATTGGATCATGATAGAAAAATATTCAAAGCGTACGGCACCGCTCATCATGGCGGGGGCTACGCTCATCTGTGCGGCGGTATCGGCAGTCAGCATGTTTCTGCTAAAAAGTGATGACTGGGGGTTTGGCTTCATTTCGATGGCCGTGTTTTGCATGCTGCTGTCCATAGGAGCAGCAAAGCGGCCGATGGTAACCACCGAACTTGCGATTGCATTTCTGACCAGATTTGCGATGTGTTTGATTTGCATCTTACAAAACGATGGAGATGCGGATAATTATGCGGTATATGCCCAGCAGTATGCAACGATGCCGTTGGCAGATGCATTCTTAGAGATCCCTATGGGGGCTTACTTCTATTCGTGGGTCATTAGCTTCTTCTTCCGTTTCTTCGGATTCCATTTTACGCCGGTTCGGGCCATGAATATGGCAATCAGCATGTGGTGTGTATATGTCACTGTGGACATTGTGCAGGATATCTATCAAGATCGTGAGATCACGAAGCGAGCGGCACTTTGGATGGCGTTGTTCCCCAATCTGATTCGTTTTTCGAGTTATTTCGCAAATAGAGAGCCAATGTTGATGCTCTTTATGCTGCTGTACTTGAAACATTCCTATAGATTCTACAAAAATAACCACATTGTCAGTTTGCTGAAATCGGTCATCATGCTGATTCCGGCATTGATTCTGCACACATCAATGCTGGCTATGTTTGCGCTGACTACGCTGATCATATTGACCAGAGAGTCTAAAAGTGGCAATAAGAGATCTGCGATGATAGGCAAAGCTATTTTGGCGACAGGTATGGTGGCTGTTTTTGTATACATGATGGCCAGCGGTGTTGGAACAGAGAAGTTTGGCGTAGGCGGCGGTGTTGAATTGAGCGTCTCAGGAGTGAGTGCAATCGGTAATATGTCCGCAATTGGACGAGCGGCTTACCTAAAAGGCGTCAATTTCTCAAATCCGATTTTGACGATCCTGTTTCTCCCGGTTCGGATGCTTTATTTCCTCTACACACCGTTTCCTTGGATGGTACGGGCAGTTGTGGATATTGTAGGATTGTTCGATGCAGTTTTGTACATGGTTATCAGTTACAGAATATTTTGTAAGCTTCGCATGGTTCGTGCAAGCGGTGTGAAGTCTTCTGAGCAGAAGTTTATCATCTTGCTGACATTGGTTCTCTTGGTGGTGGTTGCAATGTTTGCAGCAGTTACTTCCAATTATGGAACGGCCATACGCCATCGGTGTAAGCTATTCCCTCTGATGTTGCTCATCATGGCGGATTATACTGGAAGCAAGCGTAAAAAGAAAAGGTTTGTTATATGAATATCAGAATTTTTATACCGTACTTCGGGCGGTTCCCTTCTTATTTCCCCTTTTTTCTGAAAAGTTGCGGATACAATCCGGAAATTGAATTTTTGATTTTTACAGATCAGGAACTTGCAGGGGAGCTGCCGCAGAATGTCAAGATTCACAATATGTCGTTTGAGGCATTCAAGAAGATGGCGCAAAGCAAACTGGCGTTGGATGAGCATAACTTGAAAGTCTTAACACCCTACAAATTGTGCGATTATAAACCGGCATATGGGGCGCTGTTCAGCGATTACCTTCGGGACGCCGATTTCTGGGGATTTTGTGATGTGGATCTGATTTTCGGCAGGATCTTCGATGTGCTGTCTATGGAGATAATGCAAGACTGCGATCGTGTATTAAATCAAGGGCATTTGACGCTGTATCGGAATACGCCTGAGATCAATCACCTGTTTGAGAAAAAATTGGACAAAGGGATCAGTTTCCGGGATGCCATAAAAGTGAAAGAGCCGTGTTTTTTTGATGAGATCTTTATGCCGGAAATTTGCAGACAGCAGAGATTAAAGCAGTATGGCGAGAACCGGTTTGCAGACATTCTGCCACAGTTTGGTGAATTTGTGATCTCTCCGCTGTGCAGCGTTGCGAATGAAAAGGGGCAGAGTTTCTATTGGGAAAATGGGAGATTGTATCAACATTCTACACATGGAGATCATCAACTCATGTATATCCACTTGCAAAAACGCAGACTCCCAGATGAAACGATCCCCAGAGAGTTTTCACAGCGTATTTACATTACGCCCCAGGGATTTTATACGCAGGGACAATATAGTGAGCAATGCAATCAGGGCGACCGCAATCAAAGAAAGATGTATCAAAAGAAAAGACTTTCGGGGTTGACTATGCGGAAGATCTGGATCAAATTTAAAGTGCTTCAAATGGAGGATAAATTGAGGTGAAAATTGGAATTATCACATTCCATCGCACGGTGAACTATGGTGCGGCATTGCAGGTGTATGCTCTGCAAAAGACGGTGGAAAAGCTGGGAAATGAAGTGGAAACCATTGACTACCGCAATATGGATATCTATGGATACTATGACCCGGATTGCTTTGCAGGTCAATCTATAAAGACCAAGATCGGCAAGATCATTCGCTATTCGTACAACAAAAAAGTATTCTCTCGGTTTGAGCGTTTTTGGGATGAGAAAATGAAATGGTCGAGAACCTGTGCGACGAGGGACGAGCTGCGGATGGTCGAAAAGGAATATGATGCCGTGATCTGCGGCAGCGATCAGGTTTGGAATCCTAAGGCGATCAAAAATGACTTTGAAGCATATTTGCTGGGAACTGCCGAGTGCCGCCGTATTGCGTATGCAGCGAGTGCGGGTAATGTTTCGCTGTGGGAGCCGTATCTCAAGACCTATTGGGAACTCCTTCATCGATTCCATGCAATTTCTGTTCGGGAAAGTGACATGCAGCTGCCGGCAGAGCATCTGTCGCAGAAATCGGTACAGGTGGTTCTGGATCCTACGCTTTTGCTGCGCAAAGACGACTGGTTTGCGGCTGAATCAACAGAGACGGTGACATCGCTGCCGGAGAAGGGCTATATTTTGGTATATTTTCTGGGTAATAATCCGGAGGTTGTCCAGGCGGCCAAAGAAATGCAAAGCAAGACAGGACTTCCGATTATATCGTTAGGCAGAAAGGTCAAAGGCGTTCGGGCATATCGTCCCGCAGCGGGACCGCAGGAATTCCTTGCACTATTCCATCATGCGTCGTATGTGCTGACCAGTTCTTTCCATGGCACAGTGTTTTCTATACAGTATCGCAGACCATTTTTGGTATTTGGAAATGGAGCGTATAATTCCCGGATGAACACATTGCTTCAGCTGTTGGGAATAGAAGAGCGTATGTGGAGTGGGGCGCAGCATAACATAGAGGAAGCAATCTGTGCGCCGATCGATTGGGATACGCTGGAATCAAGACTTGAAACGGAGCAAGAACATTCGATTGCGTTCCTGAAAGAAGCTCTGGACGACACTGAGAAGGGGTGAGAATATGCTTCCAAAGGATAAGTGTGTCGGGTGCTCTGCGTGTAAGGATGTTTGCCCTAAGGGTTGTATTACAATGCAGGCAAACGAAAAGGGTTTTTTGCATCCTCACATTGACGCTGCTATTTGTATTAAATGTGGAGCCTGCGAACATGTGTGTCAGGTCTTGAATCCTGTGCAGAAGCATAAACTGCCGGACAAGGTATATGCTGCAAGAGCGGCAGACAGCACAGTGCTGTGCGACAGTTCTTCGGGAGGAATTGCCACAGCACTTGCCGACCTGTTTCTAAGTATCGGTGGGGTTGTATATGGTGCGGCCTTTGATGAGAATATGGTTGTCAAACATATTCGTGTATCGCATCGGGACGAACTGAAAAGAATCCAGGGCAGTAAGTATGTACAAAGCGACATACAGGAAATCTATGGTAAGGTGAAGCGGGATCTCAGCCAAGGGCTTATTGTGCTGGTATTTGGTACGCCTTGCCAAATTGCAGGACTTCGGAAACGATTTAATCAGGCAGAGAATCTCTTCTTGTGCGATCTTATCTGCCACAGTGCGCCGAGTCCCAAAGTACTTGCCGATCATCTTCGTGCGATAGAAACGGACAGAAAGGAAATCGCAGATTATCAATTCCGGGATAAATCATTTGGATGGAGTTACCATTTGAATCGGATCCAATACGCGGATGGAACATCGGATCTGCACACATACTGGAATCAATGCTATAAAAGGCTGTTTCTGCTGAATCTAATTGCCAGAGAAAGCTGCTATACCTGCGAATATGCCGATTGTCAGAGAGTATCGGATCTTACCTTAGGGGATTATTGGGGGATTCAAAAGATCACACATCAGTTTGATGATGACAAAGGCGTCAATGTCGTATTTGTAAATACAGACAAGGGCGAACTTATGTTCCGGAAGATGATCGAGTCTGGAATTGAATATGAGCAGACAACTGTGCAGGATGCACTACAGGCGCACCTGATTATGCCATGTACAAAACCCAAAAATGCAGAAAGATTCTGGGAGCAGTACATAAATGAATCCTATGAAGCTGCGGCGTTCCAGTTTGCAGGGGGATATCGCTATCTGACTTTGCGGAATAGGCTCAAAGACTGTATTTACCAGCATCGGCATAGTAAACTAGAGACCAAACGAGGAACAGGAAAGTGAGCAGAAATACTACACTCATCAAGAATACCGTTATTATTTTATTCGGTAAAATTTGTACGCAACTGATCTCTTACCTGTTGCTTCCGGTTTACACAACCGTACTGTCAACAGAAGAATATGGTACAGTTGATCTTTTGATTACATATGTTACTTTGATCGCGCCTGTTGTTACGATCCAGATGGAGGCGGCGGTATTCCGATTCCTGATTGATGCGCGGAACGATCCCAATGCAATCTCTCGGATCTTGACCAATAGTACGGTATGCATTGGCGGAACGATGGCTGTTTCGTTGGTGGGCTATGCTCTCATAAATACTGCGATTGATTTTCCCTATGCGATGTTGTTTGCACTATGCATCATTGCCAATGCGCTGATATCTATTACACTTCAAGTAGCACGCGGTTTGGGAGACAATGTGACCTATGCGATCGGTAGTGCTATGTCGGGTATCTGTACGATCGTGTTCAATATTCTGTTTCTGGTTGTGGTGCCACTAGGAGTTCGAGGTATGCTGATGGCAACGGCATTGGCACAGCTGATCGGTACTGCCTATATTGTTATCAAACTGAAGCTGTACAGAAAGATCAATTTCGGTTTGATCGATAAGCAATCGATGAAGGAGATGGCGAAGTATTCGCTTCCGCTTATTCCCAATAGCCTTTCTTGGTGGATCATCAGCGTTTCGGACAGAACGATTGTTTCTGCATTTCTGGGAATTGAATATAATGGTATTCTTGCGGTTGCGACGAAATTTGCGACCATCATCGTCAATGTGTTCAGTGTATTCAACTTGTCGTGGACCGAAGCCGTTGCGGTTCATATCCAAGATAAGGACGGTGCGGAGTATATTTCTGCAATTTCCAATAAGTGCATCAAACTCTTTGGAAGCGGCGGTATTTTGCTGACAGCAGCCTGTGCGGTTTTCTTCCGCTATTTGGTTGGACCTGAATTTGCTCAGGCATATGATTTGATTCCGCTTCTCATTTTCGGAAGCGTATTGAATGTTGTTCAAACATTATATGGCATTATCTATATCGGGATAAAAGATACCAAGAAGGTGTCACAATCCAGTTTGATGGCGGCGGGAATCAATTTGATCACCGATCTTTTCCTAATCAAATTTGTAGGCATATATGCGGCAGCTTTGTCCACGATTTTTGCGATGCTGTTTTTGTCGATCTATCGATTTTATGATGTCAACAAAAGCATCAAAATCAGGATCAGCGTCAAAAGCATGGCGGTTATTTTTGCGGGGTTCTGCATGTGTGGTGTAGCTTATTATTCTAAGCGTGCAGCGGTCAATTTTATAATGTTTGTTGCAGTATCGTTGTTTGTTCTTTTGTGGAATAAAGATTTGATCATTGAAACGATCAAAATGATGAAAAATAGAAGACAAGGGAAACTGAACACTTAGTGGTCAAAAGGTCAGATCGCAACGATCCTTAAAATGGAGGAACAAAATGTCAACAACACAGAAACAAAACAATCCGGAACTGGCGCGGCAGCTTCTGCATGTGGGCGAAAAGTTCTGCATTCCCGGCCCCTTCTTCTCCTACGAAGAGATCAAAATGGGCAATGTGAACCACACCTACAAGGTCAATTATATCCGTGATGACGGTTCCGGAATGGCGCAGATCAAGTCCTATCTGGTCCAGAAGGTCAACACCTACGCCTTCCAGCATCCGCTGGAGCTGATGAGCAACATTGACAAGGTGACGGAGTACATCCACGAGAAGTACCCGGACATCAAATGCCTGCACTTCCACCATACCAAGGAGCGTCACAACTATCTGGAGGGGGAGGAGGGCTTCTGGCGGCTGAGCAACTACATCCCCTCGGTGACCTTCAACAGCTGCGACGATCTCAGCGTAGTCCGCAGCGCCGGTCAGGCCTTCGGCAATTTCCAGCAGATGCTGGCGGATTTTGATGCCAGCTCTCTGTTCTACACCATCCCGGATTTCCACAACACCCGCAGCCGCTATGCCAAGCTGAAGGAGGAAATCGCCCGGGATCCCTGCGGCCGTGTCGCCAAGGTGCGTCAGGAGCTGGACTGGCTGCTGTCGGTGGAGGACGAAGCCTGCAAGCTCACCGACCTGTATGAGGAAGGCAAGCTGCCCCTGCGGGTGACCCACAATGACACCAAGATCAACAATGTGCTCTTTGACGAGGAGACTCTGCGTCCGCTGGTGGTCATCGATCTGGACACCGTGATGCCCGGTCTGGTGGGTCACGATTTTGGCGATGCCATCCGTTTTGCCGCCAACTTCGTGGAGGAGGACTGCCCCAAGGCGGACGAGGCGGGGCTGAATCTGAATGTCTACTGGGCCTTTGCGGAAGGGTTCCTGAAGGAAACGGCGCCTACTCTGACCGAGATGGAAGTGGAGACGCTGGGCAATAGCTGCTTCACCCTGACCTGTGAACTGGCGACCCGGTTCTTGGCGGATTATCTGGTGGGGGATAAGTATTTCAAGATCAACGGCCCGGAGCATAATCTGATCCGCACCCGGTGCCAGATCGCGCTGGCCAAGGATATGCAGACCAAGATGGATGCCATGAATGCCATCGTCCGGGACTGCTGGCAGCGGTATCGGAAGTGACCGTTTCTTGAACAAAGGGTAAAAAGACTGTGCTCCGGCGGGGAAGCCGTTGACTTCCCACAGATCGTTTGGTATATTGAAGCCCTTAACCGCATAGGATGAAAGGGGAGACCCGATTCTATGTACTTAGAGGTGATGCAATATGCTGGGACTGCTGGCCGCAGCCGGGATCATGGCGGTGCTGATCGCCGTGGCCTGCTGTAAGCGATCCGGGGATCTTTCCGAACAGGAGGAAGCCGGGGAACAGGAGCCGCCTCCCGCCCGGAATGGGCTGACCATTCCGGACGGGATTTGCAGCGGTATCCCATACCGCAATGAAAGCCTGAAAGCAGGTAAACAAATTCAGAACCAGAGATAACAGGGGGGCAGTTGTTCCGGCAGATACGCCATCTTCGTATTTGTCAGAATGACTGCCTCTCGGTATAGAAAGCAGATATTATTGGTAATTGTGTTGGTTGACAGAACCTTCCAAGCTGACTATAATGGGCAATGCCCACAGCGAGCAGGTCGGGATGCTTGAAGAACAATGGCACACTTGCGTCTGTTTCCCCGACGGTTCGATTCCTATCGTGCAGACTGCAAGGTTTCAAAAGGAAGGAATTTTATGAAAAAACAAATTGCACTTATGGTTTGCGTAGCCATGGCATTGACCGTTGTTACTGGCTGCTCCTCTAATTCTTCTAACACGGATGCAGCGCAGGAATCCACCGTTGCCGTTACGCAGGAAGCCACCACAGAAGCTACCGAAGCGACTGCGGCGGCGACTGAGGTCGCGGAAACCGAACCTACCGCAGTTGGTGAAGTGGTTTCCATCGAGAACAATGGTCATGAGATCCCCGGCATCTTAACCATGCCGGAGAATGTTGCAGAAGGCGAGAAAGTCCCTGCGGTCGTGATGCTGCACGGAACCGGAAGCAACAAGGATGAAGCGGGCAACGGCTATGTCCTGATGGCAGATGCCTTTGCAAAGGCAGGCATTGCTTCTCTGCGTATCGATTTCATGGGAACCGGTGACAGCAAGGTCGATTATTCCGAGTACTGCAACACAACGGCGGTGTCTGATGCAGCCGCAGCCGGCGATTTCCTGGCAAAGCAGGAAGGGATCGATCCCGAGCGCATTGGCATCATGGGCTGGAGCCAGGGTGGTACGGATGCACTGCTGACTGCCGCAGAGCATGAGCAGTTCAAATCTGTTCTGACATGGGCAGGTGCCATGGATCTTGGCAATTTGCTGACAGACGAAATGTACGAAGAGGCCAAGAAGAATGGCAGTGCGGTCATGGAGTTTGACTGGCGTGAGCCGCTGAATCTGGGCCTGCAGTGGATGGAAGAAGTCAAGAGCATGGATATGAACGAGGTCGTATCTCGGATCAAGGCTCCTATCCTGGCGATCAGCGGCTCTGAGGACACGGTCGTTCCTCCCGAGAACGGAAAGACGATTGCCGAGCTGTCTGCAAATGATGCTTCCAAGCATGTCGTCATTGAGGGTGGTGACCACACCTTCGGCATTTTTGGTGAGGATCATACGGTGTTTAACCAGCTGATGGATCAGACAGCCCAGTGGTTTGCTGACACGCTGTAAGCGAAACACGGACACCAAAGCAATCGACGAGGATCTGCGATTTCAGAGATCTTGTGGGTAAAAATTGGATAGGATTCTCGTGATTGCGTCACAAAATGATGGGACTGTCCCCTGTGGGATCGATACCAGTAACACGAATAGATCTCAAAGGTTGGAAGTTCCGAATCGTGCCGGGGGTTGCCCTCGGCACGATTTTTATATGTCAGACGATCTTGACGCTGAAGCCAGAGGTGACGCTGGAACCCCGGCTCGCCGCCGTCTTTGGGGAATGTGCCCAAGGACGGCGGCTATTCTTTGGGGAAGATGTCCCTGTCGGCGTTCCGCTGCTTGTGCGGCGGTGGGGAATTAGTCGGGATTTGCAGATCTTGGCATTCCAATCCGGCGGATCCGTGCTATAATAAAGGGGAAGTGAAACCACATCCGGGGCTTGATCCCCGGTCGCCCCCCCTGAGAAAGGAGTACCCTATGAAAGATGATCCCAAGGACACCGGCCTGCGCCTGCTGGAAAAAGGCAAGCGGGGGATCTTCCGTGTGATCTTCAGCCGTTCCGGGCTGATCCTTGTGCTGCTGGCAGTCCAAGTCCTGTTCCTGTTCAGCATTTTCCATTGGTTCGAAGCATTCCTGCCCCATATCTATGGCGGCGTGGTGCTGTTCACTGTCTTTATGGTGCTGTATCTGCTCAACAGTTCCATGGATCCCACCTCCAAGATCACATGGCTGGTGGTGTCCATGCTGCTGCCGGTATTCGGCGCGCTGCTGTTCCTGTACACCCAGAAGAACATCGGACACCGTGCCCTTCAGAACCACTATGCCCAACTGAACCGGGATACCGCAGATTCCCTCAATCAGGATCCCGACACCCAGCAGGCGCTGAAAGATGCCGATCCCGGCGCCGCCGCCATGGCGCACTATATTCGCCGAAGCGGATGCTATCCCATCTATGACCATACCTCCGTCACCTATTTCCCTCTGGGTGAGGATAAGTTCCGGGAAATGCTGATCCAGCTGGAAAAGGCGGAGCATTTCATCTTCTTGGAATACTTCATCGTGGATGAAGGAGAGATGTGGGGCAAGATCTTGGAGATCTTGGCACGGAAAGCCAAGCAGGGAGTGCAGGTGCGGATGCTCTATGACGGCACCTGCGAGCTATCCACCCTGCCCCACGACTACCCCCAGCGGTTGGAAAAGCTGGGTATCCGGTGCAAGATGTTCGCCCCCATCAAGCCCTTTGTCTCCACCCACTACAACTACCGGGATCACCGCAAGATCTTGGTCATCGACGGCAAGGTGGCATTCAACGGCGGCATCAATCTGGCCGACGAGTACATCAACAAATTTGAAAAGCACGGGCATTGGAAGGATACCGCTGTGATGGTGCAGGGCGAAGCTGCCCGCAGCTTTACCCGGATGTTCCTGCACATGTGGTGTCTGGACGAGAAGGATGTGGACATGACGCCCTTCTTGAATGTGCCCATTGATCCCCAGCCGGAAAACGGCTTCGTGATCCCCTACGGGGACTGCCCGCTGGACAAGGACAAGGTGGGCGAGCAGGTCTACATCGATATGCTGAACCGGGCGAAGGACTATATCTATATCATGACCCCCTACTTGATCTTGGACGGCGAGCTGGAAAATGCTTTGAAATACGCCGCTGAACGGGGGGTAGATGTGCGGATCATGCTGCCCGGCGTGCCGGATAAGTACATCCCCTTTGCGCTGGCGCTGACCCACTACAAGTCGCTGCTGGAGTCCGGGGTGAAGATCTACGAGTACACCCCCGGCTTCGTCCACGCCAAGGTCTTTGTCTGCGATGACCGGGAGGCGGTGGTGGGCACCATCAATCTGGACTACCGCAGCCTTTACCACCATTTTGAGTGCGCCACCTACATGTGGGGCACGGACTGCATCGGCAAGATCTTGGCCGACTATCAAACCACTCAGCAGAAGTGCCGTCAGGTCAAGATGGAGGATCTGCGTTCCGAGCCGATGAAGCGCAAGATCCTTGGCTTTGCAGCCAAGGCCATTGCACCGCTGCTGTAACCGGGCAGAAAGGGGAGAATGCCCATGCTGAAAGGAATCTTACTGGTCGTATATATCGCCACCATTCTGGCGGTGATCTTCTTGGAGCGGAAGAACCCCACAGAGGCTCTGCTGTGGGTGCTGGTGATGGTGTGCATCCCCTATGTGGGCGTGCTGTTGTATCTGGTGTTTGGCAGCACCATGGCCATCAAGCTGACGGCGGTGTTCCGCCGCTGGCGGCTGAGCAAACGGCTTCCGGCGGCGAAGGCTCCGGCGGATCTGCTGGCGGGACAGCAGTTCTCCGAGGAGGATCTGCAAGTCATGCGCTTCAATGCCACCTACAACGATGCCCCGGTGACCTGCTATGACGACTACCGGCTGTTTACCTCCGGCGAAGCCCACTACCGGGGGCTGTTTCAGGACATCAAGGAAGCGAAAGAGAATATCTATGTGCTGTTTTACACCATCCACAACGATGTGATGGGGCAGGCGCTGGTGAAGGCTCTTGCCGAGAAGGCCCGGGAGGGGGTCATGGTGGTGGTCATGTGCGACTTCATCGCCAATCTCTCCACCCCTCAGAAGATGTTCCGCCCCCTGCTGGATGCCGGGGGACGGGTGATCCGCATCAAGCCTTATTTGACCCACTACCGCAGCCACCGCAAGATCGTCACTGTGGATCACCGGGTGGGCTATATCGGCGGCATGAATGTGGGCAAGCAGTACGCCAATCTGGCCCAGAAGAAAAACCCGTGGAGGGATACCCAGATCCGGCTGACCGGCGCCTGCGTGGCCACCTTGGACGGATATTTTATGACGGATCTTCTATGCGCCGTGCGCCAAAAGGACTGGGAGGACATGGTGGGCTATATGGGTTCCCTGCGGCTGCCGCCCCAGAATCGCTCCCAAAACCTGTGCCAATTCGTAGTCGGCGGTGTGGACAACGACCGGGAAGCGGTGAAGATGAACTACCTGAGCATGATCCGCAGCGCCAAAAAGAAGATCCGCATCCAGTCCCCCTATTTTATCCCCGATGCTTCGGTGCTGGACGCCCTCAAGACGGCGGCGGCGTCTGGGGTGGAGGTGGAGCTGATGATCCCGGGGATCAAGGCCAGCTTCTTCTTGGATCCCGTGACCACCTACTATGCCGGGCAGATCATGGAGTTCGGCGCCAAGGTCTACAAGTACCGGGGCTACATCCACGCCAAGACCATGACCATCGACGAGGAGCTTTGCTGCATCGGGTCGGTGAACATGGATATGCGCTCGCTGAAGGTGGACGACGAGATCTGCGGCATTTTCTACGCCAACGATCTGGTAGAGGAGTATATCCGCATTTTCCGGCAGGACATCGAAAACTGCGATCCCTACCTGTATCAGCAGTTTTTGCACAGAAGCCAGAAAGAGCGTATCGCGGAGTGCATCTTCCTGCCCTTTGCCCCGCTGATGTGACATGAGTATGCAAAAAGCCGGCATTTGCCGGCTTTTTTCGCATCATAATTGACCCACTGCGTTGCAATCCCTGCCGGGGTGTGGTAAGCTGGAATAGGATTATCTTCTACGAGCAAGGATAGAAATGAGGGAAAATATGCTACAGTGGATTATACCATGTAATATACATTCATATGATATAGTTGGTGCTTTTAGAAAGTTGAAGTGCATAGACTGGAAACAATCTAATCATTCTATAGCAGTGGGGGATGAGGTTTTTATATATGTAGGAAGACCTGTTTCGGCTATCATGTATAGATGTAAAGTAAACAGAGTGAATGTTCCTCACATTACCATAGATGACTCGGAATATGTATTAAATGGTACGACATATGAGAGCTATGGAAATTATATGGAGTTAGAATTAATAGAGGAATTTGAGCGAACGAGATTTTCTATAGAGATATTGCAAGCAAATGGGTTAAAGGGGAATATACAAGGACCTAGACGGGTTAAAGAGTTGGAAACAATATTGAATACATATCTACGAGAAGATGAAATCGAAAAAACGAATTTAGAAAAGGTTCTTAATGGAAAAGAGAGAGAAATCCTTACGAAAGTACGAGTAAACCAAGGCGTATTCAGAGAGAATTTGTTGCAACGCTATAAATCTTGCTGCTTATGCGGAGTAAAAGATACAAGATTTCTCGTTGCCAGCCATATTAAGCCGTGGAGTCAATGTGAGGCAAAGGAAAAAACAGATGTAAATAATGGATTTATATTTTGCCCCAATCACGATAAGGCATTTGATAGCGGGAGTATCACATTTGATGACGAGGGAATGATAATGATATCACAAGATCTTTCTAACAACGATAGGTTGTTTTTAAATCTTAGGAGCGATATGACAATCGAGATTTGTGAAGAGAACAAGGCATATCTGGCATTCCATAGGAAACACATATTTAGAAGGTAGTATTATATCACGCTGATTTCAATATCATCCATCAGCATACAGCGCAGTAGCTTCTATACCCGTATTTTATCCCATGCGGCGCCGATCTTCAATGGAGCATTTGTAAATTATGAGAAACACCTGCATGGTTTCCGACCCTTTGCCCCGCTGATGTGACATGAGTATGCAAAAAGCCGGCATTTCGCCGGCTTTTTTCGCATCATAATTGCTCCCTGCGTTGCAATCCCTGCCGGGGTGTGATAAACTGAAACAAAATGCGATGCAGAAGTTCGGAGGTAGAAACACCATGACCAAAATACTTTTCGTCTGCCATGGCAACATTTGCCGCAGTCCCATGGGGGAGATGGTGCTCAAGGACATGGCCCGGAAGGCTGGATTGGCGGACAGATATGAGATCGACTCGGCGGCGGTGAGCACCGAGGAGATCGGCAACCGGGTCTATCCCCCTGCCCGCCGGGCGCTGGAAGCCCACGGGGTCGCCTGCGGTGACCACCGGGCACGGCAGATCACCCGGGCGGATCTGGAGCGCTTCGACCGGATCTACTACATGGACAGGAGCAACGCCCGGTATCTGGAGCGGATGTTCCCCGGGATCTGGCAGGAAAAATGCCGCCCCCTGCTGGATCGGGATGTGGCGGACCCCTGGTACACCGGGGACTTTGAAGCCACATGGCAGGACATCACCGCCGGGTGCCGGCGGATCATGGAGGAGACGCAATGCTGAACAAAGAACTGCTGGAACAGGAGCTGACCCAGCTCCCGCTGTATACCTACGCTTTTGTAGACCCCCGGGATTTGGAATTTTCCGACCGGGTGCGCTGGATCTGCGAGCACGAGTGCCCCATGTACGGCAAAAGCTGGGCATGCCCGCCGGGGGTGGGATCGGTGGCATCCTGCAAGGCCAAGTGCCTTGCCTACCCGGAGTGTCTGATGATCGCCACCATCACCGAGGTGACGGACATCTCCGACATTGACGAGACGCTGACCACCCGTGCCGATCACGAGGAAGTGACCAATCAGGTGCGGGATCTGATGCGGGCACAGGGGGTGGAGCCCTATGTGCTGTCCACCGAGGCCTGCGCCCAATGCAAGCGCTGTGCCATTCTGGACGCCAAGCCCTGCCGGCGCCCGGAGCATATGCACCCGTGTGTGGAGAGCCACGGCATCAACCTGCTGGGGCTGCTGGATGAGTTGGGACTGGCGTTCCAGTACGGGGAAAATGTGGTGACATGGTTTTCCCTGCTGTTTTATTGAGCATGAAAAAGACCTCCGAATGGGTGCAGATCCATTTCGGAGGTCTTTTTTGCCCCCGATCCGAAAGCGTGAACTGCCCCAGATTGTGTGGACAGCACAAAAAGCCCCCTATGTAGGAAATAT
>CALADI010000049.1 GCA_937890525.1 uncultured Clostridia bacterium | reverse complement strand
TGGTTTATTGGCTCTCGTTGGACGGCTCTGCGTACTTGAGGTTGTATGAAGTTGAGCAAAATCCGGCAGGCGTGCCGTTTTTCGGGACAGCCGTCTCCAGCTTGATTGATTTTGACTGGGATCACAAGATCGCCGCTCTGAAAAATCCTGATGTACAGTTGGATGCGATATGTGCAATGGGATCCCGCCTCCAAGATGCAGAAGGGGGGCGGTCATGAAATGTATACTGTTAAACTTATAGTGGCTATTGCTGCATTGGTCGTGTCCATATATGCGCTACATAGAACCAATCGTAATGGAAGACATCTTGATGAACTCAAACAGGAAGGTAAAGAGCTGATAGAATCAATCGCACGGGAGAAAGAAAGACTTGAATCTTTGGGAGTGTTCATCCAAGATGAAGAGGAGAATGCTCCTTGACACTTGTCTGGGATTTTCCCATTCATCACCTTGCTTTCCCATGGGCAAGGTGTTAAAATAAACATACGAATATACCCCCCAAAAATCAAAAAAGGAAAGGAACAAAAAATCATGAAAAAGACTTTGAAAAAGATGCTGTGCGGCGTCTGTTCTGCCGCCATGTTGATGGGCGCTGTGAGCTTCAGCGCCAGCGCTGCTCACCCCTTCACCGATGTCAAGGGCGATCAGTGGTACGCCAATTTCGTGGACTACGCCTATAACCACGGTCTGATGGCTGGTACTGGCAGCTATACTTTCAGCCCCAACCAAACCATGACCCGTGGTATGCTGGTGACTGTGATCCATGCCATCGCAGGCAAGCCTGCTCCCACCACGGGCAACCACTTTGCTGATGTCAAGGCAAACGACTACTTCGCTCCGGCGGTGACTTGGTGCTACGAGAACGGCATTGTGGCTGGCACTGGGGCAAAGACCTTCTCTCCGAACCAGAAAGTCACCCGTGAGCAGATGGTGGCGATCATGATGAAGTTTGCCGACCACACCGGCGCTGATGTGAGCAAGCGTGCTGACCTGTCCAAGTACAGCGATGCAGGCAAGATCGAAGGGTACGCCGTAGACGCTTTCAAGTGGGCAGTTGCCAACGGCGTGGTATCCGGTACTAGCGACAACACTCTGTCCCCCAAGGCGGGAGCGGTTCGTGCCCAGTGCGCCGTTGTCCTCCAGCGGTACGACGAGCTGCTGGATGCCAGCCAGAAGCCTGAGCCTGAGAAGCCTACTGAACCCAAGCCCACCGAGCCTGCGCCTACTGAGCCGAAGCCTACCGAACCCGCTCCTACCGAGCCGGAAGTGACTGAGCCTGCGCCCACTGAACCCAAGCCCACCGAACCCGCTCCCACCGAGCCGGAGCCTACCGAACCCACCCATGAGCATAAGTGGGTGCATGGCGCATTTGAGCGAGCGTTCGTTTGTCAGGAATGTGGTTGGACTTGCACACAGTCGCAGGCAGAAGCAGCTGGATATGATTTGGTTACCTATTATGGGCTATTCCATCTAGAGAAGGTGGAGAACGGATACATCAAGCACTCCTACGACGAGGATGGAGTTTGGGTACCCAACTCTCCCTACGCTGACCGCTGGATTTGCAGTTGGTGTGGCGAGCAGTCTATGACTGACCCTACTAAATAACACTTCAAAACTGAATCTTTCCTTTCTTTTTGTAAAAGCCCGATTCTTTTGAATCGGGCTTTTCTCATGTCCAAAACCGTCTGTAAATGCAGACGGTTTTTCATATATATCAACTTTATGAAAGGAGAAGCCTATGAAGAAAAAACATTTGCGGCTGATTGCGCTGGTGATGGCTCTGGTCATAACCGCCGGGCTGCTTCCTACGGCAGCCATGGCGGCAGGAACAGAGCCGGAAGAAGTGCCTGCAACCGCACCGCAGGAAACGGAACCCCTGCCATCGGAATCGCCGCCTCCGACAGAATTGACTGAGGCGGCGACGATGCCGGAAACCACAGTTCCTGAACCAACAGCTTCAGAAGAAACAACAGCACCAACTGTGCTGGAGACAGCTGCTCCCACTGAGCCGGTGATGACGGAACCGACGGTTCCTGAGACAACGGTGCCGGAGACGACTGTCCCGGAGGAAACAACAGCTCCTACCGAGCCGCCTTTCGTGTCACCGACACCGCTGCTGGAACAACTCCCGGCAGATTTCCAATCCAAGGTGCAAGTGCCGGACGGGATGCAGCACAACCAGGTGCTGGACGCTCTGACCGAACTGGGCTACCCGGTAGAACGACTCCAGAACGCCGGAGTGCTGTACGACTACAACTACACCTCCATCATGCTGCCGGAGGCGTATCGGACAGGGATCCCCTACGGAGATGGCTCTACCGGGCTGGAGAGCGTGGATCAGATCCGTGCGAACGGTCTGGTCTGTGCGTCCTTTGTATCGTACTACCTCTGGAATTTCCTGCCCCAGCAAGGGATCAATACCCAGATGCTCACCGAGTCCTTCACCGGCAGCTATGCCAGCGTGCCGGAGATCCGAGGAGTGCTGGAAGCTGCATCCAAGAACTACGCCTACTATGACACGGTAAACGAAAGCGAGCTGCGGGTCATCAAGCGGGAGGTCACAGCTTTGTCAGAGGCAAAGCCCGGAGATTTGCTGTTCTACGGTGACGAGCATTGCGCCGTTTACCTCGGCACGGCAGATCTGGTGGACAGCTTCACTGGCGAGGTTCTGGAGCCGAATGCGATTTTCCTCGCACATTGCGGCACGGATCGTGGGGTGGAGATCACAACCAACAGCGAACTGGAAAACTCCGGCTTGCAGATCACCACGGTCTATTCCTTGGAATGGACAGAAGATATCGCCTACTTCATTCCTTCGTCCCCAGATCCTTCCGACCGAGCTAATACCGTGGTCATGGCAAAGCGCCACTTCTTCAGTCTTGGCGGGGATGTGGATTACAAATACTATGTCTGGAAGGGCTATATGCACCGGGTCGGATCTGGACGCTGGTATGTGAATGAATGTGCCTATTTCGAACTTGCCAACGGTGCCATCGCCTACTGTCTGGAACCTTGGGTTACCTCTGGTGCCGCAGGTCAGCACTATGATGAAATCCCAGATCCGTGGAATCCTGACCGATACAACGACAGCAGCGTAGGAGATCAGGCGGCGATCCTCGGACCGGACGCCCGGAAGAAGCAGGCAATCCAGAAGATCCTTGCTTGTGGCGTTCACAATACCAGCCAGAACGCCACCGAAGCGGAAAAGCGGGCAACTGCCCTGTTTATCTGGGATGCAGTCTGCGGATACTGGGACGGGAACATCGCAAACCAGTCCACTTCTGCAACAGGACGATATGACGATACCGGCGCATCTATTGACAATCCGCCATTCTATCGCTCGACATGGGGATACGACAATGCCACAAAAGCTGCATACGAAGCGATTTCTACCCGCATCAAAGGAGGTCAGAAGTACCCTTCCTTTGCAAACCTATCCAGTTCCAGCTTGGGTGTTGCCAATACCTTTACTCTGGTCAAGAACCCCTCCAACGGGATGTATGAAGCCAGCAAGACGGACACCAATAACATTCTTGGTGACTACAACTTCACCATCTCTCCCATTTCCGGGCTGACCATTTCCAGATCCGGCAATGTCCTGAAGATCTCCGCCACGGAAGCTGCGGCAAGTGAAGTGTATCGGAGGAAGGGTGTTGTTGCTTCGGCAACTGGACACTTCTACAACTTTGGTGGGCAGAACATGAATATGACCGTATGGGGTGACATTTGGGATTCCAGCGTTCAGAAGTTCATCTCTCTGGTCAACTTCAGCATGAAGCCGCTGCCTTGCTACATCAAGATCGATGCTAAGGTGGATCTGGCAGCCCCCGTGTCGCTGAAGAAGTCCATGAAGGGCGATCCCGACATCATTGCCCAGCTTCAGGGCAATGCTTGCTACAGCCTTGAAGGAGCGTGGTACGATGTCCACAAGGGTGGCGTCTGGCAGGAGACCATCTCGACCAACGCAAAGGGCGAAGCCACTTCTGCAAAGAAGTACGATAACGGCACGGTGCTGACCCTAACTGAGGTCAAGGCACCTCCGGGATTTAAGTTGGATCCGACCCCACACACCATCACCATCCGCAGCGGACAGGTAAATATGGTATATGTGTCAGATGAACCAACTTTTGACCCGAATGTTCTTAGATTCGAAAAGAAAGATCCCTATACAGGAGAAACGGTTCCGCAGGGAAACGCCAGCTTTAAGGGAGCGGTATTCAAGTGGGAATATTTTGACAATCAAACATGGTCGGGTTCTCCGGATAGAACATGGTATCTCGAAACCAATGAACATGGTTTTCATGGCTATGATAAAGCCTATTTAGCGAACGATTATAAAAGTGACAAGCTGTACATCGACAAGACAGCGAACGGAATAATCGTGAACCGTGTTCCTATTGGTTCTGTCCGGATCACCGAGGTCAAGGCTCCTGCCGGATACGGTCAGATCCAGACTCTGTATGCCAACATCACCCAGCCCACCAACGGCGGCGCTGCCCGGTTCGTCTGGACTCCTGAATCCGCTGCAATCGTGCAGAGTAAAGATGGCAGGTATTTGTTCCCTGAGCCTGAAGATCGCAGCACCTACGCTTCCATCAGCATTCAGAAGCATGACGCTGACACCGGCGGCGCTGCTCCCAACGGGGCAAACTTCGCTGGATGCGAGTTCACGGTCTACAACCGCTCTGCCAACCCGGTCAAGATCGGCTCTTTCCCCACGGCTGCTCCCGGCGAGGCTTGCTATGTGCTGACGCTGGACGCTGCCGGTCGTGCCGCTACTGGCGCAGAGTTCCCGCTGGGTAAGTACGAGATCCGGGAAACCAAGGGCAATGCCTACTATCAGTGCAACACCGGGTGGTCGCAGACCTTTGAAGTCACCATGGGCGGCAACACCGCATTTTCCTTTAATGTGGCGAACACCCCCGTCAAGGGACACATCCAACTGACCAAGATCGACAGCACCGACGACAAGCCCCTCACCGGCGCAGTCTTTACGGTGACGCACCCAGATGGACACACCGAAAACATGGTGGAAGAAGCCAATGGGATCCATGCCCTCCGCAACCTGCGCTATGGCAAGTACACCGTGCAGGAAACCAAAGCCCCGGAGGGCTACCTGCTGGATCCAACGGTCTATACCGTGAACATCACAGAGAACGGCAAGACCTATGTGGTTCAGACAGCTGGATTCAACGGCATCGCCAACGAACCCATCCGTGGTCATTTCCGAGTCACCAAGGTGGAAACGGGCACGACCACCCCGTTGCAGGGCGCTGAGTATACCGTGAAAGCGCCTGACGGCTCGCTGATCGGCGTGTACACCACCGATGCGTCCGGCAGCTTTGAGGTGCGAGATCTGCTGTATGGCAAGGGATACACCTACCAAGAAACCAAGGCTCCTGCCGGGTATCTGGTAGATCCGACGGTCTACAAATTCGACATCACCGAAGATGACCGCACCTACACCTACACCAGAGAGGATGCACCTCAGCCCGGATTCATTGCCATTAAGAAATTCGACACCCACAACAACCCAATGTCGGGCGTAACCTGCAAACTGGAGTACAGCTTGGATGACGGTGGGACATGGCTCCCCGTGACCAGCAGAGCGCCGGATGCTCCGCTGACTCCCGGCACATCCTCGACCCCCGGTATTGTGGACGGCGTACTGACCACAAATGAAAACGGGGCACTTCTCTTTGATGGATTGCGTATTAACTCTCAGACAAGAAACATCCGTTACCGTCTGACAGAAGTCGCAACCACAAATGGGCATACGCTGCTTGCTGGAACTGCTTTTGACGGATACCTTGACCAAGATCATCCCACGCAGATCATTGTGGCAACTAACGGCGCCGCCTTTGAGCTGCCCACCTCCGGCAGCACAGAGCTTGCCGTGGTGCAGCTCATCGGTGCAGCAC
>CALADI010000048.1 GCA_937890525.1 uncultured Clostridia bacterium | reverse complement strand
CTAAGTTGCATGGCATTCAAGAGGTCAGCGGTTCGATCCCGCTTATCTCCACCAAGAGGCTTGAAATCTTGCGATTTCAAGCCTCTTTCTTTGTTTTTTGCAACAGTTTTCAATGGATTTTGGATCTTCATTTTCCCGCACTTCGTGCATAAATGCGAATCTGTAATCCCGACACATCGGGCGCAGGGGATCGAGACAAACGCTTTCCCCTGCACCCGATATTTAGGCCTTGATGTCGATTTCCCTCTGCACCTTATCAATCGCATTCATCAGCTTTTGACGGCACCGATTCTGCCGCCTCTTCGCATAATCGATTCCACATCGGGCCTGTGTCGGATGCGAAAGCAGATAGTCATAGAACTCACACTCTGCCTGCTGGTAATAAGATAAAGCCAAATGGACGCTTTCTCTGTCCCCAATTCTATCCATCTGATAATCCGCCACACCCACAAGCGCCTGCGGATATGCGATTTGATCTTGAAATTCCCGATGGCGCACAATTTTCCGGTACAAATCCAACGCTTGCACCTCATCTTCTTCAACATAAAGTCCATCCCGGTACATATGCCCCAGCAGAAGCAGCGGTTCTGCCCATTCTGTGTCAAACAATGCATATTTTGTCAGCAGTTTATATGCTTTCTCATAATTTTGCGGCGTACCCCTGCCCAGCAAGTAGCATTTCCCAAGCATTCCGTCTGCTATCCCCATGTTCAATTTCGAACTGCGCTCAAACCAAAGGAATGCTTCGGAATCGTCGATATGTCCATACCGCTCTTCACTGTATAGCCTGCCCAGCTGGAACGCACACCAGCGTGGGTCGATATTCGCATATCCATCCAAATACGCTTTTTCGACAAAAAGAAAGATATCCTCCTGCATTGGCAAATGGGCATCCGCTGCGATCAGCCGATCCGCCGCCTCCAGCGGTGTACACAGGATGCTATGTTCCCCGCTGTCCATGATCTCTGAACGGATCTTACTGGTTTCAGAATATACCTGCGCAGGAACACATACGCCCAGCAGTACCCGGTAAGCATCGTCCGGGCACATCATTCCTTTGATCTCATCCATCGATGCAATGCTCTCGATCAGCTCAGCACCTTCCCAAAACCGAAGTTTTTCCACGATCTTCCCTCCAATGAAATGATTCTGACTGCTTTATCCCCAAGATCTTTGCTGTTATCTTACTCTTTGCAAAGATCGTTGTCAATCCGCAGTCATCCTCGACGACAGCAAAGATCCCGAGACATCCATCATTTCCCTGTAACAGAAAATGGGCAGCCCGCAGGCTGCCCAACATATTTATCATATCACTTTTATTTTTCCCTGTCTATCCGCATGATTCCCAACTTTTCATGTGGAAATTCAGCGATTCTGCGGTCTTGCAAATGTGCTGTACCCGTGTTATCTTATAGACACAAAGAGAACCAAACAAGGTTGGTTCCCCACATAAAAGGAGGATCATTTCACAATGAGAAGTCCAAATGACGAAGAGAACGAACCCTCGATTGAAGCTGTAGATCAATTCAGTCGAGGGTTCGTTCTTTTTTATATTCAGGGGACTGCCGGGGCAGCGCTGAGATCATAAGATCCCATCTCTTCCAACATTATTTCAGTCATTATAAGCGATATTCCTAAAAAGACAGATATGATTCCTATGTTTTCAGCAAAATCACAGTACAGCATTTGGGCTGTCAAAGGCAAACCCCGGGAGTTCGATCGCTCCCGGGGTAGAAAAACCGATATATGTGCCTCTTACTTGGTGCCGAAAATCCGGTCACCGGCATCGCCCAAGCCGGGGATGATATAGGCATTGTCGTTGAGCTTCTCATCGCAGGCCGCCAGATAGATGTCCACATCCGGGTGAGCCTCCTGCACTGCCTTGATGCCCTCGGGGCAGCCGATGATGTTCATCATGATGATGTTCTTGCAGCCGTGCTTCTTCAGAAATTCGATGGCTGCAATGGCGCTGCCGCCGGTGGCCAGCATGGGATCCACCACATAGACCTGACGGTTTGCCACATCCTCGGGCAGCTTGCAGTAGTATTCCACCGGCATGTGAGTCTCAGGATCCCGGTACAGACCGATATGACCGATCTTGGCAGAGGGGATCAGATCCACGATGGTATCCACCATGCCCAGACCTGCCCGCAGGATGGGAACGATGGCCAGCTTCTTGCCCGCCAGCATCCGGCACTTGGCCACAGCCACAGGGGTCTGGACCTCCACTTCCTTGGTGGGCAGATTCCGGGTGGCTTCGTAGCACATCAGGGCAGAGATCTCCCCGATCAGCTCCCGGAACTCCTTAACGCTGGTATTCTGGTTCCGCAGAATGGCCAGCTTGTGCTGGATCAGCGGGTGGTCAAAGATAACAACATTGCTCATGCTTTTTATACTCCTTTTATTGTGTTTTCGTTTCCCGGGCAAGGCGCTCACGCTCTGCCTGAGACAGCCGCAGATAATTGGGGGTCAGCCCATTGCCGTCGCCGGATTCCCCACGGGCAATGGCTGCCGCTGCCGCCAGCGCCACACCCGACGCCCTCTGATGAAGCCGGTGCTCCGGCATCAGGCGCAGGTTCGGCACTTGCTCCAGCAGTGTATTATAACACAGTCTTGCCCCATCGCCAACCAGAAAAACCGGCTCGTTCTGCGCCAGCAGTTCCGGCGCCAGTTCGTCAAGACCGATGGCACGGTCTGGGCAGACACGGGTGATCTCCCCCTCCGTCACCCGGAACAGGGCATTGTACACCTGTGACCGCCGGGCATCCATGCAGGCACAGACCAATCCATCGCAGATCCCCAGGGATCTTGCCATGGACTCCAATGTGGAGACGCCGTAGACCGGGATCTGAGCGCCCCAGCCGAAACCCTTGGCGGCAGCCACGCCGATGCGCACCCCGGTAAAGCTGCCCGGGCCCGCCGCCACTGCCACCGCCGTCACATCCTGCACGCTTTTGCGGCAGTTCTTCAGCAGATCCTGGGCCATGCTCATCAAGGTCTGGCTGTGGGTCAGCCCGGTGTTCTGGTAGCTCTCTGCCAAGAGAACTCCGCCGTCGTGCAACGCCACAGACACCGCCTTGGCCGATGTTTCAAAGGCTAAAATCAGCAAGCTGTTCCCCTCCTTCGATGACAATTTTTCGGGTATCCTCGTCCAATCTGAAGATGGTGACGGAAATGGCATTTTCCATGGCTTCCGGCACATTTTCGCTCCATTCCACGGCGCAGACCCCGCCCCGCTCCAGATAGTCCTCCCAGCCGATGTCGAACAGCTCATCCTCGCCGCCCAGCCGATACATATCGAAGTGGAACAGGGGCAGCCTGCCGCCCAAATATTCGTTCACGATGGTATAGGTGGGACTGGTCACGCTCTCGGTGATCCCCAGACCACGGGCAAGCCCTCTGGTGAAGGCGGTTTTCCCCGCGCCCAAGTCCCCCCGGTAGGCGATCACCGCACCGGCGCTCAGGCGCTTAGCCAGCGCTTCGCCCACACGCTCCGTCTGCGCCGGAGATTTTGTTATAAATTCCATGATCCATCAACCTCTTTCTGCTTCATTCTACCATATCCACGCCGATGCTGTAAAGAGGTTGGGAAGAAAATGAAATGTCTTGCAATTTTACCCGATGCAGGTATAATAGAAACCAGATATCTTAGAAAAGGAGCGATCCAAATATGAACATCGAAGAACTGAAGGAGAGCCTGCTGGCTTCTCCCAAAAACGGATACACCAAGCTGTCCGCCGAGGAACGGGCGGAGATGGAGTGCTACTGCAAGGGCTATGCCGCATTTATGGATGCCTGCAAGACCGAGCGGGAAGCCACCGCATGGACCGCCGCCGCTGCCGAAGCCCACGGCTTCAAGCCCCTGGTTCCCGGCATGAAGCTGAACCCCGGCGACAAGGTCTACCACAACAACCGGGGCAAGAGCATCATTCTGGCTGTCATGGGCTCTGAGAGCCTGAACAACGGCGCCAACATCTGCGCCGCCCATGTGGACTCCCCCAGAATGGACATCAAGCCCAATCCCCTGTACGAGGACTCTGAGATCGCCTACCTCAAGACCCATTACTACGGCGGCATCAAGAAGTACCAGTGGGCCACCATTCCTCTGGCGCTCCACGGCGTGGTCTACCGCAAGGACGGCACTGTGGTCACCGTGACCATCGGCGAGGATGACGCAGATCCCATTCTGGTGGTCTCCGACCTGCTGGTGCACCTGTCTGCCGATCAGATGCAGAAGACCGCCGCTCAGGTCATCGCCGGCGAGCAGCTGAACATCATCATGGGCACCGAGCCTCTGGAGGGCGAGGGCAGCGATCTGGTGAAGCTGCACATCATGAAGCTGCTGAACGAGAAGTATGGCATGGTGGAATCCGACTTCCTGTCTGCCGAGCTGACCATCGTCCCCGCCGGCAAGTGCCGCGAGGTGGGTCTGGACCGCAGCCTGCTGGGCGCTTACGGTCACGACGACCGGGTGTGCGCCTACGCTGAGATCGTCCCCCTGCTGGACATGGGCACCCCCAAGCACACCGCCGTGTGCATTCTGGCCGACAAGGAGGAGATCGGCTCCGTGGGCATCTCTGGTATGCAGAGCCACTTCTTCGAGACCTTCATGCAGGATCTGTGCGACGCCACCGGCGCAAGCCTGAACCGCTGCCTGGAGAGCAGCTTCTGCCTGTCCGCCGATGTGTCCAACGCATTTGACCCCAACTTTGCCGAGACCTGCGACAAGCGCAACAACAGCCAGCTCAACTACGGCGTTGCCATCTGCAAGTACACCGGCTCCCGGGGCAAGGGCGGCGCATCCGACGCTTCCGCTGAAGCCATGGGCCATGTCCGCACCACGCTGGACAACGCCAATGTGACTTGGCAGATCGCCACTCTGGGCAAGGTGGATCAGGGCGGCGGCGGCACCGTTGCCGCTTACATGGCCAACCGCAACATCGTCACCGTGGACGCAGGCGTGCCCGTGCTGTGCATGCACGCTCCCATGGAGCTGGTCAGCAAGTTCGACTGCTACATGACCATGCGTGCCTGCAAGGCCATCTATCTGGCATAAGACCAAACAACAAAAGCGGTGTGCCCGAGGGCACACCGCTTTTTACGCATTTACCGGGATCAGACCGCCGCTTCCTTGACCACGGCGACACCGTCCACCAGATTGGCCATCTCCAGCGTTCCTTCGATCGCCATCTGACGCTCCATCAGATCGGTGAGGATGACGCAGCCGTCCTTGCACTCGATCCGCATCACATTCTTCATCACAACGGATTCCGGCTCCAGCTTATTCTTGTAGACCGTAGAAAGGCACATAACACTTCCTCCTTACTTGACTTCCAGACTGGCAAGAATGGCGCTCAGGCGCATGTTGCCCTTCTCAAAATCGGACACCGCAGCCATCACCTGCTCGTAGGCGGTGGGGTTGCCCGCTTCGCTGAACTGCTTTGCCAGCTCTGCCAGCTCGTTTGCATGGGCGGCATTGTGACCCACCATGTACTTCATCAGCGCCACCAGCTCCTCCATGGGGGTGTGGCTGCACTTGGAGGCGCAGCTTCCGCAGTCGGAATTGCAATGGGTGTGCTCGTGAGAATGTTCGTGGGTGTGTTCATGGGTATGGCCATCCTCGTGGAGGTGGTCATGGGTGTGAGGATGCTCGTGGGCATGGTCATGCACATGAGAATGCTCGTGGGTGTGGGTATGCCCGTCATGGGTATGCTCGTGGGTGTGCTCGTGGGTATGGGGGTGGTCATGGGTATGACCGGGTTCGTGATCGATGTGCATAATGATCTCCTCGATTCTTTTTTCTTTCATTATAAACGCTATTGCCTTTCCTGTCAAAACAAATATTTTTGCCAAATATCCCCCGGGTACGGTTGCGGAAAATGAGGAAAAATGGTATAGTAGCGGGAGAAAGAGGTGACCCTATGGAGGAACATACCCACGATCACGACCATGTCCACGATCATGAACACGAATATATGCACCAGCACGGCATTCCCCACAGCCACGCCCATGTCCATGAGAATCAGAAGGCTGTCATCAACCGCCTTGCCCGGGCCATCGGCCACCTGAACAAGGTCAAGCGCATGGTGGAAGAGGGGTGCGACTGTTCGGATGTACTGGTTCAGCTTGCCGCCGTCCGCTCGGCGCTGGACAATACCGGCAAGGTCATCCTCAATGACCACATCCGCCATTGCATGGTGGATGCCGTTGCCGCCGGCGATCAGGGCGCCATCGACGATCTGTGTCAAGCCGTCGAAAAATTCCTGAAATGATCCCAAAGTCCCGATCGGTCAGATCCCGATCGGGGCTTTCCTTTTTCCCGCCGGTGTGGTACACTAGCCCCATCTGAATGCTGAGAGGTGGCTTTTCATGAAACCCTGTGTTGTATTCTGCGCCGCGGAATTTGACCGGCTGCTTGCCCCCATCCCCCCTGATGCGCTGGTGATTGCCGCCGATGGAGGACTGCGCCATACCGATGCCATCGGTGTTTCCCCCCATGTGATCCTGGGGGATTTTGACTCTCTGGGCTATGTCCCCCAGGATGCCCGGGTGTTCCCCGTGGAGAAGGACGACACCGACGCCATGCTGGCCGTCCGGCACGGTCTGGCTCAGGGGTGTGACTTTTTCCTGTTCTACGGCGCAATGGACGGTCCTCGGTTGGATCACACCATCGCCAACTTCCAGACCTTGGGCTTCCTGTCCGAGCACGGCGCCACCGGGGTGCTGGTGGGCAGAGACTATCTTGCCACGGTGATCTCCGGGCAGACCGTCACTTTCCCCGCCGCCGCCCAAGGTGTGATCTCCCTGTTCTGTCTGGGATCCGATGCCGCCGGGGTGACGCTGGAAGGACTGCAATATCCTCTGACCCAAGGGACGCTCCACGCCGGATTCCCCCTTGGGGTCAGCAACCACTTTATCGGCGCTCCCGCCCGGATCCGGGTGGAGGAAGGACTGGTGCTGGCGCTGTGGGATCGGCGCAACGGGCTGTGCCGGTGGGAGTGACGGGATATGCTGACCTATGAACTGGAGAAAAGCCCCGGGCTTCCCCTGTATGAATCCCTCTACCGCTGCATCCGGGAGGATATCCGCCGGGGCAGGCTCAGTCCCAACGAAAAGCTCCCTTCCAAGCGCAGTCTGGCTGCCCATCTGGAGGTCAGCAAGGTCACGGTGGAGACCGCCTACGCCCAGCTTGTATCCGAGGGGTATCTGCGCTCGGTGGAGAAAGTGGGCTATTTTGTAGAGGGCGCCCAGTCCATTGCCCCCCAAGGATCGCTCAACCCTGAGCCGGAACCTGCCCCGCATACATGGCCGGTGGATCTCACCGCCGGCGCTTCCTCCCCGGGATTCCCCTTCTCCGTTTGGATGAAGCTGCAGCGTCAGGTGATGCTGGACTACGGGGACCGGCTGCTGGCACCTCTGCCCAGTCAGGGCTACATCGAGCTGCGCCGTGCCATCGCCGATCATCTTGCCGCCTTTCGGGATATGCGGGTAGATCCCCGGAACATCCTCATCGGCGCAGGAACGGACTTCCTGTACAATCTGCTGATCCAGCTTCTTGGGCGGGAGAAGATCTACGCCTTGGAAGAACCGGGCTACCAGAAGATCCGCCAGATCTACGCCGCAGGCGGGGTGGAATGCGTCAGCGCTCCCATGGATGCCCAAGGCATCCTGCCCCAGAGTTTGGGCAGCGCCCAAGTGCTCCATTGCTCCCCCAGCCACCACTTCCCCACCGGCATCGTCACCACCGCCCAGCGCCGGGGGCAGCTTCTGCAATGGGTGCAGGCCCAGCCGGATCGGTGGCTCATCGAGGACGACTACGACTCGGAGTTCCGGTTCCATGCCCACCCCCTGCCTGCTTTGCAATCCATGGACGCACAGGGGCGGGTGATCTACATGAACACCTTCTCCCGCAGCCTTGCCCCCTCCATCCGCATCAGCTACATGGTGCTCCCGCCCCGGCTGATGGAGCAGTTCCGCCGGACGCTGGGATTCTACAGCTGCACCGTGCCCAGTTTCGAGCAGTACACCCTTGCCCGGTTTCTTTCGCAGGGGCATTTTGAAAAGCACATCAACCGGATGCGTAAATTCTACCGCAGCCGCCGCAATCTGGTGATCGAGACATTACGCAGCTGTCCCTTCGCCCACCGGATCACCATCATGGAGCAGGATGCGGGGCTTCACTTCCTCCTGCGGGTGGACACGGAACTTTCCGACGAAGCGCTGGTAGATCTGTGCAGCCGGGCTGGGATCCGCATCCAGCCCCTCAGCCGGTACTATCGCAGCACGCCCCCTGTCTGGGCGCAACGGTGTCTGGTGGTGAATTACTCCGGACTTGCCGAGGAAAATCTCCTGCCCGCCGTGGCAAAACTAGGCGCACTCCTTGAAACAGAAGGAAAGCTGTGATATCATAGTAAGGATATTCAACAAATTAGGCAAAAGGAGCCAAGTTATGAAGAAGTTCCATCTGATTTTGACCGCTTTGCTGATTGCGGGACTGCTGTGCGCCTGCGGTCAGGATGCCGAGGAGCCCACCACCGCATCCACCCAGCCGGAGCAGACCACCGCTGCCGCCACTGAGCCCACCACGGCTCCCACTACCGCGCCCACCCAGCCTGCCGCGCCCAAGGTCATCGATTTCCAGTTGGAACTGCCCGAGGGCTTCGAACTGTCTGCGGTGCAGGATACCATCCAGGTCTTTGAAAGCCCCGATGCTCCCAAAGACCCCTCCTATGTCAGCGTAGAGGTATTTCCCAAGAATGAGTCCGTGCTGGATATGGATGCCCAGCAGATCGCCCAGCACATGCAGGATCAGTCCGGCGCCAAGGATGACGCCGAACCCTTCATCCAGTATCTGGAAGAAGCAGAGGTGGACGGTCACGAAGCAGTCTTTGTGGACTATGTCCAATCTTCCGACAACTACACCAGCCACATCTACCGCTACGAGGTGGTCACCGCCGACGCCAACTATGTGTTCACCTTCTGCGACAGTACCGACAACAACGACTGGCTGGATCAGTTTGAAACCTGCTCCAAGGAGATCGATCTGGTGCTGGACACCGAACGGGTCAATGTGGACTATCAGGGGCTGACCCTGTACACCATGCCCGCAGGGCTGCGGATCTACGCCGAGGACGGTCTGGATCCCCAGGATGCCAAGGGATTCAGCGGCGCCCTCGCCAACTCCAATGTGCTGATCCTAGCCATGGCAGACGACAAGCAGGCCAACAATCTCACCGGGATGTCTCTGGAGGACTATGCCAAGCTGGTGGCAAGCTCCAATGGTCTGGATGAATTCCAGACGGATATGTACGGCAATCTCTACACCACTTTCCCCTCCACCGACAGCAATGGGCTGGACTACTACAATGCCCTGTTCGTCAAGGAATCCGGGGATTCCTTCTGGGTGTGCCAGATGACCTGCCAAGACAGCGACCAGCTCTCCTACGCCATGGAGTTCCCCCTGTGGGCTTCCAGCATCTCCTAAATCATACAAAGAAGCGGCGCCACACACACGGGGCGCCGCTTTTTACACCGGCAGGCTCAATCCTCGGAGAAGAGCTGCTGGCGGCAGTATTTGATGATGGCGCTGCGGGTGATGATCCCGATGAACGCCCCCTTGTCGTCCACCACGGGGACGAAATTCTGGTTGGCTGCCCGATCCACAAGGTCGTGCATAGAGGTATTGACCTTGACGGGGATGTAGTCCTTGCGGTGGATGATCTCCATGACCCGGTGAGCTTCCGCCTGACGCATATCCATATAGCACAGATTCTTCAGCGCCCAGAGCAGATCTCCCTCCGACAGGGTGCCGCAGTACTCCCCCCGTTTGTTCAGAATGGGCAGGGATGTATATCCGGCGGTCTCCATCCGCTCCAGCGCCTGACGCAAGGTATCGTCAGCATTGAGGTGTGCGCACAATGCCTTGGGGGTCAGAAAAAATAGAATGTTGTTCATAGGTGCTCCTTTTCAAGATCCGGGGGTTGGATCGCCCGGATGTGGCTGATACTATTATATCACAACCCTCTGCGGGAATCCCATAAAATTTCTATTAATTCTGGCTACCTGCATCCAAATTTCTACCTCCCGTTTTGGTGATATCGCCCAACTACTGCGAATTCTACCCCTTCGTTTCGGTGACTCTACCATCCGTTCCGGGTAGAATCCCGGCTGTAGAGCACCATATGGGGCGCTTTGTGCTATGATAATGGCATCAAATCCACGGAGGTCTTATCATGCAGAAACGAATCAAGCTGTGCGACCGGGCGCTGCCCAACTATACTTACGCAGAGGAGCTGACCAACACCCTGACCCATGCGGCGGGCTGTCTGGGAGGCATGGCGGCGCTGGTGCTGTGCGTGGTGAAGGCCGCGCTGAACTACGGTGCCACCGAGGTGGTGGCTGCCGCCATCTACGGGGTGTGCCTGATCTGCCTGTACAGCATCTCCAGCATCTACCACGCATGGAAACCCAGCACCACCAAGAAGGTATTGCAGGTACTGGACCACTGCGCCATCTATTTCCTCATTGCCGGAAGCTACACCATCATTGCTCTGGGCGCCATCCGCAGAGCAAGCAGCACCCTGGGCTGGGGCATCTTCGCCCTGGAGTGGATCCTGTGCGCCATTGCCACCACCCTCACCGCCATCGATCTTCGCAAATACCAAGTATTCTCCATGATCTGCTACATCGGCATGGGCTGGGCGATCCTGCCCTTCATGGGTATGCTGTGGCAGATCCTCAGCCCCACCGGGTTCTATCTGCTGCTGGGCGGCGGCATCGCCTATACCATCGGCGCTGTGCTCTATGGCATCGGCTCTAAGGTACGGTGGATGCACTCGGTGTTCCATGTGTTCGTGGTGATCGGCAGCGTGCTCCACTTCCTGACCTTCTATTTCTTCAATATGTGACGCAAAAGGGCAGGCACCTAAGGTGCCTGCCCTTTGTTTTGCTTTTGTGGATCATTCTGCATCTTCCGGGTCTTGAAGCAGGGAGCCCCGAGCCTGAGGATCCACCGCCTTGCCCGCCATGCAGTCGGCAAACTGCTGACCGGACATGACCTCATGCTCCACAAGGAAGTCCGCCACCTGGGTCAGCTTATCGCCGTGCTCCGTGAGGATCCGGCGGCACTGGTCATAAGCCCGATCCACCAGCTTCTTCACCTCGTCGTCGATCAGCCCTGCCACCTTCTCGGAGTAGCTCTTGGTCTTGCCGTAGCTGCCGCCTACGAACACCTCATCGTCGGAATTGTAGGACACGGTGCCCAGTGCTTCGCACATGCCATATCTGCCCACCATATCCCGGGCCAACCGGGAAGCTCTGTCGATATCGTTGGATGCGCCGGTAGACACATCCCCGAAGGTGATATCCTCCGCCACACGGCCGCCCAGCAGCCCCACGATGTCCTCGTACATCTCGTTACGGGTCACATGGGTGGACTCCTCGTCCGGCATACTCCAAGTCAGACCCAGCGCCTGACCACGGGGGATGATGCTGATCTGCTTCACCGGGTCATGGGTGGGCAGGAAGTACATGGCAACTGCGTGTCCCGCCTCATGCACCGCAGTCAGCCGGATATCCCGCTGGCGGCGCAGACGGCTGCGCTTTTCGGGACCTGCCACCACCTTCATCATGGCTTCGTCCAGATCGGCATGGGTGATCACCGGGCGTCCGGCACGGGTGGCAAGGATCGCCGCTTCGTTGAGCAGGTTGGCCAGATCCGCCCCGGTAAAGCCGGAGGTGGCCATGGCGATCTGCTTCAGGGAGACATCCTCCCCCAGCCGCTTGTTCCGGGCATGGACCTTCAGGATCTCCTCTCTGCCCTTGGCGTCGGGTGCGCCCACATAGATCTCCCGGTCGAACCGCCCGGGACGGCGCAGCGCCGGATCCAGAATATCCGGGCGGTTGGTGGCTGCCAGCACGATGACGCCCTCGTTCTTGCCGAAGCCGTCCATCTCCACCAGCATCTGGTTCAAGGTTTGCTCCTTCTCATCGTGACCGCCGCCCATACCGGAGCCGCGCTTGCGTCCCACAGCGTCGATCTCATCGATAAAGATGATGGCAGGTGCCATTTTCTTGGCTTGATCGAACAGGTCGCGGACACGGCTGGCGCCCACGCCCACATACATCTCCACAAAGTCCGAACCGGAAATGGACAGGAACTGCACATCCGCTTCTCCTGCCACCGCCCGGGCAAGCAAAGTCTTACCCGTGCCGGGAGGGCCCACCAGCAGGATGCCGTGGGGGATCCGGGCGCCCATTTCGTTGAATTTCTCCGGGGCACGCAGGAAGTCCACCACCTCCTGAAGTTCGGCCTTTTCCTCATCTGCGCCGGCCACATCGTCAAAGGTGACCTTGCGCCCTTCCCCGCCGCCGAGGACCGTGCGGGCTTTGCCGAAGTTATTGAGGGGATTGTTGCCGCTGATCTTGCCCATCATTAAGAACCACACCAGCAGCAGCACGCCGCCGGCGATCAGCAGGGGCAGCACATAGTCCAGCGGCTTGGTGGTCTGCACCGGCAGATAGGTGTACCCTTCCAGCACACCGTCGGCACTCTGGCTGCGAATGATCTCGTCCAGATCTTGGTGGAACAGCTCCGTGTCCCCCAATCCGGCGGTGAGCCGGGTCTTGCCCTTGTAGGGTTCGTGGAGGTCAAGCTGGATCTCATCACCGTGGACGGTGAAGCTCTTGACCTGCTCCTTCTGGAACAGCTCCACGATCTCGGAGTACGCCAGATCGTTGCTGCCGAACCCAAACGCCCCCGAGATCCATCCGAACAGCAGCAGCAACACCGCCATATAGATCAGCAACGGTAGAATTCTTCGAAAGTTCAAGTGTTTGTTTCTCCTTCGTTGGTTTGATATGCCTCCGGCTTCAGGATGCCCACATAGGGCAGATTCCGGTAATGCTCATTATAGTCCAGACCGTAGCCCACCACGAACTCGTTGGGGATCACAAATCCCGTATAGTCCGCCTTCAGGGTGATCTCCGGTCTGCGGCGCTCCGGCTTGTCCAGCAGCGTGCAGATCTTCAGAGAAGCCGGGTGCTTCTCCAACAGGTGATGGTAGGTGTAGTCCAGAGAAGTGCCCGTGTCGAAGATATCCTCAAGGATCACCACATGGCGCCCGGTGAGGTCGGCGGACACGTCCTTCTTCACCACCATCTTGCCGGTGGACTCCGTCCCGGCATAGGAAGAGATCCACATGAAGTCCAGCTGGCAGGGCACATCGATGGCGCGGATCATATCCGCATAGAACACCACCACGCCCTTGAGCACGCCCACAAAGATGGGATCCTTACCGGCATACTCTGCCGACAGTTCTTTGCCCAGCTCTGCGATCCGCGCCTTGATCTGTTCTTCGGTCAACAAAATCTTTTCAATGTTGTTTTGCATATCGATACAGCCCCTTTTCTCAATCATGATCTTTCTTCTCTCCCCGGTTGGGGGATTTTTTCAAAACAAATGGTCACCGGATCGCCGCCTTGGACTCTGTCCAGATTGGCGCCCACGCCCCACACGCCCAGCACACCGGCATCGTCTGCCACCACCGGGATCGCCAGCCGTTGGGACGCCGGGATCTTCCGATCCACAAAATATTTCTTCAGGGACTTCGTCCCCCCGGGCAGACGGATCTCGTCCCCCGGCAGCCGGCAGCGCACCACCATATCCCCCACGGGACAGACCGTGAAAGAATCCGGATCTCCAGCCCGCCGGCAGTCCCCGGCGCAGCACCGGATCTCCAGCCCGATCTGCTCCAGACGGACACTTCCGTCCCGCGGCAGGGGGCAGCTGTCCAATCGGATGGGCTCCACGGCGATCTCCAGCCGGTCGTAATTGCGCCGCAGGATCAGCCCCCCGGGAAACCGGGCATAGGCCGACGGTTTCTCCGACTGCACCAATGCCTGAGCCTGTAGGATATGCCGGGCGGTAGGCTCAGCCAGTCCCCCCTGCTTCAGCAGACCCTCCAGCGCCCGCCGCAGCAGCGCTTGGGGCTGACGGCGAAGTTCCGGCACATTCCGGGCATCCAACGATGATGCCAGCTCCTCCAAGACCTGCTCCTCCTGCCGAAGGCGCTGCGCCATGGCGGAGAGGTTCATCCCGATGGCAGGATTCTCCTGCCGCAGCGCCGGGATGATGTTATGGCGGATCCGATTACGGAGGAAATCGTCGGTTTCGTTGGAGCTGTCCTCCACATGACCGATCCAGTTCTCCCGGAGGAATTCCTCTACCTCCTGCCGGGTGATATCCAGCATAGGGCGGATCAGTCTGCCGCTGACGGGGGCGATGCCCCCCAAGCCCCGCAGTCCTGTGCCCCGGATCAGGTGCATCAGCACCGTCTCTGCATTATCATCGGCGGTGTGGGCGGTGGCAATGATCCCATCCAATCCCATAAGGAAGCCATACCGGGTTTCCCGGGCGGCGGCTTCCAAGCCCTTAGCCCCCGGCTTCACCTCAGCACCCCCCATATGCAGGGGGATATCGTGAAACCGGCAGAAATCCCGGACAAAATCTTCGTCCCGCCGGGATTCCTCCCCCCGGAGGTGGTGGTTGAAGTGGGCAGCTTCCACCCGGAGGTGGAATTTCTCCCGCAGCAGCCACATTCCCCACAGCAGCGCCATGGAGTCGGCGCCCCCGGACACGGCGCAGATCACCGTCTCCCCGCCCCGGAGCATCCGGCGCAGCGACTCGGTCAGCTTATTCAGCATGCTTCCACTCCCGGTCGGCAAAGGTGGTGAACTGGGGCAGCCATTGCAGCTTCACCGTCCCCGTTTCGCCGTGACGGTTCTTGGCTACGATGCACTCTGCCACATTCTTTTCTTCGGAATTTTCATTGTAGTAATCGTCCCGGTAGATGAACATGATGACATCCGCATCCTGCTCGATGGCGCCGGATTCCCGGAGGTCAGACATGATGGGACGCTTGTCGGTGCGGCTCTCCACCGCACGGGAAAGCTGGCTCAGGCAGATCACCGGCACATTCAGTTCCTTTGCCATGATCTTCAGAGATCGGGAGATCTCACCAACCACCTGCACCCGGTTTTCCGACTGCCTGCCGTAGCCCGAGCCGGTCATCAGCTGCAAATAGTCGATGACGACCAGCCCCAGATCCTCCACCCGGCGCAGCTTGGCATTCATCTCCGCCACCGTCACCGAGGGGTTATCGTCGATGCGGATATCCGTCTGGCTCAGGGATGCCGACGCCATGGCCAGCTTGCCCCATTCCTCGTCGCTGAGCTTGCCTGTGAGCATCTTCTGACTGTCCACAAAGCTCTCACCGGAGAGCAGACGCATGGCAAGCTGCTCCCGGGACATTTCCAAATTGAATACCGCAACGGTCTGCTTGTACTTCTTTGCCACATTGACGCCGATGTTCAGCGCCAGCGAGGACTTACCCATGGCGGGACGGGCGGCGATCAGCAAAAGGTCTGACTTGTTCAGACCGTTGATCTTGGTGTCCAGATCCCGCAGCCCGGTGGAAAGACCGGGGATGGCAGAATCCGACATGCTCAATTCCGTCAGATGGTCAAAGACCTTGTGCAGCACGGTGCCGATATGCTCCAGCGAATCCGTCCGCTCGCCCTTGCGCAGGGCGTAGATCTTCTTCTCCGCCGCCTCTAAGATCTCGCTGGGGGTGCCAACTTGATCGTAGACGATCTGGCTGATATCCGACGCCGCCTGCGCCAGTCCCCGGAGCATCGCCTTCTCCCGGACGATCCGGGCGTAGCGCTCCACTCTGGCCGCCGTGGGAGTGATCTCCATGAGCTGCAGGATATAATCCCGGGAATTTTCGTGAAAACAGCCCAATTCCCGCATTTTATCCAGCACCGTCACCGGATCGATGGTCTGGGAGAAGTTGAACATGGTGTAGATCGTTTCATAGATCTCCCGGTTTTGCTCCAAATAGAAATCGTCCGGCCGCAGGATCCCGATGACTTCTGCCACACAGGAATTGTCGATCAGGATCGAGCCAAGCACCGCCTGCTCCGCATCCAGCGCATGGGGCATTTGACGCCCGGTCAATTCTTCATCCATTTCTACCTGCGCCTCCTTTTGCTTGGCATTTGGTGTAACCAGCCCTTGCTCAGGCTTCCTCGATCTTCACCGTGAGCTGACCCACGATCTCGTAGCCCAGCTTGCACTTGACGGTGTAGGTGCCCACATTCTTGATGGGCTCGTCAATGACGATCTTGCGCTTGTCGATGGCGATGCCGCTGTTCTTCTTCAGGGCATCGGCGATCTCCTGATTGGTGACAGCGCCGAACAGCCGTCCGGTGCCGCCGCCCTTGGCGGTGACAGTCAAGGTCATCTGGCGCAGCTTCTTGGAGATCTCCATGGCTTCGGCACGCTCCTTGGCCTGACGCTCCTGCAATGCCTTGTCGTTCATCCGCATGGTATTCACTGCGTCGGCAGTGGCTTCGATGGCCAGCTTCCGGGGCAGCATGTAGTTTCTGGCGTAGCCGTCAGAGACCTCGATCATCTGCCCCTTCTTGCCCTTGCCCTTCACATCTGCGGTTAAAATCACTTTCATTTGTAATCGACTCCTTTTTCGTTATGATCCGTAATAATCGTCAATGGACGCCACCAGCTTGTCCAAGACCTGCTCCACCGTGGCATCCTTCACCTGCGCGCCTGCGGTGGCAGCATTTCCGCCGCCGCCCAGCGCCTCCAAAATCACCTGCACATTGGCTTCGCCGATGGAGCGGGCGGAAACCACCACCGTACCGTCCTGCGGGTACAGCACGAAGGAGGACTGGATGCCGGTGATGTTCAGCAGTTCGTCCGCCGCCTGTGCCGCCAGCGCCCGGGTGGTGGTGGTATCCAGCGCCGCAATGGCGATCTCCTGCCGGTACAGCCGGGCGGATTTGATGATCTGGTAGCGCTCCATGGTGGTCTGGAAGTCGCTCTGCATCAGCTTCTTGACCTCCACCGTCTCCGCCCCCAGACGGCGCAGGAACGCCGCTGCTTCAAAGCTTCGCTCTCCGGTGCGGACATTGAAGCTCTTGGTGTCTAAGAAAATACCTGCCATCAGCCCCTTGGCTTCGATGGGCAGCACATCCTGCTTCTCCACCACATATTCCAGCAGCTCTGTCACCAGCTCCGAAGCGGAGGAGGCATAGGGCTCGTGGAAGTTCACCACCACGGGGTTGATGTAATCCGCCGCCCGGCGGTGATGGTCGATGACGCAGACCTTTGGGATGGCCTCCAGCAGAGGTCCGCACTCCACCTGATTGGGGCGGTTGGTGTCCACCACCACCAGAATGCTGCCGGAATCCGCCATCAGCAGGGCATCCTGCCCGGAGATCAGCTTGTCCTCATACTCCCGGCACTGGCTCACCTCGTCCAGCAGTTTTTGCGCGGAATTATTCTCCCGGTCGATAACCAGATAATGCTTCTTGTCTTTCTTCCGGCACAGACAGCATACGCCCAGCGCCGCACCCAGCGCATCCATATCCGCGTTCTTATGTCCCATGACGAACACCTGGGTGCTCTGACCGATCAGCTCCATCAGAGAATTGGCCGTCACCCGGGAGCGCACTTTGCTGCGGTGATCCACCTCTTTGGCTCTGCCGCCGTAGAAGTTGAAGTTCAGCCGGTCCTTGATCACCGCCTGATCTCCGCCCCGGCTCAGGCTCATCTCGATGGCAAGGGCGGCAAAGTCGTAGCACTCCTCAAAGCTGCCCCCGTCCACACCAAGGCCGAAGCTGATGGACGCCGCCACACCGGCGGAATTGACCACCTGATGGATCTCATCCAGAATGGAGAACTTATTTTCGATGGCGTTTTGCAGATCCCACTTCTCGAAGATGAACAGATAGCGGTTGCGCTCCATCCGCCGCAGGATGCCGTGATAGCCCTCCACCCAGTTGGTGATGCAGTCGTTGATCCGGGCGTTGAGGGAGGAGATGCCGCTTTCGGACAGGTTCTTGGTCAATTCGTCATAATTGTCGATGACGATCAGCGACACCACCGGGCGGGAGCGGATGTACTCATCCCGGATCTGGTACAGATCCGTCAGATCCGAGAAGTACAGCGCCGCCAGCAATGTGCCTTGAGGGTCATCGGCATGGATGGTGGTTCCGTAGATCCGGTAGCGCCGGTCAGACAGCGTCACATCGTAGGGATATTCGTTCTGCCCCGCCGCCAGCCAGTCGGTGGTAAAGCTGGGGATCAGATCCGTGATCTTCTGCTCATACATCTGGTCTTTGAACCCCGACAGCTCGGTAAAGGGCTCGTTGGCCCAGATCATGGCGCCGTCCCCCAGCCGTGCCAGCGCCATGGGGAAGGGGGTCTTGCCCCCATCGGTGGTGCCTAATGTATTGGTCGTGGTCTGAATGAACGCCTCCAGCTCCCGCCGGCGATGGGCCTTGTTGAACTGGTAGAACAGAAACAGCATCGCCGTCACCGCCGCCTCGGCAGCAGCCACCACGGGATGCTCCATCAGCAGCGCCGTCAGCGCAAACGCCAGCATCACCAGAAAATAGATCCCCATTCCGGGCTGGATCAGCCTGCCCAGTTTTCGGTTCATCCGATTCACCTCCGGTTTTTGGGCAATCGTACCCATTGTTCTCAATTATACGGGATATTATATCAAATCCCCGGCTGGGGTGCAATAGATTTTATCTGCTTTTCCCGAAATTGTGCCGCTCACAAAGGGTTTACAATTTATGTGTATACTTTTCACCGGGATTGTGCTATACTTGCTTATAGCGTGCGCCGGGTGGGCAGACCCGCGCAGATCATCCGCCGGACCACCGGCGACATAAAAACGCGAATACCGTCACAGGTTCATTTCCAAACCAATGGGCGATACAGGGCTCGGCGGCGGAAATCCCGTGACCGGTCTTTGCCGCATATTTGCGGCTGTTATGTAAGAAAGGAGTACATTTCATTGGCAGAAAAACTGAAAATCATTCCTCTGGGCGGTCTGGATGAGATCGGCAAGAATATGACCGTTCTGGAGTATGGCAAGGATATGATCGTGGTGGACTGCGGCGTAGCCTTCCCCGACGAGGATATGTACGGCGTGGATCTAGTGATCCCGGACTTTACCTATCTGGTGAAGAATGCCGGCAAGCTGCGGGGGATGTTCATCACCCACGGCCACGAGGATCACATCGGCTCCATCCCCTACTGCATGCAGCAGGTGAGCTGCCCCATCCACGGCACCGCCATGACCAACGGGCTCATCAAGCTGAAGCTGGAGGAGCACGGTCTGGCGCAGAAGGTGCGTCTTATCACCCACAAGCCCGGCGATGTGGTCAAGGCCGGCTGCTTCAGCGTGGAGTTCATCCATGTGAACCACTCCATTGCTGACGCGGTGTGCTTCGCCATCAAGACCCCTGTTGGTACCGTGGTGATGACCGGTGACTTCAAGATCGATCCCACCGCCGCCGACGGCATGATCGATCTGGGGCGGCTGGGCGAACTGGGACGCAAGGGCGTGCTGGCGCTGATGGCCGACTCCACCAACATCGAGCGGGCGGGCTATACCCCCAGCGAGAACATCGTGGCGGAGAGTCTGGACCGTCAGTTCCGCAACTGCGACCAGCGGATCATCATCACCACCTTTGCATCCAATATGCACCGCATTCAGGCGGTGCTTGCCACCGCCCACCGCTATGGGCGCAAAGTTGCCGTCACCGGACGCAGCATGGAGAATGTGCTGAAGGTGGCATCGGATCTGGGCTACCTGAAGGTGCCCGCCAACACCATCGTGGATCTGGGCGCGGTGAAGAGCCTGCCTAAGAACAAGGTGGTCATCGTATCCACCGGCTCTCAGGGTGAGAATATGTCCGCCCTGTACCGCATGGCGTTCAACACCCACAAGCATATCGAGATCCAAGCCAACGACCGGATCATCATCTCCGCCTCCGCCATTCCCGGCAACGAGAAGGCCATCAGCAAGATCATCAACGAACTGTACCGCAAGGGCGCCGATGTGGTCTACGAGAAGAGCCAAGGGCTCCATGTCTCCGGTCACGCCTGCCAAGAGGAGCTGAAGATCATCCACGGTCTGTGCAAGCCCAAGTTCTTCATCCCCATCCACGGCGAGCAGCGCCACCTCCAGCTTCACGCCCGGCTGGCAAAGCAGATGGGCATGAAGCCCTCCCACATTCTGGTGGGGGAGATCGGCTCCCAGTTTGAACTCAGCGCCAGAAGCTGCAAGATCACCGGCACCGTGCCCGCAGGCAAGGTGTTCGTGGACGGCAGCGGCGTGGGCGATGTGGGCAGCGTGGTGCTGCGCGACCGCAAGCATCTGGCGCAGGACGGCATGATCGTGGTGTGCCTGAACCTGTCCAGCCAGGATGGCGCCGTCATCTCCGGCCCGGACATCATCACCCGGGGCTTCGTCTATGTGAAGGAGTCCGAGGAGCTGATGGAGAACCTGCGCAAGGTCGCCGAGGAGGCCGTGGAGCGTTGCCAGCGCAAGCACATCAAGGATTGGAACACCATCAAGTCCGCCATCAAGAACGACCTGAGCGGCTACCTGTACAAGACCACAAAGCGCAATCCCATGATCCTGCCCGTTATCATGGAGATCTGAGCATCACCTGTATATTCCCCGGCAGACCCTCCCCCGGAGGGTCTGCTTTTTTGTCCCTGCGCCGTGGGCGGAGCGATCATCACCGCTGGAGGTTCCCCGGTTCGGTCTTGCATAACAGATCCCCGGCAGTTCATCAGAACCGCCGGGGATCTTTGCACGATTTTATCACTCGGTCACGCCCAGCAGGACACGGACGCAGTTGGGACGGGGGAAATCCTTATTTCCCACGCCGATGCCGGTATGCGTCACCGACATGGGGGGCATATCCCCAAATTCCGACGCAAAATGGGTCAGCAGCGCTGCCCCGGTGGGGGTACAAAGCTCCCCCCGGATCTCGCCGCCATAGCTGGGCACATCCCGCAGAAGATACGCCGTGGCAGGTGCCGGAACCGGCAGCTCCCCATGGGCACAATGCACCGTGCCGCTGCCCACATGGACAGCCGATGCCACGATCCGCTCTGCCCCGATGGCGTCCATCAGCAGGCACACCGCCGCCACATCCGCCACCGCATCCAGCGCCCCCACCTCGTGGAAATGCACCTGCTCCACCGGGACGCCGTGGGCGTGGCTCTCGGCCTCTGCGATCTTGCGGTAGACCCCCAGGGCATTCTGCCGCACCTGATCGGGCAGATTCAAATGCGCGAAGATATGTTCCATGGTGTGCAGGGTGCTGTGGGCATGGTGGTGGCCATGGTGAGCATGCTCGCCCTCCTGCTGTCCGTGGATCTTCACCGTCACATGGGTGCCCACCACCCCCAGCTTCTCCCGCTTCTGGGCAGAATAGACCACGCCGGGGATGCCGATGGCATTGAGCCGCTCTACAAATCCCTCCGGCACCAGCTCCAGCAGCGCCCCGGTCAGCATATCCCCGGCTGCGCCCATGGCGCAGTCGATATACAGGCATTTCATTGCCGCACCTCCATATGGTTGATCATATTGGCGAGATACCCCGCCCCGAAGCCGTTGTCGATGTTCACCACGCTGACGCCGCTGGCGCAGGAATTGAGCATGGACAGCAGCGCCGACACGCCCCCGAAGGACGCCCCGTAGCCCACGCTGGTGGGGACGGCGATCACCGGGCAGTCTGCAAGTCCCCCCACCACGCTGGCAAGGGCGCCCTCCATCCCGGCGATGGCGATGATGACGCTGGCATCCATGATGAGATCCATGTGGGCCAGCAGCCGGTGTACCCCAGCCACCCCCACATCGTACAGCCGAACCACCCGACTGCCCAATACCTGCGCCGTCAGCGCCGCTTCTTCCGCCACGGGGATATCGCTGGTGCCGCCGGTGGCAATGACCACCTTGCCGATGCCCCCCGGCTCCGGGAACCCCCCTACAATGCCCACCTTTGCGTCCGCATGGTAATCCAGCGCCCGGTGCTGCGCCACATAGTCCGCCGCCTCTTGGCTCATTCTGGTGATGAGCACCCGGCTCTGCCCATTCTGCTCCATGGTGCGGATGATCCCCTCGATCTGCTCCGGGGTCTTGCCTGCGCCATAGATCACCTCCGCCGCACCTTGGCGGATCTTGCGGTGCAGATCCACCTTGGCGTAGCCGATATCGGCAAAGGGCTGGGTCTTGAGGGTGAGCATCGCCTGATCCACCGAGGTTTCTCCGGCACGCACTGACTCCAATAATGTTCTGATCTCGCTGTTCATGGCAACCTCCCGCCGGGCTGGGGGATTGTCCCCAGCCCCCTTCCGTTTTGGTATCATTATACACGCCTGTCCCCTTGGGGGCAAGTGGAAAGTTCCCGTTTCCATCCTGCGGAAACGGGAACGAAATTTTTCTTTTGCCCAGACTCAGGGGTTGGGCACGGGGTCTGCACAGTAGACCCATGCGTTGGGCAGGCGTCTGCCCTCGGGGATCAGGTTGCTGTTGGAGCAGCGCATGATATATTCCCCTTCGTACCACACGCCGGCGCTGGTGCCGCCGTCCAGATTCATGGCCTGATAAGCGCCGTAGCGCTCCAGAATGGCCGCACATTCCACCGCATTGCAGCCGATGGAGTCCACTTTTCTGCCCTCGATGCCCAGCATGAGGATGGATTCATCCTTGGTCTGACCGATGCAGGCTCTGGGGTTCATGGCGGTGTAGGTGTAATCCTCCCCTGCCACATTCACGCCGTCGATGATCAGCGCCGGGGTGAACTCCGTGGCGTCGGTACAGCCGTCGGAATACTCCTCAAAGGAATCCACGATATAGAACCGGTTGTCCTCATGCAGCTCGATGCGCTTGCCGCCGCGGTAGTGACCGCCATAGGGATCGTAGTAGATCTCGCCGCTGCACATGGAACTGCCCGCTTGATCCGAGCCCTCCGCCACATTGGCAGAGTCGCCGAAGCCGGAGCCGGTCATGGCCACCAGACCGTTGTTGTTCTCGGCAATGTCGCCGATCCATTCACCCTCGATGCCCCAGCGGGAAGACGGGGCGCACTTGAGCCGGGAGGCATCCTTGCCGATGACCAGCACGCCTTGATAGGTGCTGCCGGTGACCCGAACCACCATCAGACCGTTCTCTGCGTCGATGGCAAGCACTTGGTCGCCTTGGGTGGTGTAGATATCGGTGCCCTCGTCATCCAGTCCCGCCTCGTGGACCCAGAACTTGTCCCAACCCTTTTCGATGACCTCCGGGTGTTCCTCCACATAGGCACGGGTGGATTTTTCATCCAATTCATAGAACCGCTCGAAGAACTTGTCATCCTCATTGGTGAAGCCCATATCCTGGGCGATGCCCCCCAAGATCTGGGCAGCGGCATCCTTGCTGAAGCCGGAGGACGGGGAGCCGGATACGGAGGGCTTGGTGTCCACGCCCTCCCACTTGGAGTTGACGCCCACCTGGGCATCCTTGATGGCTTCAGCCTGACGCACCACATCCTGCACCACATCCCCGGGGATCAGCGCCGTGGCAAGCCACTGGTGGGTCATGGTGGTCATGGCGGTGTCGATATAGATGGATCTCAGCGCCGCCAAGGGCTTGATCCAGTCCGTAAAGATCACAAGGCAGTAGGCAGACTCGATGAACAGCGCAATGGCCAGCGCCACCGCCACGCCGTAGAGTCTGGGCTTCTTCGCCTTTGCCTTCTTGGTCTTTTTCTTCGCTTTCACCTGGGGCTGCGCTTGTGCCGGGCGTTCCCCATCGGTCTGCGCCTTCTGCCCCTCCTCCGGGCGGTGGGTCTGGCGCTGGGCAGGTGCCTTGCGCTGGGGCTGCTGCTTCTGCGATGCCGGCTTTTTCTCCGGCTTGGGCTGGGCAGACTGCTGCTTCGGGCGGGGCTGGAGCATGGTCTCCGGCAGATCCAGTCCCTCCAGCGGGTCTGCCAGCGGGTCATACAGATCCTTCCCCAATTCCTGAGCCAGATCGTCCGACAGTCCCTCGGCGATCTCCCGGAGGAAATCCGCGTCGCTCTCCCGCTTGGAGCGGGTGGTCTGTTCGTGTTCATTTGCATTGCCGTCGGAAAAGTGTCCGCTGCCTTTACCGCCGAATATCTTGTTGGCCATACTGTCAATTCCTCCGAATCTCGTTATATGCCGTCCAGCAGATAGTGAACCGAACGGATCTGCTGCCCCCCCTGCTGGTAGACACGGGGGACCCGGCGGCTGATGCCGCAGATAAACTCATAGTTGAAGCTGCCCGCTTCCCCGGCGATCTGCTCCACGGTGATGACCTCATCCCCGTCGTGCCCCACCAGCGTCACCGGATCTCCGGGCTGGGTCTGGGGAATGTGCGTCACATCCACCATCATCTGATCCATGCAGACTCTGCCCAGAATGGGCGCCCGCCGGCCGTGGATCAGCACATAGAACCTGCCGGACAGGCTGCGCCAATAGCCGTCGGCGTATCCCACAGGGATGGTAGCCACCCGGGTGTCCTCCCGGGTCACATACAGTCCGCCGTAGCTGACCTCCCGCCCCGCAGGAAGTGTCTTGACATGGGAAACATGGCTGTGCCAGCTCAGCGCCGGCTTCAGGGGCAACAGCTTGGGGTTCACCTCCGGACTGGGGTACAGTCCATAGGTGACGATACCGCAGCGCACCATATCGTACTGATCGGTAAAATTCATCAGACCGGCGGAGTTATTCATGTGCCGGATGGGGATCTCCAGCCCACGCTGCTTCAGCAGATCACAAAACCAGTCGAATTTTCGCGCCTGCTCCCGGGATTTGGACAGGTCGGCGCAGTCCGCCGTGGCAAAGTGGCTGAACAGCCCCTCCGGGCACAGACCCGGCAGTCCGGCGATCCGGCAGCAAAGCTCTGCCGCATCCTCCTCTGCCTGAAAGCCGATGCGGCTCATGCCCGTGTCCACAGCGAAGTGGAACTTGGCGGTTTTGCCCTGACGCTGTGCTTCCTCAGAAAGTGCCAGCGCATCCTCCCAGCGGAAGATCGCCGGGCGGATCTCCTGCTCCACCACCAGAGGGAAAGCGTCCACCGGTGTGTGCCCCAAGATCAGAATGGGGTTATCCAGTCCCGCCTGACGCAGCTCCAGCGCTTCCGCGGCGGAGCTGACCCCGAAGAAGGAGCAGATGTCCCGCAGGTGCTGGGCCACCGGGACAGCGCCGTGGCCATAGGCATCCGCCTTCACCACCGCCATCACCGCCGTGCCGGTCTTGCGGCGCACCGTCTCAATATTCTCCCGGATCGCATCCAGATCGATGCGAACATAGGTATTATCAAAACTCAAGCCATCATCTCCTGTTTTCTCCCGGCAGGATCCAGACTATGGTCTAAAAATCCCCATAATTTTTACTATTTTATCACAGTTCACCCCAAATGTAAACTGCTCATCAAAATCTTTCGAAATCCGGCGGTTTCTCATGCCTCCGGCGGCACATCTTGGGGTCTGCCCACCGCATAGTAGTAGGCCCGCCGGAAATCCCCCAGCTCCCGGTAGCAGATCTCCAGCTCGCTGCGGCATTGTTGGGGCAGTTCCTCCTCCGCCAGATGGAATTCCTGCGCCGCTTGGCGGTACTGCGCTTCTGCCATCCAGGTTCGGCCCATGAGGTAGTGCCATTGCGCCGAGGGGCTTTGGCGGGCCGCCTTGAGATAGTCCCGGGCTTTGCCGGGATCTCCTTGGGCCAGCGCCGCCCTCGCCCACAGCAGCAGGGCATCGTCTGCATCCGGGATCCGCTCTGCCAGCGCCGCCAGTTCCTCCGGTGTCTCGGCGCAGGACGCCTGCAAGATCCGCAGAGGGCGCTCCAGCAGACGCTTCAGCAGGGCGTAACCCTCCATCCATTCCTGCGCCCGCTCCAGCAGGGTCTTGGCATAGGGGATCCTGCCCTGCTGCACCGCTTCCTCCGCCAGATCCAGCAAGCATACGCTCCGCAGCAAGTCGTTCTGAGGGGTGTCCTGTGCAGCCTTCAGTCCCTCCAAGCAGTCTCCCGGCGGCATGGTCCCGTAGTCCCGCAGACTCTGCCCCGCTCCCTGATCCTCCTCCACAAAATAGGACACGCTCTTGCCCAGCCGCTTGGACAGGTAGCGCAGGGTGTGCAGGGACGGATTCGCCCCGTCATGCTCCAACGCCGAGAGCATATTCCGGGTGATCTCCTCCCCCGCCAGCTCCCGCTGGGAGAGCCCCGCCTCCTCCCGTGCCTGCCGGATCCGCTGCCCCATGGTCATGATATCCCCTCCCGGTAAATGGTGTTTACCCGATTGTACCACATCCTGCCCCGGATTTCCATGGTTACAAAAATTTCATTTGCTATTTCCCTCGGTTTGATTTATAACTTATTATAGTATTATACGCATTGAGGAGAATGGATATGACCACATTTGACACAAAATCTCTGAAAAAAGAATCACGGGATCGGTTGAGCCGGATCAGCGGCGATCCCCGTCTATTGATCGGTCTGTACACCGGCGTGATCGTCGCCATCAACCTGCTGGTCAGCGGGCTGAATCTGGCGCTGGATCATCAAATCGGCTCCACCGGCGGTCTGGGTGGTCTGGGGACACGCTCCATTTTGGAGACCATCCAGAGCATCCTGACCTACGCTTCGGTGATCTTTACCCCCTTCTGGTCTGCCGGGTTCCTGTACTGCGTGATCCGCATCGTCCGGGGCGACCCCGCTGATCCCCGCTGTCTGATGGAGGGCTTCCGCCGTTTCCCTAGCGTCCTGCTGTTCCATGTGAACAAGCTGGTGCTGACCATGATGATCGGCACCACCGCCACATACCTCGCCGCCATCGTTTTCATGCTGACCCCCTTCTCCGCCGGTTTGGAGCAGCTGACCGCCCAAGCCATGGAAGCGGGAAATCTGATCCTCGCCGACGGCACGGTGAATCTGCAGGTCTTTGACCCCGGCGCTCTGGTACGGGCGTGCATCCCCATGCTGGTGATCTTCGGGCTGCTGTTTCTGCCGGCTTACCTGTTCCTTTCTTACTCCCTGCGGCTCAGCCCCTATCTCATCATGGGCGATCAGCGGATGGGCGGCTTTGCCTGCATAGCAAACAGCTTCCGGCTGATGCGGGGCAACCGGCTGAAGATGCTGCGGCTGGATCTGAGCTTCTGGTGGTACTATCTCATCGATTCGGCGCTGACCGTGATCTTGTATCTGGATCTGATCCTGCCCCTGATGGGCATCGAACTGCCCTTCAATCAGACCGTGGCATTCTTCGTATGCCTGATCCTGTACGGCGCCGCACAGGCCGCCTTCTACATGTGGAAGAAGCTGCCAGTAGACACGACCTATGTGCTGGCTTATGACGCCGTTGCCGGTGCAGACGCCCCCCAGCAGGACTGATCCGCTCTGAACTGACAAAACCCGACCTATGACACCCATAGGTCGGGTTTTTCTCACGATCGGGGATCACTCCGGCAGTTCTTCCCTGCCCTGCCGCTGGCTCTCCCGCTTCTGTTTCTGGCTCTTGGCTGCCGCCTGCACCAGATTGCCCAGTTCCTCGCAGATCACCTTCTTGGCGTTCTCGTCGGCACGCAGGCTCTTGATGAGGGACGCCAGATTCCGCACCCGGAACAGGTCTTGGGTGCGCTCCACCCCGCTGCTTTGCATCAGCTCAAACACCGTATCCACAAAGGCATTGCGCTGGTCGATGGTCATGTCCGCCAGCCACGCTTTCATGGCTTGATCCACAAATTTGGATTCCGCCGTGACCTCCTGCTCCCGGACGAAGTCCCCGCCCAGCACCATCCAGCTATACGGATCGTGCTGGAGCAGACCCAACTGGGCGCTTTTCACCACCACATAAGGTTCCTCGTGCTCCAGCAGCATCCCGACCACCGAGGACTGGGGCACATAGGTGTGGATTCGGGGCACCAAGGCAAGGTAGCTCTTATCCTCCATCATGCTGTGGTGGAATCCCGGACCATCGTTGTTATACACCCCGAAGATCCGCCTGCGCAGCAGCGGGGCGCATTTGGATGCCGCATATACTGCCAGATTCCCGCCCTTGGAGTGCCCGCAGAACCGGGTGGGGCAGTCCCAATGCCGACCAAATTCGTCGGCATACTCCATGGCTGCCAGCTGGGCCGGAACCGTCTCTTGAAAACTCATGTTGAAGTCCTCTTTCCACCCGGTCATGGTGGAATCCGTCCCACGAAATGCCACAAAAGCGCTGCCGTCGTTGAGCAGGAATGTGACTGCTGCAAACTGCGTCTCCTCCTCCCGGATCAGCACATCCCGGTAGAAGCCCACCCGGCAGCTTCCGAACCGGCGGGATGCGGCGCATTGCTCCAGCAGTTCCAGATCATGCTTCACCCGTGCCCGATCCTCTACCTCCGGGATCACGAACAATCCGTCCGCCGCCTGCCGGATGGAGATGAACCGCTCCGGCTCTGTGGGGACAATGCCGGAGAAATTGATGTAGGACAGCGCCGAGAAGATCAGCGCATCCACACCGTTGGGGGGCACGATGGAAAAATCCAGATCCCCCCGCCACGCCAAATAGTCAAATAGATTCGCCATGGCAATACCTCCGTGTAGCCATAATAGAAAAACGCTGCCTTATGAGAAATCTTCCCAGAAGGCAGCGTTTTGATTCTGATGCTTAGTGGAAAAAGAACAGCCAAGTCAGCAGGCAGATCACGCAGATCACCGCCGCACAGACAGGAAACACCGTGATCATGCCCGACAGGATCATGGCAGTCATGTCCTTTTTCTCCATGGGCTGATCCTGAAGCAGCTTGATCTCCTCCGCACGGAGCTCCTCCATGGAAGGCAGGTCCTTACCCTTGCCCTTTCCGTGGCGGGCGACCTCAGCTTCCAGTTCCTCCTGCTCCGGATCCCGTCCATCCAGACGCATCCGCCGCTCCCGGGACCATTTCATCGCCCGGTCGATCTTACGCTGCATCAACATGGGTCAGTCCTTGTTGGCCTCCAGAATGTGGTGGCACGCCACGAAGTGGTTGGGGCGGATCTCCTGCATCTGGGGAACCACCTGCTTGCACACCTCAGTGCAGTACTTGCAGCGGGTGTGGAACTTGCAGCCCTTGGGGGGATTCACTGGGCTGGGGATATCGCCTTCCAGAACGGAGGGGCCATCCGACAGCTTCACTTCGGTGGTGGGGATAGCGTTGAGCAGAGCCTCGGTATACGGGTGCAGGGGGTGGGCGAACATCTCGTCAGAGGGCGCCGTCTCCACCATGTTGCCCAGATACATAACGCCGATCCGGTCGGAAATGTACTTGACCACGGACAGGTCGTGGGTGATGAACAGGTAGGTGAGGTTCTGCTTTTCCTTCAGATCCTGCAGCAGGTTGATGACCTGCGCTTGAATGGAAACATCCAGAGCGGAAACCGCTTCGTCACAGACCACGAACTTCGGACGCAGGGCAAGGCTCCGGGCGATGCCGATGCGCTGGCGCTGACCGCCGGAGAACTGGTGAGGATAGCGGTGGAGGAAGTAGGGTGCCAGACCGCACTCCTCCATGACCCGCACGATCTCGTCCTTCATCCGGTCGTCATTGCGGCGGAAATACTTATGGGCGATCATGCCCTCTCCGATGATCTGACCCACGGTCATACGGGAGTTCAGAGAGGAGTAGGGATCCTGGAAGATCAGCTGCAGGTCGCTGCGCAGGTTCCGCATTTCGGTATAGGTCAGACGGGCAAGGTCAATGCCCTTGCTGCGGTAGCTCTCATAGGCTTCGTAGTCCGGCAGATCCCGGCACTGCTGACGCAGTGCATCGATCCGGGACTGGACATCCGCGATCCGCTGGTTGATGGACTGGATCTGAGCATCGATGCTCTTCAGGCTCTGGTTGGCCTTGTCCAGCTTGCTCTGGCTGGAATCGGCAGACTTGCCGGCTTCCTTGGCCTTCTGAACCGCATAAGCGGCATCATCGGCATCCAGTTGGGCCTCCTGACGCTGGCGGTTTGCCTTCACCAGTTCCTTGGAGATGCCGTACTCCTCCAGGCAGAGCTGCTCCACCGGCTTCAGATCCGGCATCACCACAAGACCGCCGATGAGGGTGGTCACATCCAGCATGGCGTCGTTGGCTTCCTTACGCAGGCGCATCAGCTCGTCGTGCATGCCGTACTGCTCCGTCTCGGACTTCTTGTCGTACTCGGCTTGATAGGCTTCGTACTTCTGCCGGGTGGTCTTCATGTGCTCCCGGCGCTTGCTCAGGCTGCGGAAGGTATCCTGTGCGTACTTGGGCGCCACCTCGTCGATGGAGCGGCCGAAGTACATGGTACGTCCGTCAGTCTGCTTGTAAAGCTGAAGGATGGAGCGGCCCAGAGTGGACTTACCACAGCCGGACTCACCTACCAGACCGAAGGTCTCGCCCTCGTAAATGTCAATGCTGATGCCGTCATTGGCCTTAACATACATCCCCTTCTTACCTACGGGGAAGTACTGCTTCAGATTGGTGATCTGTAGCAGCAGTTTCTTTTCTTTATTTTCCATGACGCGCCTCCTTCTCGGGGTAGAAGCAGCGGACCTCGTGACCGTCGCCGACTTTCACCAGATCGGGCTCCTGCTCTCTGCACTTCTCGGTGCAGTACTTGCACCGGGGGCCGAACTTGCAGCCCTTGGGCAGATCCAGCGGGTGGGGCACTGCACCGGGAATGGCGTCCAGACGCTTGGCTGTGGTGTCCAGCTTGGGCACGGATGCCAGCAGACCCTCGGTATAGGGGTGGGAGAACTTGCTCTCGCCGCTGAACAGCTCTGCGGCGGGGACATGCTCCACCACCTGACCGCAGTACATGACCGCGACATCGTCCGCCATCTGATTGATGACGCCCAGATCGTGGGTGATGAACATGATGGAAGTGCCATGCTCCTTCTTCAGCGTGTTCATCAGGTGCAGGATCTGCGCCTGAATGGTCACGTCCAGAGCGGTGGTGGGCTCGTCGGCGATGAGCAGCTTAGGCTCACAGGCCAGCGCGATGGCGATCATCACTCTCTGGCGCATACCGCCGGAGAGCTGGTGGGGATACTGCTTGATGACCACCTCGGGGTTGGGGATCTTCACATCCGCCAGCATCTTCAGGGCAGCCTTAGCGGCGTCCTTCTTGTTCATGCCGCGGTGGATGATGAAGGGCTCAGAGAGCTGACGCTCGATGGAGAACACGGGGTTCAGAGCGGTCATGGGCTCCTGGAAAATAACAGAGATATCGTTGCCGCGGATGTGGTTCATCTCGGCGGTGGATACCTTGGTCATATCCTTGCCGTCAAAGAGGATCTCGCCGGAATCCACATAGCCGTTGCCGTCCAGCAGACGCAGGATGCTCATTGCGGACACGGACTTGCCGGAACCGGACTCGCCCACCACGCCCAGCGTTTTGCCGGGCTCGATGGAGTAGGACACGCCGTTGACTGCCTTAACGATACCGCGGCGGGTGGTGAAGTAAGTATGCAGATCTTTCGTTTCAAGTAATGCCATAATACTACCTCCTTAGCGGCCGTTGCTCTTGGGATCCAGGGCGTCACGCAGACCGTCGCCGATCAGATTGATGCAGACGGTGCACAGGCCGAAGATCGCAGAGGGGAATACCCAACGCCACCAGAACTGCTGGATCACGATGGAATCGTTACAGGTGTTGAGCATATTGCCCCAAGTGGGGGTGGGTGCGGTGATGCCGAAGCCCAGATAGGACAGGCTGGACTCGGTGAGCATACAAGTTGCGAAGCTCAAGGTGACGGAAACCAGCAGCACGCTCATCACATTGGGCATGATGTGCTTGCGCAGGATGGTTGCTTCGGAGACGCCCAACGCCTTAGCGGCGGTGACATACTCCTGCTCTCTCTGGCTGAAGATCTGGGCACGAACCAGACGGAAGGTGCCGACCCAGCTCAGCACACCCAGCACGCACATGATGATGTACATTCTCTGGGTCACGGTGACTTCCTTGGGGATGATGGCCGACAGGATCAGCGCAAAGGGCAGGAAGGGCATACCGCCCAGGACCTCTGCCACACGGCTGAGGATGATATCGGTCTTGCCGCCGAAGTAGCCTGCCAGACCACCCAGCACCACGCCGATGATGGTGGCGATGACAACGGCGATGCCGCCGACGGTCATGGTGGTCTTACCACCGTTGACGATACGAGACAGCAGGTCACGGCCCTGCTCGTCAGTGCCGCACAGGAAGCCCTTCAGGCCCCAAGTATCGATGTCGCCATCAGAGGTGATGACATAGTTCTGATAGCCGCCGCAGAACAGATCCGCGATCTGGTCGTTCTGGACGGATTCGGGCACATCCGCCTGGCCGTACATATTGTCGCCCCAAGACACCACATCGCCGTTCTCCAGCAGCGCGGTGAAGTGGTAGCGGCCGCCGTACAGCTTGACGGGCTTGGCGCTCATCTCGGGAACATTCTTCTCACCATGGGTGGCAACGCCCCAGATCCAGACCTTACCGGTCTCGTCCACGGCTGCGGCAGCCTGAGAGGAAGCCGCAATGTCCACCACCTTGACGGAGCCGTTGGTCAGCTCCTTGGGCAGGTTGCCCGCCAGAGGAGAGTCACCCTTCAGACCGGTGTAGGCCACAGTGCCATCCTTCAGCAGGGAAATGTAGGTGTTGGAAGTCAGAGCGATCTTCTCGATGTTGCCCTGATACTTCCGGGGGGCATGATCCATGCCCTCGGTCTCCCTCTCGGCATTGCGGCACTCCAGATCGGTGATGGAGGGGTTGCCCCACAGGTACACATTGCCGTCGGTGTCCAGAATGGCGCTGAACTGGTTGCTGGCTTCCAGCTGCTTGATCTCAAGCTGATCCATCATCAGCGCACGCATCAGGTCGGGGTTAGACTCGTACTGATCCTGGAACAGACGGTTGTTGCCCCAGAAGTAGAATTCGTTGTTCTCGTCGATGGCCACAGCGTGGTCATTACCGGCGGCCATGAACTTGACATTCACGGAGCCATTGGTCAGCTCCTCAGGCAAATCCTTCAGATCGATGGCGTCAGAGACCTTGGTGTAGCCCCAAGTGTAGATCTTACCGGCCTTAGAAAGACCGATGCCGTAGGTCTGACCGGCGGCGATGTCGGCCACGCCCTCTTGGCGCATCTGCTTGGGCACGGACATCATGTTGTAGCCGGGAGCAATGTTGGTCAGGTTGGAGTCGGAGTGACCCAGATCGATGGGCATGAAGTACGGCCCGATCATGACCAACAGGAAGATCATAATGAATACCACCAGACCGAACACTGCGGTGGGACGGTGGAAGAAGTTGCGGGCTGCCACACGGGAGGGGCTTTGCAGTGCTTCCTCTTCCATGAAGCTGCGCTCCTTCTTCTGCATACCGAACATACGGGCAAAGGCAGCGCCGATGGTGCTCGTTTTCTTGTTTTTCGCCATATCGGCACCTCCTTACTTATTGACGCGGATCCGGGGATCCACGAAGCCATATGCCAGGTCAGTGATCAGGTTGCCCAGCAGAGAAATCACGATATAGAACATCTGGATCGCCAGACACAGCTCTGCGTCGTTGGCGTTCAGCGCCTTGATGTACAGGGCGCCCATACCGTTCAGACCGAACACATTCTCCAAAATCAGAGAGCCGGTGAACACGCTGAGGAACCAGCCGATGATGGAGGTGATGACGGGCAGCAGAGCGTTGCGCCATGCATGGGAGTAGATGACCACCCGCTCCTTCACGCCCTTGGCGCGGGCGGTACGGATGCAGTCCATGCTCAGTGCATCGATCATAGAGGCACGAACATAACGGCTCATGCCGCCCAGACCGCCGAACACGCTGACGATGATGGGCAGAGCCAGATAGTACAGCCGGTCCAGGAACTCCCGCATACCGGTGTAGGTGCTGCCGGGGGTAGCAGCGCCGCCCACGGGGAACCAGCGCAGCAGCACGGCGAACACATAGATGAAGATCAGGGCAATGATATACTGGGGCAGGGAGTAACCCAGAATGGTAAAGGTCTGGATCCCCTGATCCACCCCGCTGCCCTTGTGCACGGCGCACCAGATGCCCACAGGGATGGTGATGGCCAGCGTCAGAATGGTTGCAAATACATTAAAGAGAATGGTGTTGGCCATAGGATCCTTGATGACATCCACGCAGTTGCGCTGACGCATGGTAGAATAGCCAAAATCACCTTGCAGCAGACCGGAATACTCTCCGCTCTGCTTATCCGGGGCAAAACCCATCCAACGGGCATAACGAACCACCAGCGGATCGTCAAGTCCCATTTGGTCTCTTAATTCTTGGTACATCCGGTCATAGACCTCGGGCTTCAGCGTGGCCTTCAAAGGATCCAACTGCTGACGAGCCGGGTCAGAGGGGATGAGGCCGAACAGTGCGTACATCAGGAACGATACCACGAAGAACACCAGAACGATGTACACCAGTCTTTTCAGTACATATTTAGACAAATAACTCACCTTCCGTTTTTCGGCGTAATTCGGTCCAAACCGATTTGATCTGGACCGAAGGTTTTTATTTCGAATGGGGCCCATTTTCATACCGCAGCTATCTCCGCCAGTTCGGAAACACCTGCGGTACGAAAATGGGGACGGGCATAAGTCCGTCCCCATCCGGTTATACAGGGATCACATTACTGTGCGCTGGGGATGGAAGCGTAGACGATAGCGTCAGCGAAGTTCCAGAAGGAGTTCTGCTCATAGCCTTCCAGCCAAGTGGGCACTGCGGTGACATAGATGTTGCAGTACAGGGGAACCTCAGGCAGCAGCTCGTTCCAACGGACAACATATTCCTGCCACAGCTTCAGGTAGGACTCGTAGTCGCCGGGCTTGACATCGTAGACCATTCTCATGGACAGGTCATCCAGACCGCCCTCGCCCATGTCGAACAGGTAGTTCTGGTTGTAGCCGTTGGCAACATAAGCAGGATCGTCGCTCCACTGGAAGGAGTAGTCATAGATGGAGGAAGTCCAGCCCATAGCCTTGTTCAGCATACCGTACACAGGAGCAGCAGCGCTGCCGTCGGGAGCGGTGTGGTAGATGGCGTTCAGCAGACCATTCCAGTCGCCGGTGGTCTTGACGACCTCCAGACCGGATTCCTTCACAGCCTTGGACTCAACCAGCTGGATGGACAGCAGGTCGGAAACGGGGTTGCCCTCAGTGGCGTACCACTGGATCCGCAGGGGCATCAGAGTCTTGCCGCCAACTTCGACGCAGCCGTCCTTGTTGACATCCAGATCAGTGACATCCTTGTGACGCAGACCATTGCCGTCCCAAGCGCCGCCCTCGGCGTTCAGGGTCCAGCCGCCGGCATCCAGTTCAGCGTTGGCAGCATCCACATCGTAGGTGTAGGGCTTCAGCGTGTCAGCCAGGTAATCCTTGGAATCCTGGTACATCTTCATAGAGGTGGCGTAGGGAGCGTTGACAACGGTGCCCCAGCCCTGGCACATGGTGTTGACGAACTCTTCACGGTTCAGCAGCTGAGCAACAGCGTGACGAACCTCAACGAACTGAGTGGGGCCCACATCGCACAGGAAGTGCAGCTGGCCGTAACCGGCACGGTCGAACTTCAGAGCAGTGAAGGGCAGGCCGTCGTCGATCATATCCATCAGGGTGTTGATCTCGGTGCCCTCAGACATTTCGGTGTACATATCCATACCGCCGGTCTTCAGCATGTCAGCCCAAGTAGCGGTCTCGGCACGCAGCACGACCAGAGTCTGGATGGAAGGCTTCTGGCCTTCGAAGTTGCCAGCGTAGTTGGGGTTGATGTCCAGAGTGCACTGGCTGGTAGCCGGATCCCACTTGGTGATCTGGTAGGGGCCAGCGGAAACAAAGCCGTTGGCAGCGGACATAGCAGCCTTGAAGTTCTCTTCCACATCAGCAGCCTTCAGAACGACAGGCTGGCCGTCCTTGGTGATGTAGGCGCCTTCGCCGTCATCTGCAACGCCGTAGCCTTCGCCCAGCCAGAACTTAGCATTCCAAGGCTCGCAGGCAGCATAGGTATCAGCGTAGTAGTACTGAGCGTACTCGGGCACGATGGTCAGGCTGAAGGTGTAGGTGTCCAGCAGGCGGATGCCGGTGACATTGGGAACCTCGCCATTGTAAGCAGCCTTAGCGCCGACAACCTGATCCTGAGTCGCAGTACGGAAGTTCAGACCGGTAGCAGCAGGGGTGCAGGGCAGCAGGGACTTGAAGACATAGTCAGCAGCGGTGATCTCCTCGCCGTTGTTGTACTTCAGACCCTCATTAATGGTGATGGTGTAGGTAGCGGAGCCGTCCTCGTTATCGGTACGGACCCACTCCTTCAGAACGGTGGGGTTGTTCACATACACACCGTCGCGGTCGGTGACCATGGTGCCGTAGTCGTTCACCAGATCCTCAACTATCATATCGGTGGCGCCGTTGCCAACAACACCGCCGGTGAAGTCGCCAGTCAGCTCGGTAGCGTTACCGAGGATCAGCTTGTTCTCGGAGTGGGTAACAGCAGCGGCAGTAGCATCAGCCGAGCTGTCGGGAGTGGTAGCAGAGGGATCAGCCGGAGCAGTGGTTTCGGTGTTTCCGCCGCCGCAGGCAGCCAGACCGAATACCATGACGACTGCCATCAGCAGCGCAATGAGTTTCTTCATTTTCATTTCCTCCTTAACTTTTTTGACCGGAAGCCCAGTCTATAATAATTGCAGACCGTGGCCGGCAAATTATTATTGTAGAAGGGGCGTGCGATTTCATCCCGACCTTGGAAGAAAGGCACCGGTCAGCAGGTGGGAGAGTCCATTGTATCACATTTGTGTGAACAAAGTATGTACGCAGAGATAAGAATGGATCCAGCCCCCGCCCCCAACAGGACCAAATCTGCGGGTTCAGAATGAACATGCCCATACTATAACATACCGTGAACATAGAATCAATGATTTTTTGCAATTTTATTTCTAAAAATTGCGAAGTCGTTTGATTGCACGAAACCCTGTCGCTTTCATTCCTTCTTTTTGTTCATATCGTCTACGGCTTTCAAAAATTTCTAATATTTGCTTGCTTTTGCTTGGATTTTCCTTATTTATCCGAATTTTTATCTCCGGAAATCCATGGTTTTCCGCCTGATTATTTTACATAAATTCCTGCACTACCATTCTTTTTCCCCCAGAGTCTGCAAGGGCGCTCCATTTTGCATTCATTTGTCCGTATGCGAAACACATTTTTGCAATTTACGCATATGCTGTCTTGCATTTCAGCGGCTTCACGCCCCCATTTCCCCCATTTTTCACTTCTGACAGTTCATTTTTGGTGTATCTCGTGCATTTATGCCTTTCCAGCGCCCACCATTGACACACACATCGGGTTTTTTCCTTCCTTCCGGATGCCACGGCTTTTTCCTTGACTCCGCCCTATTCATATGATAATATGGATAAAGGAATGCCGCTGTGGTGGAATGGTAGACACAGGGGACTTAAAATCCCCCGGTAGCGATACTGTACGGGTCCGAGTCCCGTCAGCGGCACCAACATATTTTATAACATCCCTGTTTTACGGATGGTTATAAGCTAGAAAAGGGACGCCCCGACGGGGCGTCCCTTTTTGCGTATTTGCTCTTACTGACAATCCTCAGGAAACAGTTCCCGGGGGTAGAGTCCCTGCTCGGTCATTTGCGCCAAGGCGCTGCGCACCGCCGGGGTATCGTCGGCATAGGTCATGCCGAACCATTTGCCGCTGGTGGGCAGCACCCGAACCTTCGCCTGTCCGTCGGCGATCATGCCGCCGATCTGGATGGGGATCAAGAATTCCGAATCCGGCGCCGTCAGACCGCCCTCGGTCAAGAAGGACAGAAATTGCTCCTGCAATCGATCCAGCACATCCGGGGTAAACGCCCACAGATTCATGGACACCGGGGTATCGGCGTCCACCGGATCCACACCGGCGTCCGTCCGGACCCCCGCACCGCCCTGCCAAGGCACCAGATGCTTGGTCTCCCGGATGCCCGCCAGCATCCCATCGCCATCCGTGCGGCACAGCCCACGGGTCACGCCGCCGTTGTCGCTGAGGGTATTGCCCAGCCGGAACCCCGCCAGACCATACACCCCCCGAGAATCCTGCGGCAGATCATCCAGAAATTCCGACATCAGCCGATAGGCCTCCTTGCCGTAGAAATCATCGGCGTTGATGACAGCAAAGCCCCCATGGAGCGCCCCCCGGCAGCTGAGCAACGCATGACCGGTGCCCCAAGGCTTCGTTCTGCCCTCCGGGCACACCAGACCACCGGGCAGATCCATAAGATCCTGATACACACAGACCATCTCCACCCCTCTGGCTTGGCAGATCCGGCGGAGCCGATCCCCGATGGCTTCGTTGAACAGCGGCTCGATTTCCCGGCGGATGATGAACACCACCCGGTTGAATCCCGCTTCCAACGCATCATAGATGGAATACTCCATGATGCACTCCCCGGCAGGTCCCACCGGCTGAAGCTGCTTGATGCCGCCCTTAAACCGGGAGCCGATCCCTGCCGCCAAAATCACCAGATTTTTCTCTCTCATCTCCATGTCGTTCCTCCTGAGCTGTTGCAGGATCCCAAAATCTGCTCCAGCAGATCTTGGCATTTTTTCTCAAAGTCCCGCAAATCTCCGTCATTTCGCAGACAATAGTCACATTTCTCTGTGAAGAATTTCTCCGGCTGCTGGGCATCGATGCGCTTGGCGGCATATTCCCCGTCGATGCCGTCCCGCTTCATCAGCCGCCGCACCCGATCCTCACGGGGGGCTGTCACCGCCACGGTCACATGGCAAAGCTGCGCCAGGCCGCTTTCGAACAGGGCGATGGCATCGATGGCTGCCAGATTCGGCTTCTGCGCCAGCCGGCGCTCCACCTCCCGGCGAACTGCACCGTGGGTGATGGCGTTAAGCTTCGCCAGCGCATCCGGGTCGGAGAACACCCGCTGTCCCAGCTTCTTGCGGTCCAAAATCCCGCCTGCAACCACACCGGGAAAGCACTTTTCGATCTCATTCAGCAGCTGCCGGTCAGTTTCCAGCAATTCATGATAGATTTCGTCGCAGTCCAAGACCATACCGCCCCTGCATTCGATCTGCTTCAAGAGCGTGGTCTTGCCGCAGCCGGTACCCCCGGTGATGCCCAAAATCATAGGGCTTCCTCCGCATCCACAATGTGGAATGCCGCCGCTTTTTTCAGCCGGTTCTGCACCGCATAGGCTACGCCCCCGCCCTCGGGGCACCGGGCAAAGACCCGCCCGATCTTGGGATCGTCCAAGATCCGCAGGGCATCGAACAGCCCCGCCGACAGGGTGTTCACATCCGACTCTTTTCCATAGGCGAGGGGATCGCACCCTTCATACAGAGGCAGTTCCTCCTCAAAGCACAGCACCCGGTCTCCGGGCTGGTAGTATTTATGGACATACTCCGCCGCTTTCTCCCGGCTGCCCGCCACGATCACCACGCTGGCACAGGGGGCATAGTGGCGGTACTTCATCCCCGGCGCTTTCACCACCTTGGTGGGGTCGATCTGGGCGGTGACCGCTTCATCGATGGTCAGTTCCCCCAGCACCTGTACCAGCTGCTCCGGGGTGACGCCGCCGGGACGCAGCAGCCGGGCCGGTTTCTCCGTCAGATCCACAATGGTGGACTCCACCCCCACGCTGCATGCCCCGCCGTCGATGACGGCGTCGATCCTGCCGTCATGGTCGTGGAGCACATGGGCGGCGGTGGTGGTAGAGGGTTTGCCGGAGATATTGGCCGAGGGTGCGGCAATGGGCACCCCCGCCAGACGGATCAGCTCCCGGGTCACGGCGCTGGCCGGACAGCGGATCGCCACCGTATCCAGCCCCGCCGTGGTGCGCTTGGGAACGATGTCCTTGGCAGGCAGCACCATGGTCAAAGGCCCGGGCCAGAATTCTTTTGCCAGCAGGTAAGCTTCCTCCGGGATATCGTGGCAGAATCGCTCCATCTCCTCCGGCTGGGACACATGCAGGATCAAGGGATTGTCCTGCGGACGCCCCTTGGCCTGAAAGATCTTCGCCACCGCCTGTTCATTCAATCCATCGGCGCCCAGACCGTAGACCGTCTCCGTGGGGATGGCGACCAGACCGCCTGAGCGTATGATCTTCGCCGCAACGGATGCCGCCTTGGGATCCTCTGCGGATAAACGCAAGGTATTCATGATTATGACCTTCTTTATTATTTATATAGTATATCAGCCCTGTGCCTGCTTCAGCTTCTCCGCCTGATCGGCGGTGGCAAGGGCGTCCATGATCTCGTCCAGATCCCCGTCCATCACCGCATCCAGCTTGTACAGGGTCAGACCGATACGGTGATCCGTGACACGGCCTTGAGGGAAATTGTAGGTGCGGATCCGCTCGTTCCGCATTCCCGTACCCACCTGACTGCGGCGCATCCCGGTGACCTGAGAATCCAGACGCTCCTGCTCGATCTCGTAGAGCTTGGACGCCAACATCCGCATGCATTTCTCCCGATTCTGCACCTGACTGCGCTCCTCTTGGCAGGATACCACGATGCCCGTGGGCTTGTGGATCAGCCGCACCGCCGAGCTGGTCTTGTTCACATGCTGACCGCCGGCGCCGGAAGCCCGGAACACCTGCATCTCGATATCCGCGGGGTTCAGCTGCACATCCACCTCTTCCATCTCCGGCAGCACCGCCACCGTGGCGGTGGAGGTGTGGACTCTGCCGCCGGACTCGGTCTCCGGCACCCGCTGCACCCGGTGGACGCCGGATTCATACTTCAGCCGGGAGTACGCCCCCCGCCCGTTGATGACGAAATCCGCTTCTTTCACACCGCCCAGTTCCGTGTCGGAATAGTTCATCAGCTCGATGCTCCATCCCCGGCGGCTGGCGTACATGGAGTACATCCGAAACAGGCTGTGGGCGAACAGGGCACTCTCCTCCCCGCCGACGCCGCCCCGGATCTCCACGATCACATTTTTATCGTCATTGGGATCTTTTGGCAGCAGCAGAAGCTGAAGCTGGCGGTACAGTTCCTCCTGCCGCTGCTTGGCCTCCTGAAAGGTCTGCTGGCAGAATTCCCGCATTTCCGGGTCGCTCATCAATTCCTGAGCCTCTTCCTGCTCCCGAACCGCATCGTGATACGCCCGGTAGCAGGTAACGATCGGCTCCAGATCGTTCTTCTCCCGGAGGAGCCGAGCCGCTTGCTTGGGATCGGCATAAAAATCCGGCTGCTCCGATTTGGCACAAAGTTCCTCAAAGCGGTACTCCACCGCCTTCAATTTTTCCAGCATTCATCCATTCTCCAGATTTTACAGTATCGTTTCTCCCCTTTTGGGAAAGGTAAGACCGTCACAAGGGCTTGTAGACATTCACCACACAGCTTGCCCGGTCATGCAGGATCTCGGTCTTTTCCAGACGCTGGGCGCCCTCGGCGGTGATCCGCCAAACATGCGGGGTCATAGACAGCAGATTCATCACCTGTCCGCCGCTGACATCAATGGGGAAGGACACCGGGCAGGACTCCGCCAGACGGAATCCCTCCAGCTGGGGCACGCTGTCCTTTGGCTTTTGGTGCAGCTCCGGATAGATCACCGATTTCAGTCCCAGCAGATGATCCTGCGCCGCCAAGACCTGAAGGAACACGCCGTCCGGCCCCAAGACCCGGCGGAACTCCCCCGGCACGGTCAGGGCAAACATACTCATCAAAGTGCCTACGCTGTCATCTGCCACCGGCAGATGGGACGCCGTGCCGCAGACCCACATTGGTCCTTTGTATGCTGCCGCAGCACAGCGCACCGCTTCTTTGGAGATATCCAGACCCATCAGCTCTGCGCCCAGCGCCTGTGCCACCCGAACGGCGTAGTATCCCTCTCCGCAGCCCACATCCAGCACCGGTCCCTGCGCCCCGTGGCGCAGCGCCGCCGATTTCACCGCTTCTACAATGGGTTCGTAGAACCCGCCCTCCAAAAACGCCCGACGGGACAGCACTTGCTGCCGGGTATCGCCGGGATGGAGGGAATGCTTCTGCTGCACCACCAGCAGGTTCACATAGCCCTGACGGGCAAAGTCGAACCGATGCCCCCGGGAACAGCCACAGCCGCCGTCCAGATGCTCCAACGGCTGACCGCATATGGGACAGATCAAATTCATATCCTTCCCCGCCCTTCTTTTTTCTATATCATACCCCATTTTTCCCACTTCGTCAAAGGTTTTCAGAAAGGAATGACTGTTTTGCGACGCTTGATCGTGCTGATTTTAACTGCCGCGCTTCTGGGTACCTGCCCCTGCCAGGCCTCCCCTGCACCAAAATATGCGGCACTCACCTTCGATGACGGTCCCTCCGGCAGGTTTACCCAGCGGCTTCTGGACGGACTGCAGGCGCGGGATGTCCACGCCACCTTTTTCCTGTGCGGCTACCGGCTGGAGGATTTTGCCGACCTCGCCGAGCAGATCCACCGGCAGGGGCACGAGATCGGGCTGCACGGATATTCCCACACCTCCATGGCAGAGCTGTCCGCCTCCGCCCTGCGGCAGGAGCTGGAGGACACCCTCGCTCTGCTGCCCGAAAACTGCCCCGTCCACCTGCTGCGTCCCCCGGGAGGGATCGATGCCCCCCAGGTGGAAACGGTCTGCCGGGACATGGGGCTGTCCGTCATCTCGTGGTCGGTGGATCCCATGGACTGGAACACCCGGAATACCGAATCCATCGAAACGGCGGTGATGGAGCAGATCCACGACGGAGCGGTGATCCTGATGCACGATATGTACGACAGTTCTGTGGATGCGGCGCTGGAACTCATCGACCGGCTGCAAGCCCAGGGCTACCGGTTCGTCACCGTGTCCCAGCTTGCCCGGCTGCGCCATTGCCCACTGGAACCGGGTCAGGTCTACCGCCGGTTCCCTCCGGAGGAATTGTAAAGCATTTCTGAATTTTGACAGCATCTTCTTGTAAAGCCCCGGGGCAATCGGTATAATATACGCTGAATCATTCTGATATCCGGTTTTTCCGGGAAGCGAGGTGCCCCCATGCGGAAAATGCTGTTCATCATGAACCCCTGCGCCGGTCAGCGCAAAGCCAACAAATTCCTGCCCCAGATCCTCTCCACCTTCAACGCCGGAGGCTTCGAGGTCACCGTATATATGACCGCCGCACAAGGAGACGGCACCCGGATCGTACGGGATCGGCTGGCAGATTTTGATCTGGTGGTCTGCGCCGGTGGTGACGGCACCCTGAACGAGATCATCAGCGGCGTCCTGTCCACCGGGCTGGATCGCCCCATCGGGTATATCCCCTGCGGCTCCACCAACGATTTTGCATCCTCTCTGAAGCTGTCCACCAATGTGGTGCAGGCGGCGCAGGACATTGTGGATGGGTGCCCGGTGTGCTACGATGTGGGCTCCTTCAACGACCGGTATTTTTCCTATGTGGCGTCCTTCGGAGCATTCACCCGGGCGTCCTACTCCACCCCCCAGAGCATCAAAAATTCGCTGGGGCATCTTGCCTACATTCTGGAGGGCATCCAAGAGCTTCCCCAGATCCGCACCACCCATATGCGGGTGGAACTGGCGGACGAGATTATCGAGGACGATTTCATCTTCGGTGCGGTGAGCAACTCCACCTCGGTGGGGGGCATCCTGACCCTGTCCTCCGAACGGGTGGATATGCGTGACGGCAAATTCGAACTGCTGCTGGTGCGGGTGCCCAAGGATCCCATGGAGCTCCACGAGTCCATTATGGCGCTGCGCAGTCAGAAATATGATTGCAGCATGATCACCTTCCGCTCCGCTCCGGAATTGACGGTGACCCCCGACCCGGATATGCCTTGGACGCTGGACGGGGAGCGGGCCGACGGTGCGCCCCAGATCCGCATCCGCAACCTCCACCACGCCATCCGGCTGATCCAGAACGGAGGGAGCCCATGCTGAACACCACATTGTGCTACATCACCCGGGGGGATGAGGTGCTGATGCTCCACCGGGTGAAAAAGAAGAACGACATCAACAAGGACAAGTGGATCGGCATCGGGGGAAAATTCGAGGGGGAGGAGACCCCCGACGAGTGCCTGCTCCGGGAAGCAAGGGAGGAGACCGGGCTGACCCTGACCAGTTGGCGCTGCCGGGGGGTGGTCACCTTCCTCACCGAAGTTCCCGCCGACTGCCAATTCATGTACCTGTTCACCGCCGACGGCTTCACCGGGGAGCTGAAGGAATGCGACGAAGGCGACCTGCAATGGGTCTGCCGGGAATTTCTGGATCGCCTGCCCAAGTGGGAGGGAGATCAGATCTTTCTGGATCTTCTGTGGCAGGATGCCCCCTTCTTCCTGCTGAAGCTGCGCTACCACGGCGACCGGCTGGTGGAGGCGGTGCTCAACGGCGAAAAGCTGCGCTGATTTTTCATTATCTTTTCCATTTCAAGCGTGCCGAGGAAAATTCGGCACGCTTTTTGTTGCATTCCAACGGCAAAGGCGGTATGATGTAACTATCATCTCATCGATCTGCGATCAGCCAAGCAAGGAGGACTTCTTCCATGAATCAGGCAGATATCCGTGAACAATACAGCCGCGCCCTGCGCATGGGCAAGGCCGAAGCAAAAGAGCGCCTGCTGAACGGTCAGGATCCCAACCCCGCCGTTTTGGACGAGCTCATCAGCGATGCTCTGGCAGAATCCAGCCAGTACATCGGCACCATAGACATCCCCGCCGAGCGGATCGTGGGCACCAAGACCGCCGGGCGGATCACCGCTTTCACCGCCGGGTTTCTCCCCCTGTTGGATATCAAGTCGGAATTCGCCCAGAAGTGGATGGCGCTGTGCGCCGCCCACCTCAGTGAGACCGGGATCCGGGATCCCATCATCTGCTACGAATATCTGGGCAATTTCTATGTGCAGGAGGGCAACAAGCGGGTCAGCGTACTGAAATACTACGGCGCTCCCCGGGTACCCGGTGTGGTACACCGGATCGTGCCCCCCCTAAGCGAAGATCCCCAAATCAAAGCATACTACGAATTTCTGGATTTCTATAAGCTCAGCAAGCTGTACGATGTGCAGTTCACCCATCCGGGGCAGTATGCCAAGTTGACTGCCGCCATCGGCATGACCCCGGGGCAGGTCTGGACAGAGGAGGACCGCCGCCGCTTCCGTGCCTATTTCCAGTATTTTAAGGAAGCCTTTTACGCTCTGGGCGGCAGCGGGCTGTACAGTCACCCGGAGGATGCCCTGCTGCTGTGGCTGGAGCTGTACACCTACGCCGATCTGGGCAAAATGTCCGCCGGGGAGCTCCATGCATCCTTGCAGAGCATGTGGGACAATGTGATCGCCATGGACCTGCCCACCCCGGTGGTGTCCACCGAGGTGCCCACCGAGGAAAAGACCGGGCTGTTCAGCCGGATCATCCGCAAGGATACCCTGAATGTGGCATTCATCCACCAGCGCACCGTCCAGTCCAGCCCTTGGACCATGGCCCATGACGCCGGACGCCAGCACTTGGAGGAAACCTTGGGCAGAAAGGTCAGCGTCCGCAGCTACTTCGGGGCGGACACCCCGGAACTGGCAGATGAACTGATGGAGCAGGCGGCACGGGCGGGGGCAGATGTGATCTTCGCCACCACCCCCCAGCTCATCAGCTCCTGCCTGCGGATCTCCGTCCAGTACCCCAAGATCAAGGTGCTCAACTGCTCGGTGCACATGCCCTATTCCACCGTCCGCACCTATTACAGCCGGGTCTACGAGGGCAAGTTCATCACCGGCGCCATCGCCGGCGCCATGGCAAAGAACGACCGGATCGGCTATGTGGGCTCCTACCCCATCCACGGCGTCCCCGCCGCCATCAACGCCTTTGCTCTAGGCGCCCAGATGACCAACCCCAATGCGGTGATCGAACTGCGTTGGTCCTGCCTGCCCGGCGAACCCACGGTGGAGTTCCAGCGGGAGGGGATCTTCGTCATCTCCAACCGGGACACCCCGGTGGAGGATCGGCTGCTCACGGATTCGGGCACCTACATGATCCAGCACGACGGCACCATGATCCCCCTGGGTTCGCCCACGTGGATGTGGGGCAGATTCTATGAAAATGTCATCCGCTCCATGCTCAGCGGTGCTTGGGACACGGAAAAAGGCGGCAAGATCGTCAACTACTGGTGGGGCATGAGCAGCGGCGTGGTGGACATCAAGCTGGGGGACGCCCTGCCCGAAGGAGTGCGGTATCTTGCCAATATGCTCCGCAGCGGTCTGCGCCAAGGCTTGATCGATCCCTTCCACCGCCGGATCGTCGCCCAAGACGGCACCGTCATCAACGACGGCAGCCGCACCCTGTCCCCCGACGATCTGCTGCACATGGACTGGCTGTGCCAGAATGTCCGGGGCTCCATCCCCCGGTACGAGGATGTTCTGCCCATTTCCCGGCCCATGGTCAAACTGCTGGGGGTATTCCCCCCAGAAAATCCTGAGGAGGTGCAGCCGTGAAGATCCTTGCCATAGCCGACGAAGAATGCGCCGCCCTGTGGGATCACTATGTCCCCGGACGGTTGAAAGACTATGACCTGATTTTGTCCAGCGGAGATCTGAAGGCATCGTACCTGTCCTTTCTGGTCACCATGGCCCGGTGCCCGGTGCTGTATGTCCACGGCAACCACGACACCAACTACGATGCCAAGCCCCCGGAAGGCTGCGACTGCATCGACGACCAGCTGGTGGTCTACAAGGGACTGCGGATCTTAGGTCTGGGGGGCTGCCGCAAATACCGCCCCGGGAACTTCCAGTACACCGAGTCCCAGATGCGCCGCCGGATCCTGCGGCTGAAGCGCCAGATCCGGCAGGCCGGCGGTGTGGATGTGGTGGTGACCCACGCACCCCCCATGGGAGTGGGGGACGCCGAGGATCCCGCTCATCAGGGATTTGCCGCCTTTTTGGAGCTGATCGACAGCTACCATCCCCAATACCTGCTCCATGGCCATGTGCACATGCGCTATGGTCAGAACATCCCCCGCCACAACGAGTACCACGGCACCCAGGTCATCAATGTGTGCGAGCGGTTTACATTGGATATCCCCGATCCCCCCATCCCAGAGCCGAAAAAAGCGGGATTTTTCCGGGTATTCCCCAGATTTCCCCAAAATACCTATTGACATATCCCGATTTTCCGGATATAATAGTTCAGTCTGAAATCAGACATCCTTGCTCCCGGCGCGTCCGGGGGCCAAATGTCCAAAAGGAGGTGCAAACAACATGGCTAAGATTACCGGTAAGTATGAGGTGCTCTACATCATCGATGCTACCATCGGTGAGGAGGGTATCGCAGCACTTGTGGAAAAGTTCAAGGCAATGGTGGAAGCGGAGGGCACTCTGACCAACATTGACGAGTGGGGCAAGCGTCGTCTGGCTTATCTCATCAACGACATGGCTGAGGGCTACTATGTTCTCATGAACTTTGAGTCCAATCCCCAGTTCCCCGCTGAGCTGGAGCGTGTGATGAAGATCACCGAAGGCGTCATGCGCTGCATGACCACCGCAGTGGAGGAGTAAGGAGGGGTTCTTATGCTCAACCACATCACCATTATGGGTCGTCTGACCCGTGATCCCGAGCTGCGCCGTACCGGCAGCGGCATCGCCGTCGCCAGCTTTACTCTGGCTGTCGACCGAGATTTCGCCCCCAAGGATGGCGGCGAACGGGAAACGGATTTCATTGACTGTGTCGCTTGGCGTCAGACCGGAGAGTTCATCTCCAAGTATTTCACCAAGGGCCGCATGGCAGTGGTATCCGGCCGGCTCCAGATCAGAGGCTGGACCGACAAGGACGGAAACAAGCGCCGCAGCGCTGAGGTCGTGGCAGACAATGTCTACTTCGGCGACAGCAAGCGGGACGATCAGGGCGGCAGCTCCTACGGTGGCAGCACCTACGGCAGCAGCAGCTCCTACAATCAGCCCCAGAGCAGCGGTTTCGGCGGCTACAGCGCCCCGGCATCTGCCCCCGCATCGGATTTTGCGATGCTGGACGACGATGACGCTCAGCTCCCGTTCTAAATCTTGAATTTTCTACAAAATGCTTAAAGGAGGAATCACCATGGCTAACGAACAGCGTGTCCGTCCCCGTAAGCGCAAGAAGGTTTGTGCTTTCTGCGTGGACAAAGTGACCGTCATCGATTACAAGGATACTGCGAAGCTGCGCCGTTACCTGTCCGAGCGTGGCAAGATCCTGCCCCGCCGTACCACCGGTACCTGCGCTGCCCATCAGCGTAATCTGACCACCGCCATCAAGCGTGCTCGCCAGATTGCTCTGCTGCCCTATGTCGCAGACTAATTGAATCGGCAATACTCCCGAAGGAATCTTCCTTCGGGAGTTTTTTATTCCCTCTTTTTCGTTAAAATGAAAATTTATCCACAGTTTGCCATCCATCTGTGGACAAAAACGCCGCCCGACAGAAAGATCCTCTGCCGGGCGGCTGTATGATACTTATCATCGCACGGATTTTGCATACTCCGTAGGGGTGATGCCGAACTTGTCCTTGAACTGCCGGGAGAAATGATGCACCGTGGAGTATTGCAGCACCGCTGCGATCTCGGTGAAATTCATGTTGTCCTCCCGGATCATCTGCTTGCTCTCTTGCAGCTTCACCCGGCGGATGTACTCCCCGGGAGAGATCTGAAGATTCTTGCGGAACAGCGCCGTGAGATAGCTGGGGCTGACATCCACATGGCGCGCCACCACCGGCACCGTCAGCTTCTCCCGAATATGCCCGCTGATGAACTGCTGGGCGCGGCGGATGATCTCGTTCTCCGAGTTCACCGCATTGGTGGTGCGCAGCTTCACCTGAGAGGGGTTGTCCTGCTCCCGCAGCAGGGTCAGCAGCAGGATCTGCAAATAGCACAGCATCATATCCTCAGAGTAGGCGTCCATCCGATCCTGCTCCCGCAGGAGCCGCTGGAGCATAGGAACTGCGGACTGGGGAATGGCGAACTTCTGATTGAACAGAGATTCCGGACAGTCGCCCTCCAGATCGAAGCTGATGGTGATATAACTGGCAGAGACATCCTCCTGCGCATACTGCATGTGCCACTGGTCGGGGGCATACAGCACCAGATCCCCCTGATTCAGCAGCAGATCCACTCCGTCTGCCACAGAGTGGATGGCGCCCTTATCCACATAGGTCAGCTCCAGCGGGCGGTGCGCCTCGCCGGGGAAAATGAACCCCTTTTCCTTTTCGTGATAGAAGAAGGTATAGATGCTGCTCACCGCCAACCGGCGCTGCACCTGGAAATTATCCGCTGCATCCTTCTGAACCACCTGCTGAGGAAGCTTCTCCCCCGCCAGTTCCACGCTGGAATTATCTTGATACGCCCGGAGCGTAAAGTAGATCCCCGGCTTGATGCAGACCACCTTATCCAGATAGAAATGCTGGAAAGTCTGGCCGTCCACCGACGCCGACAGCACCGTCATATTCTGGTGGTTTCGCACCCACACTTCCCGGTCACAGCAGAACACCCGCCGCTCCTGATGGGTCAGCTCCACCACATCGCTTTTTGCCCCCCGACCCAGCAGATCCTTGGCAGGGATCCGTTCGGATTCGATGGTTCCGTAATTCTGAAATGAGATTTGATTCAGGTTGCAGATCATATGGCGCAGCCTCCCAAGATAAAAATAGAGGGGACGATGGTCGTCCCCTCTATTATACATAACAGAATCGAAAATGGCAAAGCCTTTTTCAAAAATGCACCGGATATCTCTCAGCGCTGGTACTCGAACTGGAAGTCATAGATATCCACGGTATCTCCGTCTTGAATGCCCATCTCCTCCAGCCGGGCAAACAGTCCGCTGCGCCGCAGCAGCAGGTCGAAGTGGTTCCGGGCTTCGTAGTCATCAAAGTTGATGTCCATAATGAGGTTCTCCAGCCACTTGCCGGTGATCAGCCATGTGTTGCCGTAGTGGTCGATCTCCAGTTCCTCCGGCGTACCGGCGGCAGCCACAGGTGCCACATACTCCGGCTCATAGATGGTCACAGGGGGCAGGGTGCTGAGCCGCTGCGCCACCACACGCATGAGATTCTTGGTGCCCTGAGTGGTACCGGCGGAGATCTCATACAGCTCACAGCCCGCTTCCTCCACTCTTGCCCGCAGACGCTCCAGATTGTCCGACTCCGGCATCAGCAGATCCACCTTGTTGGCCGCCACGATCATGGGGCGGTTGCTCAGATCCACGGAGTAGTTCTTCAGCTCCTCGCAGATGGCGTCAAAATCCTCCACCGGATCTCTGCCCTCGCTGCCGGAAACATCCACCACATGAACAAGCAGGCGGCAGCGGTCGATGTGCCGCAGGAAATCGTGACCCAGACCGGCGCCCTCGGCCGCACCCTCGATGATACCGGGGATATCCGCCATGACGAAGGACACGCCCTCGTCCACATAGATCACGCCCAGATTGGGGAACAGGGTGGTGAAATGGTAGTTGGCGATCTTGGGGCGGGCATTGGAAGTGACGGACAGCAAGGTGGATTTTCCCACATTGGGGAAGCCCACCAGTCCCACATCTGCCAGCAGCTTCAGCTCTAGGATCACATCCCGCTCCTCCCCCTTGCGGCCGGACTTGGCGAACCGGGGGATCTGACGGGTGGCGGTGGCGTAGTGGGAGTTACCCCAGCCCCCACGCCCGCCCTTGGCGATAACGAAATCCTCGCCGGTGGACATATCCACAATGATTTGGTTGGTCTCGGCATCCCGCACCACGGTGCCCCGGGGAACTTGGATCACAAGGGGTTCGCCCCGCTTGCCTGCCATATTCCGTCCCTGCCCGTTGGCGCCGGCTCCTGCCTGATACTTGCGCTTGTAGCGGAAGTCAAGCAGCGTGGTCATATGGTCGTTGACCCGCAGGATCACGCTGCCGCCGTGACCGCCGTCGCCGCCGTCGGGACCGCCTGCCGCCACATATTTTTCCCGGTGAAAGGCAACGGCACCGTCGCCGCCACGACCGCCGATCACGGTGATTCGTACTTTATCCACAAACATATCCGATCATCCTCCTTTGATGAACGCTGGGTATGATTTTTCTCGACTCAAAACACTTGCCAAGGATTGGTGCAAAAAGGGCTGCCGCAAGTATTTGCAGCAGCCCTTCGCTTTATGAATCCATTACTGTGCAGCGTAAACGGAGCACTGTCTGCGATCCTTGCCCTTGCGCTCGAACTTGACGGTACCGTCAACCAGAGCAAACAGGGTGTCATCGCTGCCGATGCCCACATTGACACCGGGATGGATGTGCGTGCCTCTCTGGCGAACCAGAATGTTGCCGGCCAGAACGAACTGACCATCTGCACGCTTGACGCCCAGGCGCTTAGCCTCGGAGTCACGGCCGTTCTTGGTGGAACCGCCGCCCTTATGGTGAGCGAAGAACTGAATACCAATCTTCAGCATGGTGTTACACCTCCAAAACTTCGATATAATCAGGATAATCATCCCGCAGGCTGCACAGAGTCAGCATCATTCCGGCAAGAACTGCCTGAACGGATTCCTCCTCGTCGCAGGAAGCGGGCAGGGTCAATGTGACGCGGGCGTCCTCATTCTTGACCCGGACCTTGGCCTTAGCGCCGCACACATCATTGATGGTGGACTCTGCCATGGTCACTACGGCGCTGACTGCGGCACAGACAATGTCGGTGCCTGCCTCGCCGTAACCGCTATGACCGAAAACGGTGAATCCTGTGATTCGATCGTCCTCGGTAAAAAATTCACATCTGGTCATAACTTACAGAGCGATCTTGGTGATCTCGACCTTGGTGTAGGGCTGACGGTGACCCATCTTCTTCTTCTCGTTCTTCTTGGGCTTGTACTTGAAGACGGTCAGCTTCTTACCCTTGCCGTTCTTGACGACCTTGGCCTCGACAGCGGCACCCTCCACGACGGGAGCGCCGATCTTGGAGTTTTCACCATCCAGGACAGCCAGAACCTGCTCGAACTTGATGGTAGCATCCTGCTCGGCGTTCAGCTTCTCGATGAAGAGAACATCACCCTCTGCGACGGTGTACTGCTTGCCACCGGTAACGATAACTGCTTTCATTTGTTTTCACCTACTTTAGTTGTGTAGTCTCGCTTTTGGGGCGTGACGGACGGTCAGCTTGGAAGCCCCTTCAATGCGGCTGGAATATTTTATCATGTCCAAGAAGAATTGTCAACAACTTTTGCAGCTTTTTCTTGATATTTCCCCGGAGTTTTGCTATGATAGTCCTATCTTTCCCGGAGGTATCTGCCCATGAAGACAAAATACTGGATCATCGGATTTGCCCTGCTGGCGGTGGTGTGCCTGCTGTGCGCCATCCCCTTGCTGCAAAATGAGCCGGCATCCGCCGCCCGGATCTATTCCGACGGGGAGCTGGTCAAGACGGTATCCCTCGGGGTGGATCAGGAATTCTCCGTCCATGGGCACAACACCATCACCGTAGAAGACGGCGCCATCGCTGTAACGCAGGCAGACTGCCCCGACGGCTACTGCATGAAGCGGGGGTTCTGCTCCGGCGGAGCGGACATCGTGTGCCTGCCCAACCGGCTGGTCATCCAGTTCACCGACGATCTCGGCGTGGACGGCGTAGTGGGATAGAACAATTTTTACTTTTTCAAAAATAATTGTTGACAAAGTGACTTTCCTGTAGTATAATTCTTACTGTTCCGAGCGAACAGCATGGACGATTAGCTCAGCTGGTAGAGCATGCGCTTGACGTGCGCAGGGTCAGCGGTTCGAGTCCGTTATCGTCCACCATAAGGCACCATCGAAAGATGGTGCCTCTTTCTTTTTCTTTTAGTATGTTTGTGCCTAATGTATAGCAGTGCGCCGCCCCGATCCGAGATCAGGGCGGCGCATTTTTGGCAATCCTCACACTCTGCCAACCATTCGGCGAACCGTTTCACAGAAATACGAGAACTCTTTCTTCCGGAAAAAGCAGATCAGGTAAATCAGATTGGGAGTCACTACACAAATCAGCATTTTGATAACAAGTCCTACAATGCCGTTCATCCCCACCAGACTGCACAGCCAGTAGGTCGCACCTCCAGCCAATGCCGTCACGGCGATAAATACGCCGTATGCAGTAAAATATCTGCGCACCGGGGCATGGAGTCCGTCACGATAAAGAACCAACGGTTCGATCCATAGATTGGTGGCAACCGTACTGATCACCGTACCCATCAGGATGCCAAATACGCCATACCGCATTCCCAGCACAACAGATACTACCAAATTGATCAGCGCCTCTGCCACAGGTTTATAGCGGTCCTGCCAATACAGCCCAAAGGCACTCTTGGTCATGTTTACAGGCTGACGGAGACCATAGAGCAGGAACTTCAGGCAGATGGCAAGTTCGATCCCAAAGGGGAAGCAATAGCTGGCGCCAACCCACAGGGTGATGAATGGGGTCAGCAGGCACATGAGGCAAATGGTACAGAAACCAAAGATCCACATGGATATGAAGTTGATCCGATCGAAGACTTGCAGCTTTTTTTCATCGGACTCTGTAGCCCCTACATTGCCCACGCTGGCGGTAACGGCGCTGAATACGATTTTAACTGCCGATTCCAATGTAGTCGTGATCATCAAATAGTTGGAATAGATTCCAACAGAACCGAGGTCCACCAATCGTGCCATCAGCAGATTGTCCGTGCCATTGACCAAGATGTGACCAACTTTATGGTAAAGCATGGCACGGATATTCCGCATGATCGGTGCGGTCATCTCCTTCGACAGCTTATCCTCCCCAGACTCCTTCAAAAACGGGTACAAGCCATTGGCCTTTCGGGTAAGAAGCAGGTTCTCGATCACCGTAAATGCCACCATGATCGCCAAGAAAATAAAGTAATCTTTGGAAATCAGCAGGAATATGGTTTGCAGCACATTCATGCAGATGGCGCAGCCGTAGGTATAACCGGAAACAATATATTGCTTCTGATCCGCAATGATCAATGTTCGCTTATAGGTATTTAGATAAGAAAGCGCCGAATTGATGACAAACAGCGCATAGATCCAGCGGATCCCCGGGATATCCGGGAGATCCCGAACGAAAAATTGCAAAAAGGGCGTCAGTGCCAGTCCTGCAACAAGGACAAACGCTCCCACCGCCAGATAAACCCTGCGGAACAGGTGCATCAGTCCCCGGATCGCCTGACGGTCATCCCGGGCCAAAGGTGCATACAAGCTGAAGGTGATCGCCTCGCCAAAGCCAAGCTCTGCCAGAGACAGCATCATCAGAATGTTGGAAAATAGTCCGCTCAGTCCCAAGTACTCCCGACCAAGTACCTGGATAAATACTGTACGGCTAACAAATTGAACCAGCGTTTTCAATCCATAGCCGGTAAAAGAATAGGTTAAATTCCGAAAGGAATTGGATAAACGCGCCATATACGCTCCTTCCATTGGTAAATGGGATCATATGCCACGGGATCGGCGTCAAATCCCCTGTTTGATGCGGCGCAGCAGTCCGTACAGCCGGGCGCCGTTGCAGCACCCAAACAGCGAAAACAGCTTGGATGCCAGCTTCAGCGGTCTCTGGGTACACCCACATTCGATCCGGCGATGCGCCCTGATAAAGTCCGCGCAGGCCGCCGCCTGAGTCCGGGGAAGCTGCCCCAATAAAACCGCATTATCCATGTATAGATCCGCCAGCGCCCCGCAGGGGTACCGGTCATACACCTCTGCCTTCGTTTGCAGATTGTCCATCAGCTTCTCAGCGCTGAGGGTATGGGACAGGCTCGTAGAGACCTGCCGCCAACAATAGAGATTCTGCCCAGTTCCCACGATGCGCTCCGCCAACGGGATCGCCCGCAGATTGAATTCAAAATCCTCGCTGCACACCAGTTCTTCCCGGATGTGCAGTCCATGATCCAGAAGGAAGTCCCGTCTGTACGCATAACTCCACAGATACGGCGGCGGGACCACCCCGGCACGCAAGCTGTCCGAGAGCCACACCGCCCCGGAAGTACCCGCAGGCAGGCAGCGGCAGCATCTTTGCTCCACCGGCATGCCTTCCCCGAATTTCTCCCAACCGAACAGGATCATATCCGGCTCATCCACTGCCAGTTGACTGACCTCAGCCTGCAGCTCCGGCTTCCACAGGTCATCCGCATCCATAAACAGCACATAGTCTCCACGAGCATCGTGGAGACCCATATTTCTGGCTCGGCTGGCGCCGGAATTCTCTATGTGGATCGCCCGAATGCTGTCATAGCGATCAGCATAGCCATCGCAGATCTCAGCCGTTGCGTCAGTAGAACCGTCATCCACCAAGATCACCTCATAGGAAGATGCTTTCTGCGCCAACACGCTGTCCAGCGCAGATGGTAGGTAGCGCTCTGCATTGTACGCCGGAATAATGATTGAAAATAGAGGCATTGCGTCCCTCCTGTTACAACTCATGCGGCAAGATCCGTCTTTTGTTTCTGCGCAGACGCCGCACGGAACATCAGCGGCGCCTGTACAAAGAAATAGTATGTGGCAAGCATATAGGCAAAGGGTGTTTTCAGCGATCCAAGCATGGAACAAACCCCAAACGCCATTGTCACCGCGATGGGCAGAAGGTTGTATTTCTTTTTCGATTCCCGCACTGCGAAGCGCAAGGATTTCAGTCCGGCAAGGATGTTGAACAAGAAATACAGAATGCCGCAAAATGCCCCAGAATATACCGCATACTCCAGGGGCGTATTGTGCGCTGTCACATAATAGGCATCCCTGCTCTGCACATAGAAACTCACCTTTTCATCGGTTCCAAAGGGTCGAACATGTCTGGCAAACTCTTCCCAAATGGACAGACGCCCTGTGGAGATCTGATCGAGGTCTTTTCCGTCGCCGGAAGTCTTTCCCTCATTTTTCTCAATAAACCCCTGAATCCCATGAAGGTCATCCTCATTGACCTGCTCTTCACCGCTGGGAATGGAAGGGCTCTTTATATGGATCTGCTCCGCTATCGTTTGCACAATTTGTCTGGATGCCCAATGCACCCCTTGAAAAATATATACCGTGGTGGGAAGAAACAGCATAAAGGATACCACCACCGGCAAGATATGACGCAGCAGCCCGGTCTTCCATTTGGTTCGGTTGTTGTACAAATACAGCGAGGAAACGATCAACAGCACCAAAATACAGGCAAGCTGTCCGGTTCTGGAGTTGGTATAAAACACCAGCGTCGCAGATACGCCGATCAGCGCAAGATTTTTCCAATAAACCAGTCCATGCCGTTGTGTCTCCAGCACCTCCACCAGCAGGCAGGCAAAGACCAGCGCCAAGTACGCCGCAGCCTCATTCACATTGTCGATCAACCCCGGATACTGCGCCTGACGCATAGGGAAAAACAGGATGCTGATAACAAGGAATCCCTCAAAGGACGCGATACACAGCCTACTCAGCAGATGGAATACCTCTGAAAACGGCTTTTGACACCAGACAAACCACGCCAAGGGGTACAGCATCAAAAACATGATTGCATCGGAAAGGTTGTCTGAGTTGTATAAGAAGCCCGAGATCAGCATGAATGCGCCTGCCCCGAACCAGCATCCTCCCAGAAGCCGATCCAGCTTCAGGCAGTGGAACGATGCCGGCATGGAGCACAGGATCATAACCCCCAGCGCCAAACACCCACCGGCAAACAGAAGAATATATCGAGGAAATACATAGGACGATGCATTGAGGAAGAATAAAAAGAAAAGTACCGCTCCGCCCCCAAAGAATCCTGCTCGCCTTGCTTTTTCCGGCAGCCTTCCCACCAGTTTTCCAACCGGGTCCAGCACATATCGGATCAAAGTTTCCTGCAGCTTCATGAACAAACCTCCTCAAACAAAGCCTGATACCTGCGTGCATTTTCCTCCCATGTCAGTCCTCTGGCATCCAAGATTCCCTGCCGCACGATGGTTTGTCGCTCATGCGGATGGGATTCGCACCAATCCAACACCTGACAGATTGCGTCGGGGTTCTCCGGCGGCACAAGGAAACCGTTTTCTCCGCTGCGGATCAGATCCGCAATGCCCTCTCCCTGTGTGCCGATGGTAATACACCCGTTTGCCATCGCCTCCAGATACACGATACCGAAGCCTTCCCGCACGCTGGGCATCACAAAATACTGATGACGCCCCATCTCCTCCAAGACCCGGGAGTTGGGGATCTGCCCCAGAAAGCGGACACTGTCCCCCAGATCCAAAGACCGGCACAGCTGCTCCAGCGCATCCCGTTGTTCCCCCTGACCAATGATGGTCAGCGTGGCATTCGGTCGGGTCTGTCTGATCTGTGCAAAGGCACGGATCGTGGTGTCAAACCCCTTTTGCTTCAGCAGATGCCCCACTTGGATAAAGGAATCCGGGATCTTCTCCGGCTCTTTCGGCAGATATCTGGCGCGGAATCCATTGAGGATCACACGGAGCAGGGTAGTCGTTCCGGTATCCCGGAGCTGATCCGTCAGCGCCGAGCTGACACCCACCACACAGTCCGCCCCATCACAGCAGGCTTTGAGCATCTGCTTCTCCCCCCGCAGGAACGGGCGGGTCGTATCTGACCCGTGAGTCGTGACCACCAGTGGACAGCCATAGTGTTTCTTCAGCCACACTCCAATGGTACTGTCAAATCCCAAGGTATGGGCGTGGATCACATCCGGACGGAACTCTCCCAGCAGCTTTCCCAACCTCATTTTTAGCACCGCGACAGCACTTGAAGCATTGAATCCCTTCTCGCCGTATCCTGACAGCGTCAGATATCGAAATGACAGAAGTTCCGCACCATCGGACATTCGCAAGGCCGACGCCCATCGTCTGCCGTCCCAATCCGGCTTCCCATAGGCAATAGGGATCAATACCTTTACCTCGTGCCCCATCCGGACATACTCTGCCGCTTGCGGATGGACAAAGGAACTTTCAAGGTCGCTGTATAGGCCAAAATGGCATACGATCAGTATTTTCATCTAATTTCTCCATCTATGATCTGCCGGTAGATCTGTTCATAGCGGTTTACGATCTGCCCCCAGCAAAAACGCTGTGCCAGTCCGGGGCAAACCCCGGCGATGCCCTGATATTCCGCAATGGTCTTCTCTATGGCATCCCGAATTTGGGCAACGCTGTGGGGATCTGCATGGTACCCCACGGTCCCTTCGGGGAACTGACCGTCAAAGCCCTGCCCCTCGGAGTACACCACCGGAAGCCCCTGGCTCATCGCTTCTGCATAAACCAACCCGAAGGTTTCGGTAAAGGACGGCATGACAAAGATATCATGCTGACGGTACAGCTCCCGCAGGGGTTCCTTGGGCTGTGCCGGGACATAATGCAGCAGAGGAGATCGCCGGATCTGCTCAAATACTTTCTCGTCGGCAACCTTTCCCACAACGGTAAGCGCAACCTTCCACCCATCGGCTGCCATCTGCTCCAACGCCTGAATGGTGGAGGGGATGTTCTTATTTCGGTCGATCCTTCCTGCATAGATCACACGGAGTTCCTTCTTCTGAAGCCGATTCAGCCGCTCCTGCAGCAGTTCCTCCGGGGGCATTTTCAGCCAAAAATCATCGATTCCATTGGGAACGATCTCCGTCTTTTTTTCGATCTGCGGTTTCAGCTCCTCCGGGATATAGTGTGCAAAGACCTGATCCCGATAGACCGGGGACAGGAAAAATACCTTTGCAGCACACCTTAGGATCTCCACCCCCCGCTTCCGCAACCAAGGGAACTTCTTAAAAAAGTCGTTCACATCGGTATTGCGGACCGCCACCACATAAGGGATCCCGTACTTCTTGGATAACTCCATGGCGCAGTTTCCATCCGTAAACAGGGTGTAGGCATGGATCAGATCAAATTCCGGCACCTGTGCGCTGGATTCCAGCGCTTTGCGGATCTTGCGCTGTTTTTTCCCGTAAAAGAACCGGTCTGCCCGAGAAAAACACTCGCTGACGATCACATTGGGGTTGGGCTGGATCAGCGACAGCGCCTTGTCCTCTGTGGGGGCAAATACCACGCTTTCTGCCGCTGTTTTGTCCAAATGATCCATCATCACCTGATGCAGCGGAGAGGTCAAATAGTTTCGGTTGATGTGCAGGACTTTCATATACCCCTCCTTTTGTCTGTTGCTGCTCACGCAGCTTTGTGTAAATTGCCGATCACAGTCTCCACCAGCTCATGCCGGAAGCCTTCAGCGCATCCACGCTGTGCAGCCCCTTTACATCGATCAGCACCTTCTCGCAGTCTGCTCCGGCACGGTACAGCTTCTTCAGGTCATCCACGGTCAGCGTCTTAAACTCATTATGGGCCACCGCAAGAATGATGCAGTCCACATCCTGCACATCCTCCAAGGATACCAGATCTACATGGTACTCCCGCTTGGCCTCGGCAGCATCTGCCCAGGGATCCACCACCACAGGATCGATGTCGTATTCCTTCAGTCGCTTGACGATATCCTCCACCTTGCTGTTGCGGATATCCGGGCAGTTCTCCTTAAAGGTCAGACCAAAGATCACGACCTTGCAGTTCTTCGGCGCCTTGCCCGCTTTGATAAGCTCTTTGATGGTGGCATCTGCCACGAATGCACCCATACCGTCGTTTACCTTTCTGCCGGAGAGAATGATCTGGCTGTGGTAGCCCAGCTTCTCCGCTTCGTAGGTAAAGTAATACGGATCCACGCCGATGCAGTGGCCGCCCACAAGTCCCGGACGGAAGCCCAAGGCGTTCCACTTGGTGTTCATGCCGTCTACCACTTCGTTGGTATCGATGCCCATGCGGTCAAAGACCATGGCCAGCTCATTCATAAAGGCAATGTTGATGTCACGCTGGCTGTTCTCCACCACCTTGATTGCCTCTGCCGTCTTAATGGAAGAAACAGGATATGTGCCCACCTCGATCACAAGGTCGTACACATGCTTGATCTCATCCAGAGATTCTGCATCCATGCCAGACACGATCTTATGGATATTCTCCAGACGGTGGACCTTGTCACCGGGGTTGATCCGCTCCGGCGAATAGCCCACCTTGAAGTCCACACCGCACTTCATGCCGGATTCCCGCTCCAGAATGGGGATACACACATCCTCGGTCACGCCGGGATAAACGGTGGACTCATACACAACGATGGATCCCTTGGTCAGATTTCTGCCCAGCAGCTCCGAAGCCCCGATCACCGGTGCCAGATCCGGGGTGTGATCCAGATTGACCGGCGTGGGAACCGCCACAATGTGGAACTTGGCTTCTCTCAGCTTTTCGGGGTCTGCCGTAAATTCCACGGTAGAATTGCGAATGGCGTCGTCTCCCACTTCGTGGGTGGGATCGATGCCCCGATTGTACAGATCGATCTTATTCTTGTTCAGATCGAATCCGATCACCTCCACGCCTTTCTGGGCGAAGGCCACGGCAATGGGCATTCCTACATAGCCCAATCCTACCAGAGACAGTTTTTCCTGCTTGTTAACGATTTTCTCATACAGTTTCATGTGATATCCTCTTTTCTGAAGGAAATATAGATTTTATGGTCAGCAGATCCATAGACCCGCACCAATCGTCTTCAATCTTAAAATCGGTTGGTAAGCACCTTGCAGATACCAACCACCGAACCCCAACCATAGCTGATGTGAAACAGGGGAAAAAGCCCCAGCAGCTTAATGAAATCCCCCGCAGAGCCGGAAGCCTTCTGGGAGAACAGCGCATCCAGTACAAAGTACAGCGCCAGTTCCACCGCCAGCAGCCACCAAAAGGGATGCCAGAGCAATCCCAGAAGCGGCAGTCCCAGCAGCGACAACACAAACAAACAGGGAATAAAGTGGCGAAGCCGCATGGATCCGGGGCACAGCTTGGATGTGATGATGTTCCACTTTCCGTTCATATGCGCCATTTTCATAATGCCCTTTAATGTGTCCCGGCAGTAGTAGGCCAGCCGGATCTCGTGGCTCAGGTAGATTCTTCCCCCATTGTGGATGATTCGGTAGTTCAGCTCGCTGTCCTGATTTCTTGTCAAGCGCTGGTCATACAGCCCTACCTTTTCAAAGATCTCCCGGCGGAATGCGCCAAAGGGAACCGTATCCACATATCCGTCGCTTCCATTGGTGCGAAACTGGGCATCTCCCACCCCGAATTTGGAGGAGAGCATCTTTGCAATGACCGCTCCCATGGGAGTCTTGGCTTTGGTCTGCATCACGCCGCCCACATTGTCTGCCCCGGTGCGCTCCAGCAATTCCACACATTTGGAAAAATAGTCCTGAGCGTATTCCGCATGGGCATCCAGACGGATGATGTATGCCCCCTTCGCTGCACGGATCCCCGCATTCATGGCATAGGGGACTGTTTTATCCGGGTTGTCCAGCACCCGGATCAGGGCGGGATAGCGGCTCTGATACTCGGTCAGGATCCGCTTCGTTGCGTCCTTCGACATCCCGTCAACAAAGATCCACTCCATAGACTCCTTGGGATAGTCCTGTTCCAACATGGACTGAACACATCCGTCAATATACCTCTCTTCGTTGTAGACGGGGATGATCACAGAAATAAATTTAGGGTTTTCCAAACTGTCCTTCCTTTCCCATTACACCGATGCATTTGTCTGTTCCGGCTTTTCCAGCACCGCTTTGACGGTGCGCAGCATGGTTCTGATATCCGACCAGAAGCCGAAATTGCGGATGGCGTCCAGATTATATTCCATCTTGCCCGGGAGCACCTGGTGGATATAGACCTCGTCCACATCCTCCGCCCCGTCCAGCAGGGCGCTCTCGTCCTTATAGCGGATGCTGGCTTCGCTGGTGACCCCGGCGGGCAGCAGCAATGTTGCCATCATCTCCGGCGTGTAGGCCGCCACATACTTGGGCACCTCCGGGCGGGTGCCCACAAAGGTCATGGTGCCCCGGAAAATGTCGATGAGCTGGCAGATCTCATCCAAGCGGCAGTTTCGGATGACTCTGCCCACCCGGGTGATCCGGCTGTCGTTGCCCACGGTGACCTGTGCGCCGATCTTGTCGGCGTTGCTGACCATAGAGCGGAACTTAAAGATCCGGAACTGCTTGCCGTACTGGGTCACCCGCACCTGCCGGTAGAACACCGGACCGGGGGAATCCAGCTTGATTGCCACAGCCAACACCAGAAACACCGGTGACAGCACCGCCAGCATCAGCGCCGACACCACCACATCGAATCCCCGCTTTGCCATCAGGCTGACCTGCTTTTTCCGCAGGATCTCATAGTAAGGACGGACTTCCTCCGTCTGAAACTCCGGCGGCAGTTTTTCCCACTTTTTTACCGTCATCGCAGATATTCCCTCAGAATTTCCGTGTAATTGTCGATGACATATGCCACCTGCTCGTCGGTCAGGCAGGTGTGCAGAGGCAGCGTGATCTCATTGGCGAATCGGGCATAGGCATTGGGGAAGTCCCCGATGGCAAAGCCCAGCGCCTTGTACGCCGTGTGCATGGGCAGCGGCTTATAGTGGACATTGCAGGCGATGCCCCGCTGGGCCATCTTTACAATGATGTCGTTGCGCTGTTCCAAGGTGATGCCGGGGACTCGGGTGATGTACAGGTGCCCGGAAGACTGATGCTCCCCGGTGTAGTGAGGCAGCACCTCCACCCCCAGCGGGCAGAAGGCTGCGTCATATCTTTCGATGATCTGCTTTCTGCGCTCCAGCATACCGGGATACCGCTTCATCTGCGCCAACCCCATGGCCGCCGCCACATCGGTCATGTTGCACTTGTACCACGGGCCCACAATGTCATATTCCCACGCACCCAACTGGGTCTTTGCAAGGGCATCCTTGGACTGACCGTGCAGGGACAGGAGCTGAAGCTGGTGGTAGATCTCCTCATCCGGCACCCCTGCAATGGGATTCCATGTCAGCGCGCCGCCCTCGGCGGTGGTGAAGTTCTTCACTGCATGGAAGGAAAAAGAAGAGAAATCCGCCAAGGAACCTGCCGGTTTGCCCTTTCTTGCCGCACCAAATGCATGAGCGGTATCCGCCATGACAGCCACTCTGCCCAGCGCCGTTTGAATGGCGCCCTTGGGACGGAACAGGGATCGCTTTTCCTCCACGATCTCAAAAATGCGGTCATAATCACAGGGCACGCCCCCCAGATCCACCGGGATCACCGCCTTGGTTCTCTCGTTGATCTTCCGGCGCATCTGGTCGTAGTCCATCTCGAAGGAATCCTTCTGGCAGTCCACCAGAACCAGTTTCGCGCCCACATGGCACACCACAGATGCCGAAGCGGTGTAGGTATAGGCGGGCACGATCACTTCGTCCCCGGGACCTACCCCCAGCACCCGCAGCGCCATTTCGGCGCAGGCAGTCTGGGAATTCAGACAAACGGCACGGTTCACGCCGCAGAATGCGGCAACCTGACGCTCCAACTCTTTGGTCTTCGGACCGGTGGTGATCCATCCGGAACGCAGGGCACTTGCTACCTCTTGGATCTCAGCTTCGCTGATATCGGGAGGAGAAAAGGGAATATTCATACGCTTGCACGCTCTCCTTTTTTATCCCCATCCCCCACCAAGGGGGGATGGGTACATGATTTGAATCTCGATCCGGCTCAAACCTTCTGGGAATTGGACGCCGGATGGTAGGTGGGGACGATCTCCGCCACGATCTGCTTCATATTGGTGACCTCCTGCTTATAGGCGGTCTCCAGACGGGCAAGCTGGGTCTTGAACAGCTCGTCATCCATCTCAATGGGTCTGCCGATGTGGATCAGCTTGTTCTGGGTCTCCTGCAAGCCTTCCTCCTTCATCAGCAGTTCCTCGTACAGCTTCTCGCCGGGGCGCAGACCGGTGTACTCGATCTTGATGTCCACATCCGGCTCGTAGCCGGACAGGCGGATCAGGTTCCGTGCCATGGTGTCGATCTTCACCGGTTCCCCCATGTCCAGCACGAAGATCTCGCCGCCCTTGGCGTAATAGCCCGCCTGAAGCACCAGGCTCACCGCCTCGGGGATGGTCATGAAGTAGCGGATGATGTCCGGGTGGGTCACGGTGACCGGGCCGCCCTGCTCGATCTGCTTTTTGAACAGCGGGATCACCGAGCCGTTGCTGCCCAGCACATTGCCGAAACGCACGGCAACGAACTCCGTCTGAGACTCCCGGTTCATCATCTGCACCACCATCTCGCACAGGCGCTTGCTGGCGCCCATGATGTTGGTGGGGTTCACCGCCTTATCCGTGGAGATCAGCACGAACCGCTTCACCCCGTACTTCGCAGAAGCCAGCGCCATCTTATAGGTACCGAACACATTGTTCTTGATGGCTTCGTTGGGGCTGTCCTCCATCAGCGGCACATGCTTGTGCGCCGCCGCATGGAACACCAGCTCCGGGCGGTAGGTGCCCAGCACATAGTCCAGCCGGGCCGTATTGCGGACTGAGCCGATAAGGGTCACAAGATCCAGATCCGGGTAATTGCGTTTGAGTTCCATCTGGATCTCGTAGGCGTTGTTCTCGTAAATGTCGAAGATGATCAGCTGCTTGGGCTTGGCTCTGGCGATCTGGCGGCACAGTTCGCTGCCGATGCTGCCGCCGCCTCCGGTGACCAAGACCACCTTGCCGCTGATATAGCCCAAGATCTCGTCCAGATTGACCTTGATGGGATCTCTGCCCAGCAGATCCTGCACATCCACTTTGCGAAGCTTGCTGACGCTGACCTCGCCGTTGACCAGCTGATACATGCCCGGCAGCACCCGCACCTGACAGCCGGTCTTGCTGCAAATGTCCAGAATATCCCGCTTATCCTTGGCTGTCGCCGAAGGCAGCGCCAGAATGATGCTGTTGATCCGGTACTTCTTCACCGCATCCACGATCTGATCCCGACCGCCCACGATGGGCACGCCGCCCATCCGCTTATTCCGCTTCACCGGGTTGTCATCGATCATGCACCGCACGGTGCCCCGGATGTAGTCGCTGGTCTGGAACTCGGTGAGCAGGGCGTTGCCCGCCATACCGGCGCCGATGATCATCACATGATCCTCGGTGTCGTTCTCCCCCAGATTCTCCGTCAGCATCCGCACTCGGCGCAGCATCCGATAGGAAAACCGCAGGATCACCGTGGACATAAAGCTGAACAGCACGCCCAACACATACACAGATCGGGGCAGCATCATGCCGAAGCACCATGTCAGCAGAAGCCCGCCCGCACTCAGCACCGCATAGGCGCCCACGATACGGAACAGCTCATCCTCGCTGACGAAGAGCCACACGCTGTTGTACAGCCCGAACAGAGCAAATACCACCAGCGAGATCACGGTCCACGGCAGGATCATCTTCGCATAGTTTTCAATATACTGCGGTTCGATCAGCTGAAACCGGAAATCAAAACGCACCAACAGCGCAAGGAAGAAGGATACCGCAATGCACAGCACATCCAGCAATGCGATGCTTAGTGCCCTCCGCTTCCAAGATCGGTCGTGCCGAAGGGCACGGGGATTATAATTCATGATGACTTTCTCTCCTGTCATTTTTCTTTTGTCAGAAGCCCATAATTCTCCAATTTGACATTTCATTTTATTATACCACGGGTATATTTGAATGGCAAGCGCATATATAACCCAGAAATATTGCGGTATCTCTGAATTTTTCTGAATTTTTGTACAAATACCGGTCCATCATTCGACAGTTTTCCACCAACTAGAAACAGGTCGGTCAATGCAAAAATAATTGTTGCAAAAGAAAATCTTCCATGCTATAATGGAGCGTGTGTCCGAGTCAGGGTACATCAAATCATTGGGATGTCGCCAAGGGGTAAGGCACCAGACTTTGACTCTGGCATTCGTAGGTTCAAATCCTGCCATCCCAGCCACGATCCGCTAGCTCAGTTGGCAGAGCAATTGCCTTTTAAGCAATGGGTCCGGAGTTCGAGCCTCCGGCGGGTCACCATAGAATCGAAAACGGTATCGCTGCTGTTGGTGTCGTGCCACCGGCGCGATGCCGTTTTTTCGTTTCCATCAAAAAATGATCTCTGAAAAAATGGGCGCATCCTCTTGACAAAAGGATGCGCCCCATATATAATCGCATTAGTTAGTTATCGCTAACTAATGCTGTCCGGTACGGCTGACGGTCCCCATCGCCTGCCCGACCGCCTGTCAGAAACTTTTACTCCGCCGCACAGATTTCGCGCGGACATGATTTTGCGAGGGAACGCCTATGTCAGAAGATCTGCTGATTCGCCACTGCTCCCCCACCTTGGCGGGGATCAAAACAGGAAACCTCTTTTCCTGTGCCTGCCCCAGCCGGGAGGATCTGACAAAAGACTTGTGCCGAATGAACAAGAAGCTGGTGCCCAAGGGAATCCGCATTCTGCCGCTCCGGGTTTGCAACGGCCGGGCCTTGATCTATGTCTACCGCCCCCATGCCTTACAGCGGGATCTGACCGATCATCTCGCCCGGGCGCTGCTTCTGGAATACGGCTACATACCGGAAAACCAAAACGGCTGCGTGGCGCACCTGATCCACCGGCTTCAGAAAGAGGGGGAATTCCCCCATGAGATCGGGCTGTTTTTAAGTTATCCGCCGGAGGATGTGCTGGGCTTTATCTGCAACCGGGCATGCAACCACAAGTGCGTGGGCTGCTGGAAGGTCTACGGCGACGAGCAGACCGCCAACACCACCTTTGAAAAATACGAAATGTGCAGCAGGATCTACTCCCGGCAGTGGAAGCAAGGGAAATCCATCGAGCAGCTCACCGTAGCTGGTTGATGTTTCTACCATAACAAAACCGAGAAGAAAGGTCGTTGAAATTTATGCGTAAAATTGCAGTTGTGTATTGGAGCGGCACGGGAAACACCGAAGCCATGGCCATGGCGGTAGCCGAGGGTGCCAAGGATACCGGCGCCGAAGTATCTGTGATCCCTGCCGCAGCGTTTTCCCCGGAGCAGGTCGATGCATACACCGCCATTGCCTTTGGCTGCCCATCCATGGGGGCGGAACAACTGGAGGAGAACGAGTTCGAGCCCATGTTTGCCGCCTGTGAGAGCCGCCTGAAGGGGATGGACATCGCCCTGTTCGGCTCTTACGGCTGGGGCGACGGCGAATGGATGCGCACTTGGGAGTCCCGGTGCAGCGACGACGGCGCCGATCTGGTCTGCGAAAGCGTGATCTGCAACGAAGTTCCGGACGATGAAGCCTTGGCAGCTTGCCGGGAACTGGGCGCAGCACTGACCTGATAAGCCCCGCTGCCGGCAGGGGACGCCCCCAGCGTCTCCTGCCTTGTTTCTCCCGGGGTCGATAAAACTTCAAAATGCGCAGTGTGCGATGCAGGGCAAGTCCCCATCGCCGCTGCGCATTTTTATATGGATATCTCCTCCTCCCTGTCTGATTTGCCCCGTGTTGCACCACACCGGGCAACAACCCCCTCTTTTGCCGAACATGGTGAAAGGAGGAATGTGATCTTGAATATCACACAAGCAATCACCCTGGATCTAGCCAAGCAGACCGCCCCGGTGTGCATCTGCGCCAAGCAGGGGGACGAGAAAAGCCGCATGATCCGGATCACGCTGGTGCGGGATGGAGAACCCTTCGCACCCCCATCCGGGGCAAGCGCCGCTTTCCGCGCCCAGAAGCCCGACGGTACCATGGTGCTGAACAGCGCTGTGGTGGCTCCCGACGGCACGGTGACGGTGGAGCTGACCCGCCAGACTCTCGCCGTGGCCGGATCGGTGACGGCAGATGTGTACCTCACCGACTCTGCCGGCGCCGTGCTGTCCAGCGCATCTTTCGTGATCCATGTGGAGCCTGCCCCCAACGGGGTACAGGCCGACAGCGAAAATGAATTCCTGCACCTGAGCGCTCTTGTTGGCAGAGCGGAGCAGGCCGCCATCCGGGCTGAGGGTGCCGTGCAGGATGCCCTCCACCCTCAGCGGCGGGACAATCCCCACGGCGTCACGGCGGAACAGGTGGGAGCGGCTACAAGTGCGGCGCTGAACGCCCACTCGGATGACCGGTCGAACCCCCACGGGGTGACGGCGGCGCAGGCAGGCGCTGCCCCGGCGGGGTACGGTCTGGGGGCAGACTCCGTCAGCGTGGACAGCTGGGAAAACGCCACGGAAAACGGCTTCTACAAGTCCAACAAGGGCACCCCGGACGGCGACGGAAACTACTGGCACGGCATCGTGGTCAACTACTCCGGTGTGCTGTGCAACCAGTTAGTCTGGAAAACATGGGGCACAGGCAGCGTGATGGCTACCCGGAGGATCAACAACAGCATCCCGGAGGAGTGGGAGTGGCTCGATCCACCCATGACGGCGGGGGTAAAATACCGCACCACCCAGCGCTATCAAGGCAAGCCCGTGTACACCAAGCTGATCGACTGCGGCACGCTGCCCTACAACACCCGAAAAAATGTGAGCTACGGAGAAACCGGGATCACGGTGATCCGCATTGCCGCCAGCACCAACGACGGCGCCAGTTTCCCCAGATTTGTCGGCACCGGCAACACCCCCAGCTTCACGGTCAGCGCCTATTCCGGGGAAATGCAGATCATCACCAGCGGCATGGACCGGGAGTCCGCTTCCAAAGTCTACGCCCAGATCTGGTATACCAAATGACCCGGCGGGAACCTTTTTTCCCCCGGACGCATACCATAAAGGAGGAAGTATGAAAGAACGGATCTGCGCCGCTCTGGGCGCAGCTGGCGGCATCATCGCCGCAGCTTTCGGCGGATGGGACACGGGGCTGCAAGGGCTGATCCTGCTGATGATGGTGGACTACACCACCGGGCTGATGGTGGCCGGCATCTTCCACGCCAGCCCCAAGACCCCAAACGGCAGGCTGGAATCCCGTGCCGGATGGAAGGGGCTGTGCCGGAAATTCATGACGCTGCTCATGGTGCTGCTGGCAAGCCGGATGGATCTGATCCTGGGCATCTGCTATGTCCGGGACGCCGTCATCATCGGTCTGTGCGCCAACGAGTCCCTCAGCATTCTGGAAAACGCCGGACTGATGGGGCTGCCCATCCCCAAAGCATTGGAAAACGCCATCGAATTGCTGACCCAGCGGTCGGAACAGGAGGATACAGGCAATGGCTAGAGTATTTATCGGAGTAGGTCACGGCGGCAGCGACCCCGGCGCCGTGGGACATGTGGTGGAGAAGGACGCCGCATTGACCATTGCGCTGGCGGCGAGAGCTGAGCTTCAGCGCTACGGGGTGACGGTGGGCATCAGCCGCACCAAGGACGAGGAGGACGGCATCACCGAGGAGGTTCGGGAAGCCAACGCCTTCGCCCCGGACATCGCCATCGAGATCCATGTGAACGCCGGGGGTGGGGACGGGTTTGAAGCCTATGTCCAGACCAACCGCTACGCCGCCGCCAGTCTGTCCTGCGCCAAGGCGGTGGAGCGTCAGGTCATCGCCATAGGACAGAACAGCCGTGGCATCAAAACCAAGCCCGGCAGCAGCGGGGACTACTTCATGTGGCTGCGGGAGGTGCGCTGTCCCGCCGTGCTGCTGGAGGGATTCTTTGTGGACAGCGACGATGCCTTGGGCTTCGGCAGCGCCGAGCGGCTGAGGGAGCTGGGCAGAGCCTATGCCTACGGCGTGCTGGACTTTCTGGGGATCTCCCGATCCGGTCTGCCCTTTGTGGATGTGCGCCCGGGGGACTACTACTATGACGCCGTGAAATGGGCGTGGGAAAATGGCATCACCGCCGGGGTGGATGCCACCCACTTTGACCCCAATGCCCCCTGCACCCGTGCCCAGACCGTGACCATGCTGTACAAAGCCATGACCCGGAACAACTAAGATAAAAAGCTCCCGACCGCTTGCGAAGCGACCCCAAAAAGCCGAAAACCGCCTGCATCCAACGAAGGATGCAGGCGGTCTTTTTATTGCGGTTTTCTTGCGTTTTTGTTCTTTGCTTATGATTTGCGGACTTTTTTCCGGCTCACGATCACCGCAAGCGCCGCCGCAGACACCAGCAGCCCCATGGCATACAGGGCGCCGTCTGCGCCGTCACCGGTGGCGGGGCGATCGCCGCCGGGGGTGGTGGGTCTGCCGGATGCACCGGGCTGGGTGGGCTGTGCCGGGTCAGTAGGCTTCACCGGATCGGTAGGCTTCACCGGGTCAGTAGGCTTCACCGGGTCGGTGGGTTTCACCGGATCGGTGGGCTTCACCGGATCGGTAGGATCGGTGGGGACTGTGGGCGGAGTCTCGATGGTCACATCCGTCATATCATACAGCCCTGTCTGCCCATTGCGGAGCCGGTAGAACGCCGCCAAAGACAGATAGCCCTGTTCCGTTGCCATACCGTTGCGCTGACCGCCCACGGTATGGGAAAAGCCGCCGTCGGGCACCGCATAGGCGCACATGGCATCGGCTGCGCTGTATCCGTTCTTGACGAATCGGGGATCATCCGCAGGATCCACCCCCACGCTGCTCAGCGCCATGACCACCTGTGCGCTGGATTCCATATTCACCGTACCGGCATATCCGAATCCGCCGGCCGCTCCCTGCTGGGCAGAGAGCCAAGCCACGGCGCTGTCCACCGCACGGGCGACACGGTCATCGCTCTGGCGGTAGCGTGCCAGCGCCAGCAGGGACATGGCCGTCATATCCACATCGGAATCCCCGCCGAAGAGCGCCCAGCCGCCGTCGCTGTTCTGGGCATCCAGAATGTAGCGCACCAGTCCCTCCCGGGTCACCTGCTGTGCCCCGGAAGGCGCTGCGGGGATCGCATAATCATGGGAGTCAAAGGCGATCAGCGCCCAGATGGGGCCGTTGTTGCCCTGCTTCTTCAGATAGTCCATATCCGTCAGACCCCGCAGCAGGTCATGCCCCGCCACATTGGTCACATCCTTGCCTATGGCAGTCAGGGCAAGGATCACCCGGGCATTGTCCGTGGATTTGCGGGGGTCAAGCTGCCCCTGATCGTTGATGTGCTCCTTCACATACTGCACGGCATTTTCGTAGTATCCCGCAGGAACACCTCTGCCGGAGCGCACCAGTCCGATCACCGCCCATTCGCCGCCGATGGAACCAACAGCCGGGGGCGTCTGGGTGGTCAGACCTTGAATGTAATCGCCGGTCTGGCGATAGATCCGCTCCAGTTCGGGCTTCGGCAGCTTGGCCAGCCCTGCCATCGCCTGCTCCAGCGCTGCCAGCGCATCATTCACCTGCGTCTGGGTGGCTTTTTCATTGCCCAGCACCGCCTTGGCCTGCTCCATCGCCTGTTGCAGCGCCGTCACGGTATCGGGAATGTAAAGATCCGGGTTGATCTGCTCTGCCTGGTGATACTTCTCCTGAAGCGTGGTCTTGTCCACCGGCGCCGCAGGGGTATCCTTCAGGGTAATGGTGTAGGTCTTTTCGTCCCACTTGTGGTTCAGGCTGTTGCGGATCTCGTCATTCACCCGGATGACCACCTTGCCGGGGACAGATGCGGGGATATCCTCGCCTGCGGGGATCTGCTTGCCGTCCACGGTGACCGTGGCACCGGGAATGGCGGTGCGTAGGTGCAGGACGGTCTGGGTGATGCCTGCGCCGCAGACGACCTCATAGTCCGTCTTGCCCGGTTCCAGCGCAAACTCCGGTGCGCCGTCAATGGTCAGCTCTGCCAAAGACGCGTCATAGGCCTTCAAAGTGAAGGTCACAGCGGCATCCCGGCGGACAGCGGTATCCTTCAAGTGCTGGACGGTCGCTTCAAAAGTTACCGCCACATCCGGCGTGCCCGCATCCGGGCGCTTGCTCAGATGGAACGCCAGCGTGTAGCCGCCGCCGAAGTCATTGCTGTTGTGGGTGTTCACATATTCGGGGTGGGAGCTGGATCTCCACACGATCTGCACATCGCTGTTGTCCGGCTTTTCGCTCCACACGATGCCGTCATCCGTCAGCCGGGCATACTCCACCTTCTCCAGATCGGTATACACGGTATTGGCGTCGGGATTCTTGCCCCGGATGCCTGCAAACAGCTCATCGGCAACTTGGCGCACCTGATTTTCATAGAGCTTCTGGGGATCTTCCGCCCACTGGTGGTAGCCTTCCAAGGCATCGGCACCGGCGATCTTCTGCTGATCCGCCTTGTCCAGCGCATCGAACTGCCGCAGCAGCTCCTTGGCAGTCCGGATCTGATCCTCGGTGGCGTGATCCGGCTGGGGCAGTTTGGCGATCTCTCCTTCCAGATAGGGCTTGCTCACCACCGCAGCGGTGAAACTGCTCTCCTTCCGCGTGCCGTCCTGCTTGGAATCGGCATCGCTGACCTTGATCCCGAAGGCAGCAAAGCCATTGGTCAGGGCGATGCGGACACTCTGTCCGTCCACGCAGGAGCTGCCGTTGACCAGAAGTTCTGCGCCCTTGTTTGCCAGCTCTACCGATACCTCGATCTCATCCAGCGTAGCATCGGTGAGCAGGGAGATCTGCTTGGTATCCGGGGTGACGGGGAACTTTTTGCCGTTGATCGTAATGGAATTTACATCCGCATTCACCTTGCGCACCAGCACCTCGGTGGTGACGGGAGCGTCCACCAGCTTTTGCAAGTCTGCATTGTCCGGGTAGAGCGCCGCATACTTGGCAAGCTGAATGCTGCTGACGGTGTTGGAGATCACCGCACGGGTATCCTTGGCGGGGCGCTGCTCCAGCACCAGATTGGTGGCGGAGAACACGCCGGGATCCCCATCGGGATAGGTAATGTCAAAGGACTTCTGGTTGGGCAGAGCAAAGCCGAAATAGGACTTATCCTTGGCATTTTCCACCCAATTGAGCCGGTATGCCCCGTCGGGATCCACGGTATAGTTGACCTCTTGGAACATTTGCAGGTCCGATGTCACATTCTGGGCGTCAAAATTCTTGTATTGGATGCCGTCAAAGAAATGGGTCTGCACCTGCTCCAGCACAGCCAGTTCCTCATCGATCTCCTGCTGGGTCAGCGCCGGGATCGTCACGGAGATCTCCTTGGTGGCGGATGCGCCGTCCTTTTCCAGCGTGTAGGCGATCACCGCCGTCCGGGGCTTGCCGCTCACATCATCACGAATGGGCTTGCACACATACTTGTAGGCCACTTCCATTGCTTCGGGCGTGGTGGTCTTGGTGGTGGTCGTCACCTCGTTCCAGCCATAGCCCGCCATGGCCGCCACATTGGGCAGCTTGAAGTCATAGCGCACATTGCCGCCGGCGAGATCCGCACCGAAAGACACGCCGGGGCGCTCGATGGTGTTGTACTGGATATTCTCCGGCACCAGATACTTGTCCAGCGCCGCCTGCAATTCCTTCTGCAGGGGGCTTTCCGTCTGTGCCGCCTTCACGGTGACCGTAACGGTCACATCCTTGGCGTTGCCGGTATTGCCGACTTCCTCCACATGGAAGATGAGATCCACCGCCGTATCCTGCTGGGGCTGTTTCAGGATCTCGATCCGCTCATAATCCACCAGACGCAGGATCGTCTCATCGCCGATGGACTTCAAGGTGATATTGGCGCACTTTTTTCCCGGCTTTCTGCCGCCGTACCACTGCGCCAGCGTGCCGTCATCATTGAGAACGGCATAAAAATCATCAATGTAATTGGTGCCATTGGGATTGACCAGAGGTTTGGTCATCGCATCGGCACTGGTGTTCTCCCCCTTGATGGCATCAAACAGCAGTTCCGGGGTGATCACATCCAGAACATTCTTCTCCGGCTTTTCCTGCGCCTTTACGGTGACGGTGACAGTCACATCCTTGGCGTTTTTAGAATTGCCTACCTCCGTCACACGGAATACGATGTCCACCGCCGTATCCTGCTCCGGCTGTTTCAGGATCTCGATCCGCTCAGAATCCACAACCTTCAGGATCGTCTCATCGCTGATGGATTTCAGTTCGATGATCGCCTTTGCGCCATATCGACCGCCCCACCACTTCTTAAAGCTGCCGTCTTCGTTGAGAACGGCGTAGAATTCATCAATGTAGTTGGTGCCCTCTGGCTTCACTAGAGGTTTGGTCATCGCATCGGCACCGGCGTTCTCCCCCTTGATGGCATCAAACAGCAGTTCCGGGGTGATCGCATCCAGAACATTCTTCTCCGGCGGCTCGGGAGTCTGCCCCTGCTGGACATCCATCCGCAGCAGTGGCATGACGCAGGGCGTTGCGCCGTCGCCGGAAGTATAAGCCGTCAGATAGTAGGTACCCGCATTCTGAGGCGCAGTCAGCGTGACCTTGCCCGTCCAGCCGTCTGTGACCAGATCCGGGATCTCCTCCATAGAGCCGTCTGCAACATTTACCCACGCCAGATGGGCGTTGCCCACGGGCATTGCCCCCGCCTGCATCTGCTCGGCGGTGAGGTACTTGTATCCGTTCATGGCGGGGATGCTCTTCACCGCAACCTCCACAGGATCGCCGCCCTTGACATCCATCTGGGTCACGATGCGCCCATCCTGCTCAAACCATGTGTACAGATCGCCATACATGGCATCCCGGTACAGGAAGAAGTCCACCCGGTCGCCGGACTGGATGCTCTGGGTGGCGATGGTCGTGCCGGTGACGCCGTCGTTGGGATACACCCCGTTGACATAGAATCCGAAGTCCCCGGTAGGAATGCCGAACACCGTGGTGACGAAGCCGCTATCCCCCACTTCCAGCATTCCCTCTACCATGCCCAAGATATCCTCATGGGCTTTGACCAGCACATCCAATGCGGACACCTGATCCGGGGACACCTGATCGGCAAATCCATAGGATTCCGCCAGATCACTGGACACCTCTACCCCCAGCTTGGGATTCATCATTCCCTCCATCTGGGCGGTGTACTGAACCGTCGCCGTGACCGGCGACGACGCTGTCTGCTCTGCTTCCTGCGCCAGCGCATGGGTGGGCAGCAAGCCCGCCAGCATCACCGCAGCGAGGAACAGACTGATGATTCTCTTTCGCATAATGCTCCTCCTTTATTTTTGACACGGGTGCAAACCGTGTATTGGACAAACAAAAAAGCCGCATGAGAAAAATCTCATGCGACCGCATTCTCGCCCCAATTCCTGCCAACCCCCCGTAAAAATCCACCGGTGGTATGGTCAGGTTCTCGAGCATCGTCGGTATTCTGGCTCATGCCTTGGGGGGAGATGCTCCCCTGCGCCCTGTGTTCCGCCTTCCCAGGTTTCCCCAGTGACCGGATCGCTCCATGAACACAAGACTCCAGCATTTACAGCAACGGGTAAAAGCCCCGGACTCAAACCGGGTTTCCTAATCACCGCGCCTGACGGTTTTCTCCGTCAGTCATAACGGGTGACACGATGCAGCATATTCTGTTCAAAACGCCCAGAGTGATTCGGCGGGAAAACGGAAGTTCTGGGCACATCTTCCATTTGCAAGTACAGTCTAGCACCTTATGCCCCAAATGTCAACCGCAGACGATCCCCGACCATGCAAACCGCCTGCACCCAGCGAAGGATGCAGGCAGTTGTGGGATTTATTCCTTTTCCTTGGCGCTGCGCTCTTTCTGGCGGAACTGGTAGCCGATCAGCGCCACCCAGCCGGACAGCACCAGATACCCGGTCACAAGGGTGCGCATCGTCCATTCAGAGATCTGCCCCTGATCCGTCAGCGTCGCCAGCAGAACCAGAACGACCCCCAAAGCGCCGTAGATGCCAAAGGTCAGATGGCGGCAGAGCTTCCATTTTTTGGCTTGTTTCATAGGTAGACCCTCCTTATCCTTGGTGTGTACCTTCACTATACCCCCGAATGTGCCCCCCGACAAGGGGCAGGCGAAAAAATCCCGGTGCATGACGCACCGGGAAAAATTCATCCTCTGTTTCTTCTGCGGCGGTAGCCCTTGCGGTCGAACAGCGCCACCACGGTGATATCGATGGCAAGGATGCTCACCACCACCAGCGCCAATTCCCACAGCACCGCCCGCATGGCGGAAAAGATCATGGCGTCCCGGGCAAGCTCCCGGAACCCGCTGCACACCACCGCCATGGCGATGCTCAGCACCAGACCCAGCACCGTCCAGACCATGCCCGCAAGGCGCTGGGTGAACTGCCACACCTCCACGCTGGACATGCCCCAGTAGAACCGGTAGCCCAAGGTATGATTCGCCTCTTTCGGGGAAGCCAGCAGGTACAAAAGGCCGAAGCCCAGCAGCAGCAGAGGGCCGGCCATGACCACCACCCGCAGCAGGATCTCCATCTTGTCAAACATATGCTCCAGATCCGGCAGGAACCCCGTCCCCCCGGACATGGCCGCCTTCAGATTCTCAAAGTCCATCCGTTATTTCTCCTCCAGAATTTTCGTCAGCTCCCGCATGAAGCTGTTCACATCCTTGAACTGGCGGTATACCGAAGCGAAGCGGATGTAGCTGACCTCGTCCAGCGGCTTCAGCCGGTCCATGACCATCTCGCCGATCTTCTCGGTGCTGACCTCCCGCTCCAGAGAGTTCTGGACGATCTGCTCGATCTCAGAGGTGATCCGCTCCAGCTCTGCCATGGGCACGGGGCGGTTGGCGCAGGAGCGGACAAGCCCCGTGAGGATCTTGTTGCGGTCGAAGGCCTGACGGGAACCATCCTTCTTCACCACCACCACAGGCAGACTCTCCACCACCTCATAGGTGGTGAACCGGCGCTGGCAGTTCAGGCACTCCCGGCGGCGGCGAATGGAAAGGGCGTCGTCGCTGTGGCGGGAATCCACCACCTTGCTCTCTAAATAGCCGCAGTAAGGGCACTTCATGGGGTATCAACTCCTTCATTTCTTCTTGCCGTCCATTATATCAGAGGAAATAATCCATGTCCAGACCATTTTTTCTTGCCATCGGCGCAGAAACAGAGTACAATAACCCTGTCACATGAAAGGAGCTTTTTATGCGTAAAGTGTATTCCGTCCCCTATTCCCTTCTGTATACCGCATGGGGAGTCCTGTTTATTCTCACCGTGGTGCTGGGCTTTGCCTACCCCGAAGCCGCCGGCATGGAAAAGGGCGTGCTGGTGACCATCTCCGTTCTGTTCTTCCTGCCCCCTGCCATGGTGCTGCTGAAGTCCCGCCGGGACGGCAGCCATCACCGCATCGTCCTGCGGAATCTGTCTCTGGGATCTCTGCTGGGCACGCTGGTGCTGCTGGTGCTGAATCTGTGCTCGGTGGGCTGGCCCAGCGCCGTGGGCATGGGGCTCCACGCCGCCCTGACGGTGGTGTCCGCCCCCATGGTGTGCAGCAATTTCTTCGTGCTGCCCCTGTTCCTGTGGGCGTGCCTGCTGATGGGCTCGCTTGCAAAAAAGAAGTAACACAATGCCGGTTCCCTCCGTGGGAACCGGCATTTTCTCTTGACAAACCCCAAGGCGTGTGGTATCTTATAGTTAACCTTTAGGTTAAATGTTAAATGAAAAGGAGGAGGGCTATGAGCCTACAAGCGACCATGAAGGCCTTGGCCGATCCCATCCGGCGGGAGATATTGAACCTGCTGAAGCAGGGCAGACGCTCCGCCGGGGACATCGCCGACCATTTCGATGTGACCAACGCATCCATATCCCGGCATCTGTCCGTGCTGAAGGAAGCGGATCTGATCCGGGACACCCGGGAGGGAAAATTCATCTACTACGATCTCAACACCTCGGTTTTGGAGGAGATCATGCTGTGGATCTCAGACCTGAAAGGAGAATGACCATGTTCAAAGAGAATAAAAAGACCCTTTTCATCACCTGCGCTGTGATCCTGCTGCCCATCATCGCCGGGCTGCTGCTGTGGGATCGGCTGCCCGACCGGATCCCCACCCATTGGGGCATGGGCGGCGAGGTGGACGGATGGAGCGGCAAGGGCTTCGCCGTGTTTGCTATGCCGGCGCTGATGCTGGGGATCCAGCTTCTGTGCTTCTTCGCCACCGCATCCGACCCCAAGCGGGGCAACATCCGGCGCAAGTTCCTGTCCATGGTGCTGTGGATCATCCCGGTGCTGTCGGTGCTGACCTCCTGCATCAGCTATGCCGTGGCGTTGGGCGCCCAGATCCGGGTGGAGCAGGTCATCCCCGGCTTCTTCGGGCTGATGCTGGTGATCATCGGCAACTATATGCCCAAATTCCAGCAGAGCTACACCCTGGGCATCAAGCTGCCGTGGACGCTCAGCAGCGAGGAGAACTGGAACCGCACCCACCGCTTTGGCGGCAAGATCTGGGCATTGGGGGGCATCGGCGTACTGTTTTGTACGCTGATGGGCTGGGGCATAGCCAGCATCGTGATCTTGGCGGTGGTGGTCATCGTGCCCACCGTTTATTCCTATGTCCTGTACCGAAAAGGGATCTAAATCCCGACAATTTACCTAAAAACACAGGTGGTTTTTCTACGAAAGACCACCTGTATTTTCCTTTTCCCCAGCGCTTTTCCGTGGTATAATCATAGTAGGAAAGCATATCCGCCGCAAGATACAACGCCCGCCCCATAGGAAAAGGAGGGGATCCATCATGGGCAAAAGAAAGAGATCTGTCCTGCTGTTAGCCGCCGTACTGGTGCTCCTGTGCACCGTCACCATGAGCATCCCGCCGGATGCCGCTTCCCCCCGAAGCATTCACACGCCCTATGTCTACCCCCTTCAGCCCGGCACCCCCGAATGGAACGCCATTATCAGCAGAAAGGATCGTGCGGCTGCCTGCCAGATCCCCGAGGATATCCTGCCGGCAATGACCACCCGTGCCCTTGCTGAGACGGTTCTCAATTATCCTTTCTTGTCAGATATGTACGCATGGAATACCACATCCATCGGCTTTCATGTGCTCCTTGATGATTTCAACGGTCTGCGGGAGTTGGTCAGCCGCCCGGATGGTCTGGAGGTGCTGCGCCAGATGCAGCAGGAACCCCGTACCCCATCACAAGATGGCAGTTCGATGCCCACTATGAATCTGGAAACTTTGATCGAAGAAATAACCAGATATGAGATCCAAACTTCGCCCTTAACGGCACCCAAAGCAGCCCTAAGCCCCCCTTCCACCCCTGCCGGAAGGATCATTTACGACGCTCACCATAATTTTGACATGGGAAGATCATAATACCGCTTCCCAAACACAAAATTAGATACAAAAGGAGGGATCTTTCATGGTATCTTTTCGTTCTCTGATCTTAGGCATCCTGCTGACGGTTTCATCGCTGATTTCCATTGTGCGCCCTGTTTCGCCCTTGATCCGGGTGCTCTATGTGGCGGCGATCCTGCTGGGGCTGCTGGAATGCCTGCTGTCGGTGCGGGATCTCTCCCACAGGGTGCTTCAGGTGATCCTTGGCATCCAGTCCGTCTACTATCTGGGGTACACCCTGTATTCCCTCTTCGCCATCCCCGAAATGGGGCTGAAGATCCTATTCACGGCAGCATGTGCCGCCATGGCGGCGCTGGCGATGTCTGCCCTGCATAAGGTCCACAATTCCGTCCCTGCCGAGTGACCCATATCAACAAAACCGCCCCCGGCGGATCTGACGATCCGCCGGGGGCGCTTGCTTTACTCGCTGTGATTTGCACCGCCGTTTTTCGGCTTGCGGCGGCGGTAGTAGTTGGGACGGCGGGAGCGGTTCTTGGGCTGCTCCTCCTTCCCCTGCGCCCCCTGCTGCTCGGCGGGAGCATTTTCCTCTGCCTTGCGCTCAGGCCGGGGCTTTCTGGGCTGCTTGGGTCTGTCCTGACGCTGCTCCGGGGCGGGCTGCTGCCCCTTGCCTGCGTTTCTGGGACGGCGGGGACGGCGGTTCTTCTCGCCGGGCTGCTCAAGCTGCTGCTCAGGCTCTGCCTTGGCATTTTCGGGCTGCTCATCCACCACAGAATCCGTCCGGTAGCGGAACCGCACCGGCTCAAGGAAGCTGCGCTCCTCCTGCTGGGGCTTGGGGCTGCGCTTGCCGCTGCCGGAGATGGGCGCCAGATCCGCCGGGATGGGGGGATCGTTCTTCTTTGCCTTGCCGCTGCGCAGCACGCAGACATCGCAGTTGGAATAGCAGTTGCAGGTCTCGGGGTTATCCTCCATGCGCACCTTCACGCTCTGGCGCAGCAGATTCACCTCCGTCACCGTGCCCCGTCCGTCGGGGGTGTCCACAAAGGACTCCGTCTTGGGGCTGGTGCGGATCAGATCCTCATAGGCCTCCTGCTCGTACTTCAGGCAGCACATCAGCCGCCCGCAGGTGCCGGAGATCTTGGTGGGGTTCAGAGACAGGTTCTGGGTCTTTGCCATCTTGATGGACACCGGCTGGAAATCATCCAAAAACTGGGCGCAGCAGAAGGGTCTGCCGCAGATGCCCAGACCGCCCACCATCTTTGCCTTGTCCCGGACGCCGATCTGGCGCAGCTCGATCCGGGTGTGGAAGATCCCCGCCAGATTCTTTACCAGCTCCCGGAAATCCACCCGCTCGTCAGCGGTGAAGAAAAACAGGATCTTGCTGCCGTCGAAGGCATACTCGGCGCTGACCAGCTGCATATCCAGCCCGTGTTCTTGGATCTTCTGGGCGCAGATGTCGTAGGCCCGCTTCTCCTTCTGCCGGTTCTCGGCAGCCAAGCGGTCATCCTGCGCCGTGGCCACCCGGATGCACCGGCGCAGCGGCGCCACCACATCCTTGCCTGCCACCATATGGTTGCCCCCGGTGCAGGTGCCGTACTCCGAGCCACGGGCAGTCTCGATGATCACATGCTGCCCCGGCGTCAGCTCCATGCCCGCCGGATCGAAGAAATAGATCTTCTGCCCGGGGCGGAACTGGATATCCACCACCTCTACCTGCTCCGGCAGTTCCCGGATCTCCTCTTCGGAGGTCAAGTTTCTATCGTCCATGATATTCTCCTTCATATTGGTCACATATTTAACGAAGCGCCCAGCTCAGCCATCCGCACACCGCGGCGCAGGACACATTGCCCCGGGCGTACTCCACGGCCTTGCGCAGCGCATCCACCGCAGCCATCAGTTCCGCACCGCTGCGCCCGGCTGCCAGCTTCTTCACGGCGTCTGCATCGGCAGCGCCCCCGGTGCGGCATAGCAATGCCCGCTCCACCAGTTCCAGCCACCGCTCCAATTCCGGGATCAATGCGTCCCGCTTCCACTTTTCCATGGGGGTCAGCAGCCCCACCAGCGCCAGCGGATCCCGGCTCCCATAGGCCTTGCAGAACCCCTGTGTCTCGGCGGTGGTCTGCTCCCCGGCAAGCAGGCGCCTTGCCTGGCCCAGATAGCCGCCGCTGCGCCCAATGGCTGCATCCACGCTGCCATCATCGGCATCGGGGAACTCCTGCCGCAGCCGCCGGCTCAAGATCTGCGGCGGCAGAGGGCGCAGCTTCAGCTCCACACACCGGGAGCGCACCGTGGGCAGCAGTTTGTTGGGATTGTCCGTCAGCAGCAGGAACGCACCGTACTCCGGCGGTTCTTCCAGCACCTTCAGCAGGGCATTCTGACCGGGGATGCCCATGTCCTGTGCCCGGGGGAACAGGTAGATCTTCCGCCTGCCCTCGTTGGGACGGACGAACACATCCGCCCGGGCCTGACGGATCAGCTCCACCGGCACGGTGGCTTTCTCCGGATCGTCCACGGTCACATAGTCCGGGTGGCTGTGTGACAGCACCTTGCGGCAGCTGGGGCACACCCCACAGGGGGCATCCGCTCCGGTGCACAGCATGGCTGCCGCCAGCAGATCCGCCAGGGTATGCCTGCCGGAGCCTTCCGGGCCGCAGATCAGATAGAAATGGGAGAACCGGTCCCGATCCCGGGCAGCCGTCAAATTCTGCTTGAGCTGTTCGTTGCCCAAAAGCGTATCAAATCCCATAGTCTCCCTCCTGATGCTGTCTTTTCACGAATTTCATTATAACACAGTTTTTGCAATATGCTATCTTTTTTTCGGGGAAAAGGGGCTTTCGACCCCATCCGGCGAAATTCGACCCGGCGATGCCGCTATACTGGATAAGGAAAGGAGTGATTCGTTTGGAGCAAATCGATCAGGTACAGGCACAGCGGGTCTGGCAGCGGGTTCGGGGGGCAGGCGGCGCCGAAGAACCGGATCTGCCCTCGCTGATCGCCGCCGAGTGGGAGGATGCCGCCACCTATTTGCAGCTCGCCCGGCGGTTTTCCGGTCGGGAAGCGGCGATCCTGCGGCAGATGAGCCAGCAGGAGCAGTCCCATTGCGCCTGCCTGCGGGGACTGCGATCCATCAGCACCGGCAGCCGGGAGCCTCTGCCCCATATGCCCCCCATCTCCGGTTCCCCGGAGAAGATCCTCAGGGAATGCTACGGACGGGAGACCCGTGCCATGCGGGCCTATGATGCCCGGAGCGCAGATCCCCAGTACGGTCATGTGTTCGCCCGGCTGCGGGATCAGGAGCAGGAGCATTGCCGCATGATCCTGGAGCTGATGGGGAAACTGAAGAATCCGTGACAATGCCGCCCCCACCGGGCGGCATTTATCATCGATATCTGCAACATCTTTGTGGATTCTGATATTGCTTATTGACTTAATCGTGGTATAATATAATTGATAATTTGTGCAATCCGCACTACATTGTTCCACCAAAGGAGGATATTATCATGCAGTACTTAGGCGTTAACTACGAAATGAAGCACATCCCCATCCTCGACCCCGGTTTCATCCCCTTCGGCGTATGGTCCGAAGCATACCTCAAGGGCGCGGACAAGCCCCTTGCCATCGCCGTTGAGCGGGATCAGGGCAAGGTCTCCGTCCACCGCACCTTCATCCACGGCACCCCCGAAATGGCAGAGGCGGACTACCGCTATGTGGAGCGGTATGTGAAGTTCCTGCTGTGGTCCATCGGCGGCTTCCGGGTGTCCATCTGCGGCTGCTCCGACATTGCCAAGAAGCTGAAGGACGCTTACTCTGAAAACGGAGAGCGCGCCTTTGACTACGACTTCTTCTTCAAGCTGTACGAAAAGCATCTGGAGATCGTAGATCTGCCCCTGGATGCCTGCCCCGAGACCAACGAGCAGTCCATGCCCATCGGCGGTCATCTGGACGGCTGCCGCATCGGCTTTGACGCAGGCGGATCCGACCGCAAAGTTTCCGCTGTGATCGACGGCGAGTGCGTCTACTCCGAGGAAGTGGTCTGGTATCCCAAGCTGAACGAGGATCCCACCTACCAGTTCAACGGCATCGTAGAAGCCCTGAAGACCGCCGCCTCCAAGATGCCCCGGGTGGACGCCATCGGCGTATCCTCCGCCGGCACCTTCATCGGCAACGCTCCCATGATCTCCAGCATCTTCTACAAGGTGCCCCGCAGCCGTTGGGACGAGGTCAAGACCGTGTTCGACCGGGCTGCCGCCGAGATCGGCGATGTGCCCTGTGTCGTTGCCAACGACGGCGATGTGTCCGCTCTGGCTGGCGCCATGGGGCTGAACAAGGGCAACATCATGGGTCTGGCCATGGGCACCTCCGAGGCCGTGGGCTATGTGGACAAGGACAAGAATGTGAAGGGCTGGATCTCCGAGCTGGCCTTCGCTCCCGTTGACCTGAGCCCCGACGCCATGCAGGACGAGTGGTCCACCGACTTCGGCGTGGGCTGCAAGTATTTCTCTCAGGACGCCGTCATCAAGCTGGCCCCCCGTGCCGGCATCGAGCTGGATCCCGAGCTTGCTCCCGCCCAGAAGCTGAAGGTGGTGCAGGGTCTGATGGAGGCCGATGATGAGCGTGCTCAGAAGATCTTCCACGACATCGGCGTATACCTCGCCTACGCCGTGGTGCAGTACTCCCACTTCTACGACATCGAGCATCTGATGTGCATGGGCCGTGTGCTGTCCGGCAAGGGCGGCGACATGATTCTCGAAGTCTCCAACAAGGTGCTGGCCGACGAATTCCCCGAGCTGGCTAAGAAGTGCGAGATCATTGCCCCCGACGAGAACACCCGCCGGGTGGGTCAGGCTGTGGCTGCTGCCAGCCTGCCGGAGCTGCGCTAAGCGCATCAAAGAAAGGAAGCGGAATCCCATGTTTTATAAGAACGCCAGAATTTTTACCGATGATTTCCAGTTCCATACCGGTGCCTTTGAGGTGGTAGACGGCAAGTTCGGCGCCATCCTCCCCGACACCGTCCCCGAGGACGCCGTGGATCTGGGCGGTGCCACCGTGATCCCCGGTCTGATCGAGGTACACAGCCACGGCAACACCAACCACGACTTCTCCGACGGAGATTACGAGGGTCTGGTGGCCATGGCCCGGTACTACCTGTCCTGCGGCATCACCTCCTTCGCCCCTGCATCCATGACTCTGGACTACGGCACTCTGGGCAAGGCCTTCGCCACCGCCCGCCGTCTGGCAGACGAGAAGCCCGAAGGCTGCTCTGTGCTGCGGGGCATTCAGATGGAAGGTCCCTATTTCTCCTACAAGAAGAAGGGCGCTCAGAACGCCGACTACCTGAAGGATCCGGATTTTGAGGGCTTCCAGAAGCTGTACAACGACTGCGGCGGTCTGATCCGCATTGTGGATGTGGCTCCCGAGCTGCCCGGCGCTGAGGACTTCGTCCGTCAGGCCAGCAAGCTGTGCACCGTGTCCATCGCCCACACCGATTCGGACTACGACCACGCCAAGGCTGCCGTGGATGCAGGCGTCACCCATCTGACCCACCTGTACAACGCCATGCCCGGCATCACCCACCGTGCCCCCGGCGTCATCCCCGCCGCATCCGAGAACCCCAATGTCCGGGCAGAGATCATCTGCGACGGCATCCACATCCACCCCGCCGCCGTGCGGCTGGGCTTTACCATGTTCCCCGGCAGAATGATCCTCGTGTCCGACTCCGGCCGCTGCGCCGGTCTGCCCGACGGCGCTCAGTTCGATCTGGGCGGTCAGTCCGCATGGCTGCGCGACGGCGTGGGCAAGCTGGCTGACGGCACCATCGCCTGCTCCGCCACCAACCTGTACCAGTGCATGCTCAACTGCCTGCGCTGGCAGATCCGGGAGGAAGATGTGATCAAGGCCGCCACCTACAACCCCGCCTGTGCGCTGGGTGTGGAGGATCAGGTGGGCTCCATCGCCACCGGCAAGACCGCAGACTTCTTGGTCTGCACCAGCCGCTATGCCACCCGCCGGGTGTTCTTGGCAGGTCAGGAGGTCTAACTCCTCCGATCAAGAATGCAGCATCGCGCCTGCATTCCTGCACGAACCATCTCCTATCATCCCCGCAGTTCCATTGGGAACTGCGGGGATTTTCCTGTTTTTACGAACTATTTTTCATCCATCTCACGAGGTGCAGGCAGTTGGCATCCTTCTCAATGCAGGAAAGGCGTCAAGTTCCTGCTAAAATTTTTCATTTCCGCTCTTGATACCCAGCCGCAGCTATGCTATATTTGAACCATATATCCCGAGAGAAAGGACTGTTTCTATGCTGGATCAAAAAACCATGTCAGAGCTGATCTCCATCGTGCTGCACGGCGGTGCAGATTTCGTGGAAGTCTTCGCTGAGCATTCCAAGAACAACCGCATCGGCTATTCCGACCGCCGGATCGAGACGGTGTCCGACCGTGTCATCAGCGGTGTGGGCATCCGGGGCTTCGTGGGCACCAGAACCTACTTTGCCTCCACCACCGACCTGAGCCCCTCCGGGCTGCGTGCCTGCGCCCAGCGGGTGGCACAGGCGGTGGGCTCCCCGGTGGACCGGATCCCGGACTTTGCGCTGGTGGAGCGGATCAACCCCAACATCCACCCCATCACCTCGGTGCCCTCCACGGTGCCCGCCAAGGTCAGAGCCGATCTGCTGCGCAGCGCCTGCGCCAAAGCCTACGAAGCAAGTGACAAGATCATTCAGGTCAGCGGTGCGCTGCTGGCCATGGAGAAGTCCTTTACCGTTGCCAATTCCGATGGGTTGTACACCTCCGACCGGCAGATCCGCACCCGGATGAGCGTCTCTGCCGTGGCATCCAACGGCACCGAGAACCAAGAGGGCAGCTCCTCCCCCGGACGGAGCATGGGTCTGGAGCTGTTCGACCAGATCAGCCCCGAATCCATCGGCGCAGAAGCCGCCCGTCAGGCACTGGTGAACCTGCGCGCCGTCCCCTGCCCCTCCGGCACCATGCCCGTGGCCATCGAGAACGGCTTCGGCGGTGTCATCTTCCACGAGGCCTGCGGTCACTCTCTGGAAGCGTCCAGCGTGGGCACCGGCATGAGCCAGATGGCGGGCAAGCTGGGTCAGCAGATCGCCAACCCCAAGGTCACCGCCATCGACGACGGCACCATCCCCAACGCATGGGGTTCGTGCAACATCGACGACGAGGGCAACCCCATGCAGCGCCGGGTGCTCATTGAGAACGGCGTGCTCAAGTCCTATATGATCGACCGGCTTGGCTCCCGGCGGATGAATATGCCCCACACCGCCTCCGGCCGCCGTCAGGACTACTCCTACGAGACCACCTCCCGGATGACCAACACCTTCATCGCCAACGGCCCGGACAAGAACGAGGACATCATCTCCTCCATCGAGTACGGCATCTACGCCGCAGCCATGGGCGGCGGCAGCGTCCAGCCCTTTACCGGCGCATTCAACTTCGCCGTGCGGGAGGGCTATCTGATCCGCAACGGCAAGATCTGCGAGCCTGTCCGGGGCGCCAGCCTCATCGGCACCGGCAGCGAGGTCATCCAGAACATCGATATGGTGGGTCAGAATCTTGCGACTGCACAGGGTATGTGCGGCTCCTCCAGCGGCAGCGTCCCCACGGATGTGGGTCAGCCCCTGCTGCGGGTCAGCCGGATCACCGTGGGCGGTCAGGCGTGAGAAAGGAGCATGAACCATGAATACCCAAGCCATCAAAGAGGCAGTCGCTCGGGCTGCCGCCGAATACGGCGTTCAGGATTATGAGATCAGCCTCTCCGCCCGGGAGAGCGCCGGCGCCGAAGCGCTGAAGGACGAGATCTCCTCCGTTACCTATTCCAATTCCGGCACCATGGAGGTGCGCTGCGTCAAGGACGGCCGCTCCGGCTATGCCACCAGCGACCTGATCGATCCCGCCGCTGCCGCCGAACTGGTTGCCACCGCCTGCGCCAACGCCGGTGTCATCGACGATGCGGACACGCTGGGGCTGTTCCCCGGTTCGGAATCCTACCGGTCCACCGACGACCGTGCCGCAGACCTGCCCGCCACCGATGAGATGAAGGAACAGGCCATGGATCTGCAGCGCAGGACTTACGCCGCTTCGGACAAAGTGGTGGACGGCACCCAATGCGCCGTGCAGGGGATGCGCTTCACCTCGGCCATGATGAATTCCGCCGGTCTGGATCTGGACTACGGCTGCTCCATCGTGTTCCGGGTGGTCTCCGCCGGGGTTAAGGACGGCGAGGATGCCGCCGACGACTACCGGGTGGTCAGAACCGATGCAGAAGATCCCCAGACCACGGTGGATAAGACCGTGACCGGTGCCCTGAGCAAGCTGGGCGCTGAACCTGTGGACTCCGGCAAATACAACATCATCATCGCCAGCGGCGCTCTGCGGGACCTGCTGGAAACCTACGCCGATGTTTTCTCCGCCCGCAGCGCCTACCTCAAGACCAGCCTGCTGGCAGGCAAAGAAGGGCAGGAAGTCGCCAGCCCTCTGGTCACGCTGGTGGATGATCCCTTCTACCCCGGCAAGTTCCTCCACTGCCCCTTCGACGGAGAGGGCGTGGCGGTCTATGCCAAGAATGTCATCGAAAAGGGTCAGCTCAAGACCCTGCTGTACAACCGGATGTATGCCAAGCTGATGGACCGCCAGACCACCGGCAACGCCGCCGATGCCAAGTTCATCGAGCCCAAGGGTCTGTACTTCGCTCCCGGCGAACTGACCGCAGAGCAGCTGCTTGCCAAACTGGACAGCGGTCTGTACATCACCGCCCTGAACGGTCTGCACGCCGGTGCCAATGTCCAGTCCGGCGACTTCTCCCTTCAGGCGGAGGGCTATCTGGTGGAAGGCGGCAAAAAGACCCGCCCGGTGAAGAACATCACCATCGCGGACAACTTCTTCCAAATGCTGAAGAAGGTGGACGCCATCTCCGACAAGGTGGAGTTCGGCGCTGTGTCGGACTTCGGCGCACCGGAGATCCTGTTCACTCAGGTCAGCGTCTCCGGCAAGTAACCGCAGGCGGCAGTCAAGCCATGTTCTTCAAGATCAACACCTTCGGGGAAGAAGCTTTCCTCGACCGGCTGCGGGAGCTGCTGGACAGCAGCGATTGACCCCCATAACCTACGATTCCCCCTGTACGCAGGATGCGTACAGGGGGAATTTCTGTCTCTTTTTCTGATCACGGGTTGGGGATCTTGCGCAGCTGGGCGTCCACCTGATCGATGACCTCCTCCGGGAACCGGGCGAACTGCATCACCGCCCGCAGGGTCAATTTCTGCACGCAGTCCAGCAGCGCCTCTGCCGGAGTCCCCATGCCGGTGGTCACCTGACGCACCATAGGCAGCAGCAGCTCCATCGCTTGGGGCTTCTTCAGCAGATATCCCAAGGTGCACCCAGCGGACAGGGTCGGCTCGCAGTCTGCGGTGAAGTAGTGACCGCACCGGGGCTGGGTCATCTCTCCGGCGGAAAAGTCTCCCAGCACATCCTTCAGCCACTCCACGCTGTCGCCCACCCACCGGGGCAGGCGGCTGCAAATGGGGATAGTCATATCCTGCACCGCCGAATTGCACACGGACACCCCGTGGGGGCCATAGGCGTAGATGTGGCTCTCGAAGGACACATTGGCCTTGGACAGCGCCGCTGTAAACTCGATGGTGTTGTCCACGCTGACCAATTCGTCGGTTCTGGTGGCGAACAGGAAACAGGGGCAGGTATCCTCGTTGACGAACCGGGTGGTATCCGGGGCGGTGAGGTTGCAGTTCTTGATGTCCGCTCCGGCGGCGGGATAGGCAAGGATCGCCGCATTGGGGCGGTTCCGGGACATGGTGGCAGCGGCGGCCGCCAGATGCCCGCCGGCAGAGAAGCCGATCACGGCGATCTTGTCCGGGTAGATGCCCCATTCCTCCGCCCGTTCCCGGATCAGCGCCATGGCCTGATCGAAATCGTTGAGGGGGTTGGGCCAGATCCGGTGCTCCCCCACGCTGTAGCGCAGGACAAAGGTCTGAAACCCGTAGTGCCCATAGGCGGCAGCCACCGGGTCGGCCTCCCGGTCGGAACAGTAGTGGTATCCCCCGCCGGGCAGGATCACAATGGCAGGGCGCTTGGGCGTCCGGGCCGCACGCCCCGTCACCTCCTGCAAATAGCACTCCAGCGTTACATTGCGTTCTTCATTCAGCGTCAGCATTTCGTGTCTCATGAAAGCCGCCCCCTTCTATGGAATGCTGTCATTATAGTGGATAAAAATGGTGAATGCAATGAATAAACCGTGAACAATGTCCAAAAGCCGGTGCCCAGAATCAGGCACCGGCTTTTCTCGGTCAAGCTTGGTGATATCCGTCCAAAAACTGCCCCATCCGCTCCATGGCGCTGCGGAGCTGATCCACTTCGGGCAGCATGACGATGCGGAAATGATCCGGCTCCGGCCAGTCGAAGCCGCTGCCGGGCACCACAAGGATCCCCGTGGCCATCAGCAGATCCCGGGCGAACTTCTTATCATCGGTGATGCCGAATTTCCCCGCATCCAGCCGGGGGAACACATAAAAGGCGGCATCATTGGGGACGCAGGAAATCCCGTCGATCTGCGCCAGCGTATCCACACAGGCCTTGCTCTGCTCGTAGAGTCTGCCCCCGGGGCGCACCATAGCCGTAGGCGTCTGCATATCCTTCAGCGCCGCCGGGATCACAAGCTGCGCCAGCGCATTGGCGCACAGCCGCATGGAGGTCAGCTCCACGATGCCCCGCTTGTATTCCTCGGTGGCTGCCCGCGGACCGCTGATGACCATCCAGCCGCAGCGGTAGCCGCACAGGCAATGGGACTTGGACAGTCCGTTCATGGTGACCACCGTCAGATCCGGCGCAAGGGACGCCGTGGACACATGCACCTTGCCGGGCATCACCAGCCGGTCGTAGATCTCGTCGGAGAAAACCATCAGATCGTGCTCCCGTGCCACCTGAAGGATCTGCTGAAGCACATGGGTATCGTACACCACGCCGGTGGGATTGTTGGGGTTGATGATGACCACCGCCCGGGTCTTGCAGGTGACCTTGCTGCGCAGATCCTGCACATCCGGGTTCCAATGAGAACTCTCGTCACAGCGGTAAAACACCGGCTTCGCCCCTGCCAGCAGGATGGTGTTGCTCCACAGGGAGTAGTTGGGGGTGGGCACCAGCACCTCGTCCCCCGGGTTCAGCAGAGGCATCAGCGCAAAGTTCACCACCTCGCTGACGCCGTTGCCGATGAACACATCGTCGGCGGTCACCCCCTGGATCCCCTTGCCGGTCTCGTAGGCGGCGATGGCGGCTCTGGCTTCGGGCATCCCCCGGAAATCGCAGTAGGCTTCGGCTTCGGCTTCTCTTCCGGCGATGGCATTGCGGACGCTGTCCGGCAGAGGAAAGCCAAAGGCCGCCGGGTTTCCGGTGTTCAGCTTCAGCACAGGCTTGCCCTGTTCCTGCATCCGGATCGCTTGGCGGTACAGTTCCCCCCGTATATCAGAATGGATGTGATCCATTCGGTCTGCTAAGTAAATCACAGTAAATACATCTCCTAATAAGGCGGCATTGGCGCCGCTTTGTTGCGTTGGTTCTATTCTATCAGATTTGCCGCAAAAAAGAAAGGGCGGTTTCCCGGTCACGGAGTCAGGCTCCGGCGCAGATAGACCATGTCCTTCAGCAGCACACCTCCTTCATAAATCGGGTGGTCATAGTTCTCTGTAAAGAAATCCGGAATGCTGTGGCTCCGGCAAAATCCGCAGGACTCGTAAAAGGGGATGGTCAGAGGGCTGTCCCCGGTGCCCACCTGAAGCACCCGGTACCGCCCCGCCCCGCACCGGGCGGCATGCTCCACCATGGCTCTGCCCAGCCCCTGCCGTTGGCGATGGGGCGCCACCGCCAGATTCTTGATCTCCAGCACGCCGTCGCCCTCGTCGGTCACCAGGCACACCGCCACCGCTTCGGGGTCCTCCATCACATACAGCTCCCCCCGGTGCAGATACCGCTCCACCATGGATTCCTGCTCGTCTGCCAGAAGCAGCAATGGCATGTACGCCCTGCGGTCTTTTGTCACCAAACGGATGTGCATCGCGCTCATTCCTCCCCTGCATCCATCGCAAAAATGCTATGGCAATACCATACCACAGTCTGCCTAAAAATGCCATATGTTTTTCTCAGGAATACAGGGTAATTCCTTATGGATTTCTTAATCTTTCATAAATATTGATAAATTCGCCCGGATTCGCATTTACATCCCACCGACTTTATGATAAACTGCCAAAAGAACAAGCCCTATATCGGGCAAATGTACCAAAAGGAAGGTGATCTGACATGTTTCAGGAAGTTCCCGGCGGAATGCTCCATTATCAGCAATGGGGCTCCGGCCCCCCTCTGATCCTGCTCCACGGCAACGGCGAGGATCTGACGATCTTCAACGAAGCCGCCCAAGTGCTCTCAGAGCGATTCTGCGTATATGCGCTGGATCTGCCCGGTCACGGCAGGAGCCACCGACCTCAAGTGCTGCACTACCGCCACATCGCTCAGGCCATCCGTTCCTTCATCCGAAGTCTGGGGCTGGACAAGCCCTATTTGTACGGCTTCAGCGACGGGGGGATCATCGGGCTGATGCTGGCCATAGACAGCCCCCATCTGCTGTCCAAGCTGGTCATCAGCGGCGCCAATCTGGAGCCGGAGGGGCTGCGGCTGTTCACCCGGATGCGCACGGCGGTGCGCTGCCGGCTGACCGGGTCGGAAAAAGCCCAGATGATGCTGTCTGAGCCGTATATCTCCACCCAGTCCCTCGGCTCCATCACCGTCCCCACCTTTGTCACCGCCGGTCAGTTCGACTGCATCAAGCCTGCCCACACCCGGCTCATCGCCGCCAGCATCCCCGGCAGCCGGCTGGATATCTTCCCCGGTCAGCTCCACGGCAGCTATGTGGTGCATTCCCAAAAAATCGCCCAATATCTGCTGTCGGTGCTATGAAGAAGCTGATCTTCGTCCCCGATCTCGGCACCGCCCGGGTGCCGGAGCGCCCTCTGTCCCCCCAGCGTGCAGAACGGTCTGCCCTGCTGAACCCGGAGGACCGGCGGCGGTTTGCCGCAGCGGAGGGCATCACCTGCGGTGTGCTCAAGCGGTACTTCGATCTGAGCGACCCCCGGATCTTGGGCAAAGCCGGGGAGCGCCCCCGGATCCTGGATTCAGCGGTCAGCTTCAGCCGCTCCTACGCAGGAAAAGCGCTGGTGCTCGCCGTGCAGTCATCCGGCATCATCGGCGTAGACTGCGAGCCAATTCGAGCACCGGAAGAGGGGGTCATGAAGTACTTCTTCACCCCCGCAGAGCGGGATTTCGTCCGCCGCTGCCCCGACCCCGGGGCAGGTTTTTCCCTGATCTGGACGAGAAAAGAAGCCTATGTCAAATGCACCGGTGACGGGCTGCACTTCCCGTGGCACACCTTGGATACCACCCCCGCCCGGCTTGACCTTGCCGATACCCCCCTGTGCCGGGAGAATGCCCCGGTGGGCGGACTGTTCCTGAACAGCTTCCTGCTGGGTGGGATGGCGGTGTCGGTGTGCAGCAGCGAAAATGACCGGTTCCCACCTTTGGTAGAATGGAGTTCTTATGAAACAAACGATCCTTGATTATTTTGAGCAGACCGTCTGCCGATTCCCTGAGCATATCGCCGTGGGAGATGAGCACGGCGAGCTGACATACCGGCAGCTCCGTGACGGCGCAAGAGCCGCCGCCACCGCCATCGCCCGGCGGGGCTTCTGCCGCCGCCCCATCGCCCTGCTGCTCAAGCGGGATACCATGATGCCCATGGCTATGCTCAGCGTGCTCTACAGCGGCAATTTCTATGTGGTACTGGACTACGAGTCCCCCAGCCAGCGGATCGAGAAGATCCTCGACACCCTCTGTCCTGCGCTGCTGGTCTACGAGCCGGACTGCCGGGACATGGCACAGTCCTTTGCCCACCGGGTAGAGGTGATGGACTATACCCTTGCCTTGGCTCCCCCCGCCGATGATGCCCGCTTGGAGCAGATCCGCCGCTGTGCCACCGCATCCGATCCTGCCTATGCCCTGTTCACCTCCGGCTCCACCGGGGTGCCCAAGGGTGCCGTGCTGACCCACCAGAATGTGGTCAGCTACATGGGCTGGTTCACCCGGTGCTTTGCCATCAACCAAGACACGGTGTTCGGCTCCCAGACCTCCCTGTACTTCAGCATGTCGGTGTCGGATCTCTACGGTGCCCTGTTCACCGGCGGCAGCTATCGGATGATCCCCAAGACCTACTTTGCCTTCCCGGGGAAGCTGATCCCCTTCATGGAGCGGTACGGGATCAACACCATCTACTGGGTGCCCTCGGCGCTGGGGGTAGCGGCAAAATTCGACCTGTTCAAATACTGCCTGCCCAAATCCCTGAAAACCGTGCTCTTCGCCGGTGAGGTCATGCCCGTCAAGTATCTGAACTACTGGCGGCGGTATCTGCCGGATCTTCTGTACGCCAATCTCTTCGGTCCCACAGAGACCACGGACATCTGCGCCTACTATGTGGTGGATCGGGAATTTGAAGAATCCCAGTCCCTGCCCATCGGCATCGCCTGCGACAACTGCCGCCTGATGGTCATCGGGGATGACGGCGCACCTGCGGAGGATGGTCAGCCGGGGGAACTGTATGTGGGTGGGCCCTTTGTGGCCAGCGGCTACTACCGCAATCCGGAGAAAACAGGCGAAGCCTTCGTCCAGAACCCCCTGCACAGCGACTACCCCGAGACGGTGTACCGCACCGGGGATCTGGTTCGCCGGAACGCCTTGGGAGAACTGGAGTACATCGGCAGGAAGGACTTCCAGATCAAGCATCTGGGCTACCGCATCGAGCCCAGCGAAGTGGAAACGGCGCTGAACACCGTGGAAGGGGTGAACCTCACCGTCTGCGTCCACGACTCCCAGCAGGATCGTCTGCTGCTGGGCTATGAGAGCGGGCAGGATCTGACCCCGGCATTGAGCGCCGCGGCAGAGGCTCTGCTGCCCCACTATATGCACCCGTCGGCATTTTTCCGGTTCGACGCATTCCCCAAGAATGCCAACGGAAAGATCGACCGAAACGCCATTTTACACGACATTTTAACCAATTACGGAGGATAACACCATGGAAAGAGTTTACGCACTGCTGGAGCAGATCATCCCCAACACCGACTACCGCACCGCCACCGATCTGGTGGACTCCAAGACCCTCACCTCTTTGAACATCGTCAAGCTGGTGGCGGCGCTGAACGACGAATTTGACATTGAGATCACGCCTTTGCACCTGATGCCCGAAAACTTCAATTCTGCCGCCAGCATTTGGGCGCTGGTGCAGGAGCTGGACGGGGAGTAACCGCCGTGCCCTATCAGTTTCTGCTGTTTCTGGCGGTGTTTACGGGGTTGGCTCTGATCGGGTACAGTCTGACCCCGAAGAAGCACCGCTACCTTGCCCTGCTGGCTGCCAGCGTGGTGTGCGTGGTGGCGATGAGCGGCTACGCCGCCGTCTTTGTGGCCGTCACCGTGGTGACCACCTACGCCGCCGGGCGTCTGATGGATGCCGCCGCCAAAGGCATCGACCTCACCGGGCTGGATAAGTCCGCCCGGAAAGCGGCAAAGGCGAAGATCAAGCACCGGAAAAAGCTGGTGGTGGCAGCCTATGCCCTTGTGGATCTGGGCATCCTGCTGGTTCTGAAGTATTTCAATTTCTTCAGCTCCGCCGCTTCCCATCTGGTCAACCTCATGGGCGGGGACTCCGCCCCTCTGCTGGTGCGCCTTGCCATGCCCTTGGGGCTTTCCTACTACACCCTGCAAGCGCTGAGCTATGTGATCGATGTGTACCGGGGCAAGTACCCCCCGGAGAAGAACTTTGGCAAGCTGGCGCTGTTCGTCACCTTCTTCCCTCAGCTTCACGAGGGGCCTTTCGGACGCTACGATCTTCTGATGCCCCAGATGACCCAAGGCAAGTCCATCTCCTTGGACAATATTTACGACGGTCTGATCCGCATCCTGTGGGGTCTTTTTCAGCTTCTCATGGTGGCCAACCGGGCTGCCATGATCTCCGACGCCGTCTTTTCCGGCTATGAAAGCTACGGCGGCTGGACGGTGGCGCTGGGTGCTGCCGCCTTTACCTTGCAGCTTTACGCCGAATTCTCCGGCTATATCCACATTGCCCAGGGTGTTTCCCGGTTCTTCGGCATCACCCTTGCCCAGAACTTCGATCTGCCCTTCGCCGCCCAGACCGTGGCGGAGTTCTGGAGAAGATGGCACATCTCTCTGGGCGCTTTCTTCCGGGACTATGTGTTCTATCCCATCTCCACCTCCAAGTGGCTGCGGAGCATGACCAAGCCGCTGTCCTTTGCTGTGGGCAGCTTTCTGTCCGTCACCGTATCATTGCTGGGGGTCTGGTTCCTCACGGGGCTGTGGCACGGCGCAAGCTGGAAATATGTGTGCTACGGTCTTTACTATTTCCTGCTGATCCTCGCCGGGAACCTCATCGCCCCTTGGGCAGCCAAGCTGCTGAGCAATATAGGGGTCGGTGAACAGAATCCGGTCTTAGTCTGCCTGCGGGTGGTGCGGACATGGATCTTGGTGCTCATCGGCATGGCCATGTTCCGCGCGCCGGACATGGGGGTGTTCTTCCACATGGCGGGCTCGCTGTTCACCGCCGGGGCGCCCTTTTCCCTGCTGCAAGCCATTGACATCTGGGATCTTTCGGTGCTGGTGCTGTCCGCCGCCGTTTTGGCAGGGGTGGGCATCGCCAAGCTGTGCCATGTAGATCCCGAAGGATGGTACTGCCGGCGCAAGCCCTGCCAGCGGTATCTGGTGTGCTTCGCCCTGTTCTGCATCATTATGATCTTCGGCGCCTACGGTCTGGGCTACATTGCCCCCGATCCCATTTACGGAGGATTCTGACATGAACGACAAACTGAAAAAATGGGGCGTCGTTTTCCTGTGCGCCGTGCTGAGCGTGGGGGTCTACCTCTATGTGGGCATGGTGCTCACCCCCAAGGACATCAACGACTCCGGCGGTCCCATGTACTACAACGGCATGGGCTTTCTGGCAGAACCCAAGGATTCGCTGGATGTGATGGTGTACGGCAACTCCGATGTCTACTCCGGGTTCTATCCCAAGGTGCTTCTGGAGGAATTCGGCTATACCTCCTACGCCTCCGGGCGGGCGCTGCAAAACATGGACAACATCAACGACCTGCTGAAAAAGACCTTGGAGCGCCAGACGCCCAAGCTGGTGATCTTGGAGACCGACTGCTTCTACGAGGAGCGCAGCCAGTTCCTCGGGGACTTCAATGTGTTTGCCCCGCCCTTCCTGTACCACGCCCGGTGGAAGGAGCTGACCCCCCGGGATTTCTTCACCGTCCCCAGCCGCACCGGCACGGTGGACGCCAGCAAGGGCTATATCGACTCGGAGCTGGTGTGCCCGGCGGACTATCCCCAGGACTACATGGGCAATGCCGATCAAGCGCCCACCCCCATCTCCCGGAAGAACCGCCGCCAGATCGACCTGTTTTTGCAGACCTGTCAGCAGCATGGTCTGCCGGTGCTGTTGGTGGAGCTGCCCAGCCCCCACTCTTGGGACTACAGCCGCCACAATGCGGTGCAGGCGTTGGCCGATGAATACGGTCTGCCCTTTCTGGATCTCAACGCCCAAGGGGATTACCCCCTGGATCTTGCCACGGATTTCCGGGACAACGGCAACCACCTCAACCGCATCGGCGCTTCCAAAGCCACCGCCTACATCGGCGGCTATATCAGCAGGAACTACGCCGACCGCTTCACCGATTGAACCGAAAATGCCAAAACCCGCTGCCGTGTGGTCTATCCACGCGGCAGCGGGTTTTTATTCTGCGTTAGCTTTCTTTCTGTCCCTTTCGTCTGATGATCCGGCAGACCAAGGCGGCGGTCACGCCATAGACCGCCAGCACCACCAACGACCGCACCAAGGTGCTGTAGGGGCGGGGGTAAAGGTGCGCCAAGAGGTGCACCACAAACCGGATGGGGAAATACAGTCCCAGCCACGCCGAGATCTGATAGAACCGCCTGCGGAATTTCTTGGCGGTGTCATCGGCTTGGCTTTTTCGCTTCTGATACCCGTATTCAAAGCCGCCGATCACCGCCGCAAAGGGGATGAAGCTGCAAACTCCGAAGAAATCATTCTGCAAGATGACCATCGTCACATACTGAAGGATCAGGATCATGACCTCAAGGGTGACCATGGCGATCATCACCAGCCGGATCCCGTCATTTTGGGCTTGCTTCACCTTGGGAAGATCATCGTCGCTTTCATAGTCATCCTTCAGCAGATAATCGGTGGTCACCCCAAATAGATTGCTCAGCTGTAAGACATTGCCCGCATCCGGCTGAGCCGTCCCGCCTTCCCAGCGGGAGATCGCTTGTCGGGACACATTGAGTTGCTGGGCCAAGTCCTCTTGGGACCAGCCCTTCGATTTTCGCAATCGCACGATCTTTTCAGATAGCTTCACGGCGAAACCTCCTTTGTTTTGCTAAGCCCATTGTAGCTTAAAGTGCCCCTTTTGACCACCACACCGGCTTTACATTCCCGCAACATGATGTTACATCCGGGAAAATCTCTGTTCCGGAGGTCATTTTATCATATTGCCACGGGTCTGTCATCCCGGGACAGATGTAAAATCCACCCAGATACCTGCAAAAAAATCGGAGCAAGCAATGACCGCTTGCTCCGATGATGGTGCGGGCGACAGGACCCGAACCTGCACGGCGATGCCAGAGGAACCTAAGGGTGATGTCACCTTAGCGAAGGTTTCTGACTTCCTATTATTTATCTCCTACATAAGATTATTGGATCATAATCGTCCATGCGTTACCCACCGCTGGGGCGATGCAATTTTCAGAACACTTAGCCGTGTTCCGTGTGAGCCTTATTTTTCGCACAGCTTTATCCCAACACGAGCAATGTTATCAGCCGTCAAACCAAACTGTTTCAGCAATTCGCCTGCAGGACCGGAATGACCGAATTCGTCGTTAACACCAATGCATTCTACTCTGGTGGGGCAGGTTCTGGACAGGAACGCAGCCACCGCTTCACCCAAACCGCCGATGACAGAATGCTCTTCACAGGTAATGACCTTGCCGCACTTTTGGGCGGCAGCCAGAACCAGTTCTTCGTCCAGCGGCTTGACCGTTGCCATGTTGATGATCATTGCATCAATGCCCTGCTCTTCCAACGCCTTTCCTGCCTGCAGAGCCTCATATACCATCAGACCATTGGCAATGATTGCTATGTCTTTCCCGTCGCGGAGAATTTCTCCCTTGCCAATTTCAAAGGAATCGTTCTCCTCATCGTGGAACACAGGCACAGCCAAACGGCCAAAGCGCAGATAAACCGGGCCATTATATTCGTAAGCGGCCTTTACTGCTGCTCTTGCTTCCACATCATCTGCAGGGCATATGACTACCATACCGGGAATGGACCGCATCAATGCAAAGTCCTCGCAGCACTGATGACTGGCACCATCCTCACCAACGGAAATACCGCCATGGGTAGCACCAATCTTAACGTTCAGCCGGGGATAGCCGATGGAGTTTCTTACCTGCTCAAAGGCCCGTCCGGCAGCAAACATGGCAAACGAAGATGCGAATGGGACAAGTCCGACGGTAGAAAGACCTGCTGCGACACACATCATATCGGCCTCTGCAATGCCGCAATCATAATGACGATCCGGAAACGCCTTTTGAAAAGTGGAAGTCTTTGTGGCACCTGCAAGATCTGCATCCAGAACAACAATGTCTTTGTGGTTCGCGCCCAATTCTACAAGAGCTTTGCCATAGCTATCTCTGGTGGCGATCTTTTTCAGTTCTGTCATAATTGATCCTCCAACATAGAGAGTTTTGCCTTCAATTCTGTCATTGCCTGTGCATATTCTGCATCGTTGGGTGCTTTTCCGTGCCATCCGGCATTGTTTTCCATGAAAGATACATCTTTGCCCTTTGTTGTTTTCATGAGGATGGCAGTTGGTCTTCCCCTGGTATTCTTTGCACGGAGCATGGCAGACTCGATCTGGTCAAAATCATGTCCGTCAATAACCTCAACCTGAAAGCCGAACGCGATCAGCTTATCCGTAATGGGATAGGGGCTCATAACATCCTCAACTTTTCCATCGATCTGCAGACCATTGTTATCAATGATTACGCACAGATTGTCCAGCTTATAATGATTGGCAAACATAAATGCTTCCCAAACCTGGCCTTCCTGTATTTCACCGTCCCCCAGAAGACAGTAAACACGGAAATTCTGCTCATTATGTTTTGCACCCAACGCCATTCCGCAGGCGCAGGAAATTCCCTGTCCCAAAGAACCGGTGGACATATCCACGCCGGGAACGGTATTCATATTGGGATGGCCCTGTAAATAGCTGTCCACATGCCGCAATGTAGGCAGATCCTCCACAGGAAAGAATCCCCGGTTTGCCAGTGCGGCATACAGTCCGGGTGCAGTGTGTCCCTTGCTCAACACGAATCTGTCCCGGTCTTCCCATTTCGGATTCGCCGGGTCAATATTCATTTCCCGAAAATACAGATAAGTAAACAGATCCGCTGCGGAAAGACTTCCGCCGGGATGGCCCGCTTTGGCACCGTGGGTAGCTTCAATCACGCCCATGCGCACTTTACAGGCTGTTTTCTGAAGCTCCCTTTTTTCCAAAAGATTCACTGGTGCTCCCCCTTATCCCTGCCCATAATAGGCGTTCTTACCATGCTTACGCAGGTAGTGCTTGTCCAGCAGTTTCGATTGCATGGTTTCTTTTCCGGGAGCAATCGCCTCCGTATGGTAGGCCATAAAAGCCAGTTCTTCCAGTACAACCGCATTATGAACCGCATTGTGGGGATCGGTACCCCAGGTAAAGGGGCCGTGAGAGTGGACCAAAACGGCGGGAATATCACCGGCAGACTTGCCTTCAAAAGTTTCGATGATTACCTTGCCGGTTTCCAGTTCATATTCGCCTTCGATTTCGGCAGTAGTCATCTTTCGGGTGCAGGGGATCTCCCCGTAAAAGTAATCGCCATGGGTGGTACCGTAGGCAGGGATACCCCGACCAGCCTGCGCCCAGCTGGTTGCCCAGCGGGAGTGGGTGTGAACCACACCGCCGATGCTGGGAAACGCATGATACAACGCTACATGGGTAGGTGTATCGGAGGAGGGCTTCCACTTGCCTTCTACCTTTTCGCCAGTGGCAAGGGATACCACCACCATATCTTCAGGAGTCATGTTGTCGTACTCCACACCGGAAGGTTTAATGACCATCAAACCCTTTTCTCGATCCACACCGGATACATTGCCCCATGTAAAAGTCACAAGGCCATATTTGGGAAGTTCCAGATTGGCTTCACAAACTTGCTTTTTTAATTCTTCCAGCATTTCCTTACCTCCTTTTTTGAGGTTCGGAACTGCACAGTTATCCCCTGTGCAGTTCCGACAGATTTCATTTTACTTCAGTTTCCATGCCAGGTCATTCAGGAACAGCTCCTGCTCCAGAGATGCAACCGTCGTATCCTTTGTGATGTGTACAAACTCCACATCCATCATTCGTGCCCAGTCCTTCATCTGCTCAGCAGTAACATCATAGCTCAGAACAGAGTGATGGGCGCCGCCTGCAGTGATCCAGCACTCCAGACCGGTTTCCAGAGAAGGCATCGCCTTCCACATAACACGGGCAACAGGCAGATTGGGCATATCCATGATCGGCTTGACACAGACAATATCCTGGCAGATCAGACGGAAACGGCCACCCATGTCGATCAGCGTGACCACGATGGCATCGCCTTCCTTGCCCTCGAATACCAGACGTGCCGGGGGCTGACGGTCACCGATGCCCAGATGATGCACTTCGATCCGGGGCTTATCTGCTGCCAGAGAGGGACAGACCTCCAGCATATGGGCACCCAGGCTGTACTTGTTTCCTTCCACCAGATGATAAGTATAGTCCTCCATAAACGCGGACGCACCGTTACCATCCTTGCCCATAGCCTTCATGATGGCAGTCATTGCGCTGACCTTCCAGTCGCCTTCGCCGCCGTAGCCATAGCCCTTGGACATCAGATTCTGAGAAGCCAGACCAGGCAGCTGCTTCATGCCATACAGATCCTGGAAGGTATTGGAGAACGCTACACAACCCTCAGCATCCATCATTTTCTGAATGGCAATCTCTTCCCGAGCCTGATAGCGGACAGTTTCCACATCGTCGGTAGCCATGTCATACTTTTCCGCGTATTCTGCCATCTTTGCATCCACTTCCGCATCGGTAACTGCATCCATGGTTTCTACCAGCTGTCCAACAGGCCAGGTATTCACCTGCCATCCAAGTTTGATCTGTGCTTCCACCTTATCGCCCTCTGTGACAGCAACCTCACGCATATTGTCGCCAAAGCGCATAACCTTTACTTCCTTACAGAAAGCGGCACCAACAGCAGCCTTCATCCAATCGCCCAAACGTTTCTGTACAGAAGCATCTTCCCAGTGTCCCGCAATGACCTTTCTGGCCATACGCATCCGGGCGGCGATAAAGCCATGTTCCCGGTCACCATGGGCGGCCTGATTCAGGTTCATAAAGTCCATATCGATCTCTTCGTTGGGGATCTCCCGGTTGTACTGGGTAGCGAGGTGGCAGTAGGGCTTCTGCAGATTGGCAAAACCGTTGATCCACATCTTGGAGGGAGAGAAGGTATGGCACCAGGTTACAATACCTGCACAGCAGGGATCATAGTTTGCTTCCCGAACAACATCCGTGATCTGTGCGTTGCTCATAGCCGTAACCTTATAAACCAGCGGGTACGGAAGAACCGCACTCATTTTTTCAGCCATTTCCTCTGCCCGCTGAGCAACCGTTGCCAATACTTCGGGGCCATACAGAGCCTGAGAACCTACCACAAACCAAAATTCATAGTTTTTCATAAATATTTCCTCCTAAGCATTACAGGTGTGCAATTGCAGAGCGTTCTACACTCAGACCATCCCAAAAGCGTGTCAGATAGGCACGGAACCCGGCAACATCCTCTGCATCCGGATCCAGAACCGCTGCTTCAGCGTTTACAAACACCTTCTGATCCAGATAACTTTCCAAAGAAAGGCCGTTTCCTTCTACCAGATAGGCTGCCAGAAGTGCCATTCCGTAAGGACCGCCTTCGCCAGCAGTTTCCATGACCCAGACCGGTGCATTGGTGGCAGCTGCCATATATTTTTGGCCAACCACAGGAGTTTTGAACAGACCGCCATGACCCATCATCCGGTCGATCACCACATCCTCTTGATGCAGGATCTCCATACCTGTTGCCAGAGTTGCCATAGTAGAATAAAGCTGCGCACGAATAAAGTTTGCCAGGGTCAAAGGCACACTGGGATTTCTTACGATCAAGGGTCTGCCTTCGTCAAAGCCGGTCACAGGCTCACCGGCCAGATAGTTATAAATCGTGATACCACCGCAATCCGGTGCGCCTTCCATGCTCTTGCGGTACAGCTTTGTGTACAGTTCTCCCATCTGCACATCGTATCCAAGAAGCTGGAATGTCTCCCGGAACATATTGACCCAGCCGTTCATGTCCGAGGTGCAGTTGTTGCAATGGACCATTGCCACAGGCTTGCCGGTAGGTGTTGTTACCATATCGATCTCGGAATGCACTTTAGAAAGCATTTTCTCCAGAACGACCATGGCAAAAATAGATGTACCAGCGGAAACATTGCCGGTTCTGGCTGCAACTGCGTTGGTTGCCGTCATACCGGTTCCTGCATCACCCTCAGCCGGTGCCATAGGAATTCCGGGAGGCAGCAGGTTGTCCAGCTTCTCGGCACCCTGCGTGCTGAGAACGCCCGCATTTTCACCTGCCACCAGCACATTGGGAAGCAGATCTTCGATCTTCCATGGCAGTTTTCGTTCCGCAATCAGATCATTGAACTTTCGGAGCATTTCCGCATCATAGCAAAGATTGTCACTATCAATAGGAAACATACCGGAGGCTTCACCGATGCCGATACAGTTCATCCCCGTCAGAATGTAATGGACATATCCTGCCAGGGTCGTAATATGTGCGATTTTGGAAATGTGTTCTTCTTCGTTCAGAACAGCCTGATAAAGATGAGCAATGCTCCAGCGCTGGGGAATGTTAAACCCAAAAAGTTCGGTCAGTTCCTCTGCTGCCTGGGCAGTAGTGGTATTTTGCCATGTACGGAAGGGCGTCAGCAGGTTCCAGTCCTTGTCGAAAGCCAGATAGCCGTGCATCATTGCAGAAACGCCCATTGCCTTCACATTTTTTCGATCCTCGATGCCTGTGATGGCAGCCTTCATACCGATCCAGACTTCATCCAGATCATAAGTCCAGATGCCGTTTTCATAGGATGAAGCCCATGTGTAATCACCGGAAGAAATTGGTGTAAACTGAGTATCAATGGCAACTGCCTTGATCCGCGTGGAGCCAAGTTCAATACCCAGAAAAGTGGGATTCTCTTTATTGTGCATACAGTTTCCTCCTAATCAGAAGCCGTCCGGCCTGTCCATATCAGACTGACCGGACGGCATTTTCCTTACTTCTTCTTATTCTTTCTCATTAGAACAACACTCTGAATCAGCAGGAACAGACAGATCATGGCTGCAACGGTGATGTTCGTCCACCATGCTTCATCCAAGCCCAGAGAAGAGACAATATTTTTGATGGTGTTCAGGGAAATAACGCCGAAGAATGTGCCAATAATATTGCCCACACCACCTGTCAGCATGGTGCCGCCGATAATGCTGGATGCAATGGCATTCATTTCCGCACCGCTGGCATGGCTGGGAGAGCCGGATCCAACATGAAGGAAATAAACAAAACCGCCAATACCAGCCAGTGTGCTGCACAGCAGATGGGCCATAAACTTGGTCCGCTTGACATTGATGCCCAGCATATTTGCGCTGTGCATATTTCCGCCAACTGCGTAAAAATTTCGGCCAAGTTTCCCCCAGCGAAGCAGGACAAACAGCGCAATGACGATGATAATTGCAATGACTACACCAGGTTCCACATAAGCAGGAACATATTTTCCCAGTTTATTGACACTGCCCATGCCGGGAACATAGATCCGGGTGGCTTTCAACGCCTTGAATCCTTCATGCACCACATTGAACTGGGTCGAGTTGACAATGGTAGTCATACCCTTTGCAAAGAACATACCTGCAAGAGATACAATAAACGGCTGGATCTCCAGGTAGGCTACCAGATAGCCCTGCACCAGGCCGAACGCAACACCGATCCCCAAAGCAATCAGCATAGCGGTAACGACATTGCCGCCGTTGTAGTCCAGATGAACCGCACAGCTCATGCAAACCAATGCGGTCAGGGTACCCACGGAGATATCGATGCCGCCCGTGATCATCACGATGCTCATTCCGCAGGAAAGAATGATCAGTGCTGCATTGTCATTGAGAATATTGAAAAACGCCTGGGGCTTTCGGAAACCGGAGCCAAGGAGGACAACGGCGCAGGCATACATGAGAATAAACACCACAATGGTAATGGTCAGCAGAAGATTGGTATCAGAGATACCCGCACGCTTTGTCAGCTTGCCGTTTTGTACTGCAATTTTCGGTGCCATATCCCTTTGCCTCCTTTGCCGTTTTTACATACTGCTTCCACAGTTTGCTCATTTTCTGCCGCACAACCGGTGCACTCATAATCACCAGGATGATGACAACAACAGCTTTATAGGCAGGCAGCGCATCGGAAGCTACATTGAATTTATACAATGTGGTGGTCAGGAACTGAATGACATACGCACCCAGGATAGAACCCCACATATTGAATCTACCGCCGCTCAGTGCATTTCCTCCCAGCGCAACCGCCAGAATTGCATCCATTTCAATGTCTTTTGCGATGACGGAATAGTTGATGCTGGAAATGCGGCTGACCTTGATCAGTGCTGCCACCGCAACACACAGTCCAAGGATCACATAGGTCAGGAATTTTACGAAAGCCGGATTGAGACCGTTCAACCGGGAAGAGTGGGCGTTAATACCAACAGCCTGGGTATACAGACCCAAGGTCGTAAATTTCATTACCAGCATCGTGATGATCACGCAGGCAATTGCGATAAACACCGGTGTCGGGACAGGAATGCCGGGAATAAAATTACCGAAGTAACCGAAGCTGGCTTCACTGATAATGGGAAGCTGGTTGTTATTGATCCATGCTGCAATGGAGCGGCCTGCAGTAAACATGATCAGCGTTGCCACCATGGGCTGGATCTTGAAATAGGCCACCAGGGTGCCATTAAACGCGCCAAAAATCATTGCAGCAACACAACCTACAGCGAATGCCACAAGGATAGGTGCCTGCATCGTTTCAGGCCGGGGGCCTGCATTGCCGCACAGTACCCGCAGCATCACGGAACCGGCAATGGCAATGGTCGCACCCACAGAGATATCCTGACCGCCGGAAGCAGCTGTAACCAGCGTCATACCAATGGCAAGGATCACCAGTTCGGAGGCATTGTTCAGAATGGTAATCAAGTAACCGGATAAGACCGGATCGCCGTTGCTGTTATTTCCCAGCGTGATCTTAAAGAAGCCGGGGTCAGCGATCAGGTTGAACACAACGAGGATCAGCAGCGCCGCAACCGGGATAAAGATCTGGTTTCGTACAAGGCCCTTCATTCGTTCACCCGCTGTCATTTTGGGGGCATTATTCAGCTTCTGCATATCAGTTCTCACCTCCCGCGATTGTTGCCATAATGGTTGTCTGATTCAGGTCTTCTCCGGACAATTCACCCACGAGCTTACGGTCACGCATGACCATCAGCCGGGAGCAGGTTCGGAGCATTTCATCAATTTCAGAGGAAATGAAGGTAACACTCTTGCCTTCTTCCGCCAGCTTCAAAACCAGCTTCTGGATTTCAATCTTGGTGCCCACATCGATGCCGCGGGTAGGTTCATCCAGAATTAGGTATTGGGGGTTGGTCAACAGCCAACGCGCCAGAATGGCTTTCTGCTGATTACCGCCGGAAAGCTGTTTGATGGGCGTATCTGCAGAGGCCGTCTTGATTTCCAGCAGCTTAATGTACTCATCGGCAAAAGCTTCTGCCTGTGCTCTGCTCAAAGGCTTGAAGAAGCCCTTCATCACCTGCAGAGCAAGAATGATGTTCTCCCGAACCGACAGATCACCAACAATACCGTCCCGTTTCCGGTCTTCCGGCAGATATCCGATGCCCTGCTTCATCGCATCCAGAGGCTTCCTGATTTTGACTGCCTTGCCATTCACAGAAATGACACCGCCGGTTTTTTTGTCAGCGCCGAAGATTGCGCGGACACATTCACTTCTGCCGGAACCCAGCAAGCCGGTGAATCCATTCACTTCGCCTTTGTGGATCGAAAAGTCAAAGGGCTTGATCCCCTCCGCACTGGACAGGCCCTGTGCATCCAGCACAGGCGTTCCCATATCGATCCGTGCATCTTCAGAGCCTCTTTTAATGGAAGCCATGTCATCCAGCTCTTTGCCGAGCATCTTTGACACCAGCTGGACACGGGGCAGATCTTCAATGACATATTCTCCTACCAGCTGTCCATCCCGAAGGACTGTGATCCGGTCACACACTTCATATACCTGATCCAAGAAGTGGGTCACAAAGATGATTCCAACACCCTTTGCCCGCAGATCGCGCATAAGGGAAAACAGCTTTGCTACTTCCTGCTCGTCCAGCGAGGAGGTGGGCTCGTCCAGAATCAGAACCTTGCAATCCATGTCCACTGCTCTTGCGATGGCAACCATCTGCTGCACCGCAATGGAGCAGGTTCCCAATTGCTGGACAGGGCTTGCGGGGATACCTAGGCCTTCGAGGAGCCCCGCTGCTTTCCGGTTCATCTGTTTCCAGTTGGTCAGGCTGCCCTTGGTTCTTCCTATATACATATTCTCCGCCACCGTCAGGTTCGGGCAGAGGGTAATTTCCTGATAAACGGTGCTGATGCCCACATTCTGAGCATCCTGCGGAGATCTGATTGCCACTGCGTTTTCGTGGCCCTTGATATAGATTTCACCGCCGTCTTTCTCATAGACTCCGGTCAACACCTTAATAAGGGTGGATTTTCCTGCGCCGTTTTCGCCCATCAATGCGTGGATCTCGCCCTCTCTCAGCGTAAAATCCACATTCTGCAGCGCCTTGACACCGGGAAAATATTTACAAATGCCGCGCATTTCCAATACTGCGCTATCTTGCATGCTGCTCGCCTCCATTTGCCGGGAAGCCCTTCCTGGCATGACCAAGAAAGGACTGATTCTTTGTTTCAATAAGAATGGCACGCGGTGCGGTCATATACACCGAACCGCGTGCCCAAGGGGTATCGCTTATGTGAAGGAGAAATTGTAAACTTGACCTGAATCAGATGCCGTATGCATCCACATCAGCCTGGGTGATGGTGGTAGCGTCGAAGCCCTTCTCGTCCATGATGATGACCTTCTCAGCGGGGGCATTGCCGGCTTCCAGACCCTGAATGATTTCGTTGACATAGCCAGCCTGGAAGGGGTTGCACTGGCCATCATAGTTCCAGTTGCCAGCCAGCAGCTCTTCCAGAGCCCACTTGTTGCAGTCGAAGCCCATGACGATGACATCGCCGTCAACACCGTGGGTAATACCGGCTGCATCCAGTGCTGCAACAGCACCCTTAGCCATGTCGTCGTTTTCAGCATAAATGACATTGAATTCCTTGCCGGAGTCGATGACAGTCTGAACGATCTGCTGTGCATTTTCTGCATTCCATTCAGCGGTCTGCTGGGTGACCAGATTCCAGTTGTCGTTGGCAGCAACCATCTCATCAACAGCACCGGTACGGCCGATCTGAGCAGCGGAACCCATGACGCCCTGGATGTGGATGATGTTGTAAGCATCCAGCTTCTGAGAAGCCAGCCAATCAACAGCGGTCTGGCCTTCCTTAGCCATATCGGAAACGATGGAAGCTACATACAGGCTTTCGTCGGCATCAATGGTGCGGTCGAACAGGATGACCTGAATGCCTGCGTCCTGTGCGTCCTGCAGCACGGTATCCCAACCGGAGGTGCCAGCAGCGGAGATCAACAGGTAATCAACCTCGTCCTGGATGAACTTCTGAGCAGCAGCGATCTGCTCTTCGTTCTTCAGGGAGTAAGCAAAAGATGCATCATAGCCATTGGCCTCGGTGAAGGTTTCCTTCATGTCGCGATCATTGGCGGTGCGGTATCCGGATTCATTGGGGTCGTTGTTAATGATACCAACCTTGATCAGATCGGAGCCGGTATCTTCTGCGGGTGCGCTGGCTGCGGTAGTGTCATTTTCGGATGCTGCGGGAGCTTCGTTGCCACCGCAAGCTGCCAGAGCCAGTACCATTGCCAGAACCAGCAGCAGGGAAATGAGCTTCTTCATTTGTGTTTCCTCGACTTTCATAAATTTTTGTTTTTGGGTCTCCTGCCATGTTTCGCATCGGTCAGGTGAACCCTGTGTCTGCATTAAAGCATATATTTTTTTCGCCGTCAATGGGTTTTGGTGCATGATGCACAACTTCATATCTTTGAATAGTACAAATTTTATACACTTCGTATACAGTGGTACAAATTTCTTCCATAGCCCCTCTGTATCCGCGTTTTTTGTTTAATATCTTACGATTCCGTCCGGGTTTAAGTTGAATAATTTACGGTCTTTACAGAATTGCTCCTCTGGCTTCCGGTTCGGCAACATGCACATAGCAGCCAAAAAAGTCGATCCAAGCCAAAAGAAAGTTAAAAAATTTATTATATGGTTTTCGCTAAAAAAGAGAACAAATTGGAAGTTATTTGTTTTCTTACTATCCGTTAATCTTAGACTCGGTAAGATAGTCAACCTAATTTCAATTCAAATCAGCCATTTTTCTGGTATAATAGAAACAAATCAAGAAAAGTTGTTATATCCCGCAGAGAAAGGGAGGATCAATTTGGCTGCGAAATACGAACAACTGGCATCCATGCTGAAAAGCGAACTGCAGCAGATCCTCCGAAAAGGCGGTACCAAGCTGGCTACGGAAGCAGAACTATCTGAGCGATATCACATGAGTCGTCAGACTGTCCGGCACGCCTTGGAATTGCTGGAAGAGGAAGGTCTGATCGAACGTCGGCAAGGCAGCGGTTCTTACATCAAAGACCCAGTCCGCATGGATTCCGTCAGACAAATCGCTGTGATCACAACCTTTTTGGATGACTATATTTTTCCGTCCATCCTTCATGACGCACAATCCGTTTTTTCCAATGCCGGGTATTCCACATTGGTCTATGCAACAGAAAACAGGGTCAGCCGGGAGCGGGAAATATTAAGCAAACTTCTGGAACAGAAGATCAGCGCCGTGCTGATCGAGGGCACCAAGACCGCCTTGCCCACTCCGAACGCGGATTTGTATGGAAAGCTTCGCTCCAGAGGGATCCCTGTTTTGTTTCTTCACGGTATTTACTGCAATTTGCAGGGATTTCCCTGCCTTTCGGATGACAACTACAATGGCGGATATCAGCTTGCTCAGTACCTGCTTTCCAAAGGACACAGCCAAATTGCCGGTATTTTCAAAAGTGATGATGTTCAGGGTTCCCAGCGTTACCACGGAGTTGTCAGTGCTCTTTGCGACAACGGAAAAGAAATTCTGGATGACCGCTTTTTCTGGTACGATACGGAAGATCGTGCAGCATTGATCAATCTTGGCCGCTGTGATTTTTTGGAGCGTTTTATTCGACATCGGTTAAATGATTCCACGGCAGTTGTCTGCTACAATGATGAAATTGCCCATTTTCTGATCAAACTTCTGTTGGCATCCGGCAGGGCTGTTCCGCAGAATATCGCTGTGGTCAGCTTCGACAATAGCTTTTACAGCCAAATTGGGCCCGTGCCCATTACATCGATCGGGCACAAGGCCACCCGAACAGGAAAACACGCAGCGGCGCTGTTGCTTGAAATTCTCGCCGGAAAAGAACCCTGCTCTCTTTCGCTGGAGTGGGAGCTGACTTGCAGAAGCAGCGCATAAGAAAAGAGCTTACCCGATTCCTCTACGGGTAAGCTCTTTCTTATCTTTCTTAATATTCTCTTTCGCTGATGATTTCTTCTGTCAAATCGGCTTTTGTAAACTGCTGCTCCTCAACATAATGTTGCTTTGCGGGGATATCGCCGTTTTCCAATGTCTGAATAATTTCAGCGACCAACGGTCCCAAAAGGGGGTTACTCTCTACTGCCAGTGCGATTTTCCCCTCCATGCAAAACCTTAAGGCATTGCGGGTAGCATCAAAGCAAATGACATCCACATCCTTGCCACAGACATAACCACGCTGTTCCAATGCCTCAATTGCACCAAATGCTTCATTGTCATTCTCGCAGTATACAATATCGATATCCTGCCCCTTTGGCAGTGTATCCAGATACTGACACATAACCTCGTAGGTCTTTGCCTGAGTAAAATCTCCATCCAGGCAGGTAAGAACCTCCCAGTTATCATAGGCTGCTACAGCATCCTCCAATGCGCTGGTTCTGCCGATCTGTACGGTGGAACCCAGCGTTCCCCGGATATGGATGATCTCCACAGGGTCTGCCTGGGCAGCATATTTTTGCTCCATCCACCCGGTGGCCTTTCGACCCTGCTCGTAGAAATCAGAACCGACATGGGCGGTATAGAGTGTTTCGTCCTGTACATCGACCATACGGTCAACCAAAATGACAGGAATACCGGCATTGCGGGCTTCCTGCAAAACAGATTCCCAGCCGGATTCACTCAAAGGCATCAAAACGATGTAGTCTACCTGCTGCTGAATAAATTTCCGCACAGCCATAATCTGATTTTCCTGAATCTGGCGGGCATCCTCAAATAAAAGCCGGTAACCGTTCTCCTCTGTGAACACGGATTTCATGGATTCAGAGTTGGCAATGCGCCAGTCTGACTCGGCACCAACCTGAGAAATGCCCACAACGATCAGCTCCTCATCCGTTACCTCCGGTTCCTGCTGAGCGCAGCCACAAACGAAAATACTCAGTATTAAAATCAATATCAGTACCCGTTTCATTGCGGTGCCTCCTTTTTCAGCACAGGGATCCGGGCTATCACGGTTGTTCCGACACCTTCCCGGCTGCTGACAGACAATCCATACTCCCGGCCAAATTGCAGCTGCAGCCGCTGATTGACGGCAGACAGGCCAAACCCCACCCGTTCGTCACTTTCCATGGAACTCCGAAGGCGGATCAGCCGCTCCTGCGTCATTCCCATACCGTTATCTATGACCCGCAGAATGATATGTCCGCTTTCCATCCAGCCGTTGATCTGAATCGATCCAACAGCCCGTTTCTGTTTGATGCCGTGGTATAAAGCGTTTTCTACAAGCGGCTGGAGCGTCAGTTTGGGGATCAGCGCACTTCTCAGAGCCGGATCAATGTCCACCTGGTATTTCATAATGTCCTTGTACCGGGCGTGCTGGATCTGCAAATAGCTGCGGACATGGCGCTCTTCTTCCTCTATGGTGATCACATCCTCACCTTTGCTCAAAGAATGTCGGAAGAAGCTGGACAGATTCGACACCATTTCAACAGCTTCCTCTGTCTTTTCCGCCTCAATCAGCCAAATGATCGTATCCATGGTGTTATACAGAAAATGAGGGTTGATCTGTGCCTGTAAAAGAGCGAGTTCTGCCTTTCTCAGGCTTTCTTGCCGCTGTTCTCCCTCTTTCATCTGCTGGTTCAGCCGTTCTATCATCTGCTCCATGCCGATGCTCAGCGTCTGTATCTCGTGGATTTCAGACTTCTCCGGTTCGTGAACCGTCAGATCACCGCCTGCTACATCTTCAGCACGTCTGGACAAAGATACCAGCGGCACAGTAATCGACCGGCTTAACTTGATGCTGTAGCGAAGCACCAATACAATCGCAAATGCCGTGATTACAGCAATCAGGATCATTTCCGTAATGATCCGTGATGTGATCTTTTGCTGAACTGCGTTCAGCTCCACAGCTTCGTAGTAGAGGTATGTATACATATATTCCTCTACAAGAGCCGTCAACACATAAACATTGTTTTCCAGCTGGGTCAGACGGTCATCATAGTTGGAGGTGTTCTGGATCTTATAGATGATTTCCTCAAGATTGATACACAGATCCAAAACGCTGGTGATCGCCTGATGGCTATCCTTTTGTGTGGTTGTGTCGATCAGAGCCTTTGCCAGTTCCTGTGCAGTACGCACTTCATCAATGGGGATTCCCTCTGAATACTGGCTTTCGATCACATAGTAATACATCTTCTGGTCAATGCTGTTTTTGAATTCCTGATTGAACTCTGAAGCAGTTGTAACATTGTGCAAAAGCTGCGCATAGTGATTATTTGCACTGAACAGCATGGTAAGAGCTGCGATCAAAATGACTACCAGCAAGATACTAATGGCAATGACCAGCCGCCGAAGCCGCAGTTGAATGGAATAGGTTTTGCTCATTTCTTAACCTTTCCCGCCCGAAAATCCCGGGGCGTACACCCTTGGATCTTCTTAAAGATGAAGCTGAAATAATGGGGATCTTTGTAACCCACAGCTACTGCGATCTCACCAGACCGCAGATTGGACGAGCGGAGCAATTCTTTCGCCTTTTCCATCCGCCTGGTCGTAACATATTCCACAAAGGTCATGCCCATTTCCTGACTGAAAACTGCCGACAGATAGTTGGCACTGATATTGACTTCTCTGGCAACCCGGTTTAAGGAGATTTCCTCGCTTTGGAAATTTGCGTCAATGTATGCCACCGCTTCCTTCAGCAAATTGCGGTATTGGCTGCCTGCTGCCTTATCCCGGAGCTCAATTGCGCGAAGCAGGATATCTGAAAGATATCGCTTCAGATCATCAAGGGTCACACGTCGGCCTACCATATCCAGGCAGGTTAATGTGGAAAGAAACTCTCTCTGCGGAATTTCCAATGTCTGAACAAATTGTGTGGCAGTAAAGCGAACACTGAGCATTAAATATTGACAGAAGGGTTTGGATTCCAATGCATCTTCCATACTGAGGATATATTCATCCACAAACCGGGACACCTCCTGAGCACTTGCATTTTCCAGAACACCGGTTATGACGGATGGATTTAGTTTGCTGACATCCAGATCCGCCAAATCATGATCCATACCTGTACCAGTCAAAAAACTCACTGTATCAGATCTCAGAATATGCTGAGAAGGTAAAATATGGCGGTAAGCCCAAAGGCGGGATACTTCCTCAAAGCACGCCGGAAGTGCGCTCAGGCGCTGAGTCGTTGTTCCCACTGCCACATACCAGTTCAGTTCCGGACTATGTGTTTCGTACAATTCCTGAACCGTGCTGATACAGCGTTCCACATATTTTTCGATCTGGTCGATATCCCCTTTGATCAAAACAGCATAGGTATACAAATTCCATCGGAACAGAATATACTCAGGATACTTCAGAAAATGTGCCACCATACCGTCCCGGATACGGGCACCCGGTTCCGAGTAGGCTTCGGTTGTACCATGCTTTTCCGGAACCGCAGGAAGAAGCAGAATCGTAAACGCCTGTGCCCGAAGATCCAGATCCAACTTCTGCGCGCGTTCATATATTTGGGGAAGCGGAAGATGTCCTGCGGTGATATGCTCAAAAAACCTGCGCCGGGCATACTGCTCATATTCCTGAGCTTCCTGCTGAAACTGCAGCCTGTAATTCTGTTGAGCCCGTTCACTCTCAATTTTTGTTTTTACTTCCTCCAGAACAGACAGCAGATTGCTTTTTGTGACAGGCTTCAGTAAATACCGTTCCACGCCAAGGCCGATTGCCTGCTGTGCATACTCAAAATCATCATATCCCGAAATAATGATTACCTTCATCTGAGGAAATTCCCGCAGAACCATCTTGCTCAGTGCAAGACCATCCATGAATGGCATACGAATATCTGTTATCAGAAGATCCGGTTTCGTTTGGCGAATCAATGGCAGCGCAAGCTCACCATCTCCGGCTTCTCCAACGAAAGTATATCCGTATTGTGTCCAGGGCACTGTATCTCGAAGCGTTTCACGGATAATACTCTCATCCTCCACTAAAAATACCCGCAGCACATTATCCCCTCTTCCTCTGTGAATTTGCATTCATTATACCATATTGAAAAAGAAATCTGATTGGATATTTTACTGATTTTGTTGGATTTCTTCAAATCGAAATTGTTCCCGCACATAGCCAGAGAATTCCTTTTATTTATCATAAACAGAATACTTATCTTAAAAAAATCGTATTTTATATTCTGAATTACGCCTGTATTTTTCAAATCTTTACAGAGTTTGCCGCCCAGAAATACTGTGTCCTGACGACTGAGTGACATCTTTACACTTTGAACCACGATTTTATGATCGCCCCGGTAAACACCGTTGTCTTGGTTGGTATAAATTGCTACACCAAAAATAACTGCACAGAAAATCAGCACCCATTTTGTGCTGCTATTTTTACATCCCAAAGTGTGAGGAACATACCGGCGGAGGAAAGAAAATACGGCAGCCTACAAAAATAGACTGCCGTAAAATCGTGGTGCGGGCGACAGGACTCGAACCTGCACGGCGATGCCAGAGGAACCTAAATCCACCGAGTCTACCAATTCCACCACGCCCGCATATTCTGCTGACCGCCGCCTGATCGCGGCTCACGGTCAACTCTGAAAAAGAAAAGCCCCTAATTTTTACACGGCGGGACATCCGAGGCAGGGCACACAGCCTAAATCTGCACCCGTATTGTACCACGGCGGACTGTCCCATGTCAAGAGGAAGAAGCCCCCCATTCCGCAGGAAAAGGGGGCGCTGACCTCACCCTTGTGCCGCCGTGACCAAAATCGGCAGATTCTCCCCATAGATCCGGTCAAACTGGTCGATGGGCAGGGGGTTGGTTCCCAGCCCGGCTTCGATGGTAAAGCCGGGACGGCGGTACTCCTGAATAAACCAATCCTTGTACCCGGCGAAGGAGGAATTGTAGGGAGTATCCTCCACGGCGTAGCCGCTGAGCTGCGCAAACCGCCGGGCCAGCTCTTCGGCGCCAGGCACCGGGATATCCCCGTACTGGTAGTAGATGACCTGCCCTTGGGTATGGAAGGCGATGACCAGATCCGGGCTGACCCGCCGGGTCAGGTCATACAGCGCTTGGGTTTCGACCCGGGACAGAGGATGCCGCCCCACATAGTCCCGGGGCGCAGGACGGGTATAGCCCTGACGGAACTTGATCTCCCGTGCCATCAGCCACCCGGCGGGGTAGTTCAGATTCAGGTCCACACCGCCCAGATCTGCCTTCCAGCCGTCGGGAAAAGGGATCTGGGGGAAGTCCTGGGCAATGGATCGGGCATGCTCATACTGCTCCTGCCCCGGCGTCAACGCTCCCGTGACCAGATCCACCCCGTCCGGGTTCACCATGGGCACCATGTAGATGGTGGCCTGCCGGGACAGCGCCCGGGCAGGACTGCCTGCGATCTCGCCGCCGCTGTGAATGGCTGCGGCATAGTCCTCGGCAAATTTCAGCAGCAATGTGGCTGTGATCCACTCGTTGGCGTGGTGGGCAGCACAGTACAGCACCCGCCGATCCCCGCTGCCGAGGGTGAGAGCCTCCATGCTGCGCCCAAAGGGGGTGGTCGCCAGACGCTCCCGGCGCAGGACGGGATATTCCTTCGTCAGTTCATCCATAGTCCGGGCGCACAGCCCGGCGGTCATGGGCACATCCGTTGGTACGATAGCCATAAAAATCACCTCCGGGTATTCTATGCCCGGAGGTGAACCATATGTCAATCCTGCTGCCGCTGCTCCAAATAGATCAGCAGCACCGCCACATCCGCCGGGCTGACCCCGGAGATCCGTCCCGCCTGCCCCACGGACATGGGGCGGATCTGAGACAGCTTCTGCCGCGCCTCAAGGCGCAGACCGTGGATGGCGTTGTAGTCGATATCCGCCGGCAAGTGTTTGCTCTCCTCCCGCCGGAACTGCGCCACCTGCTTTTCCTGCCGGGCAAGGTAGCCGGCGTACTTCACTTGGATCTCCACCTCCGCCGTGACCTCCGGGGCAAGCGCCGGACGGTCGGGGTCAAAGGGAGCAAGATCTTCGTAGGTGACCTGGGGGCGGCGGAGCAGATCCGCCAGCCGGGCAGAGGAGGTCACAGGTGCGGACTCCCGGGCGGCAAGCATCTCGTTCAGCGCTTCGCCGGCAGGGACGCCGTTGCGCTCCAGCCGGGCGCATTCCTTTGCTACCGCATCATATTTTTCGTTGACCCGCGCCAGCCGCTGGTCGCTGACCAAGCCCACCCGGTGCCCAATGGCGGTGAGCCGCTGGTCGGCATTGTCCTGCCGGTGGAGCAGCCGGTATTCCGACCGGCTGGTCATGATGCGGTAAGGCTCTTGGGTGCCCTTGGTCACCAGATCGTCGATGAGGATACCGATATAGCTGGTGTCCCGGGTCAGGATCATGGGCTCTCTGCCCAGCAGCTTCAGCGCCGCATTGATCCCCGCCACCAGACCTTGGGCGGCGGCCTCCTCATAGCCGGAGGTGCCGTTGAACTGCCCTGCGCCGTACAGCCGGGGGATCGTCTTGACCTCCAATGTGGGCAGCAGGCAGGTGGGATCTACGCACTCATACTCGATGGCATAGGCCGGGCGCATCATCTCGGCGTGTTCCAAACCGGGAATGGTGTGCATCATGGCAAGCTGCACATCCTCCGGCAGGCTGGAGGACAGCCCTTGGATATACAGCTCCTCGGTATCCAGCCCGCAGGGCTCGATGAAAAGCTGATGCCGGGGCTTGTCGGCAAAACGCTCCACCTTGGTCTCGATGCTGGGGCAGTACCGGGGACCTACCCCGGAGATGGTGCCATCGAACATGGGGCTGCGGTGGAAATTATCCCGGATGATCCGGTGGGTCTGCTCATTGGTATAGGTCAGGTAGCACACCGCCCGATTCTGGATCTGATGCTCCGTGCGGAAAGAAAACGGCTCGATCTGCTCGTCCCCGGGCTGGATCTCCATCTGGGAAAAGTCCACGCTGCGGCGGTTGACCCGTGGGGGTGTGCCGGTCTTGAACCGGCGCAGGGGTAGCCCCAAGGTGCGGAGCTGATCTGCAAGCCCCACGCTGGCGTGCATTCCATCCGGGCCGGAGGAATAGACGCTCTCTCCGGTAATGACGGTGGCATCCAGATAGGTGCCCGTGGCGAGGATCACCGCTTTGGCGTCATAGTGGGCGCCCAGCATGGTGTCCACCCCGGTGACGCCGTCTGCATCCGTTGTCACGGCGGTGATCATCGCCTGCTTCAGTTCAAGATTCTGCGTCTGCTCCAAGGTGTGCTTCATGCAGCTTTGGTAGGCTCTGCGGTCGGCCTGCGCCCGCAGGGAGTGGACAGCAGGACCTTTGCCCCGGTTGAGCATCCGATACTGGATGCAGCAGCGGTCGGCGGCTACGCCCATTTCACCGCCCAGAGCGTCGATCTCCCGCACCAGATGCCCCTTGCCCGTGCCGCCGATGGCGGGGTTGCAGGGCAGATTGCCCACAGCATCCAGATTAATGGTGAACAGGATGGTGTGCAGCCCCAGCCGGGCGGCAGCCAGCGCCGCTTCGATGCCGGCGTGACCGGCACCGATGACGGCGACATCACAGCTTCCTGCCTGATAGCGGGTCATTGCTCTGCCTCCTGCTGCTTCTTCTCCTCCGGGGGCAGGACGAAGGGCTTGCACACCACCTCACAGCGGTTGATGGGGGTGCCCAAGGCGTGGAACTTCTCCTCGTAGCCGGTCATGATGCCCACCACGCCGTTTGCATGGAGGTCACGGGTCAGGTTCTTGACCTCCAAACCGCAGGCGGCAAACTCCTCCACGCTGTACTCAAACAGGGGGGCATTGTCGGTCTTGAAGTGGATCTCCCCGCCGGGGCGCACCACACGGCAGTACTTGTCCAAGAATCCCCGGTGGGTCAGGCGGCGCTTGGCGTTCTTCTTCCGGGGCCACGGATCGGGGAAGTTGATGAACAGGCGGTCGATCTCCGATGCATCAAAGCAATCTTCGATGGACGCCACATCCATATCGATAAAGAATACATTGGTCAGGCCCATGGATTTTGCCTTCTCCATGGCCACCACCATGGCCTCCCGGCAGCGCTCCACGGCGATCAGCAGCACATCGGGGTTTGCGGCGGCAGTTTCAGCGGTGAACTTGCCCTTGCCGCAGCCCACCTCCACCCACAGCCCGGTGCAGCCGGGCTTCAGCTCCCGCCATGCACCCTTGCGGGTCTGGGGCTCCACAATTCTGAAATCGGCGCACTTTTCCATCCGGGGCTCCAGATTTCGCATCTTTCTCATTCTCATAACAGGTGTCCTCCTACGGAACATGGATTCGGTTTAGTATATCAGAAACCGGGGACGGTGTCAAAGGGAGGTTCCGCTCCCCTTCTCCCACAGCATCTCGTCATTAAATCCCCCGGTATCAAAGGTGATAACGGTGTAGTATTGGGTATCCCCCAAATTGATGGCGGCGTCCAGCTGGCGCTTGATCTGCTGGCGCTGGTCATCCAGATCATAGGGCAGGATCATATCGAAGATCAGGTTGGTGTGGGTATCCCCCCGCACCATGCGGAAATCGTGGATGCTGATCCGCGGGTCGATGGACTTGAGCACTTTGTCCACGCTGCTGCGCATCCGGTTCAGTTCTTCGTCGTCGGTGACCACGGGATCGTAGTGGATCACCAGATGGATGCCATGGCTGTCCAGCACCTGACGCTCGATGTCGTCGATGATGGTGTGGCAGGTCAGCACATCCTCCCGCATATCCATCTCCACATGGACGCTGGCGAACCGCTGACCGGGGCCGTAGTCGTGTACCATCAGATCGTGGTAGCCCAGCACCTTGTCATTGGAGCGCAGGGCAGAGACGATGGTGCGCTGAAGCTCCGGGTCGGCGGCCTCCCCCAGCAGAGGGGAGATGGTCTCCTTTGCCATGTTGGCGCCGGAATACAGGATGAACAGCGCAACGGCAAGACCGGCGTAGCCGTCCACATTGATGCTGGTCAGGTGGGCGAACACCGCACTGAGCAGCACCGCCCCGGTGGCGATGCAGTCGTTGCGGCTGTCGGCGGCGGTGGCCAGCAGCGCCGTGGAGTCGATGGCTCTGCCCAAGCTGCCGTTGACAGCGGCAAGGATCAGCTTCACCCCGATGGACAGCAGCAGCACCGCCACCAGCGCCCCGGAGAATACCACCGGCTCCGGGTGGAGGATCTTATCGAAGGAGGTCTTTGCCAGTTCAAAGCCGATGACCACGATCATGGCTGCCACAGCAAGACCGGACAGGTACTCGAACCGGGCATGACCATAGGGGTGGTTCTCGTCGGCGGGACGCTCCGCCAGCCGGAAGCCCACGATGGTGACGATGGAGGAGGTGGCATCGGACAGGTTGTTCATGGCATCGGCGGTGATAGACACCGAGCCGGACACCGTGCCGATGACCAATTTCCCCGCAAACAGAAGCACATTGGCAAGAATGCCCAGAATGCCGCTGCGCTTGCCCACCCGGGCACGGACGGCAGGATCTGCCGGATCCGCCCGCTGGGGCAGGATCAGCTTGGTCAAAAATCGGATCATGAGGATACCCCCGTTCTTTTTCATATCATTCTTTCCATTATATGCCAAACCGGAGCGTAAGTCCAGCGCAACTTCCCACAATTGTTGGAAAAAGGCGCCCCCGGCGGATTTTGCCGGGGACGCCGAAGGATCAGTCCTGAGCGCTGAGCTGCTCTTTGCTGTATTGCAGGGTGTAGAGCTGGTAATAGCGCCCCTTCTGCTGAAGAAGCTGCTGGTGATTGCCCTGCTCCACGATCTGCCCTTGGGACAGCAGGATGATGTTGTCCGAATGCTGGATGGTGGACAGCCGGTGGGCAACGATGAGCATGGTGCCGATGTTCTTCATCTTCTCCAGCGAGTCCTGGATCAGGATCTCCGTTTCGGTGTCGATGTTGGCGGTGGCCTCGTCCAAGATCATCACGGCGGGCTTGTGCAGGATGGTTCTGGCGAAGCTGAGCAGCTGCCGCTGACCGGCGGAGAAGTTGTTGCCCCGCTCGCGCACCACCTCGTCCAGACCGTTGTCCAGCTTGTCGATGAAGGAATCTGCGTTGACATAGCGGATGGCCTGCCGGATCTCCTCCTCCGGGAAAGAATCCCGCAGGGTGATGTTGCTGCGGATGGTGCCGGAGAACAGGAACACATCCTGAAGCATCTGACCAAAGTGCCGCCGCAGAGATGCGATCTTGATCCTGCGGATGTCGATGCCGTCGATAAGGATCCTGCCCTTCTGGATGTCATAGTTGCGGCAGATCAGCGACAAAATCGTGGTCTTGCCGGAGCCGGTGGAGCCAACAAATGCCACGGTCTGCTTGGGATCCACATGGAAAGAGATCCCCTTGAGCACCCACTCGCCGGGCTTGTAGGCAAACCACACATCCTGAAACTCGATCTCGCCCCGGATCTCGTCCAGTTCGATGGTCTGCTCTTCATCCACGATCTGGGGCACCAGATCCATCACCGTGAAGATCTTCTCCGCCGAAGCGAAGGAGCGCTGCAAGGTGTCGAACTGCTCTGCCAAGGTCTGGATGGGGTTGAAGAACTTGGAGATGTACATATAGAATGTGACCACCGTGCCGGAGGTCATGGTCTGACCGAAGAAGGTGATATCTTCAATATACCCCTTGGCGCCCAGATACAGCAGGCACAGCACCGAGCTGATATAGAGCATATAGACCATGGGGCGGAAGATGCCGAACACCAGCAGCCGCTGCTTCTTCGCCGTTTGTAGCGCCCGGCTCTTCACCAGAAAATCTTCCATTTTCCGCTGCTCTTGGTTGAAGATCTGGGTGATCTTCATGCCGGACAGGTTTTCCGAAAGATAGGTGTTGATGTCGGTGGTGGCATCGTTGACCTTGCGGTGCACCTTCCGGGAGAAGGTGCGGAACACCACCGTGAACAGCAGGATAAAGGGCACGAAGCACAGCACCATCAGCGTCAGGGCGTAGTTGAGCATCAGCATCGCCCCCAGCACCCCGAAGATCACCAGCATATTCTTGGCCAGCGTCACCAGAATGTTGGTGAACATATAGGAGATGGCGTTGGGGTCGTTGCTCACACGGGTGACCAGCTTGCCCACGGGGATGTTGTTGAGCTGCTCATGGGACAGCGACTCGATGTGGACGAAGATATCCTCCCGAAGCGCCGACAGGATCTTCTGCCCCGTCTTTTGCAGGATCATCGCCTGCGCATAGGTGCAGATCAAGCTGACCACCAGAATGGAAGCGTAGATGCCCACCATGGTGAACAGGTATTCCAAGGTAAAGGTACCCTTCACCGTGTCCTGGATGTGACCGATGAGCAGCGGGGACACCAGATCATAGGCGATGGACAGCACCATCACCACGAAAACCAGAATGAACTCCTTCCAGTAGGGCTTGGCGTAGCGCATCAGCCGGGTGACGATCTCCCGGTCGGACATATTCCGCTCCTTACGGCCGGCTCTCTGGCTGCGAAGCTCCGCCAGATAGACCGTCAGAAAAATCAGACTGAACACGCCGATGATGGCGCCGAGGATCAAGATCGGCAGATATTCACCCATTGTGATCCCCTCCTTCCTCCTCAAGCTGCTGAAGTTCGACCATTTTCCGATAGCCGGAGCAGGTCTGCATCAATTCCGCATGGGGACCGAAGGCGGCCACCCGTCCGTCCTCCACATAGAGGATCTTGTCCATCTGCTCGATGGTGGAGATCCGGTGGGCGATCAGGATGGTGGTTTTCCCCGCCCGGGTGGTGTGGAGATTGGCGAGGATGGTGCGCTCGGTCTTGGTATCCACGGCGGACACCGAGTCATCCAAGATCAGAATGGGCGCATTTTTCATCAGCGCCCGGGCAATGGAGATCCGCTGCTTCTGACCGCCGGAGACGGTGACGCCCCGCTCACCCAGCACCGTGTCATAGCCCAGCCGGAACTGGGAAATGTTGCTGTGGATATCCGCCAGAGCGGCGGCCTCCACAATGGAATCCTCCTCGTAATCCTCTACGCCGAAAGAAATGTTGTGCTCGATGGTGTCGGAGAACAGGAAATTGTCCTGAGGCACATAGGCACAGCCCTCCCGCACCGAACGGATGGTCACATCGTTCACATCGTGTCCATCGATGAAGATGGTGCCGTCGGGCACATTGTAGGTGCGCAGGATCAGATCCACCAGCGTGGTCTTGCCGGAGCCGGTCTTGCCCACCAGACCGATGTTTTCCCCGGCGTGGATGGTAAAGGACACATTTTGCAGCACATCGTATTCCCCGTCGGGGTAGCGGAAGGTGAGATCCCGGAATTCGATATCTCCCTTGATGCCGGCAAGATCCGGCACTCCGGGACGGTCGGTGACATCCTGCTTGGCATCCAGCAATTCGCTGATCCGATCCAAGGATGCCTTGCCCCGGGAGGTCATGTCGATCAATTCCGACACGGCGGTGATGGGCCAGACCACGGCGGTAAAGTAGCCAATGAATTCCATCAGCTCACCGGCGTTGAACTGCCCCTGATACACCAGATATCCGCCGTAGCCCAGAATGATGCAGATGACACTCTCCACGAACAGCACCACCAAGATCCGCAGCAAAACGGCTGCCTTGGTATGGTCGATATTCGCTTTCTCGTTCTCCACATTCAGTTCCTTGAATGCCATCAGTTCCTTGGCTTCCTTGACGAAGGCCTTGATGACGGAGATACCCGAAAAACTCTCCTGTGCAAAATCCGACAGTTTGGAAAACGCCGCCTGCCGGATGTCCCACTTCTTCATCATGTAGCTTCCCACCACCGTGCTGGAAGCCAGCAGCAATCCCATGGGGATCATGGTCAGCAGGGTCAGCCGGGCATCCATCTGCCACATCTTCGCCACTGCAAGGGCGCCCAGAAACAGGGCATCCAAAAACATCATGATGCCCCAGCCGAAGCACTCCTGCACCGTGTCCAGATCGTTGGTGAACAGGCTCATGAGATTGCCCACCTTGTTCACCTGATAGTATTCCCGGCTCAAGTCCTTGGCGTTGCGGAACATCTCGTTGCGCAGATCCGTCTCCACCCGGATGGCAGAGCCGAAGAACAAGATCCGCCAGAGGAACCGCCCCACCACGATGGCAAGGATCACCCAGATCATGGGCATACAGATCCGATCCAGCAGAAATTCCATGTCAAAGGGCACCCGGACGCCGTCTATGAATACCGCGCCGGTATTCATGCCGTTGATGACCATCTGGTACAAGTTGGGCACAATGAGCTGGGTGTAATCCACCACCAGCAGCGTGACCATGCCCAGCAGCAAAAAGGGTGCGTACTTCAGATAGTACCGATTGATATGCTTGCCGAAAATCATAAAATACCTCCTTACTCTCTCAAATTCTAACTATTCTATCATAGCTTAGTTGCTATTGCAACTATCTGGGGCAGAAAAAATATCCCCCGCCGGGGGATATCGGTCAGCGGTGTAAATTCCTCTTGATGGCAGAAGGCGATGGATCCTCCCACGGACGAAAAAAGTGTCCACCGGACGCTTTGCACCCCTTCGGTGGGATCGCCCTCGGGGCGCGCTTTCATTCTGCTTTTCTGCGGCGTTGGACAGCCTTCTGCCCACACCCGTACCGGGTGCGTTCATAAGGCTGCGGATTCTCCCACGGACGAAAAAAGTGTCCACCGGACGCTTTGCACCCCTTCGGTGGGACCGCCATCGGAGCGCGCTTTTATTCTGCTTTTTTGCGGCGTTGGACAGCCTTCTGCCCACACCCGTACCGGGTGCGTTCATAAGGCTGTGGATTCTCCCACGGACGAAAAAAGTGTCCGCCGGACACTTTTTTGCCCTCCCTCCGGTCGGGCCGTCCTTTCGAATCCACCTTCTTCATCAAAAAATCTCCACCCCGAATGGGGTGGAGATTTTTTGGCGGAGCAGCAGGGATTCGAACCCTGGCGACACTTTCATGCCCTACGAGATTTCGAGTCACGCCTCTTCGACCAGCTTGAGTACTGCTCCGTATAACCTCTTGATTATACCAATCCCCCGGGGAAAAATCAAGCACAAAAAACACCCGCCGCTCAAGCGAGCGGCGGGTGATCCTAATTTTGCGGTGGCTTAGTACATACCGCCCTGTGCGGCTGCGGCAGCAGCGGCAGCATCCCCGGCGGGATCGGGCTTGTCGGCAACCAGGCTCTCGGTGGTCAGCACGCTGGCGGCAACGCTGGCGGCATTCTCCAGAGAGGAGCGGGTGACCTTGGTGGGATCGACGATACCTGCGCCGATCATATCCACATACTGCTCGGTGTAGGCATTGTAGCCCCAGCCGATCTTCTTGGAATTGCGGACCTTCTCGTAGACCACGCTGCCGTCCACGCCGGCGTTCTCAGCGATCTGGCGGATGGGAGCCTGCAATGCGGTGGCAACGATCTTGGCGCCGGTCTTCTCGTCGCCGGTGAGCTTGGCGATGATCTTCTCCACAGCGGCGATGGCATTGACCTGAGCGGTACCGCCGCCGGCCACGATGCCCTCTTCCACAGCGGCACGGGTGGCGTTCAGCGCATCCTCCACTCTCAGCTTCTGCTCCTTCATGGCGATCTCGGTCTGAGCGCCCACACGGATCACGGCAACGCCGCCGGTCAGCTTAGCCAGACGCTCCTGCAGCTTCTCACGGTCGTAGTCGGAAGTGGTGGTAGCAATGGCGGAACGAACCTCATGGGCACGGGCCTTGATGGCCTCGGGGCTGCCCTCGCCGTCGACGATGGTGGTGGTGTCCTTGGTGATGACCACCTGACGGGCACGGCCCAGATCAGCCAGAGTGGCCTCGGTCAGCTCCATGTTCAGCTCGGAGGAGATGACGGTGCCGCCGGTGAGCACGGCGATATCCTGCAGCATGGCCTTGCGGCGGTCGCCGAAGCCGGGTGCCTTGACGCAGACGCAGTTGAAGTTGCCACGCAGACGGTTCACCAGCAGGGTAGCCAGAGCGTCGCCTTCCACATCCTCGGCAATGATCATCATCTTCTTGCCGGTCTTGACCACAGGCTCCAGAATGGGCAGGATCTCCTGAATGGAAGAGATCTTCTTATCGGTGATGAGGATCAGTGCATCGTCCAGCACAGCCTCCATCTTGTCGGTATCGGTGACCATGTAGGGGGAGATGTAGCCGCGGTCGAACTGCATACCCTCGACGACATCCAGACCGGTCTCGGCGGTCTTGGACTCCTCGATGGTGATGACGCCCTCGGTGCCCACCTTCTCCATAGCTTCCGCGATCAGAGCGCCGATGGACTCGTCGCCGGAGGAAACGGTGCCGACACGGGCGATGTCCTCAGAGCCGTTGACGGGGACGGAATGCTCCCGGATGGCCTCCACAGCGGCCTGCACGGCCTTCTCGATGCCCTTGCGCATGACCATGGGGTTGGCGCCTGCGGACAGGTTCTTCAGACCCTCACGGGTGATGGCCTGGGCCAGCAGGGTGGCGGTGGTGGTGCCGTCGCCTGCCACATCGTTGGTGCGGGTGGCAACTTCACGGATCATCTGAGCGCCCATGTTCTCAAAGGGATCCTCCAGCTCGATCTCCTTGGCGATGGTCACGCCGTCGTTGGTGACCAGAGGTGCGCCGTACTTCTTGCCCAGCACCACATTGCGGCCCTTGGGGCCGATGGTGACCTTGACGGTATCGGCAAGCTGGTCGATGCCGGCCTGCAGCTTCTTGCGGGCTTCTTCTCCATATACGATCATCTTAGACATGATAACTCCTCCTTATTACTCCACAACAGCCAGGATCTCGTCCTGCTTGACAAACTTGTAGTCCACCTTGTCCAGGGTAACATCGGTGCCCACATACTTGCTGACGACAACCTTCTCGCCGGGCTTGACGGTCATGGTCACATCCTTGGTGCCGGGGCCCACGGAAACCACCTCATAGATGGCAGGCTTTTCCTTGTTGGTGGTGGCAAGAATGATGCCGCCGACGGTGGTCTCGCTTGCTTCGTGCTGCTTCAGCAGAACGTTGTCAGACATGGGTTTGAGTGTCATATCGATTCCTCCAATTCCTATTTCAGACGGGGCGCCGGTCTTGGCGGCGTATCCCATTTTTCTGTGTGTCTTGGATTAGCACTCTTATCTCCTGAGTGCTAACGCTGATATCATACAGCACTATGCCGAAAAAAGCAAGAGCCAATTATGGGTTTTCTGTAAAATAATTGTGACCAAATTCGACGCACCCCTTCACCGCCGGATTTCTGCGCTCCGGCGCTGAACATCTTATGCCCTTCTGATCGGTTGCATTTTTCTGCGGATATACTATAATAAAACAAAAAGCGCCCGTTTTGGGCAGAACGGAGGCACGATGCGACCCAGATTCCAAGGGCTTAGCCTGCTTGTCCTGCTGCTCCTGCTATGGGGGTGCAGCCCCGCCCCATCCGATCCCACCCAAGCAGCCGCCGCTGCGCCCCAGACCATTCCTGCGGAAACGGCTCCGCCGGAGACGGCGCCCCCGGAGACCCGCCCCGATCCCATGGTATCCCTCTTGGACACCATGACCTTGGAGCAGAAGGTGGGGCAGATGTTCCTCGCCCGGTGCCCCGAGGAATACGCCCCGGAGCTGGCTTCCCAGTATCAGTTGGGCGGATATCTCCTGTTCGCCCGGGATTTCGAAGACCGCAGCCATGAACAGGTGGCAGACACCATCGCCGGTTATCAGTCCGCCGTCTCCATCCCCATGTTCATCGCCGTGGACGAAGAAGGGGGCACCGTGAACCGGGTGAGCCGAAATCCCCTGCTTCGCCCGGAGCCATTTGCATCCCCCAAAGACCTGTACCAACAGGGTGGGCTTCAGCGGATCGTGGAGGACACCAAGGAAAAATGCAGCCTGTTGTCGGGGTTGGGCATCAATCTGAATCTGGCGCCGGTGTGCGACCTGTCTCAAGACCCGGATGATTTCATCTACGACCGCAGCTTCGGTCAGGACGCCCGGCACACGGCATCCTATGTCCGGGAGGTGGTGCAGACCATGACCCGCAGCCGCATGGGCTGCGCCCTGAAGCATTTCCCCGGCTACGGCGGCAATGTTGACACCCATACCGGCATCGCCTACGACCACCGCCCCTACGAGACCTTCCGATCCGAAGATTTTCTGCCCTTCCGTGCCGGGATCGAATCCGGCGCCGGGATGGTGCTGGTGAGCCACAATGTGGTGGTCTGCATGGACGACCGGCTCCCGGCATCCCTGTCCCCGGAAGTCCACCGGGTGCTGCGGGAGGAGCTGGGCTTTGGAGGGGTGATCCTCACCGATGATCTGGTCATGGATGGCGCCGGGGAATTCGGCTCTGCCGAAGAAATCGCCGTGCTTGCGGTGCAGGCGGGGAACGATCTGCTCTGCTCCTCGGAGTTTGAACTCCAGATCCCGGCGGTACTGGACGCCGTCCGCTCCGGCAAGATCCCCATGGAGCAGGTCGACCAAGCCGTGCTGCGGATCCTGCGCCTGAAGCAGTCGCTGGGGCTGGCTGTGACCCCCGCCCACGGTTGAAAAAGCGGGAATATGGTCGTATAATAAGGGCGATTTCCCGTGAAAGGATGGTGGAGCACATGGACAAGCAACCCACGCTCCTGCAATATTTTGAATGGTATCTTCCCCCGGACGGCAAACACTGGCAGCGGCTTCGGCAGGACGCCCCGAATCTTGCCAAGGCGGGCTTCACCGGGGTCTGGCTGCCCCCCGCCTACAAAGGGGCATCCGGCATCCACGATGTGGGCTACGGGGTCTACGACCTGTACGATCTGGGCGAATTCGACCAGAAAGGCTCCGTCCCCACCAAATACGGCACCAAGGACGACTATCTTGCCGCCATCCAAGCCCTCCACGACAACGGTCTGCGTGCCATTGCCGATGTGGTGCTGAACCACCGGATGGGGGCAGACTATGCCGAATCCGTGTCTGCCGAGGTCTGCGCCGGGGACGACCGCAATGTGGAGCTGGGTGCGCCCCAGACCATTCAAGCGTGGACAGGATTCCGTTTCCCCGGCAGAAATGGGAAATACTCCGACTTCTGCTGGGATCACACCGATTTTGACGGGGTGGACTGGAACGATCAGAACAAGCGCCAGGGCATCTACGAATTTGTGGGCAAGCAATGGGATCAAGAGGTAGACGGGGAAAACGGCAACTATGACTACCTGATGGGTGCGGATCTGGACATGGGCAACCCCAATGTCATCGCCGAACTGGATCGGTGGGGTGCGTGGTATCTGCCCTTCACCGGGGTGGACGGTTTCCGTCTGGATGCGGTGAAGCACATCCGCTTCACCTTCTTCGCCCATTGGCTGCAAGCCCTGCGGGAGCGGTTCAACCGTCCATTGTGGTCCGTCGGGGAATATTGGAGCCCCGAGGTGGGGGATCTGACCCACTACTTAGACCGCTGCGGTCAGGTGATGAGCCTGTTTGATGTGCCGCTGCACTTCAATTTCCTGCGGGCTTCCTCCTGCGACGGTCAGTTCGATATGCGCCGGATCTTTGACGGCACGCTGGTGCGCGCAAGACCCGGTCACGCCGTCACCTTTGTGGACAACCACGATACCCAGCCCGGTCAGGCGCTCCAATCTTGGGTGCAGGGCTGGTTCCGCCCTCTGGCCTACGCCCTGATCCTGCTGCGGCAGGAGGGGGTGCCCTGTGTGTTCTATGGAGATCTGTACGGCATCCCCCACGACGGCATCGACCCTGTGGGAGACCCTCTGACCAAGCTGCTGGACGCCCGGCAGCGCCTTGCATGGGGGGAGCAGACCGATTATTTCAACGACCCCAACATCATCGGCTGGACCCGCTCCGGCGACGATGCCCACCCCGGCTCCGGGCTGGCGGTGGTGCTGTCAGACTGCCGCGGGGGCGAGAATTTCATGTGCATGGGCATCGGTTTTGCCGGGAAGGTCTGCGTAGATCTGCTGGGCAACCACCCCGGCACGGTGACGCTGGATGACTCCGGCTGCGGCAATTTCCCGGTGAGCGGCGGCTCGGTATCCGTATGGGTGCCCAAAGATCCCACCCGGATGTGACCACCCTTTTCCTGCGAAAAAACGGCAGGTAAGCAACCCCTTTCGGGGCGCTTACCTGCCGTTTTTGGAATATTAGACGATATTGGGGATCTTACTCCGCCTTGCCGGACTTGGCCAGGATCTCGCTGAGCCGGGCGATCTGCTCGGCATCTCTGGTCTCATCCAGCTGAGCCAGCGCATTCTCGGCATACTGCCAATCCTCGGCGTTGCCGGATTCCTGAGCCCGGTCGAACAGAACATCAGTCAGGGCATAGGCAGAGCGGACGATGGGATGATCTGCCGTCAGATCCGTCTCCTCGGCCACCAGCTTGAACTTGCTGTTTGCCATGTCGGAGATCAGCGAAGACATGGCGGTGCCGGAAACTACGGTGCGCTCCTCAATGCCCTGATAGAGCATCTGACCCACAAAGCCCAGAGTAGAAGCGGTATACCAGTTGCCGTTGAATGTGTTGAGATTTGCGGCGGGATCGGTCACCGGGGAGTTGATCTTATTGGTGAGGTAGACCACCACCAGATTCTCGTCCGGATCGATCAGCGTCAGCGTGCCGGTCCAGCCCTGATGGCCGATGGTGTCCACAGAGGACTGGGTGCCGAAGTACCAGGGGCGCTTCATGTCGCCCTCACGCCACCATCCCAGACCCCAGTTGGCAGCATCCTCCTTCTTGGGGGCGGTGAAGGTGTCCATCACATTGCGGCTGAAGAACTTGTGCTCGCCATAGCCGCCGGTGAGCATCACCGATGCCAGCTTTGCCAGATCCGTGGCATTGGCGAACATGCCGGCATGACCGGACACGCCGCCCATGGCGTAGTAGGCCTTTCCGTCATGAACCAGTCCCTGCAGGGTTTCGGTACGCGCGCCGGTGAAGGAGACCGCGCCGTCACGGGTGCTGCCGTTGAGCTCGGTGGCTGCGCAATCCTCAGGCTTGTAGCCGTTGTTCAGGGGGTTATAAGTCACATGGGTCAGCCCCATGGGATCCCAGAAGGTCTCCTTGAGGAAGGTCTGGAAGTCCTTGCCGGTGACCTTCTCGATGACATAGCTCAGCAGCATGTAGTCCACATCGGAATACACGGTCTTGGTGCCGGGCTGATACATCAGCGGGGTCTTATAGATGGATTTCAGGGTGTTCTGACGGGTTTCCTCGCTGCCGTCGCTGCCGGAGAACAGCACATTCTCCACGCCCGGAGCGTACTTCTGGGTGGTCTGGTCGAATGCGTCATTGTAATACTGGGGGTCAGCGGGGAAGCCTGCCTGATGGCGCAGCACATCCCGGATGGTCAGCTGGGACTTCCACTGCTTGACGGTCTCCAGCTCCACCGGATCATAGTCGGCGAAGGCAATGGACACGGTGTCATCCACGAACTCCGGTCCCATCAGATCCACGATCCGGCTGTCCAGATCGATGGCGCCGTTGCTGACCAGATATTGCAGCGCATAGTTGACGGAGTACATCTTGGTATTGGAAGCCAGATCGTACAGGGTATCGTTGGTCACAGCGGGGCTGTCGGTCTTGGGGGTGCCGTCCGGATTGTAGGCATTCACCGTGCCCCATGCGTTCTGGTACACCAGACGGCCGTCCTTGACAATGGCCATCTGTGCGCTGGGGAAGCCATGCTCCACATCGGCTGCAATGATGTCGCTGATGGCATCGAGAACCGCCGGGTCGAGGCCCACCTCTTCCAGGGTGCCCTCCACAACGGTGGGATAGGGAATGTTCACCTTGACGGCCTCGGCAATGTCGCCGGGGGTGACGCTGCTGACCTGAATGGTGTTGATGCCGTCGAGGGTATACGCGGCAATGTCCACCTCCCAAGTCTTACCAGCGGTCATGGCGCTGGTATCGATGGGCTGGTTGTTGACATACAGAGAAAATCCGGTCACGCCCTCAGCGGGGGTGATATACAGCTTGCCCTGACCATGGTAGGAAGTGAAGCTGTACATGCTGTTCAGCGCAAGGGTATCGTCGGTATAGCCCGCCCAGTCGGGGAACACGACCTCTGCCTGCCATCCAGCTTCCTTCAGGGTCGTCTCCTGCACGGAGACCTTGGCAGGCTCCGTCTGGTTGGACTGCTGGACCGCACCGGTAGTCTCGGTGGGCGTTCCTGCCGGGGCTGCGGGGGCACAGCCCGTCATCACGGCGCCTGCCGCCATCAGCGCTGCCATGGCAAGAGCGCCGCTTTTTTTCATCGCACGAATGGTTTTCATAGATATGGGATCCTCCTTATATCTGCGGTGTGGGGCAGAGCGCCCATTGTCCGGGGCTTCTGCTTTGCCCCCTATTCTATGGACGCCGACATAAAGTGTCAACGGTTTGGTCGTGAAATGGCATAATGTTTCTCCTTTTGGGTCATCTCTCATCGTTTAGACATTTTTTCTGAAACATCCATTTCGAAGCCATATCCGTTGTTAAAATTGCACAATTCTTCCAGCAAACTTTATGGACAATCCACAATCTCCCGAAGGAATATAAAACCAGACCCCCGATCCATGCAACAGATCGGGGGTCTGGCGGCTGCGTCTTTTGTTATGCCCGGACGCTCTTTTTGATCTGCACCAGCAGCAGAACCATGCTGACACCCAGCAGGATGTGCCCGATGCCCGCCATGCCGGAGATGGCGGCGTTCATCCCGGAGGACAAGGACATTCCCATCACCTGCGTCACCCCGCGGATCAGGAACATCACCCCGGTGAGGTTCAGCCCTGCGTGGTAGACCAGCAGGACTCTGCCGGTTTTGCCGTTGGTGAAGGCGAACTGCTTCTCCAGCAGCAGCATCAGCAGGAACATCACCATACCCAGCATAAAATAGTGGGTGTGCATCACAGACAGGGCGGTTTCCCCGGTGAATCCCATAAACTTGGTGAATTCCCGGTAGAACACCCCGAACACCATGGCTGCGATGGCATAGATCAATGCGGAATTTGCGTACTTTTTCATAAGCTGTCTCCTGTCTTTTCTGTGTATTTGTGTCAGGGCTGGCGGTAAAGAGTCCTTCGCGCCATCTCCACCACAGGGCGGGGATCATGCTCCCCCTGAAGCAGCGAAGCAAAGATCAGCGAAAACAGCACATGGGCAAACTGCTCCCGGGTGAAGGAATCATCGAAGGCATCCCCACGGATCGCCGGATCTGCCCGAAGCACTTGGCACAGGATGTCATGGATGTGCTGCCGGTGCTGACCGGTGCGCTGCTGATCCTGACCATTCATCCGCAGATACTCCGCCGAATGGAGGGTGAAGAATCCGGGATACCGCCCGGCGCCCAGCTCCATCCTGCGGTAGACCCATGTCAAAAATTCCAGAATGTCCCCCATCACCCGGTCATCCTCCGGGCGGCAGAAGATCTCCTGCCAGATGCTGTCCCCCGTAGCTTCCGCCAGCTCCTGCTTGGATGCAAAATAGTGGTACACCGACCCCACGGAGATGCCGCACTCGGCGGCAATGGAGCGGATATTCACCGCCGACCATCCTTGGCAGCAGACCAGACGGCGGCTGACTTGCAGCAGCTCGTCTCTTGTGGTTACTTGATTTCTCATGACGCATCACCTCAAAATGAACGATGTTCATTATAGCCGTTAAAGAGCACGATGTCAATCCCGAATTTTTCGATCCGGGTCACATCATGCCCTCGCTTTCGTCCGGCTTATGGATATGGGTACGGGAGAACTGGTCCAGCGCCAGATCGTACTCCTCGTTGGTCAGCGCCGCATACAGAATATCGATGATATTCAGCTGCGAGATCCGGGAGGACATGGCGCCGCTGCGGAACAGGGCTTCGCTGGCGGTGGTGTACAGCCGCTCATCTGCCAGATCCGACACCGGGGAGGAAACGCACCGGGTGATGGCAATGGATGGCACATGGTTCTGCTTCAGCGCCTTCATGCACTCCACCACCTCCACCGTATGACCGGAGTAGGAAAATGCGATGCCCAGATCCTCGCCGGTGGCATTTCTCGCCTGAAGCAGCTGGGAATGCCAGTCCTCGTTCACCACGCAGGGCTTGTTCATCCGCAGAAACTTCAAATAGGCATCCTTGGCGGCACACAGAGAGGCACCCATGCCGAACAGATAGATGCACCGGGCATTGCGGATCATGTGCAGGCACCGGCGCAGCACATCGTAGTCCAGCAGATCCTTGGTATCCTCCAAGGACATGATGTTTCGGTAGGTCACCTTGGTGACGATATCCTCCAAGGTATCCGAGCGCTGAAGCTGTTTGCGCTCTTCCTTCTTATTCTGATCCCGCAGGATCAGCTCTTGGATCACTGCTCTGCGAAATTCTTTGTACCCGGCGTATCCGGTGTGGTTGCACATCCGCACAATGGTGGACGGGGAAGCGTAAGTCCGCTTGGCCAGTTCATGGACGCTCAATTCCTCCACCAGTCTGGGATCCTCCAGAATATGCCGGGCGACCTCCTTTTCCGTGGGGGTGAAGCCCTTGGATGCCTCCCGGAGCCTCAGCAAAACACTTCCCATTGCAGCCAGTACCGCCTTTCATCAAATATGGGTTCTATTCTATCGGTTTTTCGGCGGAAGCACCATTGTCTGAGTTACCAAATTATTTCACTCATTTTTGTGCATAATGTATATTTTCTTTTTTGTCAAACTGTTTTTGTTTCACAAAATAGAATATAGCCGCAGGTTTTCTTCAATGTTTTGAAACAATATTTCATTGTTTCAACCTTTTATTGACATAAAGTGTGATACATTCTATCATAGATGTAAAAAGCGACCCCTGATCTGTACAAAGGAGCGATGCATATGAGTTTGAATCTGAAGAATATGTCCACCGAGACCCGGAATCAGAACACAATGAATCTGGATACCATGACCCCCATGGAACTGGTCCAGGTCATGAATCAAGAGGATGTCAAGGTCCCCGCTGCCATCACCCCCGCCCTTCCCCAGATCGCCAAGTGCGTGGAATGGGCCATTGAGTCCATCTCCTCCGGCGGACGGATCATCTATATGGGCGCCGGCACCAGCGGCCGTCTGGGCGTGCTGGACGCTGTGGAGTGTCCCCCCACCTTCGGCGTTTCCCCCGAGACCGTAGTGGGTCTGATCGCAGGCGGCGAGAAGGCCTTCGTCAAGGCGGTGGAAGGCGCAGAGGACAGCCGGGAACTGGGTCACGATGATCTGGTGAACATCGGTCTGGAATCCCGGGACATCGTCATCGGCATCGCCGCTTCCGGACGCACCCCCTATGTGCTGGGTGGTCTGGACTACGCCAAGCAGACCGGCTGCCACACCGTTGCCATCTCCTGCAACCCCGGAAGCGCCATCGGTCAGGCGGCAGAGCTTGCCATCGAGGTGGTTCCCGGTCCTGAGGTGCTCACCGGTTCTACCCGGCTGAAGGCCGGCACCTGCCAGAAGCTGATCCTGAACATGATCTCCACCGCTACCATGGTCTCCACCGGCAAGGCCTACCAGAATCTCATGGTGGATGTGATGCAGACCAACGAAAAGCTCCATGTCCGTGCCCAGAACATCGTCATGGAAGCCACCGGCGTGGATCGCGAGACCGCCAAGGAGAAGATCGCCGCAGCAAACGGCTCTGCCAAGACCGCCATCACCATGATCCTGGCGGACTGCTCGGTGGAAGAGGCAATGGCGCGGCTGGAGAAGGCTCACGGCCATGTCCGTCAGGCCATCATCTGACAAATGTAAGCAAACAGCGTCCGCTGTTTCATATGGCCGAGATCCTCGGCACAAAAATATCAAGAAGAGGTGTAAGAAATGACGAATCAGGAACTTTCCAAAGAAATCCTGAAGCTGGTCGGCGGCAAAGAGAACGTGGCCAGCGCCACAAACTGCATGACCCGGCTACGTGTTACCCTGAAGGATAACTCCAAGGCCGACATCGCAGGACTGAAGAACACCGAGGGTGTTCTGGGTGTGGTGGAGGACTCCACCATGCAGATCATTCTCGGACCCGGCAAGGCCAGAAAGGTCACCGACCTGTTTAAGGTAGATGCCGGTCTGGGTGCAGGCGGTACCTCCACCGACAAGAGCTGGGAAGAGAACAAGGCGGCTGTGAAGGCCGGTCAGAAGCAGAGCAAGGTCAAGGACGCCCTGCGGCTCATTGCCAACATCTTCACTCCCCTGATCCCCGCTGTCATCGCAGGCGGCCTGTTCAACGGCTTCGCTTCCCTGATGGGTCAGATCCCCGTGTGTGCCGCTGGCATTGCCTCCGGCGCAGGCTTCTGGTTCATCCTGCAGAACCTGTTCTCCCTGTTCGGCGCAGCTTTCCTGGGCTACTTTGCCATCTACACCGGCGTGCGTGCCGCTGAGGTGTTCGGTGCTACCCCCGCTCTGGGCGGTATGATCGGCGCCATCTCCATCGGCTCTCAGGTTGTGGCGATCTCCACCGCTCTGGGCCTGTACAATGCTGAGGTTCCCCTGAACTCCATCCTGACCACCGGCAAGGGCGGCATCATCGGCGTCATCGTCGGCGTGTTCCTGCTGTCCAAGATCGAGAAGTGGGTGCGTAAGCATGTGCCCGATGTTCTGGATCTGATCGTGACCCCGCTGGTCTCCATTCTGGTCACCGGCACCATCTACCTGTTCGTCCTGATGCCCGTCACCGGCTACATCTCCGACGGTCTGGTTTGGGTGCTGAACCTGCTGGTGGCTTCCACCAACCCCGTTGTTGCCATTATCTCCGGCTTCGTTATGTCCGCCGTGTTCCTGCCCATGGTTCTGCTGGGTCTGCACCATGGTCTGATCCCCATTTACTCCGTGCAGCTGGAGCAGATGGGCGGCGTTTCCCTGTTCCCCTGCCTGGCCATGGCCGGTGCCGGTCAGGTCGGTGCTGCCCTTGCTATCTATGTCAAGTCCCGTAAGGTCAAGAACCTGCGGATGCAGCAGACCATCCTGGGCGCTCTGCCCGCCGGTATCCTGGGCGTGGGCGAGCCTCTGATCTACGGCGTCACCCTGCCCATGGGCAAGCCCTTCGTCACCGCCGGTCTGGGTGCCGGCTTCGGCGGCGCATTCTGCATGCTGATGGGCGTGCAGGCCATCGCTTGGGGCCCCTCCGGTCTGGTTGCCACTCCCTTGATGAAGACCCCCATGATGATGCTCTACTTCGTGCTGGGTCTGGTGATCGCCTATATCATGGGCTTCATCATCACCTGGTTCGGCATCAAGGAAAAGGACGTTGCCAATGCCTGATTCTCTGGGATTCTCTGTTTACCTGTCTACCTTTGACGCCCAGTGGCCCACACTGCGGCGGTGGGCGGGTACAGGAGCCCCGGTATTCCTCTCTTTGCACATCAGCGAAGAATTCGATCCGGATTACTGCCGTCGGGCAGAATCCGTCTGCCGCAAGCTGGCGGATCACGGCTTCCGGATCGTCGCTGATGTATCGACCAAGACTTGTGCCCAGTTTGGCGAGCCGGATCTGATCCGGCTCGCCATTCGTCTAGGGGTATGGGCGCTGCGGATCGATTACGGCTTCTCCCGGGAGGAGATCGGGGCCATGGCTGAAAAAATGCCCATCGTGCTCAACGCATCCACCACCTCTGAATCCGACGCCCGCATGATCTGCGCCGGAGGAAAGCAGGTATTCGCCCTGCACAATTTCTACCCCCGCCCGGAGACGGGATTGGACGAAGAAATGCTGCTGGATGTCACCCGTAACCTGCAAAACGCCGGACTGAAAGTCCAGGCATTCATCCCCGGCGACATTCAAAAGCGGGGGCCCATTTTCGAGGGGCTGCCCACGCTGGAAGCCCACCGCAATGCGCTGCCCAGCGCCGCCTTTGTGGATCTTGCCCTGCGCTTTGGCATGGACGACATTTTCCTTGCCGATCCCGGGCTCAGCGACACCGAGCAGCAGCGGATCGAGACTTTCTGCAAAGAAGGGATCATCAGCGTGCCTGCCCAGCTCATGCCGGAGTACGAAACCCTCTACGGTCAGGTGTTCACCTGCCGGGTGGACTCCCCCAAGTGGCTGATCCGCTTCACCGAGTCCCGCACCTACTCCTGCATCGGCACGCCTGTCACAGCCTGCAACTGCATCTGCCGTGACCGGGGCGCCATCACCATCGACAACGAAACCTACGGCAGATACACCGGGGAGATCCAGATGATCCGTTCCCCGCTGGCGGCGGACTCCCGGGTGAATGTCATCGGCAGCGTCCCCGCAAATGCCCGTCTGCTGATGGACTGCATCCGTGGCGGTCAGAAGTTCATGCTGGTTCGCCCGTAAAGAAAGGAACCCTATGGAGATCAAACTCATCGCAATGGATCTGGACGGCACCGCATTACAAAACGACCACCATTCCTTTTCCCCCCGGCTTTGTGCCGCGCTGGAGCAGGCACACCAGCGGGGGATCCACATCGTCCCCGCTACGGGGCGTCCCTTTGACATCCTGCCCCCGCCGCTGACGCAAGCGCAGGCGTGGCTGGATCACATGATATTGTGCAACGGCGCTCAGACCCGCAGCGTGAAAACCGGCTATGTCAGCCCTTCTCTGTGTCTGGAGCCCCCGGTGCTCCGGGATCTGCTGGGGCTTGCCCGGGAACTGTCCCTGCCGATCGAGTTTTCCTCGGAGGGCAGGATGTATGTGACGGCAGAGGATCTGCGCCGGGAAGCCAGCGATCCCACCCTGACCTTCCATCTGGAATCGGTGATGCCCCAGCACGGGGTGACCGTCCCCTCGCTGGAAGATCTGTGCCCCACTTTGCCGGTGGAGAAGGTGAATCTGCTCTGCGTGCCCCAACATCTGCGTGATACCGTGGATGAGCGTCTGGGGCAGATGCCTCTCAGCGCCGTATGGGCGGGGGCAAACAATCTGGAGATCTCCCACCCCGGCGCCACCAAGGGCAGCGCCCTGACCCGGCTGTGCCGTAAGCTTCACATCCCCATGGAGCAGGTCATGACCATGGGAGACAGCGGCAACGACATCTCCATGCTCCGTGCCGCCGGTCTTGGCATCGCCATGGGCAATGCCCCGGAAGCTGTGCGTGCCGCCGCCGATGCGGTGACCGAGCGCAACGACCAAGACGGCGCCGCCATCGCCATCGAGCGGTATGCCCTCGACGGTGCGCCCGAAGCGTAACAATAGGCATCCCGTACAAGCAAAAACTGCCGCCGCTGAGATCAGCGACGGCAGTTTTTTGGTATTTTTTACTTGGCAGGGGGAGCTTTCTTCTGAAGCTGAGCCTGCTTGACGATGTCCCCCACTCCGTCCAGCACCATGGTGGGACGGTAGGCAAAGGTGCGCAGGGTCTCCCGGCTGGACACACCGGACAGCACCAGAATGGTGGACATGCCGCTCTCCATGCCGGAGATGATGTCCGTATCCATCCGGTCGCCCACCATCACCGCTTCGGAGGAGTGGCAGCCCAGCAGCCGCAGCCCAGTGCGCATCATCAGCGGATTGGGCTTGCCGCAGAAGTAGGCCTGTGTCCCCGTAGCCATCTCGATGGGCGCCACCAGCGCCCGGCAGGCGGGGGCGATGCCATTTTCAATGGGGCCGGACAAATCGGAGTTTGCGCCGATGAGCTTTGCCCCCTTCATCACCAGATTGGTGGCCTTGGTCAGGGTATCCAGGGAATACGCCTTGCCCTCGCCCATGACCACATAGTCCGGGTTCACATCGTTCATGGTGATCCCGGCATCATACAGGGCATTGAGCAGCCCCGCTTCGCCAATGGCGTACACCGAGCAGCCCGGTGCCTGCTCCTTCAAGAAAGCAGCCGTGGCCAAGGCGCTGGTGTAAAAATGCTTCTCCGGCACATCCAGCCCCATGCGTGCCAGCTTCTGCTGAAGTTCTCTGGGGGTGGAGCCGCTGTTGTTGGTCAAAAACAGAAATTCCTTCTTCTCCCGGTGGAGCCAGTCGATGAACTCCGCAACCCCGGGCAGGATACGGTTGCCGTGGTAGATCACGCCATCCATATCGCAGATAAAACCTTTTTTCTCTTCAAACTGAATCATACCCGATCCCTTCTTTCTTTTCAGACATTCTTTTACATTTTCATTATACTTCCCCTTTCCGGGGAAGAACAGCAATTCCTTGTGTCCTGTTTGTAAAACCTGCGTAAACCGTCACGTCCGGCGGTCCAGCTTCTCCACCGACCCCACCACCAGATACCGGGCGTCAGTGAATTCATAGGAGCAGGTGGACAGCAGCACCGTGCGCTCCACTCCGGCCAGATCCAGCTCCACATCCAGAATGGACTCGTCCATCAGCTCCTGCAGGAATTCGTCAAAATCCTCCCGGGTCGACGGGAAAGCATAGAGGTCGGAGTTGGCATCGGTCTGGACGGAAGCCATCACATTCAGCCGGTAGTCCGCTTCCGGAGTCAGCAGGTAGATGGACGGATGCTCCCGGCAGAACTGGGGATCCTGATACTCCGCCAGCACGGCGAACATGCTGTCGTCGTTCATATTGTGCCCGTAGATGATGCTGTTGAAGTCAGCAAAGCCGGAATCACAGCGGTAGTCCATGAAAATGCTGCCGGAGTGGTTGTAATTTCCGTCCAGCATCCGGCGCAGGTAGTAGTCGTTGTCCTCCGCCTGCACCACGGGGTAGTTCAGCGCGGTATCCGGGCAGTACAGCCACCCCACGATGTCCCCGTTCTGCTGAAGCAGGGCGTCAAAATCCACCTGAATAGGGGCATAGTCCCCCTGCTCCTGCGGCTTGGTCTCGTCATGCTCTTGGGCAGGACGGGTGGGGGCAGGCTTCACATACTGCTGCGCCGTATCCGTGTACAGATTCTCCGCCTGCGCATAGCCGCTGTAAATGGTATATAGCTGATATCCGGAGTAGCCCATGACACACAGGCACACCACGATCAATAGAATTCGGATCACTCGTTTCATCCTTATCCGCCGGTCTGACCCGGCATTCACCTCCGCTTTGGGATGATTCGATTATAACACGATTCCGCCGCCTTGCCAACGTGATAAAATCACGGAATCTGTCCCGGCGGCGGGGTATACTAGTGCCAAGATCAAGAAACGAAAGGGGCTATGGCTCATGACTGTTATGGAATTGGATCAGAATCGCTTCAATGAATTGGTAAATCACGGGGAAAAGCCCGTTCTGGTGGACTTCTGGGCACCTTGGTGCGTGTACTGCCGCCGGATCGCCCCCGCTTATGAGAAAATCGCACAGCAATACGCCGACCGGCTGGTGGTGGCGAAGGTGAACATTGACGATGTTCCCGACCTTGCCCGGCAGGAGCGGATCGAGGTGATCCCCACCCTGGTGCTCTACCACAAGGGGGAAGCCCTCGGCTCTATCGTAGCGCCGGAGTCCAAGGCACGGATCGACGAATTTCTGGCAGAGCATCTGCTGTGATACAGGAGGCAGACATGGAACACATTTACGATCTCATCATCATCGGCGGCGGCCCCGGGGGCTACACCGCCGCACTCTACGGCGCAAGAGCCGGACTGGATACCCTGGTCATCGAGCGGCTGTCCGCAGGCGGTCAGATGGCGCTCACCGCCCAGATCGACAACTATCCCGGCTTTCACGAAGGGGTAGACGGCTTTACCCTTGGGCAGAATATGCAGGCAGGGGCAGAGCGGTTCGGGGCAAAGTCCGAGATGGCGGATGTACTGCGGGTGGATCTGCGCCCGGAGATCAAGGTGGTGGAGACCACCGAGGGCACCTTCTACGCAAGAACCGTCGCCATATCCACGGGAGCCGCCCACCGGGAGCTGGGACTGCCCAACGAGCAGGCGTTGGTGGGCAGGGGCGTGAACTACTGCGCCGCCTGTGACGGGATGTTCTACCGGGCCAAGACCGTGGTGGTGGTCGGCGGCGGCAACACCGCCGTGGCGGACGCCCTGCTGCTGTCCCGGGTGGCGAAGAAGGTCATTCTGGTGCACCGCCGGGACAGCCTGCGTGCCACCAAGATCTACCACAAGGCGCTGATGGAAGCCCCCAATGTGGAATTCCGCTGGAACAGCGCCGTCAGCGAACTGCTTGCCGACGAGAAACTCTACGCCGTGCGGCTGAAGGATGTGCGCACCGGAGAGCAGACTATGGTGGACACCGACGGCATTTTCGTCAGCATCGGCAGAAAGCCCACCACGGAACTGGTGAAGGATCAGCTTGCGCTGGACGAAGCGGGATACATCATTGCGGACGAATCCACCAAGACCAGCATCCCCGGCGTCTTTGCCGTGGGTGATGTACGCACCAAGCAGGTGCGGCAGGTGGTCACGGCGGTGGCAGACGGTGCCGTTGCCGTCCACGAAGCGGAGCAGTACCTCGCCCAGCACGCCGGAACTTGATGCAAGATCCCCCCTTTTCGCAAGATGCGAAAAGGGGGGATCTTTTATCATTCTTGTCCCTTCGGCTCCAAGTCCCGGATCTGCTGGGCAATGGTACAGCTTGACTCAAAGGGACAGCCGCCGTAGCAGCAGTCCACCTCCGTCAAAGCCCCCTTGTCCGTGACCACCTCCACCATGCGGCTGGCGTCGGTCTGGCGGCAGAAGCCGGTGAAATATCGTTCTTCCATCATTCCTCCAGCAGGCAGTAGCCCATATGTCCCAGGCAGATCCCGTCATCGGATGCGTTGATGAGGTTGTGCCCCAGATGCAGCTTCCGGGCGGCGGGGATCTCCCAGTTGTCGGAACTGCGGTTCAGGTACACCTTCACGGTCTGCCCCTGATGGCTGCGGCTGAATCCCAGCTGCAAATTGCCCCCGGAGAAGAACTGAATGTCCCCCAGACGCAGCGCCGGCAGAGCCTTGCGCAGCTTGCCCAGCAGACGGTAGTGGGCGAGAAGTTCCCGATCCTCCCGCCCCCAAGGGTAAGGTCTGCGGCAGAAGGGATCGTTGTAGCCCTCCATGCCCGCTTCATCTCCATAGTAGATGCTGGGGGCGCCGGGCAGCATGAATTGCAGGAAGGACGCCGCCTGCAGCCGCTCCTGTGCGGTGGTCCATTGCTTGCGGCTGAGGTGCCGGTGTGCCTTCTCCTCCCGGCTTCCCTCGAAGGAGTCCATCAGCGCCGTGAGGATCCGGGCGGTATCATGGGTGCCCAGCAGATTCATGGTGCATGCCATGACCTGCGGGGGGTAGTTCTCCACGATACTCATCACCGTGTCCTTCAGCTCTCTGCCATCATCCAGCTTGTGCATGAAGCGGACGATGGCATTGCGGAAGGGATAGTTCATCACCGAGTCCAGCTCTGCATCCACAAAGTAGCGGCGGCGCTGGTCGTAGGCGATCTTTCTGGAAGCATCCTCCCAAACCTCGCCAATGAGCAGAGCGTCGGGCTTGATCTGGCGGATCCGGCGCTTGAGCTGTGCCACGAAGGCATCGGGCAGCTCATCCACCACATCCAGCCGGAATCCGTCCGCGCCCAGCTTCAGCCAATGGGCCACCACGCTGTCCTCGTCGTTGATGATATAGTCCATATAGCTGGGGGTCATCTTGTTCACCGTGGGCAGGGTGTCGAAATTCCACCAGCTATGGTAGGTTTCCGGGTAAGAATAGAACTGATACCACTCGTAATAGGGGGAGTCCTGAGACTGGAACGCGCCCACCTCGGGAAACGCCCCATCCCGGTTGAAGTACAGGCTGTTGGCGCCGGTGTGGGAGTAGACCCCGTCCAGCACCACATGCATCCCCCGCAGGTGCGCCTGACGGCACAATTCGGCAAAATCCTCCTCGGTGCCCAGCATGGGGTCGGGAGTCTTGTAATCGCCGGTGTCATAGCGGTGGGAGGAGAAGGACTTGCTGATGGGATTGAGGTACAGGATCCCCACGCCCATCTCGTCCAGATAGTCTAACTTGTCGATGATGCCCCGGAAGTTACCCCCGAAGAAGTCGTTATTCAGCACCTCGCCGTCCTCGTCCGGCTCCCAGTACACATCCTCGTTCCAGTCCTTGTGCAGGATATACGGCTCCAGTTTGCCGGTAAGGTCGGGGCTGCCGGACTTGCAGAACCGATCCGGGAAGATCTGGTAGATGGTCGCGCCCTTGGCCCAGTCGGGGGTGGTGAAGTCCTCGGGGATGCAGCTGACCTGCCACAGGTCGCCGGCTTCCATATTGGTGTCATCCCCCTGCTTGAACAGGCGGAAGCCCCCCTCCGGCTTGCCCACATAGAAGTAGTAGAAGTACAGCCCCGGTTCAGACAGCACCATGGTGCCGCCGAACAGGCTGTACACCCCTTCCTTTGCCCTGCGCTCCAGCGGAAACTCCTGATACGCTTCCCCGTTTTCCCGCTGAACGATGCACTGCACCTTGGTGACGGGAACGGAATTGGGAATGCGGATCTGGATCCGGCAGGGCTGATCCGGCGTCAGCGTGCCGAAGGGATCTTTATACTCTTGCTGCTTGCTGTCGAACAGAATACGCATGATTCTCTCCTGTTGATGGATGGATTTTTCCGCACAGACAGAGCAAAGGGTCTGTTGCCAGACCCTTTGCCGTTGATCCGTCCGCTTTTATCGCTGGCACATGGTGCGGAACAGCTCCATATACCGCCCGGCAGGCACATCCCAGCTGAAATCTGTGGTCATGTCCCGGTATTGCAGTTCCCGGAACGCCTCCCGATCCTGCTCATACAGCTTCAGGCACCGCTTCAGCGCCCACAGGAAGTCGTCGCCGTTGTAACTCTGGAAATTGTAGCCCAGTCCGTCTTCCCCGTTGTCATCCACACCGGGAACGGTGTCCTTCAGACCGCCGGTGGCATGGACCACGGGCACCGTGCCGTAGCGCATGGCGTTCATCTGGCTCAGACCGCAGGGCTCGGACTTGGAGGGCATCATGTAAATATCGCCGCCGGCATACATCCGGGATGCCAGAGCCAGATCGAAGGTGATCTTGGCGCTGACCCGATCGGGGTACTCCGCTTCCAGACCCCGGAAGAAGCTCTCGTACTGGGCTTCGCCGGTGCCCACAATGGCCATCTGCACATTTTCCTCGTTGAGCAGACGCCGGGCAATGTAGCACAGCAGATCCAGCCCCTTGTGCCCCGCCAGTCTGGTGACCATCACCAGCAGGGGCACATCCGGCGCTTGGGGCAGCCCCAGTTCCTTTTGCAGGGCCGCTTTACACTTGGACTTCCCCTCCGGGAAGGTTTCCGCATTATAGTGGGCAGGCAGGGCAGGATCCGTCTCCGGGTTGAAGGTATGCACATCGATGCCGTTGGTGATGCCCGTCAGCTTCCACGCATTGCCGGCGATGACGCTGTCCAGCCCGTGGGCATAGTAGGGATACATCAGCTCCCGGGCGTAAGTTTCGGACACGGTGGTGACCATGTCGCAGGTCTCAATGGCGCCCTTCATCACATTCACGGCGCCGTTCATGTCCAGACAGCTGCGGTATTCCCAAGGAAGCTGAAGCACATCGTCAAAGAACCACGCATCCGCCCAGCCCTGATACTCGATGTTATGGATGGTATACATGCACTTGGTATTGGGATACAGGGGGCGGTACAGCGCCTTCAGGTACACCGGCACCATGCCGCACTGCCAGTCGTTGCACTGGATCACATCCGGGATCATGCCCAGCGCGCTCATGGCATCCAGACAGGCCTTGGAGAAGAAAGCGAAGCGCTCGCCGTCATCCCCCTGCCCGTAGATGGCACCCTCCCGGGCACCGAAGTAGTATTCGTTGTCGATGAAATAGACCTGCACATTGTCGGTGCGGTTGGTCAGGCGCATCACACCGGCGTACTGCTTCCGCCAGCCCAGCTGCACCTCCAGCTCCGTCTCCAGTTCCACGGTGTAGGCGGGGTTTTCCTTGATCTTCTTGTAGTAGGGCAGGATCAGCATCACCTGATTGCCGGGGATCCGGGACAGCGCCGCAGGCAGCGCCTCCATCACATCGCCCAGACCGCCGGACTTCGCATAAGGTGCGCCCTCAGACGCTAAAATGGCAATTCTCATACGGTTTCCCCTCGCTTGATGATGATGGGATTCTGAGGCGTGCCGATCAGCTTTGCGCCGGGGCGGACGGTGACATTCTTATCCAGAATGACGCACTTGAGTTCGCAGTTCTCCCCGATCACCGTGTCGTTCATGACCAGACAGCCCTCGATCTTGGCGCCGGGGCGGAGGGTGACCTGACGGAACAGCACCGACTCCTTGGCATCGCCCTCCAGCATACAGCCGTCTGCCACGATGCAGTTGTCAATGTTGGTATTCTCACCGTAGTAGGTGGGGACACAGTCCCGGACGGTGGTGTAGATGGGGCGGTCACGGAACAGCCCGTCCCGCACATCCTTGTCCAGCAGGGCAAGGTTGGCATTGTAGTATTCCTCGGGGGACTCGTTGAACAGCGTCACCCCGTCGAACTGGTACACATTCATCGTCAGATGGCGGTCCAGCCACAGGGGCAGCACCAGATCCCGCTCAAAGCGGTAGCGGTTGCGGGCCACCAGATTCTCCACACAGGCCATCAGCAGCCGCTTGGAGATGATGAACATACCCGTGGATGCCAGATATCCCTCCGGCGCCACATAATCCACCGCCATATCCTCGATCTCGCCGTCGGCATCCAACTTCATGGCAAGATCCAGCTGCTTGCGGCCGTTGGCCACGCCGTCCACGGCGATGATGGTCAAATCCTTCCCGCTCTGTACATGGGCATCCACCACCTTCAGCAGATCGATGTTGCACAAGACGCTGGAATCGGCAAGGATCACATAGCTGTCATCCGCACCCTTCTCCAGATAGCCCATGGCATAGTGCAGGGCTTCCAGCTTGCCCCGGTAGCCGGAGGTGGAGCTGGTGGAATAGGGGGTCAGATATTCAAGTCCGCCGTCCTTCAGCTCCAGATCCCACTCCTCGCCGGAGCCGATGTGGGCCATCAGCGACTGGTAGTGGTAGCGGGAGATGATGCCGATGCGGCGGATGTCCGCATTGGCCATGTTGGACAGGGTGAAGTCGATCTGGCGGTAGCGTCCGCCATAGGGCAGGCTCGCCATGGTGCGCTTATTGGTCAGCTCCCCTAGAGAGCTGTCATAGATATTCGCGAAAATGATTCCCTGAATGGTCATGTCTGCCTACCTCCTTAAAGCATCTCGCCGGGCAGGAGCACCGTATTCTCCGCCACCACGGCATTCTTGTGGGTCACGCTGATCTTTTTCTTTTCCCCGGGGGCAAAGGCGCCGCCCACAACGGCTCCGCGGCAGATCTGCGTCCCCTCACCGATGATGGCGTGGCGGACAATGGCGCCGGGGGCAACGGACACGCCGGGCATGATCACCGAATCCTCCACCATCGCACCCTCGCCGATGGAGCAGCCTACGGAGATGATGCTGTGGCGCACGGTGCCGTAGACCTCCGAACCTTCTGCGATGAAGCTGTTGACGGTCTTGGCGTTGCGGTCGATGTAGGAAGAGGGCAGGGCGCTGTTTCTGGCGTAGATCTTGAACTTCTCATCCCCGCGGATGTCGAATTCCGGCTCTTTGCCCAGCAGCTCCATGTTGGCTTCCCACAGAGAATCGATGGTGCCCACATCCTTCCAGTAGCCGTTGAAGGTATAGGCCATCAGTTTGTGACCGTCCGCCAGCAGCTTGGGGATGATGTTCTTGCCGAAGTCGTTGGAGGAAGTGCTGTCCTCCTCGTCGCTGATCAGCGCCTCCCGCAGCACCTTCCAGTTGAACACATAGATGCCCATGGACGCATTGGTGGACTTGGGCTTGGCAGGCTTTTCTTCAAATTCATAGATGGAGTTGTCCGGATTGGTGTTCAGGATGCCGAAGCGGGAAGCCTCCTCGATGGACACATCCCGCACGGCGATGGTGCAGGAAGCCTCGTTCTTCTCGTGGTAGGCGATCATGGCGGCGTAGTCCATGCGGTAGATATGGTCGCCGGAGAGCACCACCACATAATCCGGGTCGAACCGATCCACGAAATCCAGATTCTGGTAAATGGCGTTGGCGGTGCCCTTATACCATCCGCTCTTCTTGTCGTGGCGCTCATAGGGCGGCAGGATCTGGGCGCAGCTGTGGGTCTTGTTCAGCCCCCAGGGCTGACCGTTTCCGATATATTCATTCAATTCCAGGGGCTGATACTGGGTCAGGATGCCTACGGTATCGATCCCGGAGTTGACACAGTTGCTCAGTGGAAAGTCGATGATGCGGTATTTGCCGCCAAACGGAACCGCAGGCTTTGCAGTCTTTTCTGTCAGGACCTTGAGTCTGCTGCCCTGGCCACCGGCCAGGAGCATGGCAATGCATCTTTTTTTGTGGAAGTACATGGTCACAACTCCTTTGTATGTCGATTTTCATTTCCCTCTTTTAACGGGAATCCCCCGTATAAAATGCTTGTTATTCCGCCGGAGACTCCGGCTGCCATTGGTAAAATGCGGCGCTCATTGGGCCGATGTGGAAATCACCGCTGTTATTATACTCCCCCGCCGGCTCGTTTTTTGCCGGAACAGGAGGAATGCAGCCGCCGCTGCCGCCATATTTTGGATCATCCGAGGACAGGATGCATCGGCACCGGCCCAATCCGGGCAGCCCTAGGCGAAGATCCTGCAAGGGCTGGTCGGAGAGGTTCATCAAGAAGATCAGCTCCTCCCCCCGCCGCCCGGTCCGGCGCAGCGCCAGCGCGCCTTCGTCCCGGCAGATCCATTCCATTGCCCCGGCATCGTCCCGCCACAGGGCGGGCTCTCTGCGGTAAAGGTGGTTCAGATCCCGGACGAAAGCCTGCATCTGCCGGTGCCGGTCAAAGCCCAGCAGCATCCAGTCCAAACCCTGACCTGCATCCCACTCGATGAACTGGGCGAATTCCCCGCCCATAAACAGCAGCTTCTTCCCCGGGCACGCCATCTGGAAACTCAGCAGCATCCGCAGGGCATCGAATTTCCGGTCGTATTCCCCGGGCATTTTGCTCACCAGCGAGCCCTTGCCCTGCACCACCTCGTCGTGGCTCAGGGGCAGCAGCCGGATGGGGGCGTCCTCCCGCGGGGTCAGATCCCCTTCGGGTGTCCTGCCGCCGCAGCACAGCGCCAGCGCCTGCTGCGTCCAGTCTGCGCTCCAATGCAATCCGGCATCCGCATCAGAGGGCAGATCCCTACCCTCGGTGATGAGGATGGCCTGTTGCTGTACCCGGCACACCCGCTCCAGCTCCCGCAGGAAAGCCAGCGCATGGGGGTCTGTCTGCCCCGGGGGCATTGCGCCCGGGTGGAGCATGGCATCCACGCCGCTGACCCGAATGCCGTCGAGATGGTACTGCCGCAGCCAGAACGCAGCATTGGAGAGCAGGAAATTGCGAACCTCCGGCTTGCTGTAATCGAACAGCCGGGTGCCCCGGTAGACATCTTCGTTTCGCTCCGGGTCTGCCGGCTCATAGGTGCATGTGCCGTCGAACTGATACAGGGCGCTGGCATCCTTGGGGAAATAGCCGGGCACCCAATCCACGATCACACCCACCCCCGCCCGGTGGAGGGTATCCACCAGCATCATAAACTCTTTGGGCGAGCCAAACCGGGAGGTGGGGGCGTAGAACCCCGTGACCTGATAGCCCCAGCTTGGGTCGTAGGGGTATTCCGCCAAAGGCATCAGCTCCACATGGGTGTAGCCCATGTTTTTGGCGTAACCGGCGATCATGGGCGCCAGTTCCGTATAGGAATAGAGAGAGCCGTCCTCCCTGCGCCGCCAAGAGGCAAGGTGCAGCTCGTAGATGTTCACGGGGCTGTCCTTGACCATGCGGCTGCCCTGGGCAGCCAGATATCCGCCGTCATGCCAGACGAAGCCGGACAGGTCGCAGATCACGCTGGAGGTATCCGGCGCCCGGCAGACCCGGAAGCCCACAGGATCGGATTTGTAAATGGTGCCGCCATTGTGATCTTCTACCAGATACTTGTAGGCGTCCCCTTCCTTGGCGTAGCCTGACCAGCACTCCCAGACGCCCCATGGGTATTTGACCATAGGCAGGTCGGAGCCGTTCCAGAAATTAAACTCTCCCACCACGCTGATGGATTTGGCATTCGGCGCCCACACACGAAACACGAACCCGTCCCGTCCGCCCCGGCTTTGCCGGTGGCAGCCCAGAAAGGCCGGTACATCTGTGGTGACGCCCCAATGAAAGTCCTGCAAAAAGGACTGGAATTGCTGGTCCATGGGTGCTTCACCCTCTCTTTTGTATTGAATGTAAGTCCCAGGGGACAGGTGCTGCCTGCCCTGCGGACGATGATATGTTCCCACGCATAGCATAGCACATTTTTGCACAATGCGAAAGCGTCAAACTCCCTAAAATCCCCAGAAGTTTTTCGTCAAAATTCACATATCTTCATTTTTCTCATTCCGAATACGCAATATGTTTTATACAAAACGGTGGAATTCATCCAGAAATCGCCCATCCCGAAGCCAGAAATCCCGACTCCCGCTCCATTCGCCCGGTGCCGCCGCCCGTAAATTCAAAGCTTCCTCCAAGGGGTCGGGGGCGACAGGGGCGGTGTCAGCGGATTGAGCCATTTTTCGTACCAGATCACACCCAGCCACCGCCCGAATTTGTATCCGCAGTTTTCAAAGGTGGTGCGTTTGGTATAGCCCATGGCCTCGTGAAATGCCGCTGAGCCATGGTTCTCCGTGGTGACCAGGGCATACACCACCCGGTAGCCCTGACGCTTCAGCAGCTCCTCCAGCCGTTGGTACAGCGCCCGGCCGATCCCTCTGCCATGGGCATCCGGCTCCAGATAGACGGAGATCTCGGCGCACCAGCGGTACGCTGCCCGCTCCCACGGAGCGCCTGCATAGGCATAGCCCCGCACCACGCCGTCCTCCTCCCACACCAGCCAGGGGAACTGGTCCGTATGCTCCCGAAAGCGGCGCAGAAATATCTCATGATCCGGTGGGATCTCCTCAAATGAATAGGTGGTCTGTTCCACATAGGGGGCGTAGATCTGCCCCATCCGGGGCACATCCCGCTCCTGCGCCGGTCGAATGGACATGGCGTTTCCTCCTTTTGTCTTTTTGGTCGTATCATCCCTATTTTATCCCCGGCGATCCCCCTCGTCAAGGTTGACACACAGGGCAAATTCGCATAAAATAAAGAGAGCATAAACGATTCCGTGTGAAGGAGGGAATACCATGGATGGTGGCAGTAACGCCAGCGCTTCCGGCACGTCGCGAGACAAACCACCTGCTGTGGTTTGTCCTCAATTTTGTTTGATGCGGCGTGTCTGCGTGGAGGAATGCCCGATGATATTTATGAGGGAGGAAGACCAATGGCAGACCGATTTGAGATCGTAGAAAAAACGCTTATCACCCTGCTGGATGAGAAAAAATATGCCACCCTGCGGGACATCATGGCGACCATGAACCCCATCGACATTGCCGCCATGTTCGACAGCCTGCAGGAGCAGCGGATCCCGCTGCTGTTCCGGCTGCTTCCCAAGGAACTGGCGGCGGAGACCTTTGTGGAAATGGAGCCGGAAGCCCAAGAGCTGCTGATCCGGGGCTTCTCCGACCGGGAGCTGAAGGACGTGGTGGACGAACTGTATGTGGACGACGCCGCCGATCTGGTGGAAGAAATGCCCGCCAATGTGGTCAAGCGGATCCTGAAGCAGGCTGACCCGGATATGCGAAACTCCATCAACCAGATCCTGCGCTATAAGGAGTTCTCCGCCGGATCCATCATGACCACGGAGTATGTCTCCCTGCGTCCGGATATGACCGTGGAAGCCGCCATCCTGCGGATCCGCCGTCAGGGTGTGGACAAGGAGACCATCTACACCTGCTATGTCATCGACCGCAACCGCAAGCTGCTGGGCTTGGTCACGGTGAAGGATCTGCTGCTGGCAGAAGATGACGAGATGCCCATTGTGGACATGATGGAAACCAATGTGATCTATGCCACCACCTCCACCGACCAGGAGGAAGTGGCACAGATGCTGAACAAATACAATTTCCTTGCCATCCCCGTGGTGGATGCCGAGAACCGGATGGTGGGCATCGTCACCTTCGACGACGCCATGGATGTCATGGTGGACGAGGCCACCGAGGATATCGAGCTGATGGCAGGTATGACCCCGTCGGAAAAGACCTATCTGAAAAGTTCCGTATTTGAACTGTTCAGAAACCGGATCCCGTGGCTCCTGCTGCTGATGATCACCTCCACCTTCACGGGGCTCATCATCACCTCTTTCGAGGACGCCCTGTCGGCGCAGGTGGCGCTGACCGCCTTCATCCCCATGCTCATGGGCACCGGGGGCAACTGCGGCAGCCAGTCCTCGGTTTCCATCATCCGCGCCCTGAGCCTGAGCGAACTGAAGCTCAGCGACACCTTCCGAGTGGTGTGGAAGGAGATCCGCACCGCCGTGCTGTGCGGCGTGGTGCTGTCCGTATTCTGCTTCGTGAAGATCCTTGTGGTGGATCGGATGATGCTGGGCAATCAGGATATCACCATCATGGTGGATCTGGTGGTATGCTGCGCGCTGGCGGTGACGGTGCTGCTGGCAAAGATGGTGGGTGCTCTGCTGCCCATGGCGGCCCAGGCGCTGCGTCTTGACCCGGCGGTGATGGCCAGCCCTTTCATCACCTCCATCGTGGATGCCCTTTCGCTGCTGGTGTATTTTATGTTCGCCAATCTGATCCTTGGTCTGTAAGACGCAAAAGCAAGGCGTGGTGTCCATGCCTTGCTTTTTTCATATCGAGAGGTTTTCTATGAAATTTGTACACATGAGCGGAGCCGGAAACGACTTCGTGATCCTGGATGCCCGGACTCGGCAGTTGGATCTGCCACGGCTCGCCAGAAGTCTGTGCGCCCAGACGGGAGCCGACGGCTTCATGGCGGTGACAGCGGCGCAGGAAGCGGATTTTCGCCTGCATTTTTACAATTCCGACGGCTCCCGGGGGGAGATGTGCGGCAACGGCAGCCGGTGCGTCAGCCGGTTCGCCTACGAGTCCGGCATCGCAGGCCCGGAAATGACCATCCAGACCGACGCCGGGCAGATCCGATCCCGCCGGCTGAGCCGGGAAGCCTATCAAGTGGCGCTGAATCTGCCCTCGGTGCTGGATCCCCGCCGGGTGGGGAATACCGCCTATGTGGAGCTGGGCAGCCCCGGCGTGCCCCATGGCGTGCGCCACTGCCCCGGATTGGACTGGGCGGAGCGGGAGTCCCTGCGCCAAGAAATGGCGCTGCTGCGCCACGATACCGCCTTCCCCAAGGGCGCCAACATCAACTACTACGATTGGATCGACCCGCGCACCATCCGCATTCTGACCTACGAACGAGGGGTGGAGGACTTTACCTTGGCCTGCGGCACCGGATCTGCCGCCGCAGCGGCCCTGCTGTGGCACCAAGGACAGCTCCCCGGCGGTGATCTGGCGGTGGAGAATCCCGGCGGCAGGCTGGAATTTCATCTGGAGCACCGGGACGGATGCCTGACGGGCATCCAGATGTCCGGCCCCACCCAGATCCTCGGCACATACGAACTGGAGGATGATGACCAGCTTTTTCCATGAAAATGTTCCTGAAATAGATGGGTTTCATCTTCTTTTTCATCAAGGTCTGAAACAACATTTTATCTTCGTCGGAAAAGATTGACTTTATCGTTTCTTTGCTTATACTAGAGCCAAGCCTTTGGTATATATGATTCATGAAATAAATTTCGAAACATTTTGTTTTATGAAAAATGTATAATCACTGCAAGGCAATCTATCGTACACAAAGGAGAGTATGAGAAAATGAAGAAGTTGATCGCAATCATTTTGGCTTGCCTGCTGACAGCGAGCATCGTAGGATGCGCCGCCCAGGGCAACGCCGAAACCACCGCCCCGGCGGAAAGCCAAGCCACCGAGACCACCGCCCCCGCCGAAACCGAAACCACCCCCGCCGAGACCGAAGCCCCCGGCTATGAGGGCACCCGCAAGACCCTGTTCTGGTATTCTGACGCGCTGAAGATGGACTGCAACTACTCTGTCTATCTGCCCGCAAGCTATGACGAAAACGACAAGACGCAGCAATACCCTGTGATCTACCTGATGCACGGCGTAGGCGGTCACCAGCTGAATATGATCGAGCGCTTCTCCACCCCCGACATTCTGAACAAGCTGATCGGTGAGGGCAAGCTGCCCGAATGCATCGTGGTGTTCATCGATGGCTACAACTCTTTCTACTACGATGGCCCGGGTCTTGCAATGGAAACCGCCATCATTCAGGATCTGATCCCCTTTATCGATGCCAACTACAACACCTTGGCCACCAAGGAAGGCCGCATGATCGGCGGCATCTCCATGGGCGGTTACGGCGCTGCCCGCTTCGCTCTGAAGTACCCCGAGATGTTCAGCACCGCCCTGCTGCTGTCCCCCGCCGTGTGGCAGAACTCCCAGGGCAATGTCTGCTCCAGCCTGCACCTGTTCAACAACTTCGATCAGGCGACTTGGGATGCCGAGCATCCTCTGGCATTCTTGGACAGCTATGCCGAGACTAACAGCCCCGTCAATTTCTATGTGATCCACGGCACCGAAGATGCTGCTGTGCCCCCTGCTGATGTGGAGTTCTTCGTGGACGCACTGGGCAAGGTCGCTCCTGTGGAATATGTCCCCTACGAGGGCGGCATCCATGCGTGGAGCACTTGGGAGATCACCTGCGAGATGGCTCTGGAATACGCCGGTTCTATCCTGAACGGCAAGTGATCCCCGCAAATCACATCTGAGCCAAAAACACAAAATTGCCCGCTGATCCACAAGGATCAGCGGGCTTTGTTTTTATTTCTTCAGCAGGTTTAGGAAGCTCTCGCCGTTCTGGGGGGCACGGACGCCGAAGAAGTCGCAGACCGTTGCGCCCACATCCGACAGGCTCTTGCGCAGACCCAGATCCACCCCGGTGACACCCTTGCGGTACACCAGCAGGGGCACATTCTCCCGGGTGTGCTTGTTGTGCCCGATATCCGGGTCATTGCCGTGATCCGCCATGACCAGCAGGATATCCTCCTCGTCCAGCATGGGCAGCATCCGGCTGATCTTCTCGTCCGCCGTACACAGCAGACGGTAGTACCATCCGGAATCCTGACTGTGCCCCGCCAGATCCGTCTCCTGCACATTGGTGCAGATGAAGCCCTCCGGCAGATCCCGGATCTCCTGAATGGTCAGATCCAGCACCTCGTCCGTGGGGACGCAGGACACGCTCTTGCCGCCGTCGTTGGCGACGATATCCGCCACCTTGCCCATCAGAGTCACAGGAATGCCTGCACCCGTGAGGATGGTGGGCGCCTGAACGGTCTTGTCCACCCCGTAGCCCAGATGGCGGCACTGGTAGCCCTGAACATAGGATTTGGACTTCACCGCATGGATGCCGATGAATTTCCCCTCCCGGGTCTCCTCCGCCGCCAGCACATCGTCAATGGTGTTGCCGGTGCCGCCAAAGGGGATCACCCGGTTCACCGTGGCGATCTCCCGCACCAGATGCCCGATCTCCATTTCCTTTTCAAAGGAGATGAAGTCCAGCGGTGCGGTGCAGTTGTACGCCATGCCGAAGTCGGCGTCGATGTTGTCCGCCACCGTCACATAGTCATCCACCAGCAGGTAGCGCAGTCCCTCCCTCTGGCGGATCCGCACCTTGTGCCCATGTGCTTCCAGATGCGCCTTGATGGCGTCCACCTTCTCTTGGAAGGGCTGCACCACCGGGCGCTTGGGCAGGGTGCCCATGATCTCCTGATGCCCCATGAAGGTATCCGCACCGAAGTGCATCAGCTCTGCGCGTCCGGCGTTGGCGTCGGGGGCGAACTTCATGGCGGCACTCTCCGCGCCGAAGGCATTCATCAGCCCCAGCTTCTCCAAGGTGGGAAATTTTGCCTCCGGGATGTCCCGAAGGATGCTGCCCAAGGTGCTGGCGACTTCATCTCCCGGACGGGTCTGCCGGGCATCCGCCATGGCGCCCATGCCGAAGCCGTCCAATACGATCACAATAAATCTCTTCATTTTTCATTCCCCAAACTGTCATAGACTCCAACGATCCGGGGCTGACCTTGGGATATCCCGTCGATCAGCACCACATCGCTGCGGGTCACAAAAATCTGAAAACGGAAGGACATGACCACCGTCTCCCCCACTTGGCAGGGACGGCTCAGCCCAAAGTGATAGTCGATGCTCTCCATGCTGGGAGGGATCACCTCCACCGGACGCAGACTTTCGGCATCGGTGCCCACCAGAGCGTTCTGTACATGACCACGGCGGTAGTAGCCGCCGCCGTAGCAGTAGCCCTTGCCGTCAAAATTGTGGGACACCTCGCTGATATACGCCACGCAGCATTTCTCTATCTGGCAGGATGCGCCATGGGCGGGCGTGGTGCCGGTAAGCCCGTGCCCCGGCTCTGCACAGTTGCAGCCCCATTGCGCCATCAGCTCCAGCGTCCGGCAGCAGGAAGCCGAGGGGGTGTTGAGGATCTCCACCGGGATGCCCCGCTGAAGCATCATGTCCCGTGCCTTCAGCACGGTCTGCAAATTGGGCGTAGGGCAGATATCCCCCTGCTTTTCGTCATACAGGAAGCAAGGGAAGGAGGTGACGCCTGCCACCCGGATCCCGGGCAGATCCCGGATCTGATCCAGAAATTCCGGCAGATCCGTCAGGCTGATCCCCGCCGTCTGACCGGAATAGATCATGTCCTCCCGGTCAAAAACACGGATCAGGATCTTCTGCTCCCGGCCCAGCGACGATGCCGCCCGGCTGATGGAGCGCACCTTGTCCAAGGTGTACACCGTGATGACCTCCGGGCCGTATTCCACCACCCGGCGCACCATCCCCTCGGGGATCTGCACCAGATGGCCCACATTGCCGATGGGGATGCCGTGACGCATCATCACCTGGGCTTCCTTGAAATCCACCACTACGGCGCCGTCGTAGCCCAGATCTACCAGTTCTTTGGCAAGGATGGGGTTGCGCCCCACCTGCTTGAGCATGAAATACAGCCGGATCCCCTTTTCCTTTGCCGAATCGACAATGGCTTTGGCATTGGCGCGGAACCGCTCCAGATCCACCACATAGGAGTCCGGCAGCAGCTTTCCCTGCCGGTGCAGGGACACCGCCGCTGTCACCAGACCGGGATCATCGGTCATAAGTTGTTTTAAGAACATGAGATCACCCTTTCCATGGCTTCTCTCAGAATGCGGATCACCGTATCATCTCCGCAGCGCATGGGGTTGATGCGGATCATCCGCTGGGTAATGGTGGGATCCGTGGCACGGAATGTGCCGGACACCCGGTAGAACATAGGCGAAAGCTCGTAGCGGGACTCTGCGCCGATGGGATTGGGGGCGGCCCCCAGCTTTTCGGCTTCCACCAGCACCTGCTGGGCGATGGGTCGGTCAAACTCCACCAGCAGCACCTTGGACTGGGCGTTGGCAAGGAAGGCATCCTTGATGCCGCCGATCTCACCGGCGTTCAGCCGCTGCACCAGCCGGTCGTTGACCTGCGCCTGAATGGCAAGGGATACGGGGGCATACACCAGTCCCCGCAGCACCTCCAGCGCTTCGTGACCCTGGGTCTGGCTGCCGCCGGAGTAATTCAGCTTCACCAGAAAATCGATGTATTCCTGCTTGCCCACGATGCAGCCGATGCCCTCGGGGCCTTGCAGCTTGAATGTGGAGAAACAGGCAAGATCTGCCCCGCACTGGGTGCCGTTCTTCGCCACCTTCATCACGGCGTAGTTGTCGTCGGTGACGATGGGGATATCCCGGCAGGACTTGATGACGGAGATCACCTGCTCCATATCGTAGCGGTCGGTCATGCTCTGGCGGGTATACTGCACCAGCGCCGCCTGGATCTGAGGATTCTGGGACATAACGGTGCGGATGCTGTCCGGGTCGTTGAAGTCCGCCGCCACGGTCTTGATCCCCTGACGGTCGATGGTGGTCTGGGTGGTGCTGTAGATGGGGCTGGTGTGCACCAGCAGCGTCTGCCCCGGCTTGACCACGGCATACAGGGCGTCGGCAATGGCATCCGTCCCGGCGCCCCGCACCAGCATGGCAGCCTCGGCGTCGAATACCCGGGCGATGACTTTTTCTGCCTTCATGGTGGTCACAGGCTTGTTCAGCCCCGGCACCACGCCAAGATCGCCCCGGGTCAGGATCTCATGTCCGGGAAATTCCCGGGTGATGCAGTCCACCACCTTAAATTGCAGCTCCATGGCCTGCTCCAAAGTGATGGAGTGCAGCGGATATGTGATCATTTGATTTCCCCCTTCTTTCTTTTTCACCGGCTCAATTCTGGCCCAAGATCCTGCCGGGATTGCCGATGAGCATCTTGTCGATGCTCTCCTGCTTCATCCCTGCGGCTTTCAGCATGGGCAGAAAAGTCTCAAAAAGATAGGCGTAGCCGATCCCGCCAAAATGCGCCAGATGGGATTTTCTCGTCAGATCCTCGGACAGGACGATCTGATCCATATAGCCCCGGCGCTCCAGTTCCATCAGATACTCCACCCGCTTTTCGTCGGGGAAGTAGTTGTTCTTGCCCACCGTGTCGAATCCCACGCACACCCCGGTGTCCAGCACCCGGCAGATGTAGTCCAGATCACCGCTGAGGTCGATGTGCCCCAGCACGATCCGATCCATGGCAAGCCCCTTCCCGGCAAAATATGCCGCCTGCTCCGCAGCATAGGTGCCCAGGGTGGTGTGGGTATAGATGGGGGCGCCGGTCTCCAGCGCTGCCAGAGATGCCGCATCGAAGACCTTGCGCTCCATGGGAGTCATCTCGTTTTTGCTGGTGCCGATCTCGCCGATCATTCCCGCCTTGACATCCGTGCCGTGGATTCCGGTGCGGAGTTCCCCGATCATCCAGTCTGCCAGCTGGCGCTCTGTCTGCTGGTAGACCCGCTGGGGCAGGAAGGGTTCTTTATAAAATCCGGTGGACTGTACGATCCGAATCCCGGTGGTTTGCTCAATTCGTTGCACATAGGACGGATCCCGCCCCATGCCGTCGTTGGTCACATCTACGATGGTGCGTACCCCCAGCTCATAGAGCCGACGGTACTCCTGCTGGGTCTGCTCAAAACAGTCCAGCCGGCAGTCGGGATCCTGCTTGACCCCGCTGAGGTCGATGGTGGTATGCTCATGCATCAGTGTATAGCCGTTCATGATTTGCTCCTTTTCGCAGGGCAGACGCCCACGCGCCGCCCGGGGATAAAAAGAAGGGGAGACCCCAAGGGTCCCCCCTTCGGTCACTAAGGGATCACTTTGCTGCCGTTATGGATTTTACGCCACAGGCAGGCTGACCAGTCCAACCAGCAGCAGCACATTGACCAGCAGGCCAAACAGGATGCACGCCACAGGACCGATGGCCATCTCCACGATGGGCTTCTTGGAGCGGCGGTTCAGCAGCACGCAGCCGATGATGAACATGGCGCCCACACCGGTCAGACCCACAGCGCCGCCGATCTTCTCGGCGCCGACTACAGCACCGATGGTCAGGGTCAGCTCGATGACCTTGGTCATGGAGGTGCGGATGTGCTCGCCCATGTCCTTGACGCCGGGGAACTTGTCCATGCCCTTGGCAAAGACATTGATGAGCAGCAGCTCCACCACAATCAGCACAGCGCCAACCACCAGAGCAAACACGGGGTGGTCATGCAGGGCAAGACCTGCCACGAACACGAAGGTGCAGCCTGCGGGGGCGTAGACGCCGGTGACGATGGAGGTGGTGAACACCAGAGGCACGAAGCCGATGGCTCTTGCCAGCGCGATCATGGTAGCGCTGGACCAGTCACCCTCGGACACAGCCGCCAGAGAAGCGGGGTCGCCTGCCACGATGGCAAGAGAGGTGCCCATGGCGATCAGACCGCCCATGATGGTCAGCAGCAGCCAGTTCTTGCGGATACGGGCCAGCTTGCCGGAGAACACCTGGGTCAGGGAAGCGTTGGCATTGCCGGAGCCCTTGACCTGAGCGGCAAAGACCAGCATCAGGATCACGCCGACCAGCATAGCCATGCCGTCGGCATTCAGGGTGAAGGTACGGCCGCCGCCGATGGGGAAGGTGCCGAAGCGCTTGAACAGGAACCATGCCAACACGGTGACAACAGCGGTGATGGTGCCCTTGCCGAAGCCATGCTGATAAGCCACCGCCAGAGCGGGGAAGATGGCGAAGGCAATGGTCATGTAGGCAGACACGCTGCCCAGATCGCTGAGGAAGTTGTAGGGCAGGTAGCCGAACAGCTTCACCACGAACTCCAGACCCACCAGCAGCAGCAGGCCGTAGACGCCGCCGATGACGCCGGACAGGATGGTGCCCATCTTGCTGTCGGGGCACCAAGTACCGATGATATCGGTGGTCAGCAGCAGCGCATGGATCAGAATGATGGTAGTACCGATAGACGAGGGGATGCCGAAGCCGATGACCAGACCAAAGCTGATGGAGAAGCTGATGGTGGCCATCTCCTTGCGGGAGATCTGCCCGTCATAGTACTGAGGGACGATGGCGCGGAATCCGTCGTTGAACACCGCAATGCCCCGGTTGGACAGCATCGACGCCAGAGCGCCGATGGCGATCACGACGATATACTTCATGATTTCCATTGAATTCTCTCCTTTTTCTCTTTCTTACTTGTCCAGAATTGCCGTCAGCAGAACCGGCAGCACCTGCTCGGCGTGCTGGGCGGTGAAGCCGAAGGCCTTCTTGCCGCTGTTGACTGCGGCGACGATCTCTGCGTCCGGCAGGATCTTGCCCGGCATGGACACGGTGGCGCAGTTCCCAGCGCCCAGCAGCGCCATGGCCATGGCCAGCGCTCCGCCGCCGCCGGTGTTGCATGCGCCGATGTAGTAGTCATACTGTCCCGCCTGCATTGCCATGACGGCATCCAGGTCGCTCTTGACCTCCACCGTTGCACGGTCGCCCACGAAATTCCGGGTAAACTGGCAGATCTCCTGCTTGTTGATCTGCCCGCCCACAACGATACGAATCATTTATTTCTCCTCCTCTCCTGTGTGGATTGTAGTGCCCCATCCGTTGCCGGATCAGGCATTGCTGTCTGTTAGATGCCCAGATGATCCTTGACGATCTGGTTCATGTTCCAAGAGACCCAAGAATTGGTGTTGTAGTAGTTGTTCACATCCTCCTGGGCACCGTTGGCGGTGGACTGGCGGAAGCCGGCCTGCATCTTGTTGGTCAGGCACACAAATACATAGTTATGGTCGGGATCGGCATAGACCGTGGTGCCGGTGAAGCCGTCATGGCCAAAGGCACGCTCCGTGGCGGACTTGCCCATCCAGCTCTGATCCAGCTTGAATCCATAGCCGAAATCCTCGGACAGAACAGGCTTGCCCTCTTTGTCCGTGTGGTTTTCCTGATAAGTCGTGTGGCGGGTGGTGAACAGCTCCACAGTCTCGGGGCTGTACAGCCGCACGCCGTTATACTCGCCGCCGTTGAGCATGCACTGCAGCAGCACGCCCAGATCCCGGGCAGTGGAATACAGACCTGCGTGACCGGCCACGCCCTTGCCGCCCATGCCGGCATTGCCGTCGTTGACCTCGCCGATCAGGGTGTAGTCCCGCCAGCCGTCAAATGCGGCGAAGGCATCGGCATTGGCGGTGCAGTCGTAGCCGCAGTCCGGCCAGTTGACCTCGTCCACCATGCGGTACTCATAGGGATTGCCCAGAGAGGTGGCGGCGATCTGATCCTTGGTGAAGCCGTTTTCCAGCGGCTTATAGGTGGTGGAGGTCATGCCCAGCGGATCGTAGACATTCTCCTTGACGAACACATCCATATCCTGACCGCTCAGCGCCTCCACGATGAAGCCCAAGGTCATGAAGGAGAAGTCCGAATACTTGGGCTCGGAGCCGTCGGTCTTATAATCGGGATTCAGCTTCAGATTCTTGATGTACTCCAGCTGCTCTTCCTTGGAATCGCAGTACAGGAAGGTGGGTTCCCACTGGGGCAGCCCAGACGAATGGGTCAGCAGCTGGGCAACGGTGATCTCGCCCTTGCCGTTGGCTTCGAAGCCGGGCAGCAGATCCGCCACCTTGTCCTCCAGATGGAGCTGTCCCCGGTCGACCAGCACCATGATGGACTGGGTGGTGGCCATGACCTTGGTCACGGATGCCAGATCAAACAGGGTGTCGGTGGTCATCTGTCTGGGGTTTTCGGTCTTGACATAGGCAGGGTTGGCGTAGGATGCCCCCTCTGCGGTGATATCGGCATCGTAGTAGTGGGCATAGCCGTAGGCCTTTTCAAAGATGACCTGGCCATCCTTCATAGCCAGCACCACAGCGCCCATACCCTCTTTGCCGTGGGGATAGCCTGCATCATTCTTCAGCAGACCGTCCAGCTGATCGTTCCAGTAGGCGTCCATCTGCTCTTCCAGCGTTGCCTGAGCCACGGTGGTCTCGGGCTCGGTGGGAGCGGTGGTCTCCACCTGTGCGGCGGCAACGGTTTCGTTGTTCTGCGGCTGACCGGAGGTGCATCCTGCCGCCATGGCGGCGGTCATGCTGGCTGCCAGCAGAAGGGCGATTGCTTTTTTCATGCTCGTTTTCTCCTTTTCGGTAACTCTCGGTTTATTCCTCCATCATGCTGCACACATGCAGCACGATAAAATCCTGCTCGGTCCGGGGCAGCTCTACCGGGCACAGCGCCAGCATCTTCTCGCAGAATTCCCGGGCAACGGGATATTCAGGAGCCTGCTGCACCTGCTCCCAGCAGAACTTGTCCATCTCATCCACCACCTCGCCCTTGGCGATGCGCTCCATGGCCATGGCCAGATGGGTGGTGAACATGGCGGCGTGGTCTGCATCGACCCGGGGGTAATCCCTCTGGATCAAGTCGATCACCGCATTTACAAAATCGGCGGTCTGCTGGGTGATGACACCGCCGGACTTCAAGATCTCGATTCTCTGCTTCAGCATTTGTTTCTCCTTTTGCCTGTGTTTTGTCAATATTCGGCGGGGATTGCCCCGCTTTTTACCTGTTTTTGGATCTGACGGATCTGCTCGGGCTGGACTTTCTGCCGGATCAGATCCAGCATGGCGTTCTCCCCTCTGGGCACCACCAGCACCGCAGAGGAAAACTGCCCCACATCTTCCACATGATCCAGCATCACCAGATTCAGATCCTCATAGCCGGATTCCAAGATCTCGTCCAGATTCCACACACCGGCATCGATGCTGCCGTCCCGGATGGACTGGACGATGCGGTGGGCGTGCATCCGGACCATCTGCACATTGGAAATGCCCCGGCAGATCAGCTTGGTGATGTGGCGGTGGTCCGTGGAAGCCGGGTCATATGCCACCCGCATCCCGGAGGTGATCCCTCTGGCCTTGGGGTCGCGCAGCACCAGCACATGCCGGCTCAGATAGGTGCCATGCCCCAGATCCACGGCGATCTCCAGATTCCGGTGGGCGACGATGGCTTCCTCTGCCGCATAGCGGCTGCAAACCGCAAACTGGCAGATCCCGGAACCCAGCAGCCGCAGACGGCTCTCGGCGCCTCTGGCGTAGACCAGATTGAACGCATAAGGATCGAACACCTGATGCAGCGCCGTGGCAAGCCCCTGATAGCAGGACGAATAGGGCAGGGGCATGGCGCCTAAGATCTCCCTGTGGACGGTGCATTCCTGCAGCTTGCGGTAGTCCAGCTGTTCGATGTAGCTGCCCATGTGACCATGGTTGACCAGCGTCAGCGCCCCCTGATCTTTCAGGTAGGCGATGGCATTCTGAATGGTGCCCCGGGAGGTATCAAACCGCTCCTGATACTCTGAGATGGGAGGGATCCGATCACCCTCCTTGCGGCTTAGAAGGTCCTGGGCCAGTTGATTGACGGCGATGCCGAGTTTTTTCTGCAAAAACTCCATTATCTTCCCTCCTGTTTGATCCTGTGTTCCACGGCGTACTTTCAATGTACAAAATATTGTATATTGACTAATATAATTACTATATTCCCATTTCCTGCCCCTGTCAAGGGGGCGAAATTGATTTTGTGTAATCTATAAGATTTGAACCGTTCCCTTTTGTGGATTATGCCAACTCTTTCCCCGAAAGCGAGGGCGATCACTCCTCTTCCGGCTCTTCATCAAAAGCGTAGTCATTCAGTTCATCGAAATCCAGAAACTCCGCCAGCGTCATGTTGAATGCCAGCGCGATCTTGTGCAGGGTCTTTACTCTGGGATTCTTGGTCAGCCCTCTTACAATATTGTCCAGCGTAGACTGCTTCACATCGCTCATCACCGCCAGACGGTTGATGGCAATGCCACGCTCTTTGCACAGCTTGCGGATCCGCCTCACATAGATCTGGGAATAGTCCATGTCCGTCCCCTCCGTCATCATTTTTACCCATTTGCGGGTTAGTATGATGATAACAACGGGATTTTCTGTTTTAACCCGAATACGGGTTGACATTCAAAATATGCCCGCCTACAATAGAAGTATCCCTATTTTTACATCGGGAGGTGGAGACATGGACGACAAAAGCTGCTTCCTATTCGGTCACCGGAATGCAGACGAAGGGCTGCTGCCTGCGCTGGAACTCGTTATCGAGGAACTGATCCGGCAGGAAGGGGTGTGCCGCTTCTATGTGGGGCACTACGGGGGATTTGACCGGGCCGCCGCAGCAGCCCTGCGCCGCGCCAAGCAGCGCCACCCCCACATCACCGTGATGCTGGTGCTGCCCTATCTGCCCACCGGGGCGGACCTCCTCCCCCGGGGCTTCGACGGCACCTACTGGCCCGAAGGGATGGAGTCCACCCCCCTGCGCTATGCCATCGTCCGTGCCAACCGGCTCCTTGTGGATCTGTGCGGATTTCTGGTGTGCCATGTGGTGTCGGATCTTGGCAACTCCGGGCGGCTGCTGTCCTATGCCCGCCGCCGGCACTCCCCCTGCCGGATCTGCAATCTGGCCCGGATATGAAAATTCCCCCGCAGGGCGCATCCTGCGGGGGAGCTGTTATGGAACGCAAAAAGGACAGGCAGAGCCTGTCCTTTTCTTCCGTTGTCGGTCAAGGATCGTGTAAAAAAGTCCCGATACCGTGGTATCGGGACTTTCCTGCATGGTGACCCGTACGGGAATCGAACCCATGTTACCGCCGTGAAAGGGCGGTGTCTTAACCGCTTGACCAACGGGCCTGGTAGCGGCAATCTGATTTGAACAGATGACATACCGGGTATGAACCGGCTACTCTACCAACTGAGTTATGCCGCCAAGTGTGGTCTGCGATCTCGGCTACCCGAAATCAGCTTTGTTATTATACCTGCTATTTCTCTATTTGTCAATAAGTTATTTCACAAAATTTTTGGTTATAATCCTTTCAACTTGAAAAAAGGAGCCAAGCCCATGATTCTTGCCAAAAATCTCTGTCTATTTGCCATCGGCGGGTGCGCCTATGTGGTCATCGAGCTGCTGTTCCGGGGGTACAGCCACTACACCATGTTCCTGCTGGCGGGCGTCTGCTTCCTTGCCATCGGGCATCTGGGCAAGCGGTTCCCCCGGCTGAGCCCGGCATTGCACGCCCTGATCAGCGCCGCCATCTGCACCGCAGGAGAACTGGCGGTGGGGCTGGTCTTTAACCGCAGCTTCACCATCTGGGACTATCGGGGGCAGCCCGGCAACTTCGCCGGGCAGATCTGCCCCCTGTTCACCCTGCTGTGGATCCCCCTAAGCTTCTGCGCCGGGCAGGTATTCCACCGGTGCGACCGTCTGCTGGAGCGTACCCTGCACCGGATGCCCAAGGGGCGCCCCTCCGGTCAGTCCTCCTGATTTTCCAGCTTCTTTACCCGCTTGCGGTAGCACACCGCCACCAGCGACAGCCCCGCCATGCACAGGCAGAACACGGACAGGAACATAAATGCAAAGGTCGCCGCAGAGCCTGCCAAATTGTGATAATTGCGGTAGCTGCTGACGAACCAGACCAGTCCTGCCACGGCGGCCGCTGTGGTGCTGACCAGCAGATTGGTTTTCAGATCCGGCTTCATCTTTCTGTCCCAAATGCCGTTCTTCAGGCAGGAAATGCCCAGATATCCGCTCATGATGAACAGCGCCGCGCACTCGCCGCCGATGCTCGCCCAATCCTGATGCCCCATGGCGGTCTGCACGGCAATGGCGCCGATCAGCGCCCAGAAGCCCAGCCAGCAGCTCACGCTCTCGATCCTGCGCAGCTTCTGCTCCTGCATCTCGTCCAGATTATTCCTCTTTTTCATCTTCTTCATCCTCCCAAAACAGTTCGTCCAGTCCCTTTCCCAGACACCGGCAGATCTTCCTGCACAGCTTGATGGTGGGGTTATACTCCCCTTTTTCGATGGCATTGATGGTCTGGCGGGAAACACCCACCGCATCGGCAAGATCCTTCTGGGTCAGATCCCGCTGGGCCCTCGCCGCCTTCACTGCTAAATTCTTCGGCACTGCGCCACCTCCTTCTGACAAGGATGATTCTAGCACTCGCTTTACTTTTTGTCAAGTATATATTACATTAAATTTATCATACTTGACACCAAGGGCAAAAAAGCAAGCCGGGCGAACGCCGCCCGGCTTGCTTTTGATCGACAGATCAGGTCACATCCACGAAATCGTCCCGGTCTGCATAGTCCGTCACATTCTGCCGGCTCTTCATCTCCTCGATGCGCTTGAGCCGTGCCTCGATCTGACGGCACTGGTCGGCAAACTCCAGCCCCTCCGGCGCTTCCCCCCGGCGCTTTGCCTGAAAGTACAGCTTGCCCAAGGTCTGGTAGGCCTCCCGGATCTTCTGCTCCTCCGCCGCCACATTGACCCCGGTGGCCACGGAGCTGGCCGCCTGCTTCCCGGCGGCAAAGAGCTTGTCAAAAATATCAGCCATGATCCTCTTCTCCTTCCGTTTTCAGATTATTTTCTCTCTTTTCCGCCGCCACCCGGTTGACGAACAGCTTGTCCGGGGTGGGGCGCTTCATCCAGAAATAGACCAGCAGGATCACCGCAACGCCGCAGGAAGCCGCCGCCAGAACCTGGCTGACCCGGATGCCGGTGGCGCCGATGTACAGGCTGTCGGTACGCAGTCCCTCGATCCATGCTCTGCCCAGACCGTACCACGCCACATAGCCCAGGGCGATCTGACCGTCGTATTTTCTGTGCTTGGATGCAAAGTGGAGCATCACGAAGCCCGCGGCGTTCCACAGGGATTCATACAGGAAGGTGGGGTGGTGGTACTCCACGGTCTGGGTCACGGTGTTGTACAGCCCCATCCGCAGGAAGCTCATGGTCTCGCTGCCAAAGGCCTCCCGGTTGAAGAAATTGCCCCAGCGGCCCATGGCCTGACCGATCAAGAAGCCCAGCGCCACCAGATCCAGCACCGCACCCACGCTGATCTTCTTCCAGCGGCAGAACACCAAGATGCCCAGCGCCGCGCCGAGGACACCGCCGTAGATGGCAAGTCCGCCCTCCCAGATGTACAGCACGGAGATGGGGTCATCGGCATACTGAGGCCAAGAGAAGATGCAGTAGTAGGCACGGGCGCAGATGATGGCAAAGGGAGTGATGCACAGCACGCCGTCCAGCACATGATCTTCGGTGAGTCCGAACTGCTTGGCCCGCTTCATGCCGTAGATGGCCGCCAAGATCAGACCCGTGGCGATCACCAGACCATACAGGTGGATGGTCAGCGGTCCCAGTTCCAGCACCCGGGGGGGATTCATCTCCAGTCCCAGTCCCGGAAACGAGATGGTGGTATAGTGATACATCAGATATCCTCCTTTTGTTCCAGGGGATCCACAATGGCCATGGCACAGCGCTGGGGCACAATGTTCTCCCGCAAAAATGTCTCCAATTCCTGTACCGTGATCGCATCGACCAGCTCCGGGAACCGGAAATAGTCATATCCCATGCCGTCATAGGCGCACAGCCGGGCGCAGATCGCTTCAAAACTGTCCAGCGCCTGGATCTTGCCGCCCAGATGACTCTTTTTCATCCGGCGGAACTCCTCTTGGCTGATCCCGCCATGGGCAAGGCGCCGGGCTTCCGCCAAGACCGCATCCTGCACCGCCAGCGGATCGTCGCTGTCTCCGCCGATGACGACCATGCACGCCCCATCCACCGTCTCTGCATAGCTGCCGAAGGACGGATCGATGAGCCCCTGCTCGTACAGCCGCAGATACAGCGCCGAGGATTCCCCGCACAGCGCCTCCAAGGCAAGCTGGGCCGCCAGTTCCCACCGGGCAAATGCATCGCCGGTCAGCCCGGCATCACACTTGAATCCCATCTGGAACATGGGCATGGCGGCATCCATATTCCGCCGGGTCAGGGGCTTGGGGACGGACGCAGGCTCCGCCGGCAGCAGGGGCTCGCCCACCGCAAGGCGCTGCTTGGGCAGAATTTCCTCCGCCAGCGCCGCCACCTGCTGGGCATCCACATCCCCCGCCACACACAGCATCATGTTGGCGGGCGCATAGAACGCCCGGTGGCACAGTTCCAAAATTTCCGGGGTGATCTCAGCGATGCTCTCCACCGTGCCCCCCACAGGCTTGGCAATGGGATGATCGCGGTATAGCGCCGCCGTCAGATCCTCCACCACCTGAGACTCCGGGCTGTCGGCATACATCAGAATTTCTTGGGCGATGATGCCCCGCTCCTTTTCCACCGATTCTTGGGTGAAATAGGGGGTGCTGACAAATTCCAGCAGCAGCCGCAGGCATTGGGGCAGATTCTCGGTGCAGCTAAAGTAATAGGCGGTCATATCGTAGGAAGTAAAGGCATTGGTATTGGCGCCCAGCGCGGCAAACTCCGCCGTCACATCCCTGCCGGGCAGGTCGAAGAGCTTATGCTCCAAATAGTGGGCCACACCATCAGGGACTTGATGCTCCTGTCCCTCGAACCGGAATCTGGTGTTGATAGAGCCGAACCGGGTGACGAAATACGCCGCGTTTCGGGCAAAGCCCTTCTTGGGCACCACGCAGATCCGCAGACCGTTGTCCAAGGTGATCCGCTGTGCCGTCTCCCCCAGACGGGGATAGTGTACTGTGTTCATCCGCTGACCCCCTTCAGGAAAAATACGGTGTGCAGCTTCACACCCGATGCACAGCGCACCACATCCTCAAGACGCACCTGCTCCACCGCCCGGGCATACTCCGGCAGGTCATAGGGCATGCCGCTGATGGCCGCCGTGGTATAGTAGCTTTCCAGCGCCCCGGGGGAATCCGGGATGCTGCGCAGGCTGGACAGCATGTACTGCTTTGCCATGTCCAGTTCCTGCTGGGAGATCTCCCCACCGGCGCACAGCGCAAGCTGATGGAGGATCTCCTCTTTGGCGGGCTGATACTGGGCGGTGTCGATGCCGCTGGACACCGTCATAATCCCCTTGCTGCCGAAGTAGCCGGAGGAAGCATAGTAGCAAAGGGACAGCTTCTCCCGGACATTCATAAACAGCTTGCTGGTCATTCCGCCGCCGAAGATGACATTGAACACCTGCATGGCGGCAAAATCCTCATGGGTGTTGGTCACGCCGGTGGTGAATCCCATGGAGAGCTTGCCCTGATTGATCTCCATCTCCCGGGAAAATTCCCGGGGCGGGACTGCCGGGGTAAAGGGCGTCTGGCGAATACTGCCCTCCGCCCGGGATGCCAGCGCCCGAGCCAAAGGCATCACAAGCTCCGCCACACGCTCCATAGGGGCGCTGCCCACATAGAAGATCTCCACCCGGCTGGTCTGCAAGATGGTGCGGTAGTGGTCGTACAGCCCCTGAGGGGTGACGGCCGCCACATCCTCTTTCTGCCCCAGACGGGACACGGCGAAGCTGTCCCCTTGGCACATATATTGCATCATCGTCTCGGCGGCATAGGTGCGCTTGTCGTTGCGCCGGGCATCGATGGCGCTGATGAGGTTCTTCTTCTCGCCCTCCACAAACTCCGGCGAGAAGCCGCCGTCCACCGTCAGCGGATCCAGCAGCAGCTCCCGCAGGAAATCCGCTCCCGCCGCCAGAACGGAGTCCCCCTCCATGGCGAACCGGTCGTCCAGCAGCTCCATATACAGCCCCACGGTCTGCACATCCCCGACACGTCGGGCCTGTGCTGCCACATAGCCGCCGTACAGATCGTCCAGCCGATGGGTGATGCCCCGCAGGTCGGGGCAGGTCTTGGTGCCCCGCAGCAGCACCGGCGTGAGCAGAGCATTCATCGCCGCTTCCTCCCGGCACATGGGGCGCAGGAGCTGGATGCTCAGGGCATTTTTCTTAAATCTGTCATCCGGGCAGCAGCGCAGCGTCACTCCGGGGGACAGGGAAAGGGTTTGGATCATACATTCCTCCCGGCGGCGGCCGGAGTCCGACCAACCGCATTTTCACGATCATTCGGCAGTTATTATACCGCACGGCAGGGGAAATTGAAAGGCTCTTTGCAAAAAATTAAAATATTTCTCACGGTATGCAGTTGAGTTTCCCTGCTATTTGCGGTAAAATGGTAAAATCACGAGAATAGGGGTTTTGTATACCATGAATTACTTGGAAGTGACGGTCAACACCGTTTCCCAGAGCATCGAGACGGTGGCTGCCGCCCTCACCGCCGGTGGCTTTGACAGCCTGGTGGTGGAAGATCAGGCGGAATTTGAGCATTTTTTAGAGGACAACCGTGCCTATTGGGACTATATCGACGAATCCTTGCAGCAGCAGCTTCAGGGGCTTTCCCGGATCAAGCTGTATCTGGAGATGGACGGCACCGAGGATGCCCAGCTGGCAGAACTGAAGGCGCTGCTGGAGCGCCTGCGGTCTGCATCGGCAAAGGAGCTTGGCTCGCTGGAGGTCACCGCCCAGATGCTGCCGGAGACCAACTGGGAGGAAAGCTGGAAGGACAGCTACCCCCCGCAGGAGGTGGGGCGGTCGCTGATCGTGCTGCCCTGCTGGAACGCAGACGAGACCCGGGGCAGGATCCCCGTGATCTTGGATCCCGGTCTGACCTTCGGCACCGGCGCCCACCCCTCCACCCAGATGTGCATGGAATTTATGGAGGATCTGGTCACCCCCGGCTGCCGTGTCATCGATCTGGGCAGCGGCAGCGGCATCCTCTCCATCGCCGCTTTGCGGCTGGGCGCCGCAGGTGCCGTGGGTGTGGACATCGACCCCAAGGCCGAGTCCATCGCCCGGGAGAATGCCGCCTACAACGGTCTGGGCCCAGAGCAGTTCTCCGCCTTCACCGGCAATGTGACCGAAGATGCCCGGCTCATGGAGCAGCTCGCCGGGGATGGCTATGATCTGGTGCTGGTGAACATCGTCGCCGATGTCATCATCTCCCTTGCCCCGGTGCTGAAGCACTTCATGAAGGAGGACGCCCGGTTCATCTGCTCCGGCATTCTGGACAGCCGCCTTGCCGAGGTGGAGTCTGCCCTCACCGCCGCCGGACTTACCATCACCGGCAGAAAAGAAAAGGAGGACTGGCGATGCGTCTGTGGAAGAAAAGCGGATCCCACCCCCGCTCAAAAATGACCTACCGCACCCGGCGGCGGCTCCACCGGATCGGGGTGTTCTGCGGATATTTCTTCGGCATCGCCCTGTTCGTGTGGCTGTGCTGGCTGCTGTGGCTGAACCGGTTCGTGGTCTACTCCGGCAGCGAAGCCAAGCTGGACTTCAATTGGGAATCCCATCTGGATGACGCGGTGGTAGCTCTGCCCCCCACGGATCCCACGGTGGCGATCCGCTATAACGAGGGGGAGGACACCGTCCACACCGTCACCGAGATCACCAAGCTGTCGGGCTACTATGTGACCTATGACGATCTGGTGCAGGGGGTGGCGCCCATCTCCGAGGCCATCAAGCAGCTCCCCGACGGCACCGCCGTGATGCTGGAGCTGAAAGATCCCTACGGCACCTTCTACTACTCCACCAAGACCGCTGACAGCGTCATCACCGGTCAGCTGGATCCTGCCGCCGTGGACACCCTCATCAAGACCCTGACCACCAGCGGGTGCTATGCCATCGCCAAAGTGCCCGCCTTCCGGGATCAGCACTACGGTCTGGAAAATGCGCCCTACGGCTCGGTGCTGCCCCATTCCAGCGGCGGTTATATGTGGGCGGACGCCGACAACTGCTACTGGATGGATCCGTCCAATTCCGATGCGCTGTCCTATGTGATCTCCATCGCCAAGGAGCTGTATTCGCTGGGCTTTGACGAGGTGGTGTTCACCGACTTCGCCTTCCCCCCCACCGATGACATCCTATTCAACGGCGACCGCTCCGCCTCTATCACCAAAGCGGCGCAGGAGATCACCGCCGCCTGTCCCTACGGCAACTACACCGTCAGTTTCGCCGCCGACAGCGTGGACTTCCCCCTGCCCGCCGATCGCTCCCGGCTGTACCTCACCGGGGTGGACCCCACGGATCTGAAAGCCACGGCAGAGCGTTTCACCATTGCCGACAACCAGACCCGGCTGGTGTTCCTCACCGATACCAACGACACCCGCTTCGACGCTTACAGCGCCATCCGCCCCCTGATGGCGGCGGATGCCTACCTGCCCCAAGCGTAAAATTGCGCCCCCGGATGCGTCTGCACCCGGGGGCGTGTTCGTTTCAAGAATTAAGAAGCTGGCTTTGCTTGAAGATCATGGCTTTTGGTCCATTCGCCCAGATAGGTGGGGATATCGGAAATGCGGCGGAAGAACAACACTTCGGGCATGTTGCCGGAAATTTCGTCATTCACATAGAATACGCCATCCTCTTCCGGCTGGAAGAGAACAACGCCGCCTTCGCCAGAGGTTCCTTCCAAGCAATACTGATTTTCTCTGTTGTAATTTCCGTAGTGCCCCTCTTCCAACAGCCCATCGGCTTGGGAATAGATGCGATAAATGTCATCTCTTTCCATTACAATATATAGGTCGCCATACTCAAATTGGTAGGTTCCGATAAGATTCCGATGATTCGGTGCATCCGCCCAAGTGTACTGGAGAAGATTAAATACAAAAGAGACGACCAGCAGCACGATGAGCAGGATCAGAATGGGCAGGGGAACAGAGAATTCTTTTTTCATATCGATCATCTCCTAAAGTTAGAATCAGAAAAGCAGAGCCTTTCCCTATCTTTAGGGTAGCAGATGGTATGTGCAATGTAAAGATGGGAATTTATAAGAATATCACATCCGGAATTTGTACATTATCACCGTTTTCCCGGCTTTATCATAAGATTTTCCCCCTGACGCAGAAGCGTCAGGGGGAATCGCTATTCTTGGGAAAATACTCAGCCCCTTGGGATCTGCTCCACTTCGCCGGACATTCCCGTCCAATATCCAAAGATATCCGCAGAGGTTTGGTAGTCAAAAACCTCCTTCGGGGCGATCAGCCGACCCGTTTTCACCGCCAGACCCACATAGATCAGCTCATAGCTGCTGCCGTCGGCAAGGACGAATACATAGTAGACGATGGAAGCCGGATCGTAGGACGGAATTGGTTCGTCCTTCAGCTTTAGCTGTGAAAAGAAATCGTACAGATATCCGATGGATTCCGGATCCTCGGTGGTCTTTTTCTGCACCGTGGGGGATACGCCGTCATCGTAGTAGGACACGACCTTTTCCACATCCGACACTTCAAAGGGCAATACAAGGGGGATCTCTCTGCCGCAGCCGGTGAGCCCCAGCAGAAAAACCGCCGCCATGATGGCACAAAGCACCCGTTTCATGAGATCACCAGTCCCTTTCTTTCGTTGAAAAATCTGAGATGTTCAGGCGGCGGTCACAGCCAGCGTTTGGCGGCGGCGAGAAGCGCCTGCTTTTCGTTGGGCAGCTTTTCCGCAAGAACCTGCTCCAGAAGGGCGTTCAGCGCATTTCCCAGTTCCCGGCCCGGCGCATACCCCAAGGCGATCAGATCCCGCCCGTCCACCGCCAGATCCTTCAAGGTAAAGCGCCCCTCCTGCTGCTGAAGCTGATCCAGAAGCTGCACAAAGCGGCGGATCCGCTCTGCACCGTCCTCCTCTTCCACCACGCCCTTGCCGGAAAGATCCGCCAACTCCAATTCCATAAGCCTGCGCATCCGGTCATAGCCGTAGCGGCTCAGCGCCCGGCGGGCGGCACCCGGCTCCGGCACGGGATCGAACATATGGTGCCCGATGAGCCACACCACTTCCTCCCGGAAGGCGGTGGGCGCTTTCAGCCGGGTGAGGATCTCCTCCGCCATCTGGGCGCCCCGGTCGGCGTGACCGTAAAAATGCCCTCTGCCTGTTTCGTCCCTTGTGAAGCAGGCGGGCTTGCCCACATCGTGGAGCAGCGCCGCAAACCGCAGCTCCGGCTCCGGCTCCACCGCCCCGGTGACATAGGCAATGTGGGTGAACACATCGTAAGCGTGGTGGGGGGAATGCTGGCAGAAGCCCATGGCATCTTTCAGCTCCGGGATGACCTGCCCCAGAATATCCTGAGCCATGAGCAGCTGCTGTGCATCGCACACCGTCAAAAACCCGGTCAATTCGGCAAAGACCCGCTCCCGTGCCAGATGCTCCAAGCCGCCGGACTCCGAATTCATGGCAGCCCATGTATGATCCTCGATCCGCAGACCGAACCGGGCGGCAAACCGCAGCCCCCGCAGGATCCGCAGGGCATCTTCCCCAAATCGGTGGGCGGGGATGCCCACCGCCCGGAGAACGCCCTTTCGCAGGTCATCCGCTCCGCCGAAGGGATCCACCAGTCCCCGATCCGGGGCGTAGGCCATGGCGTTGATGGTGAAATCCCGGCGGGCCAGATCCTCCTGCACCGTGGGGACGAACCGCACCCACCCGGGGTGGCGGCTGTCGGAGTAGTCCCCTTCGGTGCGGTAGGTGGTGATCTCCACCACGCCCATATCCGTCACCACGCCCACGGTGCCGTGCTTGCGCCCGGCCAGCACCAGTTCCCGCCCGGCAAAGACCCGCTCCATCTGGGCGGGGGCCGCATTGGTGCACAGGTCATAGTCGTGGGGCGTGATTCCCAGCAGACTGTCCCGCACGCAGCCGCCCACCGCCCAAGCCTGATAGCCGGACCGTCGCAATGCCTCCATCAGTTCCAACACCGTCTCCGGCAGATACATGGAAACTCCTCCTTTCTCTGATTCAGGCGCTGTACACCGGCTCCAAGAATCCGGCGCTGCTCAGCGCCCACAGACCGCAGGCGCCGTAGTACACCGGCGTCTGGGGGTCAGACAGGCTGACCACACACAAAAAACACGCTGCAAAGCAGCTGAATGCCAGCATCCGGCGGCGGATGATCCCGGCATCGGCGGCGGCTCGGTAGTACCCCGCCAGCATCAGCGCCACGCAGGCCAGCATTTGGAAGGCGTAGTCCTGAAGCTGGGGGTCGGCGCTCCATCCCCGGTAGTTGGAGATGAGCCGGTAGATGAAATAGACGCACACCCCAAAGTGGAACCCGTACGCCGGGCGGCGCCCCACGATCCGGCACACCCCGGTAAAGATCATGCACCCGCCGGTCAGCACCCCCGCCGCCATGGGCACCAATCCGTGCTGGGTCAGGCTGTGCAGCGCCAGCAGCGCCCCCGCCAGCACCCCCATACCGCCGCAGAAGGCGCTTTTTGGAAACAGCAGGCAGTAGTCCCGGCAGCTGCCCAGCCCCTGCACTCCAAGCACCAGCACCACAAGATAGATCCCCGCAAGGATCCAGCTTGCCGTCACCGTCACATGGGCGCCGATGAGCATCCCGGAACCGTCGCTGCCGTAGACCATCATCAGCAGCCGCAGCAGCATACCTCCCACCCCGCACACCAAAGTGCTCAGCAGCAGGGTCATTCTCGTTTTGGTCACATAGTTCACATCATCACAACTTTCTGATCCAGACGATCCCCTGACACACCAGCGCCAGCACCGGCTGGTGGAGCAGATAGATCATCAGCGAATGCCTGCCCCAGCAAGTCAGCACCCGGATGGGATACCGGGTCTGATCCACATGGCCAAGCAGCGAATGTTTGTTCCGGTACAGCCCCCTGCCTGCAGCGGCGCCCAGCAGGAAATAGCCCAGATTGGGCAGCAGGGGATAATAGTCCGAGGAGGAAAACCCCGGGAACTGAAATCCCAGCACCACCAGATACGCCATATCAAAGGTCTGGTAGCGCAGATACTGCCCCGCCACGGCCATGGCAAGCCCGATCAGCGCCAATCCCCACACCGGGCAGCGGCGGAACACCGGCCACAGCAGCATGCACACACCGATGCAGTGCAGCACCCCGAAATAGATGAGCACCCCGCTGTCTGCCATGCCCAGCAGATACATCCCCGCCGTCACCGCCGTGCAGACCATGCCCCAGGCCAGCACCGTCAGCCCCCGGCGCACGCAGCGGGAGCCGAGGGTCACGCTGACCCCGGACAGCGCCACGAACAGCGCCCCGTAGTTGTACTGCAGCAGCACATACCACCATGGCCACCGCCAATCCGCCAGACGGTACAGCACGGTGACATCATAAACCAAATGGATCAGGATCATCCCGGGGATCAACAGCCCCCGGAGAAAATCGATCTCCCAGATCCGTTTGGTGGTGGTTTGCTGCTCCATAGATTTCCCCTCTTCTTTGTATATCAAGACCATTATACTAAAGATGACCGCCGATTTCCAGAGCGGTTTGCAAAATTTAGCCGGAAGATGCACTTGTTTCCTCATGGGGAAAGCGTTATAATAGTAAGGATACGATCAAATACAATCGGAGGCGACCAATGTTACTTACCATCAATGCGCTGATCAGTGCCTGCGCTGCGGCGGCGGTCTGCTTTGGCTGGGGCGGGTTTTCCGGTCTGGGCTGGCTGTGGATGCTGCCCGTGGGCTTTGCCGTCAGCTTCCTCGCCATCGGCGTGGCAGAGTTTCTGCTGATCTGGCTGTGCTGCTCCTGTGTGGATCAGAACAAACCTCAGGAAAAAGACAGCCGGTTCTTCCGCTTTCTCACCCGGGCGTTCTGCCCCGCCATCTTCCCCCTGCTGCTGACCAAGGTGGAGACCAGCGGTCTGGATCGCCTGCCCAAGGACGGGCGGTTCATGCTGGTGTGCAACCATCTGAACAATCTGGATCCGGTGCTGCTGCTGGCAAAATTCCCCAAGGCACAGCTTGCCTTCATCTCCAAGCGGGAAAATTCCACCATGTTCATCGTGGGCAACCTGATGCACAAGCTGCAATGCCAGCTTCTGAACCGGGAGAACGACCGGGAGGCGCTGAAGACCATCCTCAAGTGCATCAGCATCCTCAAAGAGGACAAGGCATCCATCGCCGTGTTCCCCGAGGGCTACACCAGCACCGACGGGCTGCTGCACCACTTCCGCAACGGAGTGTTCAAAATCGCCCAGAAGGCACAGGTGCCCATCGTGGTCTGCACCGTGCAGGGCACCAACGCCGTATTCCACAATGTCCTCCGGCTGAAGCGGTCGGTGGTGAAGCTGCACCTGCTGGATGTGATCCCCGCCGCTGATCTCGCCGGCATCCACACCAACCAGATCGGCGACCGGGTCTATGATTTGATGGCCAAGGATCTCGGCCCCGGCCTTGTGGCTGAGGAATGACACAATGCCCTCTTGAAAAAGGGGGCATTTTCCCATTTATGCTTGATTTACCGACCAATGCCGAGTATAATGATACCAGTTTTCCGAAAGAACAAAAGGGAGGTTCCTTTTTTATGAAAAATAGCGAAAAAACACTGGATATGATCGTCAACCTGTGTAAGAACCGGGGCTTTGTCTACGCCGGTTCCGAGATCTACGGCGGTCTTGCCAACTCTTGGGACTACGGCCCTCTGGGTGTGGAGTTCAAGAACAATGTGAAGAAGGCATGGATGAAGAAGTTCGTTCAGGAGTCCGACTACAATGTGGGTCTGGATGCCGCCATTCTGATGAACCCCACCACTTGGGTCACCACCGGTCATGTGGGCAGCTTCTCCGATCCTCTGGTGGACTGCAAGGGCTGCGGCGCCCGTCACCGTGCGGACAAGCTCATCGAAGCCGCCGAGTCCGGCAAGGATGTGAATGTGGATGCCCTGAGCTTTGAGGAGATGGACAGCTTCATCGCCCAGCACGAGGATGTGGTCTGCCCCAACTGCGGCAAGCACAACTTCACCACCATCCGCAAGTTCAATCTGATGTTCAAGACCCAGATCGGCGTCACCGAGGATACCGCCTCCACCTGCTACCTCCGCCCGGAGACGGCACAGGGCATCTTTGTCAACTTCGCCAACATCCAGCGCACCACCCGCAAGAAGCTGCCCTTCGGCGTGTGTCAGGTGGGCAAGGCATTCCGCAACGAGATCACCCCCGGCAACTTCACCTTCCGCACCCGGGAATTCGAGCAGATGGAGTGCGAATTCTTCTGCCAGCCGGGCACGGATCTGGAGTGGTTCGCCTACTGGAAGGACTTCTGCAAGAACTGGCTGATCTCTCTGGGCATCAAGGAGGAGTCCCTGCGCCTGCGTGACCACGAGCCGGCAGAGCTGGCATTCTACTCCCGTGCCACCACCGATATCGAGTACCAGTTCCCCTTCGGCAACGGCTGGGGCGAGCTGTGGGGCATTGCTGACCGCACGGATTACGATCTGGGCCGCCATCAGCAGGCCAGCGGCAAGTCTCTGGACTACTTCGATCAGGAGCGCAACGAGCACTACATCCCCTATGTCATCGAGCCCAGCCTGGGCTGCGACCGTGTGGCGCTGGCATTCCTGTGCGAAGCCTATGACGAGGAAGTGGTGGGCACCGACAAGAAGGGCAACCCCGATGTGCGCACCGTGCTGCGTCTGCACCCGGCGCTGGCTCCCTTCAAGGCGGCTGTGCTGCCCCTGAGCAAGAAGCTGTCCCCCAAGGCGGAGGAGATCTACCATATGCTGCAGAAGGACTTCATGGTGGACTTCGACGATGCCGGTTCCATCGGCAAGCGTTACCGCCGGGAGGACGAGATCGGCACCCCCCTGTGCATCACCGTGGACTTCCAGACCGTGGGCGACGACACCTGCGAAGCGGACAACTGCGTCACCGTCCGTGACCGTGACACCATGGAGCAGGTCCGTGTCCCCATCGACCAGCTCAAGTCCTATATCGAGGAAAAGTGCCGGTTCTAATTCGCCATTTTCGCGCCCTCCGGCTTACCGCCGGAGGGCGCAGCCTTTCATTCGTCTGAGGATCTATACCGCCGGGAGGAAATGCTATGTTTGGTTTATTTCAGAAAAAAGAGAAAAAGCCCCTGTATATCCACGCCAAGGATGTATTTTCCATCATCAAGTCCGATTATGAGGCAGGCTGTGCCTTCTGTCTGGCAGAATTTCTCTACCATGGGCGCAAATACGAGATGGGTTCCTGCCTGATCCCCAACAGCGACGAGTGCCGGGAAAACATCTATTTTGTGTTCAACGGCGCCCGGTATGATACCTTCGAGGACTTCGCCCGAAATGCGGTGATCGACGGGGTGAACCTGTCGGGCTCTGCCGAGATCATCCAGATCACCCGTGCCGGGATCATCGACGGCGAGGAAATGATCGCAACGCCGTGGGGAGATACCAGACTGAAAAAGCACGCCATTGACCAGCCCTGATCCTGTCTGCCCCTTACCACAGCATAAAAGCGTGCTCACAGAATCCGTGAGCACGCTCTTTTTATGATTTGAATTTCACACAGAACAGGGCCGCCGTCCACAGGCAGGTCAGGTAGGTGTGGTTCCACACCGCCGGGCGCAGGGAAATGCTGTACACCCCGACCGCGGCAAACACCGCCAGCCCCGCCAGCGCCCAAACTGCCGCAGGCGCTATGGTCAAGCCGTCCCTTGGGCGCTTTCCTTTGGCAAGCTCCCATCCGATCCGAATGAGCAGCGCCCCCGCCAAGGCATAGACCACACGAAACACCACCGCAGGGGCATAGTGCAGGGTTCGCTGGACATAGCGCATCACCCAGTTCTCTGCCGCCATGCCGATGGTGCAATATGCGATGATTGCCAGCGCTGCCGCCAGCCCCACGAGAATACTCTTTTTCGAAGTCATACAAACCCCTCCTTCATTGGTATTCAAAAGGCGAAAACGACACCTTTTTTTCATAATACCATAGGTGTTCCCCTTGTTCCATTGTCAAAATTTCCGAATTTCACCTATTTTGATTGTACAAACCGCCCTTGGGCGCAAAAAAGCCGCCGTCCAAATGGACGGCGGCTTCGTAAATTGCATGCAGCCTTGCTGATTACAGCAGGGTAGCGAAGTGCTTGATGGTGCGGACCATCTGAGAAACATAGGAGTTCTCGTTGTCGTACCAGGACACGACCTGAACCTGAGCCTTGCCGTCGGGCAGAGCGCAGACCATGGTCTGGGTGGCATCGAACAGAGAGCCGAAACGCATGCCGATGATGTCGGAGGAAACGATCTCGTCGGTGTTGTAGCCGAAGGACTCGGTAGCAGCAGCCTTCATGGCAGCGTTGATCTCGTCAACGGTAACAGCCTTGTTCACCACAGCGTTCAGGATGGTGGTGGAACCGGTGGGGGTGGGGATTCTCTGAGCGGCGCCGATCAGCTTGCCGTTCAGCTCGGGGATGACCAGGCCGATGGCCTTGGCAGCGCCGGTGGAGTTGGGAACGATGTTCACAGCGCCAGCACGGCTGCGGCGCAGGTCGCCCTTTCTCTGGGGGCCGTCCAGGATCATCTGGTCGCCGGTGTAAGCGTGGATGGTGCACATGATGCCGGACTCGATGGAAGCCAGGTCATTCAGAGCCTTAGCCATGGGAGCCAGGCAGTTGGTGGTGCAGGAAGCAGCGGAGATGATGTGGTCTTCCTTGGTCAGGGTCTCATGGTTGACATTGTAAACGATGGTGGGCAGGTCGTTGCCAGCGGGAGCGGAGATAACGACCTTCTTGGCGCCGGCGTCGATGTGAGCCTGAGCCTTAGCCTTAGAGGTGTAGAAACCGGTGCACTCCAGCACAACATCCACACCCAGCTCGCCCCAGGGCAGCTCGGCAGCGTTGGCCTTAGCGTAGATGGTGATCTTCTTGCCGTCGACAACGATGTTGTCCTCGCCAGCCTCGACAACATGACCCTGAGCAGCGTAATTGCCCTGAGTGGAGTCGTACTTCAGCAGGTGAGCCAGCATCTTGGGAGAGGTCAGGTCGTTGATGGCAACAACTTCAAAACCCTCAGCACCGAACATCTGACGGAAAGCCAGACGGCCGATACGGCCAAAACCGTTAATAGCAACTTTGACAGACATAGTAATTTCCTCCATTGTAATTATCACTGTGAGACACAGTGTTTTTGATTGGAAATTGTTCGGAGTTTCGATATTTCCCGAACGATTTCATTATATAGCATCGTCGCCCAGTTGTAAAGCATATTCTTAAAAATTCTTTTACTATTTTCGCACAGGCTTTGCCGATTTAGCGATTGTATACAACTGCGCCCACAGTTTTCCGAGGTTTACAGGCAATGATACCCGGAAAACCATTCCTCGATCTGCGTGCGGGAGGCACTCAGCCTGCCCTGCTGGAACTCCGCCCGGCCGCCGCCTCTGCCGCCCAGCGCCTGATTCATCGTCTTGCCCAAGGCCCGCAGGTCGCCGCATCTGCTGACCAAACAGTAGGCATAGCCCTCGTCATCATTCCCGGACAGCACCGCCGCCACACCGCCGCAGCATTCCGCCACCGCATCTGCCAGCCGGCGCACATCCGCAGACTCCAGATCCGCTTCAAACAGCAGCACATCCCCCGCATCCCGGCACCGGTCGGCCTTTGCCGCAAAGATCTGCCGCCGAAGCTGGGCAAGCTCCAGCTTCAAGCTGTCCACCGTCTCGTTCATCCGCCGGGCGGCTTCCCCGGTTTCCGAGGGCTTGGCGGAGAATGCACGGCTCACCAGTTGGTTCTGGTGGTAGGATTCGTTGAGCAGCGCCAGCGCCCTGCCCCCGCAGACCATCTCCATCCGCACTCCGGTGCGGAACCGGATCACGCTGAGCAGCTTGATGACGCCGATCTGACCGGTGCGCTGAACATGGACGCTGCAGCAGGCGCAGCTATCGTATCCGGGAATGCGGACGATCCGCACCGGCCAAGGCAGCGCCCGCTTGGTGCGGTAGGTCACGGTGGGCAGCTCCTGCTCAGACGGCACCCAGCACTCCAGCGGGATGTCCCGGAACACCGCTTCGTTGGCTCTGCGCTCCAGTTCCGGAAGATCCTCCGGGGGCACGACGCCGTCAAAATCCACGGTGATCACATCGGCGCCCATGTGGAACCCCGTGTTGTGATAGCCGTATTTTTCATAGACCAGCCCGGAGAGGATATGCTCCCCGGTGTGCTGCTGCATTAGGTCAAACCGCCGGTCATAGTCGATGACTCCATGCACCACCATCCCCGGCTCCAACGCTCCGTCGCAGAAGTGGATGACCTCCTGAGCATGCTCTTGGGTGTCCAGCACCCGCACCCCTGCCAAGGTGCCGGTGTCCCCCGCTTGACCGCCCCCCTCGGGGTAAAAAGCAGTCCGATCCAAGGTCACCAGCCAGCTCTGCCCCTCCTGACGGCATTCCAGCACCCGGGCATCGAACTCCCGCAGGCGGCTGTCCTCATAATAAAGTTTCACAGTTTCCATGATGGTTCCTCCCATTCCGGGCGTTTTTCCTTATTGTAGCACATCCCACGGGATTTTTCACAAAATATTTTACAAATACTACCTATCTTCTTTTCTCCGTTGGGTGTAAAATAGACAGGATCTTATTTTGCTGATTCGGGGAGGTCTTTTTATGCCCGCAGCCTATGCTCACTACCGATTCGGGTGCCGCGTTCTGCCCACCCTGTCCCCCGGCGTCCAATCCTGCATCCGCCGGTTCCGCCGGATGTACGATCTGGGGCTTCACGGCCCGGACTTTCTGTTTTTCCACAACCCCCTTGCCAAAGATCCCCTGTTCCAGACGGGGAACCGCACCCACATGATGACCGGCAGGGCGTTCTTCACCCGTGCCGTGCGCCAAGTCCGCATGGTGCCCAGCGAAAGCGCCGCCAGCTACCTCTACGGGGTGCTGACCCACTTCACCCTGGACTCCATCTGCCACCCCTTCATCCAGCAATGCGCCGACTCCGGGGCGGTGAGCCACATGGCGCTGGAATCGGAACTGGACCGCCATCTGCTGGAATGCGACGGCAAGCCCAAGCCCCACGAGGTCTGCCTCACCGGGCACATCCGGCTGGATGACCCCCAGCAGGCACGGCAGATCGCCATGTTCTACGCCGGGGTCACCGCCGATCAGGTGGCGGCCGCCATGAAGCGCTTCCGCTTCCTAATGGATTTCTGCACCGCCCCCAAGGGCATCAAGCGGAACCTGATCGAGAAGGGGGCGTTCAGCCATGTGGCCAAGGATGCCACCATGATGACCCACCCCGATCCCAGATGCGCATCCCTGCTGCCGGAATTGGAGGATCTGATCCGGCAGGCGGAGCAAGTCCTGCCGGATATGGCTGCCCAGCTTACGGCAAATATCTCCTGCGGCAAGCCCTTCGGCACGGAATTTGACCGGATCTTCGGATGATCCACCGTTGACGACACAGAGAGGTAAGAAAAATGAAAAAGTTCAAACTGACTCCATTGGAAAAATGCTGGATCGGTCATGACATCGGCAATTCCGCCTTTATCATGATGGTATCCACCCTGTTCCCCATCTTTTTTAACGCTTTGGCTGAGGATGCCGGCATTTCCAGCGTGGACTATCTGGCCTACTGGGGCTACGCCGGCAGCATCGCCACGCTGCTGGTGGCGATGATCGGCCCCATCTGCGGCACGCTGGCCGACCGCAAGGGCTTCCGCAAGCCCCTGTTTGCCCTGTCGCTGGCGGTGGGCGCCATCGGCTGCGCCGTGCTGGGATTCTCCTCCAGTTGGATCGTGTTTCTGGTGATCTATGTGGTGACCAAGGTGGGCTACTCCTCGTCGCTGGTATTCTATGACTCCATGCTGCCGGAGATCACCACCGAATCCCGGATGGACGAGGTCAGCTCCCGGGGCTATGCCTACGGCTACATCGGCAGCGTGATCCCCTTCGCCGTCTGCCTTATGGTGGTGCTGATGCCCCAGACCTTCGCCCTGACCACCGGCAGCGCCATGTGCGTCGCCTTCGCCATCACCGCCGTGTGGTGGCTGGGCATGACCGTTCCCCTGATGCGCCGGTATCATCAGAGCGCCTATGCCCCCCAGCAGGGGCATCCCTTCGCCGCCGCTTTCCGCCAGTTGGGAAAGACCCTGCGGAATGTGCGGCAGGAAAAGCATGTATTCTTGTATCTGCTGTCCTACTTCTTCTTCATCGACGGCGTGTACACCATCATCGACATGGCCACCGCCTACGGCACCGCCTTGGGGCTGGACACCACCGGGCTGCTGCTGGCGCTGCTGGTGACCCAGATCGTGGCGTTCCCCTTCGCCATCGCCTTCGGACGCCTGTCCTCCAAGTACAACACCGGGCTGCTCATTAAGATCTGCATCGCTGCCTACACCGGCATCACCGTCTTTGCCATGTTCCTGTCGGAGCAATGGGAGTTCTGGGTGCTGGCGGTGCTGGTGGGGATGTTCCAAGGGGGCATCCAAGCCCTGTCCCGCAGCTATCTGGGCAAGATCATCCCGCCCCAGCACAGCGGCGAGTACTTCGGTCTGATGGACATCTGCGGCAAGGGCGCATCCTTCGTGGGGATGCTGCTGGTCTCCGCCGTCACCCAGCTCACCGGCAACGAGAGCGTGGGCGTGGGTGCGCTGGTGCTGATGTTCGCCATGGGCTTTGCCCTGTTCTGCAAGGCTGACCGGCTGTGCCGGGACAGGAGATCTGTATGAGCACCATCGTCAGCATTCAGGATCTATCCTGTCTGGGCAAATGCTCCCTGACGGTGACGCTTCCGGTGGTCAGCGCCATGGGGGTAGGCTGTGCCGTGCTGCCCACGGCGGTGCTGTCCACCCACACCGCATTCCCCCATCCCCACATTGCGGATCTGTCTGAGCACATACTGCCCATCCTGTGCCATTGGCAGCAGGTGGGGGCATCCTTTCAGGGCATCCTCACCGGGTATCTGGCAAATCCAGGTCAGGTAGACTTGGCTTTGGCTTGCATCGATGGGCTGGGCAAGTGCCAGACGGTCTGCGACCCCGCCATGGGCGACCACGGGCGGCTGTACAGCGGACTGGATCAGACCATGGTGGACGCCATGGGGCGGCTGTGCCGCAGAGCAGATCTGATCCTGCCCAATGTCACCGAAGGGGCGCTGCTGGCAGGACTTCCCTACCCGCCCCAAGCCGACGAAGCCTGCTGCCGCCGGATCACCCAAGCCCTCCACCGCCGGGGCATGGACCATGTGCTGCTCACCGGGATGGTGAGCGCCCCGGGCAAGACCGGATTTTTCTGGAGCCGGGAAGGGCAGCAGCCCTTCGCCTACTCCACCGACGCCCTGCCCCGCAGCTGCCACGGAACCGGGGATCTCTTCGCCGCCGTGGTCATGGGTGGTCTGATCCGGGGGATGGATGTCCCCACGGCGGGGATCCTGGCGGCGGAATTCGTCAAGCGGTGCATTGCGCTCACCCCTGCCGACTCCCGGTTCGGCTCTGCTTTTGAGCCGGAGCTGGGCTGGCTGGCCGCCGAGACCCAGCGCCTATCCCCCCGGGCATAAATTGCAAAAATGGCAGACGCACCTAGCGTCTGCCATTTTTATTCTCTCTATGATCCTCACAGCCCGGTGAAGCACTCCCCGATGCCGCCCAGCAGGAAAAACAGCCCGAAGGCGATCATCAGGCACTCCCCCACATGGATCCTGCGGCGCAGGACGAACAGCGCCGGGTGCTTGGGGTCGATATAGATGGAGTAGGTCTGCCCCGGACGCATCTGATCCCGCAGCAGCTTCAGCGGCTCGCTCTGGGGGCTTTGCTCCCGGTACTGCCTGCCATCCACGGTGTAGGAGAATACCGGTGCTTGGGTGGAAGCGCCGTTGCCCCCGTAGTAGGTCTGGTATCCTTGGTAGACCCCCTGCACCACGGTGCGGCACCACGACCGGGTGCTGAGGTTATAAGCCCCGGCGCAGACAAACAGCCCGCCCAAGGTGATCCCCACCAGTCCGAAGAACAGCTCCTCCCGCTCAGGCAGGAAATAGTAAACCGCCAGCGTGGTCATAACAAACGCCATAGCGCCGCCAAAAATCAAAAACAGATGGGGATGCAATTTGTGCCGCCCATTGGCGACCCCCACCACCACCGTCGCTACCAGCGCCAGCAGCAGGATCCATAGCGCAACGATCATATGCGACTCCTCCAATCACTTTGGTCATACATGGTAAGCATATCACAGCTTGGATGGAATTTCCACCGCTTTTGCGGAATTTCCCGAAAAATCTCCGTCCGGCGCCGCACCCTTCCCGGAACAGGAATCTCTTGCGAACGCACTATGGAAATCCCCGGCATGGTATGGTACAATAACCGCAAAATTCCAATCACGCAGGAGGGAACCGCCGTGAAATGGTTTCATGATATGTCTGAACAGGAAAAACAAAGTTTCAAAAAAGTAATTGCCGTATGCACAGCCGGGGCGGCATTCATTCTGCTGATCCCCGCAGTTTTTTCCCTTTTGGGGTGAAAAACTGCGGCATATCCCTGTGGAGGTGATTCTTCTTGAAACAATACGACAGCAAGGAAGCGCTGATAAATGAGATCCGCAGTTCATTTTCCAAGTATATCTCGGAATTTGACCAGATCCCCGAAACCTTGAAGGACGCCCATGTGGATGGGGTTGACCGGTCACCAGCGGAAAACCTCGCCTATCAGCTAGGGTGGACGACCCTGCTTCTAAAATGGGAAGCAGACGAACGAAACGGACTGCAAGTCAAGACCCCCTCTGATGAATATAAGTGGAACCAGCTAGGGGAATTGTACCAGTGGTTCACGGATACCTATGCATCGCTTTCGCTATACGAACTGGAAACCAGACTGACCGAAAACATTGCATCTATCTATGCCATGATCGATTCCCTCACCGAAGAAGAACTGTTCCGGCCCCATATGCGAAAATGGGCAGACGATGCCACAAAAACCGCAGTATGGGAAGTATATAAGTTCATCCATGTGAACACCGTTGCGCCTTTCGGCACATTCCGGACAAAAATTCGAAAATGGAAGAAAGCGGCGCTGTAATCCCTCGCCGCTGCCCAAAAGCCAAAAATCAGGAGATCCACCCTGGGATCTCCTGATTTTTCTTATGCCCGGTCTGCCGTGGGGATGGGGTCCGCGTCGTTGCGCAGCTTGGCATCTGCGATCAGATGCTTGGGGCACACCGTGGCGCACAGCCCGCAGGACACGCACTTGTCATAGTCGATGGCGGCAAGGTTGCCCTCCACCTTGATGGCGCCTTGGGGGCAGATCTTCACGCACAGCCCGCAGCCGATGCAGCCGGAGGAGCATGCTCGGCTGGTGACGGCACCCTTGGCGTTGGACGCACAGGCGATGACGATGTCCTTGCCGTACTCCATGGGCACGATCAGCCCTCTGGGGCACTCGGCGGCGCAGGCCATGCAGCCCACGCACTTCTCCTGATCCACCTTGGCCACACCGTCCACCACGCTCAGCGCACCGTACTTACAGGCCGCCGCGCAGTTGCCGAAGCCCAGACAGCCGAATTTGCAGGCAAGGGGGCCTCTGCCCGCCACCTTGGATGCGGCAAGGCAGTCCTCGATGCCCTCATAGGTACCCTTCATCTTGGCACCGGCGACCTGTACCCCGTTTTCGTCGAACTTCTTCCCGCCGGAGCAGCGCACCAGCGCCACCCGGCGTGCCACCGGCTCTGCCTTGACCCCCATGATCTGGGCCATGCGCTGGGCGCATTCGCTGCCGCCGGAAGCGCACTTGCCGATGGGCGCATCTCCCTTGAGCACCGCTTCGGCATAGCCGCCGCAGCCGGCATAGCCGCAGCCGCCGCAGTTGGCGCCGGGCAGGCACTCCGAAAGCTGCGCCAGCCGGGGATCTTCCTTGACATAGAACACCTTGGATGCGATGGCCAGCACCAGCCCAAAGGCCAGCCCCAGACCGCCCAAGATGCCCATTGCGATCAAAATATCCATGGTTTGCCCTCCTTAGAAAATCTTCAGCCCGGAGAAGCCCATAAACGCCAGCGCCAGCAGTCCGGCGGAGATCAGCGCAATGGGGAAGCCCTTGAAGCTCTCGGGGCAGTTTGCCCGGTCGGAACGCTCCCGGACGGAGGCGAACAGCACGATGGCAAGGGTGAAGCCCAGACCGCCGCAGGCGCCGAACACCACGCTTTGCAGGAAGTCATAGTCCTTCTGCACATTCACCAGCGCGGCGCCCAGCACAGCGCAGTTGGTGGTGATGAGGGGCAGATAGATGCCCAGTGCCTGATACAGGGTGGGGATGGCTTTCTTCAGGAACATCTCCACCACCTGCACGATGGCGGCGATCACCAGAATGAACGCCACGGTCTGCATATATTGCAGCTGCAAGGGCACCAAAATGAAGTGGTTCACCGCCCATGTGGCGGCGGAAGCAATGGCCATGACGAAGGTGACCGCCATGCCCATGCCGATGGCGGTATCCGTCTTTTTGGACACGCCCATGAAGGGGCAGATGCCGTAGAACTTCACCAGAATGAAGTTCTCCGTCAGGATCGCTGACAGCAGGATGCCCAGCAGGCTTTGCAGATAGGGATTCATGCCTTAGCCCCCTCCTTTTCCTTGGATTTTTTCTCCATTTTCTTCATCATCCATTGGAATCCGGCAATGAGGAAGCCCAGCGTCAGGAATCCGCCCACCGGCAGCACCAGCTGCATGGCGGGATACCCCTCGGGGATGATGCGGATGCCCTCGCCGCCGTTGAGGATGCCGCCGCCGAAAGTACCGGCGCCCAGCAGCTCCCGGATGATGCACATCAGGCACAGCGCAGCGGTGTAGCCAATGCCTTGGCACAGACCGTCCACGGCAGAAGCCAGCACCCGGTTCTTGGAAGCAAAGGCTTCGGCTCTGCCCAGAATGATGCAGTTGACCACGATCAAGGGGATGAATACGCCCAGATTCTCCGACAGCTCCGGCAGGAAAGCCTGAAGCAGCAGATCCACGATGGTGACGAATCCGGCGATGATGACGATATAGGCGGCGATGCGGATCTGATTGGGGATCACCTTCCGCAGCGCCGAGATCAGCACATTGGAGCAGATCAGAATGATGGTAACGGAAATGCCCATGCCCAGACCGTTGAACAGGCTGGTGCTGATGGCGAGGGTGGAGCACATGCCCAAAAGCTGCACCAGAACCGGATTCTTGGTCAGCAGACCCTCCCGCAGTTGGGTTTTGAAATTCATATGGTCACATCCTCCTTATCCCAGCGCTTCCACGCACGCCACCGCTGCGTTCACCCCTGCGGTCACAGCCCGGGAGGTGATGGTGGCGCCGGTGAGGGCATCGATGGTGCCCCCGTCCTTGGTCACGGCAAGACCCCCGCCGCAGCCGGCGAACTGCGCCCGGAAGGCTTCGCCCTTGGCATTGTCCGCAGCCGCCACCGCACCCAAGCCGGAAGTCTCGGTGTGGGAGATGACCCGGATGCCCAGCACCTTGCCGGCATCGTCCACCCCCACCATCATGTTGATGGCGCTGTCGAAGCCCTTGGGGGCTACCTGAACGGCGTAGGCGCTGTCGGAGCGGTACACCGCCGTGACCACCCCGGACTGGTCGTCAAATTCCTGCACCGGCTGGGCAGAAGCGGCATCGGGGATCACGGCAGACAGGGCATTGCGGGTCTTTTCTTCCCGTGCCGCCCGGATCCGGGGCGCCGTAATGGAATTGACCCCGGCGAGCAAGCCCGCCACCACAGCGGTGATGAGCAGCAGCGTCACTCCCAGCCGCAGGACATACATAAATGTGGATTCCTGTTTCATTTCCCCGCCACCTCCTTCTTAGGTGCGCCGAATTTCTTGGGGCGTCCGATCTTATCCAGCAGCACCACACAGGCGTTCATCACCAAGATGGCATAGGACACGCCCTCGTTATAGCCGCCGAAGTAGCGGATCAGCATGGTCAGCACGCCGCAGCCGATGCCGAAGATGATCTGCCCCAGCTTGGTGACGGGGCTGGTCACATAGTCGGTGGCCATGAAGATGGCGCCCAGAAAGAGTCCGCCGGAGAACAGCTGCGCGGCAGTCCACATCAGCCGGTCGTTGCCCTGAGGGAACACCAGGGCGATCACCGCCACCGTACCGATAAAGGCAAGGGGGATCCGGGGGCTGATGACCCGGCGGATCAGCAGGTAGGCAAAGCCCACCAGCAGCAACAGGGCAGAGGTCTCGCCGATGCAGCCCCCCACATTGCCCAAGAACAGGTCGAGGATGCGTTCCGCCGGCATCTGCCCTTGGTGCATGGCAGCCAAAGGGGTGGCAGCCGTCACCGCATCTGCGGTGGAAAGCACCCCGGGGGCATTCTCCCAGCCCACCTTGACCCATGTGCTCATGGCCACCGGCCAGCTGAACAGGAAGGCTCTGCCCGCAAGGGCGGGGTTCATAAAGTTCTGACCGATGCCCCCGAAGAGCTGCTTCACCACGATGATGGCGAAGAGATCCCCCAAGACAACGCACCAATAGGGGATGGTGGGGGGACATACAAACGCCAGCAGCACGCCGGTGACCACCGCAGACAGGTCATAGGCGGTGGAGTCCAGCTTCATCAATTTGCGGTATGCCCATTCAAAGAACACCGCCGACGCCGCCGAGATGGCCGTGACCATCAGGGCACGCAGACCGAAGAAATACACCGACCCCGCCAGCGCAGGCAGCAGGGCGATGAGCACATCCCGCATGATGGTCTGGGTGTTGGTCTTGGCATGGGCATGGGGCGAGCCGGAAACCGTCAGCTCGTAAAAATACTTCATCTGTGCCAAAGGAATTCCCCCTCCTTACTGTTTTTGCCCGGCACGCTCGGGCTTGGGTGCGGCAGGTCTGGGGGGCATGGCATCCCGGATGCGCTGCTTGGCGGAACGGAAGGACAGCACCAGCGGAATGGTAGCCGGGCAGGTATAGGCGCAGCAGCCGCACTCGATGCAGTCCATAATGTTCTGTTTCTTCATCTCCTCCAGATCCCGGTGCCGCTCTGCCTGATACATCATCAGGGGCATCAGGTGCATGGGGCAGACCTCCATGCATCTGCCGCAGCGGATGCAATGGGGATCGTTCACAGCAAACCGGTTCCGGCTGCCCAGAATGGTCACGGCATTGCAGGCCTTGATGACAGGGACCGCCAGATCATACTGGGCGGCGCCCATCATGGGACCGCCGGAGAGCACCTTGTAGGGATGCTCGGAATGACCGCAGGCCTCCAGAAGGTCGTTAAAAGAGGTGCCCACCGGCACCATGAGGTTCTTCGGTTCCATGACGATGTCGCCGGACACCGTGACCACCCGGCGGATCAGGGGCATCCCGTCATATACCGCATCGTGGATGGCCTTGCAGGTGGCGGCATTGAACACGGCGCAGCCCACCGCCGCCGGCAGCGCCCCAGAGGGCACCTCCCGCTTGGTGATGGCGTAGATCAGCTGCTTCTCCGCACCCTGGGGGTACTTGCAGGGCAGCACATCTACCCGGATGCCCCATGCAGGATCCATGGCACTTTGCAGCGCCTTCACCGCCAAAGGCTTGTTGTCCTCAATGCCGATATGGGCCTGATCCAAGCCCAGAATTTTCATCAGGATCCGCACGCCGCTGAGGATCTGGGGGGCGTACTCCTGGGCCAGACGGTCGTCGGCGGTGATGTAGGGTTCGCACTCGGACAGGTTGATGATGATGGTATCCACCTTGCCCATGCCGGAGCTGAGCTTCACATGGGTGGGGAAGCTGGCGCCGCCCATACCCACGATGCCGGCTTCCCGGATGATGGTCATCAATTCTTGGGGGTTCAATTCCTCCACCTGCTGCTGGGTGCGGGGGCTGATGTCGGGGCACAGGGTGTCCAAGTGGTCATTCTCGATGACCACGCTCATCACCGTGGTGCCGCTGGTGTGGGGACGCATCTCCACCGCCTTGACCTTGCCGGAGACGGAAGCGTGGACGGGGACACACAGCCCCTCGTTATCACCGATCTTCTGCCCCATGGTCACAAGATCTCCTTTTTTGACCAAGGGTTTGCATGGTGCGCCGATGTGCTGCACCATAGGGATCACCACCAGATCCGGTTCCGGGAAGGTCTGGATCTTGCGATGCTCGGCGTAGAATTTGTTTTCCTTGGGATGGATGCCGCCAAAGAAAGAAAACGCCATAGGTCGATCACCTCTCGTGTTATGATTTCGTTTGTTCGATGCTCCTATCATAGCGCAATTTCACACATTTGTCCACACAATTCCGTCAAATTACACAAAATTATTCCAAAAGATATGTTTATATCGATACATTTTGTTGCATATCCCCCAAATCCACCCCTCAGGGGTCCGTTTCCGGGAAATCGGCGCCTGCCGGGCGGCTTTCCCGGGAACAATCGATATTTCTCTATAGAAACCCCCAGCAAAAAGCAGCCCCGGCAATTTGCCGGGGCTGCCCCATGTTATGATTGTGCAACAAAGCCGCCCCGGTGCAGGGCACAGACCACCTGATCCACATATTTCTGGCACAGATCGTGGTCGGGAGCTTCCACCATGACCCGGATCACCGGCTCGGTGCCGGATTCCCGTACCAAGATCCGCCCGGAATCCCCCAGCGCCGCCGCCACCTGCTCCACCGCTTCGGTGACGGCAGGATCTTCCCGGGCAAGGCGCTTGTCGGTGACCCGGACATTGGTCAGCACCTGGGGGTAGATCACCAGATCCTCGTGGAGCTGGCTCAAGGGCTGCTTCTTCGCCATCATCACCTCCATCACCTTCAGACTGGTCAGCAGACCGTCCCCGGTGGAAGCGTACTTGGAGAAGATGATGTGCCCGGACTGCTCGCCCCCAAGGCGGCAGCCGTTTTTCATCATGTATTCATACACATATTTATCCCCCACGGCGGTCTTGGCATAGCCGATGCCCAGTTCATCAAAGGCCTTGTACAGCCCGAAATTGGACATCACCGTGGTGACCACCGTGTTGTTCAGCAGCTTGCCCTGCTCCTTCATGTGCCGCCCGCAGATATACAGGATGTGATCTCCCGTGACCACCTGCCCCTTCTCGTCCACGCACAGGCAGCGGTCGGCGTCCCCGTCGTAGGCAAAGCCCACATCCAGCGCGTTTTCCAGCACAAACTTTTGCAGCCCCTCGATGTGGGTGGAGCCGGCGTCGGTATTGATGTTGTAACCGTCGGGATCGGCGTTGATGACATAGGTCTTGGCGCCCAAGGCGTCGAACACGCTCTTGGCAATGTTCCACGATGAGCCGTTGGCGCAGTCCAAGCCCACCTTCATCCCCTTGAAACTGTACAGCCCCAGAGAGATCAGGTAGCCGATGTAGCGGTTGCGCCCCGCCACATAGTCCACCGTCCGGCCGATCCGCTCCCGCTTGGCAAGGGGCAGCTCCTGCCAATGGCGGTCGAAGCAGTAAAGATTTCCGTCCAGATAGTCCTCCACCAGGGCGATGACGGATTCCTCCATTTTCTCGCCGCTGCCGTTGATGAGCTTGATGCCGTTGTCATAGTAGGGGTTGTGGCTGGCGGAGATCATGATGCCGCAGTCGAAGCTGTCGGTGCGCACCACATGAGCGACCGAGGGGGTGGTGGTCACATGGAGCAGATAGGCATCGGCTCCGCTGGCCACCAGCCCCGCCACCAGCGCATACTCGAACATATAGCTGGACCGCCGGGTATCCTTGCCGATGACCACCCGGGCAGGCTCCGCCGAGCCGCTCCAGCGCTTCATCTGACCGTAGTACCAGCCAAGAAACCGCCCGATCTTCTGGGCGTGTTCGGCGGTCAATGTGCAGTTGGCTTCCCCCCGGAAGCCGTCGGTGCCAAAATATTTTCCCATTATCGCTGCTCCTTCTTTACCACGATGCCGCCGGTTTTCCAAATGCTGTCCGCCGGAACCACGCCCCGGACACAGCTTGTGGGGTAGATCTGGCTATTTTTGCCGATGATGGTGCCGGGGTTCAGCACGCTGTTGCACCCCACCTCCACATGGTCGCCCACCATGGCGCCGAATTTCTTCAGCCCGGTTTGGATCACCGCATCGCCTTCTTTCACCGTCACAGGGGTCTTGTCGGATTTTACATTGGAGGTGACTGCCCCCGCACCCATGTGGGCGCAGTAGCCCAAGATGCTGTCACCCACATAGTTGAAGTGGGGCACCTGCACCCGGTCAAACAGGATCACATTCTTCAGCTCCACGCTGTTGCCCACCACACAGCCCTCGCCCACCAGAGCGCTGCCCCGGATGAAGGCGCCGTGGCGCACCTGCGTCCCCGGTCCGATGATGCACCCGGCGCCCAGATAGGCCGTGGGAGCGATCACCGCCGTGCGGTGGACCCAGACCTCCGGCTCCACCTGAACATAGTCCTCTCCTAGACCGTGACCGATGGCTGCGATCCAATCCTTGATCTGCGCCAATGCCTGCCACGGATATTCCAGCCCGGCAAGGTATGCCCCCGCCGCGCTATGGGTCAAGTCAAACAGTTGTGTCATCTGATACACCCGCACCACATCCTTTCTGGGTGATGCCCCCAAAGGGGGCTTCGCCCGTTCACTATACAACGGTCAAAGGCATTTGTCAACCATTTTGGATTCAAACCGTACACGATTCGACTATTTTCCGCAAAATGAAAGGGATGCCCCACGGGAGGTATCCCTAGTCTATTGCAGCAAATGATGGGGTCACACACACCAAAGGCTCCCGGCGTGTAAGGGGAGCTGTCAAAAATCTATGATTTTTGACTGAGGGGTTGACCCCAACGGGCGCAGGGAATATCAGACCGCCGGTCACGATCCCTCCGTCACGGCGTGCGCCGTGCCACCTCCCTTTCCCAAAGGGAGGCATTTATGGTGCAAAAAAGAAGCGACGCCCCAATGGGCATCGCTTCTTGATGCGTCAGCGCAGGTATTCGATGACCACGCGGCGGTTGGGCTCGCTGCCGGTGGAATGGGTGGTGATGTTGTCCATATCCTGCAGGGCAGCGTGGATCACATGGCGCTCATAGGCGTTCATGGGCTCCAAGGTGGTGCGGCGGCGGTTCTTCAGCACCTGCTGTGCCTTCTTCCGGGCATAGCGGCTCAGCGACTCCTCCCGCTTCAGCCGGTAGTCCTCGGCGTCCACATTGATGCGGACATGACCCTCCAGCGTCCGGTTCACGGAGTAGTTGGCAAGGTGCTGGATGGCGTCCAGCGTCTCGCCCCGGCGGCCGATGAGATAACCCAGATCCTCTCCGGTGAGATCCACCCGGAAGCTGCCCTCTCCGTCACGCCATGCGTGGGGCACAGCCTGAGAACCCATGTGCTCCAGCAGACCCTTCAGGAAAGTCTCGATCTTCTCCTCGTCGCTGCCGGGCTGGGCAGGCTCATAAGTACGCTGGGGCTGGGGCTTGGCTTCTGCCTTGGGGGCAGGCTTCGGTGCTTCGGGCTTCGGCTCAGCCTTGGGCGCCTCGGGCTTCGGCTCGGGCTTGATCTCCGCCTTGGGCGCCTCGGGCTTCGGCTCGGGCTTGGACTGCTTGGGCTTGGAGCGGGACGCAGAGGACAGCGCCACCCGGGGGGCAGCGGGCGTCTCGTCGGGCGCCTCATAGGACACCTGCACCTTGGCGTCGGCTCTGCCGATGCCGAAGAAGCCGCTCTTGGCCTGCTCCAGCACGGTGACGCTGACGCTGTCCCGATCCATGCCAAGCTGCTTCAGCGCAGCTTCAATGGCATCATCAATGGTTTTTCCGGTGGTAACAATACTTTTTTCCATGGTTTATTCCTCCGTACTGCCGCTGTAGCGCTGGGGATCGTAGGCTCTGCCCTTGCAGTAGGGACGCTCGGCGATGCCGGACATGACCTGCTCGGCTTCCTCCTCCTCAAAGACCTTTCCGTGCTCCTCGGCGTATTTTCTGGCTGCGGCAGCCTTGGCAGCGGCGTCCTTGGCCTGCTGCTCCTTCTGCAGCTTCTTCTTGCTGGTGTTGGTGGTGATGCCGTCGGGGTTGGCGGCACGGCGCTCAGCGCGGATGCGCTCCTTCTCCGCCTCGATCCGGTCTTCCTCAATGGCACGCTGGAGCCGCTCGGCATCCTCGGCGTCGTAGATCTTGCGGTACTTGTTGGTCAGTATCACATCCTGCACGGTGCGGACCACGCCGCCCACCAGCCAGTACAGGCTCAATGCAGTGGGAACGGTGAAGCCGATCCACAGGCTCATCAAGGGCATCATGTACATCATGACCTTGTTGGACTGAGCCATCTGGGAGTTTTTGGCAGTTTCCTCGTCCTGCACGCCGTGCTCGTTGGTGACCACGGAGTTGTTCATCTTGGTGGAGATGAACATGGTCAGCACCTGGCTGGCGGCAGACAGCACCGGGATCAGGAATGCGCCGATGTGTGCCCAGTCATAGGCAGTCCATGCAAAGATGTTGAACTGGGGCACGATGCCCATATCGATGCCCAGGAAGCCGAAGTTGATGCCCGCCATGGTGGCAGGATTCATGGCGATCCCGGCAGCCTTCAGCTCCTCAAGGAACTGGGGGATGTGCTTGGCGGCGATCATCTCATCGTAGAAGGGGTTGGCAAACAGGGTGGGATCTGCGCCCTTGATGACGGCGATGATCTGCTGTGCCACCTCGGCGCTCTCGTGGAGCATGTAGGTGATGGGCTGGCGGACGACGGAGTACAGAGGGATCATGATGAGCAGCGGAACGAAGCCCCACAGGCAGCCGCCGGTCATGCTCACGCCCTCTTCCTTGTACAGCGCCTGCATGGCCTGACTCTGTCTGGCCTGATCGTTGGCATAGCGGCGCTGAATGTCCTGCATTCTGGGCTGAAGGCGGGACATTTTCATCATGCTTTTCTTGCTCTTGACGGTAATGGGGGTCAGGATCAGCTGAACCATAACGGCGAACAGGATCAACGCCAGACCATAGCTGCTGGTCAGGTTGTACATCCACTCCAGCATATAGCCGAAGGGGATGGTGATGATGTCCGACAAATGAAATGCTAAGAACATGCAGTTTCCTCCTAATGGTGTGGCAGGCTAGGGGACCGGGTCATAGTAGTCCCCCTTGTAAAACGGATGGCACCGAAGCAGCCGCTTCAGTGTCAGCCAGCCGCCCTTCCACGGGCCGTATTTCTCGATGGCCTCCATGGCGTAAGCCGAGCAGGTGGGAGTGAACCGGCAGGTGGGCGGCGTATATGGGGATATGCTTGTCCGGTAAAAGCGGATCAGCGTCAGCATCAGACGCTTCATGGGGTCTCCTCCCGCAAGATACCGGATTTTTTTGCCAAGGACAGGTACGCCTTGGTCAGATCGGAAAAGCTGGCATCCACGGCTCGGCTGCGGGCCACCACGACGATGTCCCATCCGGGCAGGAATCGGCTCTCGCTGAGCCGGTATACCTCCCGCAGGCGGCGTCGAACCCGATTTCGGATCACGGCTTTTCCCAGTTTTTTGCTCACAGTCACGCCCACCCGGTTCTGGCCCGTATGGTTGGGGCGGGCATACATCACCAGCAGGTGATTGGCACGCCCCTGAGTACGGTAGAGCCGGCGAAAGACATGGTTGAGCTTCAGGGATTTGGAATATCGCATCAAAAATCCCTCCTGACGAAATTTTCCCCGAAAAAACAGGGAGCGGGGCGAATGGTGTTCATTCGCCCCGCACTTGCTCCTGAAAAGCGTAAAGCGGCAATTATGGTCAGCCGACGAAACGCTCACACCCTAGATCAGGCAGACAGGACCTTGCGGCCCTTTGCACGACGGCGGGCCAGAACCTTACGGCCGTTGGAAGTAGCCATTCTCTGACGGAAACCGTGAACCTTGGAACGGTGACGGCGGCTGGGCTGGTAGGTACGCTTCATTCGGATACACCTCCTACATTAAATTACAATGCTCGACGGACGGAAAATCGACCGCAGCAAATCAAATTCAGTACACGACTCCATGGTCATGCTAGGGTATTATAACCGAAAAACGGCGGCAGGTCAACAACTTTTTTCCTCATTGTTCCCGGTTTTCACCGATTTTCGGATCCACATATACCGTGCGGTAGGTGTGGTAGATCACCATGCCGGGCTTTCCGCCGCCGGGTTTCTTCACCTGCTTCACCGGCGTCACATCCACCGGCACATTCTGCCCCTGCCGGGCTTCGGAGTAGTAGGCGGCCAGCTGCGCCGCTTGGGTCACGGTGTCATCGCTGACTTCCCGTCCGTTGGCGGCGATGATGACATGGCTGCCGTGCACCTTCTGGGCGTGGAGCCACAGGTCGTTTTTCCCCGCCAGACGAAAGGTCAGCTCGTCGTTCTGGCGGTTGTTCCGGCCTACATAGATGCCCATGCCGTCGCTGGATTCATACCGCAGGGGAGGCAGCTTGCTCTGCTTCATCCGCTTCTTCCCCGTGTCCCGGCGCAGGTAGCCCCCGTCGGACAGTTCCTGCCGGATCTCCTCCAGTTCCTGCTCGGTGTCGGCTCGATCCAGCTCCTCCAGCACGCTTTGCAAATACGCAAGCTCCGATGCCCCCAGCTCCAGCTGGTGCTTCAGCTCATGCTCGGCATTTTTCATCCGGGTGTAGTCCTTGTAGAACTTGGCGGCATTCTGCTGGGGGGACAGGGTGGCCGACAGAGGGATCGTGACCACCTTCATCTCCTCGTCATAGAAATCCTCCGCCTGAAGTTCGGTCTGCCCCCGGCGGACGGCGTGGAGGTTGGCGGTGACGATGTCCCCAAGCTGGCGCAGCCGCTCCCGGTCATAGGTGGCGGTCAATTCCTTCTCCTGCACCGCCATCTTCCGGCGCAGCCGCTGGCACAGGTTGTTCACGGTCTTTCGCACGGTCTGGCTCTTCTGGCGCATGGCGTCCCGGCGGTCCTTCAAGGTGTAGAACCCGTCCAGCAGCGCCCCGAAGCCCTGGGCCTCCCGGCAGGCGCCGTACTGGACGATAGGGCAGAAGGCAAACTGCTTGGGGGTGCCGTCGGCGGCGGAATAGTAGTAGGGGCGGGGATGGTTCAGATGCTCGGCAAAGAACAGCGCCAGACGCTCTGCCAAGGCGCCGGTATCCCCACCCTCCAGCCGGGCGTCGGGATCTGCCGCAGCATAGATCGCCGCTTCCCGGCACACCAGCGGAGAAAGCCCGCCCAGTTCATCCATCAGCCGGTCGCTGAGACGGTCTGCGCCGGGGGATTCCAAGATCTCCCGGAAGCCTTGGGCGTCCAGTTCCTTGGGGTTTTTCTTGGTGATGGGCTCGGGCTTCTGGTAGTAAAGCCCCGGCAATGCCTGCCGCTTCTGGGAATCGTCCAGCCCGATGCGCCGCAGGCAGTCGATGATCCGTCCGTCAGCGCCCAGCAGGTAGATATTGCAGGTCCTGCCCATCAGTTCCGCCACCAGACGCTTGCGCACCGGGTAGCCCATCTCGTCGGTGCAGTCAAAGACGAAGGACACCCACCGCTCCATGGGGATCTGCTCGATGCCGGACAGCCGCCCGCCGGACAGGTGTTTGCGCAGCAGCATACAGAACATGGGGGGCTGGTCGGGATTTTCCGGGTTGGCGGTGGTCAGGTGCAGCCGGGGAGCAGCGGGGTTCGCCGCCAGCAGCAGCTTCTGCCGTCCTCCCTCGCACCGCAGCAGCAAGATCACCGTGTCCCGGCTGGGCTGGTGGATCTTCTCCACCCGTGCCCCCATGGCCTGCTGGCGGATCTCATCCACCACAGCAGACAGGAAAAATGCATCAAACGCCATAAATCTCCTCCATTACCGTGACAAAGATCTGGTTGAGCCGCTCCGTTTTTCCCGCCAGATACAGCCCGCCGAACATAGCTTCCACCCCGGTAGCTTTGGCATACTCGGCGGGGGTGCAGGACTTGGGCACGGCATGGACATGGCTGTTCTTGCCCCGGCGGTACAGCGCCAGTTCCTCCTCGGTAAGCAGAGGGCGCATGGCATCGGCAAATTTTGCCTGCGCCGTGGCCTTCACCAGACGGATGGTGTCGGCGTGGAGCCTGCCCACGGTCAAACCGCCGTGACCGCACAGCCACGCCCGGCACAGCAGTTCGAACACGCCGTCCCCAATGTGGGCAAGCCCCAGATTGGAGATGGCATCGATCTGCTGTTTGGACATATGCATTTGGAAGTAGTTTTCCATTACAGTTTCAACCTTTCCACAAGGAATTGGGCACACAGCCCGGTAAAGGTGCCGCTGACCAGCCCCGCAAGGATCATCACCGGCAGATAGGCGGCAAGCCCCGGCGTGCCGCTGACCCACACCGCCACCACCATCTGACCCACGCTGTGGGCGATGGCGCCCAAGACTCCGGCGATCCAGATCTGCTTTTTCGTCAGCACCCGGCGCACCAGCACCGTCACCGCCAGCGCCAGCGCCCCGCCGGCACCGGAATAGAGGATGGTGCTCATCTGCCCGGAGAACACCGCCCCAAGGAACACCCGGCAGGCAAGGATCGCCGCCGCCTGCTTGGGGCCAAGGACGAACACGGCGTACACGGTGACGATGTTGCTCAGCCCCAGCTTGATCCCCGGCACGGGGGTCAGGGCGGGAAGCTGGGCTTCCACCATAAAGATGGTCAGGGCAATGGCGCACAGCAGCGCCATGCGGGTAAGCTCTCTGGTTTTCATGGGCGACCCTCCAAGGCTGACAGGGCATCCGTGCCCATCATAAATCTAGGGTCATTGTATCACAGCCCCGGGAAAAATGCAATTTCTCCCACCCCTGCAACCTTAATAAATTATGAATTGATCCCCCCGGCGCTTTACATCACCGCCCTTTTACGATAAAATAAGGATTCAAAGGAGTGAGTATCATGCCCAACCCATATCCCAATCAAAACGGCTCGGATCTGGACGACCTGCTGCGTCAGGTGGACGATCTGCTGGAGCCTCAGCAGCCCGGCGCACCCTGCGACGGATCCTACGATAACGATTACGACGATGACTATGACGGCGCTTATGACCCCGATGCATACGGCTGTTCCGACGATACCATGGTGTTCCAGAACTATTCCAACCACTATGGCGCCGATCTGAACAACTACGCCAACGGCTACGGGGGGCGTCAGGTGTCCCAGCCCCGGCAGGAGCGCCAGTCCATCCCCGCCTACAACGCCGATTTCAAGAATGCCCCCCGGGAGTCTGCCCCCCAGACCCGCCGCCCCTCCATGGGGCAGAAGGCCGCCAAGCAGCGCCCCCAGCCGGTGTATGACGATCCCATCCCTCCGGTCTACGGCAAGCCCAAGAAACAGCGCCGCCGGGGCTGCGGATGCGGCTGCTCCACGGTGCTGGTGTCGCTGCTGGTGCTGGTGGTGGTGATCTTCGGTGCCATCCAGCTTCTCTTCCGCCCTCCCAAATCCCCGGATTCCATCGGCAGCCGCAAGCGGGATAGCGCCGCCGTGCTGCTGTGCGGCGTGGACAAAGACGGCACCCGCACCGACACCATGATGCTGATGTACATGAGCGGCTCGGAGCATAAGGTAGGGCTGCTGAGCATCCCCCGGGATACCTATGTGCTGACCTCCGGCGGCTACGATTCCAAGCTCAACGCCATCTACGGTCTGAACAACTGCGGAACCGAGGGCATGGAGGGTCTGTTTGACCACATCGAGAATCTCATCGGCTACCGCCCCGACGGCTATATGCTGGTGGACTTCGACCTTGTGCCCCAGATCACCGATCTGATGGGCGGCGTCACCGTGAATGTGCCCAACGAGATCGACGAAGAGGGGATCTATATCCCCGCCGGGGAGCAGACCCTCACCGGCGAGCAGGTACTCATGCTCCTGCGCCACCGCAGCAGCTATTCCATGGCGGATCTGACCCGGATCGAGGTGCAGCGCAGCGTCATCAAGGCCTGCATGGAGCAATGGCTGACCCCCAGCCACCTGAGCAAGGCGTTCTCCGCTCTGGATCTGGTGGAGAACAACTCCATCTCCTCCCTCAGCGTCCCCAACTACCTGTGGATGGCAAAGACCATCCTGCTGAACATGGGCAGCTTCTCCACCGACACCCTGCCCGGCTACGCCGATATGATGGACGGCGTCTCCTACTACTTCCTGTACCCGGAGGATGTGGCACAGCTCATCAACGATTCCTACAACCCCTACAAGGTGGAGATCACATCGGAGGATCTGGACATTGCAGGCTGACAACCGAACACCCGTGGGGCGCTTCGCCCCCACCCCCTCCGGCAGGATGCACTTGGGCAATGTGTTCGCCGCATTGATGAGCTATCTCAGCGTCAAAAGCCAAGGGGGAAACTGGATCCTGCGGATGGAGGATCTGGACACCCAGCGCACCAAAACGGAATACGCCCAGACCCTTCGGGAGGATCTGCGGTGGCTGGGGCTGGACTGGGACGGGGAAATGCCCCCCCAGAGCGCCCGAAGTTCCGTCTACGAGGGATATTTCCGCCGTCTGGAGGAATTGGGGCTGGTGTATCCCTGCTACTGCACCCGCAGCCAGCTGCACAGCGTCAATGCCCCCCACCTGTCCGACGGCACCTATGTCTACCCCGGCACCTGCCGGGATCTCACCGATGCCCAGCGTGCCGCCCAGACCCGTGACCCCGCCTACCGGGTGCGGGTGCCGGACCGGGAATTTTCCTTCACCGATCTGGTGCAGGGGGCATACCGGGAGAATCTGCTGACGGACTGCGGGGATTTCGTGGTGCGCCGGGCAGACGGCGTGTATGTGTACCAGCTTGCCGTCACCGTGGACGATGGCGAAGCCGGGGTCACCGAGGTGGTGCGGGGCATGGATCTGCTCAGCTCCGCTCCCCGGCAGATGTATTTGCAGGAATTGTTTGGATTCCCCGCTCCCCGGTATGCCCACATCCCCATGCTGATGGCGCCGGACGGCAGACGGCTGAGCAAGCGGGACCGCGATCTGGACATGGGCGCCATCCGCACAAGGATGACCCCGGAGCAGCTCATCGGCATCCTCGCCTGCGCCGCCGGGATCACCGGCGACCCTTGCCCCATCAGCGCCCGGGAGCTTGCCGGCACATTCCGCTGGGACAAGGTGAAATCTGGGGATATCGTTCCCCATTTTCTAACCGATATTTTTTAGGCAAAGAAGGCATTTATCATGGATCTGATCTATCGTGAACAACACACCGTATCCTTTACCGACTGCGACTGCTTCGGCAGGCTGCGCCCCAGCGCCCTTGTGACCATGGTGCAGCAATGCGGCAACAGCCAATGCCTGCAAATGGATCTGGGATGGGACAAAATGGCGGGCAAGGGTCTGTTCTGGGCGGTGATCCGCCAGCGGGTGGCCATCACCCGGCTGCCCGGTCAAGGCGAGACCATCACCATCGAGACATGGCCCGGCACCACCAGCCGGGTGGCATACCCCCGCTCCGCCGTGGCCTATGACGCCCAAGGCAACGAGCTGTTCCGCTCCATCGGGCTGTGGGTACTGATGGATCTGAACACCCGTGCCATGATCCTGCCGGGAGACAGCGGCATCTGCGTCACCGGCTGCGTCCGGGAAAACGAACTGGCGCTGCCCCGCTCCCTGAGTCTGAAGAACCTGTCCGGTCTTGCATCACGGCAGGTGACCTTCTCCGAACTGGACATGAACGGCCACATGAACAACACCCGGTATCTGGATTGGGCGGCGGATCTGCTGCCCAGCGCATTCCACCGGGATCACCCCCTGCGGAGCTTCACCATCAACTACACCAGCGAAGCCCGGGAGGCTGAGCAACTTCGGCTGCAATACGAGATGACCCCCGACGGTCAGCTCTCCGTAGAAGCCACCCGCCCCGACGAGGATAACCACGCCAAGCACCACCGGGTGTTCGCACTTCAGGCCCAGTATGTGTAAAACTTTGTCCACAGTTGTTCAAACAACTGTGGACATTTTTGCATAACCCGTGGTTTTCCATGAGTTTTCCACCGATACGCTGTGGAGAACTCTGTGGACAATGTGGATAACTTGTGAAATCACCTGTGCAAAACCGGGAAGTTTCCCACAGGCAGCCCGCATTTCCTGTGAATAAGCCTGTTTGCAGGTGTCTCCGGCGCCAGTTATCCACAGACCGCAAAGCGCCCCCGCAGCCTGAGCAGGCTGCGGGGGCAGATCATGCTTAGTAATATTCCACAGGGGATCCGTCCTGGATCACCGCCACATAGGTCTTGCCCACGCCGAAGGTCAGGGGCTTGCCGTCTTCATAGGTGTAGGTGAAGGGCTCGCTGACATCCGACCGGGACCACTTGATGGGCACCAGCTTGCCGTCCCGGGCGTAGTAGCCCGTGCCCTCGCCCACGGTATCCATCTGCACATGGATGCCGTTGGACAGCACCCAGCGGTTGGCATTCAGGATCAGCACATTGCGGAAGGGGATCACCTCGTCGGTGTTGCCGTCCACATACTCAAGCCCATACTGGGCAAGGCGGTAGGCGCCCTTCTCCGGGTCGAAGGTCAGATGGGTCTGCTTGCCGCCCTCTTGGAAGGAGACATCGATCCGCTCTGCGGGAGCGCCGCCGAAGGCTGCATCGTCATCAAAGGTCAGCCCATAGGACGCATCGCTCTTGTGGTTCAGCCGCATCTCATTTTCCTGAGCCAGCTTTACCAGATCCGCACCCTCGATGAACAAGGTGTGCTCATAGGCCATGTATTCCAGCCGCTCCTCATCCCGGTAGAAATACCCGGAGGACAGAGCGTTGATGTAGTCCAGATCCTGCTCCGAGATCATGTCCAGCACATTCTGGGCGGCGCTGGCGCTGGAATAGATGGCGTCGTAGCCATGGACAATGTCCACGAATGGGGGTCTGGCACTGCGGACGGAGCCGATGGGGCCTGCCGCAGCAGGGTCAGAAAACAGCGCCATGTAGCGGGTCATGCCGCCTTCCACGCAAGTCTCATAGATCACCCCGGCGGCGCTGACGCCGCAATGGGGCAGGGCCTCCTCGTGGTTGTTGAGCATGATGGCATAGGGGCGGCTGGTGATCTCCTGCGCCACCGCTTCACCGGTGAGGGGATCGGTAGGTCCCTGAACCGCCACCGTCTCGGTGGGAGGGGGCAGCGTCTCCTTGATCGTCTCGACAACAGGCTCGGTGGCAGGCTGGGTAGACGGCACGGTGGTTTCCTCCGCTTCCTTGCCGCAGCCGGACAGCACCAAGCACAGCGCCAGCAGCATAATGATATATTTTTTCATCTTACGCATCCTTTCATGAATCCAAAGAAATATGATCCGGCACAGGCCGGTGACTCCACTATAACACGATTGGCAGAAAAAGGGAACACTCCATAAGGCGATTCTGGTCATGGCGAAAGGATTTTATACACATTGACCAATGCAGAAGCCCACGGAGGATCTCCGTGGGCCGCTTTCTTATTTCTTCCGCTTGTCCAGAGGTTTCGACTCCTCTTGTGCGATGAGCAGATCGGAGATGATGCTGTTGGACACCAGAAATCCCCGGGGGGTCAGGTGCCAGCGCCCGTTCTCGAACCGGGCAAGCCCGTGCTGCTCGTTCATTTGCAGCAGCTTCTCCAGCGGGTCAAAGGGCAGCAGGAACGCCGATTCGTACTCCTGCCGGTTGATGCCCCCGATGGTGCGCAGGCGCATCATCACATATTCTCCCGCCCGCTCCCGGGTGGGGATCTGGTTCAGCTCCCGGATGATCTGACCGCCGTTTCGGATCCCGGCGATGTACTCCGGCAGGCTGCGGACATAGCTGTACCGCTTGCCCGCAAAGTCCGAGCTGGCATCCGGACCGAAGCCGATGTACTCCATGCCCATCCAGTATTTCAGATTGTGGCGGGAGACTTTGCCCCGCCGGGCAAAGTTGGAGATCTCGTACTGGCGGTAGCCATGCTCCTTCAGGATCTCCACCGCAGAAAGGTACATATCCGCCTGGGTATCGTCGTCGGCAAGATCCGCATACGCCTGATATCCATATAGGGGCGTGCCCTCCTCCACCTTCAGCCCGTAGCAGCTGATGTGCTCCGGGTGAAGCGTCAGCACATTTTCCAGCGTCTGCTGCCATGCCCCCAAACTCTGCCCCGGCAGACCGTATATCAGATCCACCGACACATTCTGGAACCCGAAATGCCGGATCCGGTCATAGGCATTCACCGCCTGCTCATAAGTGTGGGGTCTGCCGATCTTGGCGAGGATCTCGTCATCGTCGCATTGGATCCCCAGACTGACCCGGTTGAAGCCCTCCGCCCGCAGCCGCTTGAGCAGCGCATCCGTGACGGACTCGGGGTTGGCTTCAAAGGTGATCTCGGCGCTGTCGGACACATCGAAACTCCTGCGGATCTGGGTCAGGATCTCCGCCAGACCCTCGGCGCCGAAATGGGTGGGAGTGCCGCCGCCGAAGTACACCGTGTCCACCACATACTCCGGTGCCAGCGCCCCGGTCTCCTGAATGTGGCGGCAGACTACATCCAAGTAGGAATCCATCACCGATTCCGGCTGATCCCGCAGGGAATAAAAGTCGCAGTATTCGCACTTGCTGGCGCAAAAGGGGATATGCACATAGATCCCCAGAGGGGTCTTGTTCTTCTTGCTGTTGAAAAAAGCCATGATGGCGCTCCTATCTCGTCAGGGTGATACCGCCCCGGCGGCGCCGGGGCGGCGGTATATCGGATCAATCCTCGTCCAGCTTCAGCACCGCCATAAAAGCCTCGGAGGGGACGGACACCGTACCGAAGGTACGCATCCGCTTCTTGCCTTCCTTCTGCTTTTCCAGCAGCTTCTTCTTCCGGGTAATGTCGCCACCGTAGCACTTGGCCAGCACATCCTTGCGTACCGCCTTGATGGTCTCCCGGGCGATGATCTTGCCGCCGATGGCGGCCTGAATGGGGATCTCGAACTGGGCACGGGGGATATTCGCCTTCAGCTTCTCGCAGATCTTCCGGGCACGGGCGTAGGCATTGTCCGCAAAGAGGATGAAGCTCAATGCGTCCACAATGTCCCCGTTGAGCAGGATGTCCAGCTTCACCAGCTTGGAATCCCGGTAGCCGATGAGCTCGTAGTCCAGCGAGCCGTAGCCCCGGGTGCGGGACTTGAGGGCATCGAAAAAGTCGTAGATGATCTCGTTCAGGGGCATCTGGTAGTGCAGTTCCACCCGGTTGGCATCCAGATAGACCATATCCTTGAACTCACCCCGGCGGGAAGTCGCCAGATCCATCATGTTGCCCACATACTCCTGAGGGCCGATGAGGCTGATCTTCACGAAAGGCTCCTCCGCCCGGGCGATCTCCATGGGGTCGGGGTAGTCCAGCGGGTTGTCCACCATCAGCACCGTGCCGTCGGTCTTGGTGATCCGGTATACGACATTGGGTGCGGTGGTGATGAGATCCAGATTGTACTCCCGCTCCAGACGCTCCTGAATGATCTCCATGTGCAATAGACCCAAGAATCCGCAGCGGAAGCCGAAGCCCAGCGCAATGGAGCTTTCCGGCTCGTAGGTCATGGAAGCGTCGTTGAGCTTCAGTTTTTCCAGCGCATCCCGCAGGTCTTGGTATTTGGCACCGTCGGCGGGGTACACGCCGGAATAGACCATGGGCTGGACACTGCGGTAGCCGGGCAGCGCCTCCTTGGCAGGATTTTCCGCCCCGGTGATGGTATCGCCCACCCGGGTGTCGGAGACATTCTTGATGGAAGCGGTGACATAGCCCACCTCGCCGGCGCCCAAGCTGTCCCGGGGGGTCAGACCCAGCGGGTTCATCACTCCCACTTCCACGATCTTATATTCTGCGCCGGTGGCCATCATGCGGATGTCCATCCCCGGCTTCAGCGTGCCCTCTTTCACCCGGATGTACACGATGACACCCCGGTAGGAGTCGTACTGGCTGTCGAAGATCAGCGCCTGCACCGGGGCATTCCGATCCCCGGAAGGGGCAGGCACATCCCGGACGATCATCTCCAGCACGGAGTGGATGTTGATGCCGTTTTTGGCGGAGATCTCCGGGGAATCCTCGGCGGGGATGCCGATGATGTCCTCCACCTCCGCCTTCACCTCGGCAGGACGGGCAGAGGGCAGGTCGATCTTGTTGATGACCGGCAGCACCTCCAGCCCGGCGTCGATGGCAAGGTAGGTGTTGGCAAGGGTCTGGGCTTCCACGCCCTGGCTGGCGTCCACCACCAGCACCGCACCCTCGCAGGCGGCAAGGGAGCGGGAGACTTCGTAGTTAAAGTCCACATGACCCGGGGTATCGATCAGGTTCAGGGCATAGTGCTGCCCATCGTCGGCAGTATAGTCCAGCTGCACCGCCGTAGCCTTGATGGTGATGCCCCGCTCCCGCTCCAGTTCCATGGAGTCCAGGATCTGGGACTCCATCTGGCGCTGGGTCACGGCGTTGCACTCCTCCAGCAGACGGTCTGCCAGAGTGGATTTGCCATGGTCGATGTGGGCAATGATGGAAAAATTGCGAATTTTAGACAGTTCTGTCATGGTACACCTCGTGCGTCCTGTGTTTTCCTGCCCGCCGAAGCTCGGGGTACAGTTTCTTCATTTTATATAGTATATCGAACTTTTCCCCAAATGTAAACCGTATGTTTTGCAAAGTTCGGGGGATACTGGATTTGGGAAAACCCGTCGAAATCTGACCGGCAGAAAAAATTTTCCGAAAAACCCTTGCCGAAATCCCAAAAAAGGGTTATAGTCTACCCGGAAATAAGCGATTTCAAGGAAAAATAAGGAGAGAGCTATGGCTAACGAGAAAAAGACCAACAAATCCAATGAGGAGCTGTATGCCGCGCTGCAGAGCCTCATCGCCAAGGGCAAGAAGGAGGGCATGATCCGTGCCGCCGACCTCAACGCCCATCTGGAGAAGATGGATCTCAGCCCGGAGCGCATTGAAGATATCTATGACAAGTTTGAAGCCATGAACATCCAGATCGTCACCGCCGAACTGGAACTGGACATGGACGACGGTCTGGATCTGGACGGTGTGGGCGGCGCAGATCTGGACCTTGCCGGTCTGGATGAGGAAGATCTCATCGACCCGGTGGATCTGGCCGCGGAATACAATCTGGACGACCCGGTGCGGATGTACCTGAAGGAGATCGGTCAGGTGAAGCTGCTCTCTCCCGAGGAAGAGGTGGAGCTGGCCAAGCGGGTCTCCGAGGGCGACCAGTACGCCAAGAACAAACTCACCGAGGCCAACCTGCGTCTGGTGGTCTCCATCGCCAAGAAATACTCCGGCAGAGGTCTGCACATTCTGGATCTGATCCAAGAGGGCAACACCGGTCTGATCCGTGCCGTGGACAAGTTCGACTGGACAAAGGGAAACAAATTCTCTACATATGCCACTTGGTGGATCCGGCAGGCCATCACCCGTGCCATTGCCGATCAAGCCCGGACCATCCGGGTGCCGGTGCATATGGTGGAGGTCATCAACAAGGCCACCCGCTGCAACCGCAAGCTGGTGCAGGAACTGGGTCGTGAGCCGACAGTAGAGGAGATCGCCAAGGAGCTGAACCTGCCCGTGGAGAAGATCTTGGAGGCAAACCGCACCGCCGCCGACACGCTGAGTCTGGATACCCCTGTGGGCGACGAAGAGGATACCTCCATCGGCTCCTTCGTGGAGGACGATCACACCCCCGGTCCCGCCGACGCCACCTCCAACGCCCTGCTGGCAGAAGCCCTGAAGGAGATCCTGGACACCCTCACCGAGCGGGAAGCCGATGTGCTGAAGATGCGCTTCGGCATGTACGACGGCAGGACCCACACCTTGGAAGAGGTGGGTCAGATCTTCGGCGTCACCAGAGAGCGGATCCGCCAGATCGAGAACAAGGCCATCCGCAAGCTGCGCCACCCCAGCCGTGCCAAGAAGATCAAGGACTTCTACTGCTGATCCCCAAATGACTCAAAAAAGCCCGCCGGATGGCGGGCTTTTTTCATAACCAGAACGACTTCCCCGGTGGGAAACATCCGCAGAGCCAAAGTTGCGGGTACGGCTTTCCTGCCCCGCAATGACACAATAAATCCGGGATCTAGCGGCAAGATGCTTCCGGTCTCCTCCCGATCCCTTTCTTTTGACTTTCCAGTTGGATCTTGAGCCTGTTTGATAAGATGTTACAGTTGCACTTTTCTGACAATGCTATCCCCATCTCCAGCAGCTGAACGGCGATATCCAACGGCAATTCATCGGAATTGTCAACCGCCCACCACGGAAATGCTTTGCTGTAATTCTCTCTTTCCGCTATTAAGAACATATAACCGATCAATCTGTCATCTCGAAATACGAAAAGATATTGGGGAAGCGAACCTGCTCGAGATCGATCCATTTCTTTTTTCATTGTCTTTCGTCCTCCATAAGCAGGCGAAAAACCGATCAGAAGCAGCTGTCCCAAAACCGCATCTTTCTGTTCATTTGGTATCTCCAAATAATTGCAAATCTTTATCATAAATACACCTCACAAATCCAGATTTTGATTGCGCTAAAAATGCATGATCCCCCCGCCTGCGGCGGGAGGATCGGCTTTCTTTAACCAAACACGCTCAGCAGGAAGCCTGCGGCGGGGGGATCGGCTTGCCAAACCGGGAGTTCCCGTCCACATTGAGATTAAAAATGCATGATCCCCTCGCCTTGCGGCGAGGGGATCGGCTTTCTTAACCAAATACGCTCAGCAGGAAGCCTGCGGCGATGGCGGAACCGATGACGCCGGCCACATTGGGACCCATAGCATGCATCAGCAGGAAGTTGGAGGGATTGTTCTTCTGACCTTCCACATTGGAAACACGGGCGGCCATGGGAACCGCGGAGACACCGGCGGAGCCGATCAGAGGATTGACCTTGCCGTGGGTGACTCTGCACATGATGTTGCCGCCGATAAGACCGCCTGCGGTGGAGATGCCGAAGGCAACCACGCCCAGCGCAACGATCTTCAGAGTGGATGCGGTCAGGAAGGTGGACCCCACCATGGTGGCACCCACAGCGGTGGACAGCAGGATGGTGACGATGTTCATCAAGGCGTTCTGCACGGTGTCGCTGAGACGGTCGGTGCATCCGGTCTCCTTAAACAGGTTGCCCAGCATCAGACAGCCGATCAGCGGAGCGGTATCCGGCAGCAGCAGCGCCACGAAAGCGGTGACCAGAATGGGGAAGATGATCTTCTCCGCCTTGGACACGGTACGGGTCTGCACCATCTTGATCTTGCGATCCTCGGCACGGGTCAGCGCCCGCATGATGGGGGGCTGGATCATGGGGATCAGCGCCATGTAGGAGTAAGCCGCCACGGCGATGGCGCCCAGCAGATGGGGGGCAAGCTGGGTGGTCAGGTAGATGGCGGTGGGGCCGTCGGCGCCGCCGATGATGCCGATGGAGGCAGCCTCAGCACCGGTGAAGCCCAGCAGCGTCGCGCCCAAGAAGGCAACGAACACGCCCAGCTGAGCCGCCGCACCCAGCAGCAGGCTCTTGGGGTTGGACAGCAGGGGACCGAAGTCGGTCATTGCGCCCACGCCCATGAAGATCAGACAGGGGTAAAGGCTGGTCTTGACGCCGATATAGAAAATATCCAAAAGACCGCCGTTTTTCAGAATTTCACCGAAGCTGTGGTACACGGGGCTGTTGGGATCCATAAAGGCATCCCAAAGCTCCTGATGGTACAGCCCTGCCTGGGGCAGGTTGGTCAGCAGACAGCCGAAGGCGATGCCCACCAGCAGCAGCGGCTCAAACTGCTTGACGATGCCCAGATACAGCAGTACGCAGGCAATGACGATCATCACCAGATTCTGCCATCCGCCGGTGGAAAATCCGGCAAACAGGGCGGCAAAACCCGATTGATCCCACAGATTCAGCAGGATATCACCAATATTTACACTCATCGGAAGCCCTCCTTATGCGAGGACGACCAGCGGAGCGTCGGTGTCAACGGTAGAGCCCTTGGACACCAGCACTTGGGTGACGGTACCGGCCTTGGGCGCCATGATCTCATTTTCCATCTTCATCGCTTCCAGGACCACAAGCACCTGACCCTCGGTGACCTGCTGACCGGCGGTGACATTGACCTTCAGGATGTTGCCGGGCATGGGCGCCTTGACCGGCTCACCGGCGCCGGTGATGGCGGGAGCGGCGGCAGGTGCGGCGGCGGCAGGGGCAGCAGCTACGGGAGCAGCGGCTGCAGGTGCGGGGGCGGAAGGAGCGATGGCCTCGTACTCATCCAGAAGCATGGCCTTGCCGGCTTCTACCTCCACCTCGTAGGTGCGACCCTTCAATGTGACTTTATATACCATGATTACTTGACCTCCTTGATGGAAATGAAGCGCAGCTCATTCAGGGGCTTGCCCATCTTGTCGGCAACGATGGCCATCAGCATAGCTGCGGTCTTGGGCTCCACATCGTGGAGCTTCAGCTCACCGGCAGAGCCGGGAGCGGTGGGCTTGGGCGCTTCGGCAGCAGCCGGGGCGGCAGCAGGTGCAGGCGCAGCAGCGGCGCTCTTGCGGGCGAAGAACTTGCCCAGCAGGATGACCACCGCCATCAGCAGGATCAGACCGAAGAACACCACGACATAACCCAGCAAGGCGATGACGGATGCATCCAAAAAGCCCAGATGTTCGGGCAGGGTACTGGCATAAAACATGGTCACGCCTCCTTACGCCTCGGTAATGGTGTAAGTCGCCACATTCTCTTCCTTCTCCCGGCGCTCGTCAAAGAATTTCTCGGCAAGGTTGGGGAAGGCGATATAGCTGAGCACATCCTCGTCGCTGCGGGCGATGCCCTCCAGCTTCTTGCGGGTGTCATCTACAATGGGGGCAAGGGTATCGGCGTAGCGGCCTTCCAGCGGCTTCTCGTCTCCCAGAATGTGCTTCTGGATCTCCGGATCGATGGGGGCGGGGGTACGGCCGTACTCACCGCGGCAGTATGCCTTGATCTCCTTGGAGACGGTCTTGTACCGCTGACCGTCCAGCACATTACGCACTGCCTGCACGCCAACCATCTGAGAGGTGGGGGTGACCAGCGGGGGATAGCCCATGTCCTTGCGGACCTTGGGGGTCTCCAGCAGCGCCTCGTCAAACCGATCCAGCGCATTCATCTGCTTGAGCTGGCTGAGCAGGTTGCTGAGCATACCGCCGGGCACCTGATAGGTCAGGCACTGGGTATCGGTGGCCATGGATTTGGGCATCATGGTACCGTCGGCAATGAACTCGTCCCGGACGCCCTTGAAGTAATCTGCCATCTTCTTGGTGCACTTGTCGTCCAGATCCACCTCGTAGCCCAGCTGGCGCAGGGCATATGCCATGGTCTCGGTGGCGGGCTGGGAAGTGCCGCCGGAGAAGGGGGAGATGGCAGTATCGATGATATCCACACCGGCTTCCACCGCCTTGAGGTAGGTCATGAAGGCAAGACCGGTGGTGCAGTGGGTGTGCAGGTCGATGGGCAGATCCACGGCGTCCTTAATGGCGGAGACCAGATCATAGGCTTCCTTGGGGCCCATGATGCCCGCCATATCCTTGATGCAGATGGTAGAAGCGCCCATTTCCTTCAGTTCCTTCACCATCTCCACATACTTTTTCTGGGTGTGGACGGGGGAGGTGGTATAGGAAATGGTGCCGGAGGCGATGGCGCCTGCCTTGGTGGTGGCTTCCATTGCCACCTTCAGATTATTCACATCGTTCAAAGCGTCGAACACACGGATCACATCGATGCCGTTTTCCACCGCCTTGGAGACGAACAGTTTGACGAAATCATCGGGGTAGTGGGAGTAGCCCAGCACATTCTGACCACGCAGCAGCATTTGCAGCTTGGTATTGGGCATCTTCTCCCGGATCTTGCGCAGCCGCTCCCAGGGATCTTCGTGCAGGTAGCGCAGACATACATCAAAAGTCGCACCGCCCCAGCACTCAGCCGCATAGTAGCCCGCCTTGTCGATGGTGGTCAGCATGGGCTCGAACTTATCATAGGGCAGGCGGGTGGCGATGAGGGACTGGTTCGCATCACGCAGAACCGTCTCCACGAACTGAACTTTTCTTGCCATTGTTCTTTCAACCTCCAAAAATGAATCACGAAGCCATTTCCAGCGTGGGTCGGTTCACCGGCGTGGAACTCCCTGCCCATAGACGGCGGAGGGTTCCCCACCGGCGGATCCGGAACGCAAAGGCGCTCCTCCGCCGGAAAATGGTATCATTGCCGGGGGCAGACTGCCCCCGGCGAATCCGTTGCATTATTTTGCCTTGGGGCCTGCGTTGACGATGTTCTCCGGCATATGGGGGTACTTCTTGGTGAAGTTTGCCTCAAACATGCCTGCCAGCTTGTTGGCCATCTCGTCGTAGGCGGCCTTGTCCTGCCACAGGCCACGGGCGTCCAGCATCTCGTCGGGCACATTGGGGCAGGAAGTGGGGTAGTCCACATTGAACACATCGTGGTGCTTGAACTCCACATGGTCGAAAGAGCCGTTGAGGGCAGCGGTGACCATGGCACGGGTGTAGGACAGCTTCATGCGCTTGGCGCCCATGGAAGCGGAGCCGCCAGCCCAGCCGGTGTTGACCAGATAGACCTTGGTGCCGTACTCGTCCAGCTTCTGACCCAGCATCTCAGCGTACACCGAGGGATCCATGGGCATGAAGGGCTCGCCGAACAGGGTGGAGAAGGTGGGGGTAGGCTCGGTGACACCGCGCTCGGTGCCTGCCAGCTTGGAGGTGAAGCCGGTGACGAAGTGGTACATGGCGGCGTCACGGCTCAGGCGGCTGATGGGAGGCAGAACGCCGAAGGCATCGGCAGTCAGGAAGATGACCACCTTGGGGATGCCGCCCTGACCGGGGATGGCGGAGTTGGAGATGTACTCCACGGGGTAGCCCACACGGGTATTCTCGGTCAGCTCGGCGGAGTCGAAGTCGAACTCACGGGTCTGGTCGTCCATGATGACATTCTCCACCAGAGAGCCGAAGCGGATGGCGTTGTAGATCTCGGGCTCGTTCTCTTCCTTCAGACCGATGCACTTGGCATAGCAGCCGCCCTCGATGTTGAACACACCGTCGGGGGACCAGCCATGCTCGTCGTCACCGATGAGCTTACGGGAAGCGTCGGCAGACAAGGTGGTCTTGCCGGTGCCGGACAGACCGAAGAACACGGCAGTCTCGTGGGTCACGGGGTCCATGTTGGCAGAGCAGTGCATGGGCAGCACATTCATCTTGGTCAGCACATAGTTCATGGTGGAGAACACGGACTTCTTGATCTCACCGGCGTACTGAGAGCCGACGATCAGGATCTCGTGTGCTTCGTAGTCGATGATGATGGCCGCCTCGGAATGGACGCCGTCGGCCACAGGGTCGCACTTGAAGCCGGGGGCAGCGATGATGGTATAGTCAGGCTCACCGTAAGCTGCCAGCTCCTCCTGAGTGGGACGGATCAGCAGCTGATGGATGAACAGGTTCTGAGAAGCCAGCTCATTGATGATGCGGAACTTCTGGGTGTATTTCTTATCTGCGCCAGCGAATCCGTCGAAAATGAAGATCTCACGACCCTGGAGATAGGCGCAAGCCTTGGCCTTGATGGCCTCGTACTTCTCCTTGGAGATGGGTCTGTTGACCTTGCCCCAAGCAATGTCGTCATGGATCGCAGGAGTGTCCACAATGAATTTGTCGTCAGGAGAACGGCCGGTGTACTTACCAGTGGTAACCACAAGCGCGCCGGTGTTGGACAGTTTGCCCTCACCCCGGCGAAGCGCAGCTTCGGTCAACTGGGCAACGCCCAAGTTCCGATACACAGCACTGGGGTTCAGAATACCAAATTTTTCGATGCCATAGGTTTCCATAGTGATGCCTCCTAAAGAAATGAGCGAAAAATCGCTGATTTTTCATGTGCGGCGGAGAAGAGGTTCTGGCTGTCCAACCTCCACCAATTAGAATGTTACCATATATTGGAAGAAAAGTCCACTACATTTCGTTCAGTACAGGTAGAAAAATATCGATTGTTTTCGTGTAATCTGCATAAAAATTTGCAAATATTCCAAGTTCCGTCTCAAAATGCAGGAGGAGGATCAGAACCTCAGAATTAAAGAAAATTTATAAAGACAACCCGGGGATTTTGTGCTATACTATAAAAGTGTAATACTATGCAAATTTTTCAAAGCCGGTTCCTGCCGGCTTTGGCGTACCATCCGAAAGGGGGATCTTTTCTTTGAAATATTGGTGTGGCTACCTGACCGCCGCCATCTTTGCGGCGTTCTCCTGGGTGCTGATGCAATTTGGCGAGAAATATCAGATGTTGGTGGACATGGTCTATCCCTATGTGACCAAAACCGTCCAGAGCGTGCTGTCCCAGTGGACATCCGGCGTGGATTTTCTGGTATGGCAGACCATCTTGGTGCTGCTGGCGGTGCTGGTGATCGGCTCGCTGGTGGTGTATCTGGTGTGCAAGGGCAACCTGATCCAATGGCTGGGCTGGGTTCTGGCGGGCGTGAGCGTGGTGTTCTTCCTGAACACCGCCGTGTACGGTCTGAACGAGTATGCAGGCCCTCTGACCGAGGATCTGCGCCTAGAACAGCGGGACTACTCCACCGAGGAGCTGACCAAGGCGGCAGCGTTTTACCGGGACAAGGCCAACGAGCTGGCGGTCCAGCTTCCCCGGGACGAGAAGGGCGCTGCCAAATTCTCCGACTTTGATACGCTGGCGGAGCTGACCGCCGGCGGCTTCCGCAATCTGACGCTGAATCATTCCTTCTCCGTCTACGGCGGCACTTATCCCCCGGTGAAGAAGCTGACTTGGAGCGGTCTGTTCTCCTCCATGGGCATCACCGGCATCACCGTGCCCCTCACCGGCGAATCTGCGGTGAATCCGGACATTCCCGGGGTGGCACTGCCCTTCACCATGGCGCGGGAGACTGCCCGCAGAATGTGCATCAGCAGGGAGAGCGAGGCGGAATTCTCCGCATTTCTCGCCTGCGAAGCCAACGAAAGCCCGGAGTACCGGTATTCCGCCTACTTCATGGCATACCGCTACTGCCACATGGTGCTGTCCCAGATCGACCCTGCTGCCGCTCAGGAGCTTTCCAAGGGCTGCGTCAAGGAACTGACTTGGGATCTCAATGAATTCGATCAGCACTTCAAATCTGCCGCCGATCCCACGGCGACCTACCTTGCCGATCAGGCCAACACCGCCTACCGCACGGTGAGCGGCACGGAGCAGGCCGATTCCGGCACCATCTGCGACATGCTGACGGCATGGTATCTGGAGAACCATACCGACCTTCTGGACGAGCCGGAAGTGCCCAAGTTCGATCCCTTTGACGAAAATCAAGTGGATCTTTCCGGCATCGTCAATGCCAAGCCCCGCCCCCAGCCCGAAGCTACGGAGGGCGCCGCATGAGAAACACCATGCTGGATACCTTGACCACCGGGCTGCCGGAACTGGGGCTTACCCTGCCGGAAGGCGCCGCAGAGAAGCTGTGTGACTTCGGCTGCGCTGTGGTGGAGCAGAACAAGGTGATGAACCTCACCGCCATCACCCAGCCGGATCAAGTGGCTCGGCTGCACCTGCTGGACAGCCTGACGGTGCTGACCATGGCAGACCTAACGGGCAAGCGGCTCATCGATGTGGGCTGCGGCGCCGGATTCCCCGGTGTGCCGCTAAAGATCGCCTGTCCGGAACTGGATCTGACGCTGCTGGACTCTCTGGGCAAGCGGATGAACTGGCTGGAGACCATCCTGCCCCAGCTTGGGGTGGACGCCCAATGCGTCACCGCCCGGGCAGAGGAAGCGGTGCAGACCCGGCGGGAGCAGTACGACTTCGCCACCAGCCGTGCCGTGGCCCGGCTGAACATCCTGCTGGAACTGACTGCCCCCTATGTGAAGGTGGGCGGCGCAGTCCTCGCCATGAAGGGCGCAGCCGGAAAAGAGGAACTGGCAGAGGCATCCAACGCCATCCGCCAGCTGGGACTGAAGCTGGAAAAGACTCAGGTGTTCCCCATGGACGGCACGGAGCACATGGTCATCGTCCTGCGAAAGGTGGCACCCACCCCCGCCCGGTTCCCCCGGCGGTATGCCAAGATCAAGCAGTCCCCCCTGTAATCGAATTTGCTTGCCAACCCGGCGCACAGCCTTTGTGCGCCGGGTTTTCCGGTTTTTATAAGAAATCCCCGGCTCGGCGCCGGGGTACTCTTGCGTTTTCCGAGAAAAGAGGTATAATAAGTCGTCGAAAGAAAAGAGAGTTTCAGGAGGTAATGAAATGAAAAAATCCACCAATATGCTGCAAGGACCGCTGTACCGCGGCATCATCGGTTATACCATACCCATCATCCTGTCCAGCGTGCTGCAGCTTCTGTTCAATGCGGCGGATCTGGTGGTGGTCGGTCAGTTCTGCGGCAGCGTCAGCGTGGGCGCAGTCAGCGCCACCGGCTCCATCACCAATCTGATCGTGAATCTGTTCGTAGGACTTTCCGTGGGCGCAGGCGTATGTGTCGCCCACGGTCTGGGCAGCCGCAGCAGCCAGCAGGTGCACCGCACCATCCACACCGCCATCCCCGTGGCGCTGGCCAGCGGCGTACTGCTCACCGCCATCGGCGTGCCTCTTGCCAAGCCCCTGCTGGAAATGATGGACACCCCCCAGGATGTGCTGCCGCTGTCGGTGATGTATATGCGGATCTATTTTTCCGGCATCACCTTTACCGTTCTATACAACTTTGCGTCCTCCATCCTCCGGGCGGCGGGGGACACCAAGAGCCCCCTGCTGTATCTGACCATCGCCGGGGTGCTGAATGTGGCGCTGAATCTGGTGTTCGTCACGGTGTTTCACATGAATGTGGCAGGTGTGGCGCTGGCCACCATCATCTCCCAAGGGGTCAGCGCCGGTCTGGTGATCCGGGCGCTGATGCGGCGGCAGGATGACTGCCATCTTCAGCTGAACCGGCTGAAGATCCACAAAGAGCAGCTTGTGAAGATGGTGCGCATCGGTCTGCCCGCCGGGGTGCAGGGCTCGCTGTTTTCCATCTCCAATGTGATCATCCAGTCCTCCATCAACTCCTTTGACAGCGCCGCGCTGGTGGCAGGCAACGGCGCCGCCACCAACATCGAGGGCTTCGTCTACACGGCGCTGAACGCGTTCAGCCAGACCGCCGTGAACTATGTGGGGCAGAACGCCGGCGCCATGCAGTATCAACGCATCCGCAAGATCTGCCGGGCGTGTCTGGTGTGCGTGGGCATCACCGGGCTGACCTTGGGGCCGCTGACCTTCTTGGCCGGGCCGTCCCTGCTGTCGTTTTACATCACCGATTCGGCAGAAGCCATCGCATGGGGCATCACCCGGATGAGCTACATCTGCCTGTTCTATTGCCTCTGCGGTCTGATGGATGTGACCACCGGCGCGCTGCGGGGGCTGGGCAGTTCCTTCGTCCCCATGGTGGTGACGGTGCTGGGCGTATGCGTCCTGCGGATCCTGTGGGTGTACACCGTGTTCCAGATCCCCCAGTACCACACCCCGGACTGCCTGTATCTATCCTATCTGGTATCGTGGACGCTGACCTTTCTGGTGCAGCTGCCCATGCTGGGCTATATCCTGCGCAAGCGGGAGCGTCAAGCCGCTCAGCTTGCCTAACACGAGATTTTCCCCCGGCACCTGCATATTCCTCCAAAGGCTTCCCCCCTGGGGGAAGCCTTTTTTCCCGGGAAAACAGGGGACTTGACAAACAGCTGTATGAAGTGTATACTAACTGTACTAGTACAGTTAGTACAGAAAGGAGCATTCCCAATGAACACTCTGGATTATCGGGACTCCCGCCCCCTGTACGAGCAGATCGCCGATCAGCTCCGCCGCCAGATCACCGGCGGCATCCTGCGGGAAGGGGATCAGCTCCCCAGCGTCCGGGAGACCGCCGCTTCCATGAGCATCAACCCCAACACCATCCAGCGGGCGTACCGTCTGCTGGAGCAGGGCGGATGGATCGTTTCCGTCCCCGGCAAGGGCAGCTTCGTCTGCCATGACCAGCAGGCAGACCCCCGGCAGGGGCAGCTTCTGCTGGAATTTGAGCATGTCGCCAAAGAACTGATCCAAATGGGGGTATCCCCCATGGAGCTGGTCTCCCGACTGACACAATTAGGAGGTAATCACCATGCTTGAGATCAAAGAACTGACCAAGTCCTTCGGGTCTTTCAAAGCGCTGGATGGGCTGAATATGACCGTGCCCCAAGGGGCGGTGTACGGTCTGGTGGGCCCCAACGGCGCCGGAAAATCCACCGCCATCCGCCATGTCACCGGGGTCTATCCCCCGGAATCCGGCAGCGTCACCTTGGGCGGATCGCCTATTTTTGAGAATGCCGCCGTGAAAAGCCGCATCGCTTCCGTCACCGACGACCTGTTCTTCTTCAGCGGCGCCACCGTGGAGGATATGCGCAAATTCTACTGCGGCATCTACCCCGCCTTTGACGACGCCCTGTTCCGCAGGATGGGTCAGGCCTTCGACCTGCCCGCCAAAACTCCGGTGCGCCGGTTCTCCAAGGGTATGCAGAAGCAGGCCGCCTTCTGGCTGACCATTGCCTGCCGCCCGGAACTGATGGTGCTGGATGAGCCGGTGGACGGGCTGGATCCGGTGATGCGCCGTCAGGTTTGGAGTCTGATCCTGTCGGATGTTGCCCAGCAGGGCACCACCATTTTGGTGTCCAGCCACAACCTGCGGGAATTGGAGGACATCTGCGACCATGTGGGCATCATGGATCACGGCAAGATGCTGCTGCAGCGCAGCCTTGCGGATATGCAGGGCAGCACCGTGAAGATCCAGGTGGTGGGGGATATCCCCGACGAATTGCCCATCCTTCACCGCACCGACTCCGGGCGGATGTCCACCCTGATCGTCCGTGCCACCATGGAGCAGGCGCAGGCGGCGGTGGAGCGGCTGAACCCCACCTATTATGACATTCTTCCCCTGTCGCTGGAAGAGATCTTTATCTACGAATTGGGAGGTGCGGATCATGCAATCCAAGACATTATCCTCTAATCTGACCCTGTTACGCAAGGATCTGACCCGGTTTTCCCCCCTGTGGCTGACCTACTGCGCATCGCTGCTGATCTATGGGTATCTGGTCTATCTGACCCAGCATGATCTGACCGCCAGTGCCGATGCCACCATCCAGACCTTCGTGGTCATCAACCTGTTCTACGGCATCGCTGTGGCCACCACCTTGTTCGGCTACCTCTTTGAGCCGAAGGAATGCGTCATGGTCCACGGTCTGCCCCTGCGCCGGGAGCATCTGTTCGCCGTGCATCTGGTCTGCGGATTTGCCATGCAGCTGATCCCCACCGCCGTGTTTTTCGCCGGGGTCAGCCCCCTGTGCCAAACCAGCGTGCTGCCTTTGCTGGGATTCAGCCTGATGCAGTACCTGTTCTTCTTCGCCATTGGCATCTTCTGCGTGATGCTCACCGGGCGGCGGATGGCGGCTGCGGCCATGTACATCCTGCTGAACTTCGGATCCACCTTTGCATTCTATGCCGCCACCACCCTGTATCTTCCGCTGATGCCGGGGGTGGAGCTGAATTGGGACAGCTTTATGCGCTTCTGCCCCCCTGCATCCATGTCCATCTCCAAGGTGGAGCTGCTGGGCAGCTACGGCGGCTATACCAAGCACCTTGCACTGTTTGCGCTGGCTGCAGCGGCGCTGCTGGGGCTGTCGCTGCTGCTGTACCGGCGGCGCAAGCTGGAGCGGGCAGAGAATTTCATGGCATTCCCCGGGCTGAACTTCCTGTTTGTGGTGTCCTGCTCGGTGTTCTGCGGATGCTTCTTCCTCTCCTTCTTCTCCCTGTTCACTTGGGAATCTTCTCAAGGGCTGCGCTACTGGATCCCCATGGTACTGGGTGTGGTGATTGGGTATTTTGGCGCTGCCATGCTGCTGCACCGCAGCCCCCGGGTGTTTGGGGGACGGTCTTTGGTGGGCTTTGCCCTGCTGGCGGCGGTGCTGGCAGGCAGCCTTTTCGTCACCAAGATGGATGTGTTCCACACCGTGAATTATGTGCCCCAGCCGGATCAGATCGCCCGGTTTGCCGTCAACGGTTACGGTCGGGAGGAACGATGGTTCGACGCCGACCCCCAGATCTGCCAGCGGCTCACCGATCTGCACCGCATGGCGCTGAGCCAGTTGGACGAAGAACCGGAAATCCATGACGAGGACGAGTATGTTCCCTCCATGAGCATGGAGTTGGACTATCAGCTCACCGATGGGCGAACCATCCGGCGCTCCTACACCGCCCAAGGCGCCGTGCTGCAGGAGCTGTACTGGTTCCTCAGCCAGCCGGAGTATCTGATGGGGACAGGGGATCTGGAAACGCTGATACAGATCTGCGAAGAATGCACCATCGATATCTACTACCCCGACGGCAGCCGGAATGAGTCTGTGCTGGAACTCAACGAAGCCCAGCGCAATGCCTTCCTGCCGCTGCTGTTCCAGGATGCCGAGGCGGGGATCTTGTACGACCGATACGAACTGGATGTCACTCAGGATCATGCTGAGCCGGTGTACAGCGTATCCATGACCCAGCGCCCCATCCACGGCGAGGAATACCCCAACTATTTCTACTTTGAGATTCCCCAAACCGCCGGAAATTCCTTGGCATGGATCCATGAGAATGTGGATCTGAGCGCATAGATCCCATAGAACAAAAGATCCGACGGATATTCCGTCGGATCTTTTTTATACATCATGGATTAGGTCGCAGCGCACGGCGATTCGGTCAGCGCCGCCGAAAGTGCAGGTGAACAGGGTCAGGGCATAGTCTGTTCCGGTCATCCCCTCCACCGCCGTGGGGGGCAGGATCTCCACCTCCGACACCCGGTAGTCGTACCGGGTGCCCTCCATGTCCACGAAGGTCACGGCGTCCCCCACCTGAAGCTGGGACAGCCGACCGAAATTGTGGGAATAGTTGTGCCCGCCGATGACCAGAGCCCGGTCGGGACGGGTGCCGCTGTAACGGCAGGGGGCGATCTCCAGATGCTGCATATCCAGTTCCGACAGCACCGGCTCTTCCATTTCCAGCGCCGGGACGGACAGATACCCCACATAACCCCAGCCGTCGATCTGGGTGACGGTGAGATCGTCATAGGGGTCGGGCATAGGCTCTTTCTCCCGGTGGATGCGGATCTGCTCCACCACCTTGGGCATCACCTGAGCGGCAAACTGCCGGGCGTGACCGGCTTCCTGCCGGTTCATCAGCCACAGGCCCAGCGCCAGCGCCAGCAGCACCGTGCCCAGCACCATAAGCAGGACGGATGATCTACGCTTCATCTTTTCCCTTTCTGCCCAGGATCACTCCGGCGATCAAGCACGACGCTCCTGCCGCCACCAGAACCGGGATGGGCCAGTTGAGCTGCCCGGTCTGGGGCAGGGTGGGATCGCCGGGCTGGGTGGGCTGGGTGGGCGCCGGGCGCAAAGTCACCTTGGGGCTTGCATCCACTTGATAGACATAGTGCCCATCCTGCGCCATGGGCAGCGTCACGAGGAAGGGGTCTGCGGGCAGATAGCCATCGCCTGATTTGGGCTGGGTCAGCAGATACAGCCCCGGCTCCAGCGGATCGAACACCGCCGTTCCCGTTTCATCGATGGTCTTGCTCTCGCCGGAAATGCCATTGGACGCGGCGTATTTCGCCAGTTCTGCGGCGGTGGTTTTCCCCAGATCCTCCAAAGTGCCGGGATAGCCTTCAAAATCCCCGGTGGAGACGAAGCCGAACCCCGTGTCCGTCTGGACGATGCGCCCCACCCGGTACAAGGTCAGACTACCCCCGGGGATGGGGGCGGAATCGGTTTTCATCTGCACCCGGACGGAGCCTTGGGCGTCCAGATCCGGGATCTCCACGGCATGAGCCGGGAGCGCGGACAGAACCAGCAGGCACAGCGCCAGCAGCAATGGGGCAATGGAGCGTTTCATGGGGTATCCCTCCTGTTATCTTCGTTTTCCTGTGGTGATGAGCACCGCCGCCAGCAGCATCAGCAGCACCGGCACCGCCAGCGCCACCGCCACGATCACAGGCTCCACCTGAATGGCGTCGCCGGTGACCCGGACTTGCGGGGTCTGGGCAGCAGTCTCGATCCGGTGCCCCCGCACCAAGATCCGGTGGGAATTGATGCCATAGGGGGTGCAGGTGACTAAGGTGCATAGATCTTGATCCGGCTGGATCTCCAGCGCGGACACATCCTCCGGCTCTACGATCAGGATCTGATCCACTTGGTAGGTCAGCGTCTCGTCCAGAATGTGCAGGAGGAAGGTATCCCCCTCCACCAGCTTATCCAGATCCGTGAACAGCCGGGCGCTGGGCAGCCCCCGGTGACCGGACAGCACCGTGTGGGTGCCTTTGCCCCCCACGGGCAGGGAAGTGCCCTCGATATGCCCCACGCCCACCTGAAGCACGCCTTCGCTGGTGGTGTGGTACACCGGCAGATACACATCGATCACCGGGATATCGATATAGCCCATGATGCCGTCGGCGGAGACATGGAGCGCCTGCAAATATTCGTCGGGGTGATCCTTGGCGAACTGCCAAGGGTTCATGGCCTGGGCCAAGGATTCGTTGTATCGGTCAGCTTCTGCAAAGATGGTTTGGTAGGCATCGTCTGCCAGATCCGACACCTGCTGGGTGTAGGAGACGATGGCACGGGATGCGTGGAAGGAGTTATAGTAATCGCTGACGGTGGGGTACAGCAGCAAGGACAGCCCCATCACTAAGAGCAGCACCAGCACAGCAGTAGACCAGCGCCCGGATCGTTTTTTCATGGAATGGCTCTCCTTACGGCTGCGCCCGGGAGGGGTTTCCCCCTCCCGGCGCGGGAATGATAATAGATTACTGCTCACGGACACGGCGCTTGGCCACCAGCGCGATCGCGGCGCCCAGTACCAGAACTGCGCCTAGAACATAGAACATGGTGGTGCCCATGCCGCCGGTGCTGGGCAGTTCAGCGCCGGTCCGGTTCACGACCTCGATACCACCGCTGGTATAATCCGTGTTGTTCACAGTCGCATCCAGATTTGCGTCCTTGATCTTCACTTCGATGCGTTCCTTGACCTTGTTGTAACCGGCGGGAGCCTGAACTTCCTCCAGATAGTAGGTGCCATTGTCCAGACCATTGATCCGAACCTTGGCAGTCTGGGTCATGTCGATGCGGTCTGCGGCAGTTTCCTGCCCAACCAGAGGATGATAGCTTCCGTCTGCCTGCTGGATCAGCTTGATCTCGCTGCCGCCTTCCTTGGCATCATACAGCTTGAAGGCAGCGCCATTGAGCAGTTTATGTGCTTCTTGTCCAGGGTCACCTACCAAAGTGGTCTTGACCAGATCAAAACCGTAGGTATAGGTGGTGGTAGTGGCGTCTGCCGTTTGGCCCTGTGCGCCATAGGTCATGTAGGCGGTGTTTACATTGCCGGCGCCGCCGATGACAGCGCTGTGGTTCACGGTTGCGGAATAGGTGATGACGATGTCGGTATTCTGGGCGATCGTGTCCAGATAAGCCTTTTCAAAGGTCACGGTGATATTCTGCCCCTGTGCATTGACCTGATAATCCGTTGCCGCAGCAGCTCCTGCTACAGCAAGGTCACCATTGTAGGTCATTCCGGCGGGCAGGGCATCCTGAACCACATAGTTCTTAGCGCCCTGCTTGGCGGCGATGGTGATCTTGAAATTCACCGTCTCGCCCACGGAAGCGGTGTTTTCTTTGTCCCATTTCTGGGTGGAATCTTCCTGCACCAGCTTGGTCAGGGTGGGGGCTTCGTTCTTATCCTGCACATCCACGGTAGGAGTATTGCTGTCCAGCGTCACCAGCGTACCGGAGGTGCTGGTCAGATAGTAGTAGCCGTGATCCAGCTGGTCAAATACCAGATTCCCATCTGTGCCGGCTTGCTTGGTCTGGGGCTTCGGGAGGGATGCAGCATTGTCCTTCAGGAATTTTACCACATCTACATCTTTTTTACCATCTTTCAGCGTCACATTGTATTTTCCCGCATCCACGGTGGTCTTGATCTCCTCCAGAGCGAAGGGGCTTTCCTGCGCTTGCAGAGCCGTCAGGAATGCATCAGCCTCCCCATTCTTGGTGTAGGTATAGGCAAACTTGGTGGGCGTGTTTTCCTGATCGTAGGACAGGTCGAACAGCTTATACAGGGAATAGGTTTCGCCCTTCTGGGCATCGGTCACGGTGATGACGCCGTTACCGGCAGCGGACACCACCATGGCGCCAAGGCTCAGGATCATCGCCAGAACCAACAGCACACTTAGAACTTTTCTCATGGTTTTCATATGGATCCTCCTCTTAATTTGTTTTTTGAACGGGGGGCGCATCAGGATTTGGTCACCGCCCCCTTCCGCTTCTGATACAGCAGGACCGCTCCTGCCAGAATCAACAGGCCCAAACCAAGGGCCGTTATTCCTGTGGTTCCCACGCCGCCGGTCTGGGGCAGCACCATACCCGCACCATTGGGCAGGTAAAGCGTCAGTCCGTCGGGGCTGATGGTGGGCTTATACTGGGCTCCGCCGAAGTTTACGGCTGTGATCTTGGCGCCAGTCACGGTGATCTCCACCGGGTGGGTGAGCCGGGTGTAGCCGTCGGGAGCCTTGGTCTCCGTCAGGGTGTAAGTACCGTCTGCCAGATACGCAAACCGGATCTGACCTGCATCATCGGTGGTCAGTTCCGCCTTTGCTGCATCAAAGCCGCCGTTTGGCTGATAATACAGCTTCTGCTCATTTTGCAGGGTGAACTTTGCACCGGGCAGGAGGGTGGCTCGATTGCTGATGTCATGCTTCACCAAGGTGACGGTGGTCTGGTAGGTGTTGGTGAACACCAGATCCGTGGTGTAGTCCAGCGGGTCTGCATTCCACACCAGCGTTCCCGTTGCCGTATTGCCGGGAGTTGGATTGCCGCCATCGATGGTATGCGACGGGGCGTAGCTGGCGTTCTCCACCTCGGTAACGGTGTAGTTGGCACGCTCCGGCAGATGGTCGATCAGCACTTTTTCCCCGTCACTCAAGGTAATCTGAGCCTTTCCATCGGTGAATGTGATGGTTTCTTCCGTCACGCCATTCGCCGCAGTACGGGTCATAGGGAAGGTGCCCACAACAGGGGACTTCACATCCTTTCCCGTGGTCAATGTGATGTCGAATTGGAACGCAGGGGTATTCTGCTGGGGATTGACCACCTGCTTTTCGATGGACAGGCTGCTGGTGCGCTGATCCGTGACCTGCACCAGCTTTGCAAGGCTGAACAGCTTGGAGATGGGCTTGTTTTGCAAATCATCGTAGTTGTATCCGCCCACGCCTCTTGACACATCTTCCATCTTCTGGGTGCTGCCGAAATCATAGTCCTGCCGGATCACAAGGGCGGTCCAGCCCTCGTCTGCCTTCAGCAGGTGATCCTTCATCACCCCCGGTGCGTCGGAATTCAGCCGTCTGTCGTTGATCTCGTAGTTTTGCAGGTTCTTGGGATTCTCGACATAGCTCATGTAGCTGCGCATGGCGCCTTTTTCCACTGCATCATTTACATCAGTTGCTTCAAGGATCTTCCCGTCCTTATCTAGATACTTCCAGTGATTTTCGCCGCCCACCGGGTCGGTGCTGAACTGGAATGTATCGGCCTGCGCCACATTGGATTTCATGACGGAATAGATCCAATGGAGGGTACGGTCCACATTGCCGCCGGAAGCCAGATGCTTCATCGAGCCCACCAGCGCACCGGGGCCGAGGGACACGGTGACGCCGTCGTGTTCCACGCCTGCATTGATGCAGATGCCTTGATCGTCCACCTGAACCATGATCTGGGCGGGGTTGATGAGGTAGCCCGCCGGGGCTTTGATCTCCCGCAGGACGAAGTTGCCGTTGGGCAGACCCATCAGATCCAGCACGCCATCCTGCTCCCGGATCTGGGCGTTGGGGGCGGTGGTCTTGATGATGGGGCGGTTATCGTAGCCCCGCTGAGGGGCGATGCCGTAGATCCTGCCGCCGATGGTGACGGCGATATGACCGCTGCCGGGATCTATGGTGTATGTCCCGCGCTCAGCGCTGTTCAGCAGCCGGGCAGTCCCATCTTCGTTTAGGACGATCTGGCTTGTGTTGGTTTCGTCCAGATAGTATAGGGTCTGCTTTGCCTGCGCAGCTTCCTTCTCCGTCCCCGCCGGGTACAGGGCAAAGGTCGCATCGTTGACCCCGTTGCCTTCGGCATCCAGCTTTTGCAGCATCATGCGGTTGGCAATGTTGGGGATCTCAATGGTAGCGCCGAATGCCCGCCCGCCTTTTATCAACTTTCCGATCGGATAAGTATCCATACTGACCTGCCAAGTATTGGTAACATCGGCATTTTCCAACTTTCCGGTCGTCCAATACATCGCTATGGTAAACCGGGTCTTCTGCGCCAGCTTCTGCTGATCCGCCGGGTCAGTGGCATCCAGATGTTCGTTGTTGACCAGATACCAGTAGTACTCTTGAAGCTGACCGGGCAGATTCCGCATTTCCAGTTCCATCGCGCCGCTGGCGGCAGGGGTAAACACGCTGCCGTTGTGGTAGATCTCCTGCTGCTGCGCCTTGGCTGCCGTGATGGATGCCTCCAGCAGACCGTCCCGGCTGCCGCCATGCCCCACCTCTTGATAGCCCTGATCGCCGCTGCCGTAGATGGCCTTCCAGTTGTGATTGTCCTGGATATCCGCCCATGTGGCGTCGGCGCCCACGGAGAACTTCTGCACCACCGCAAAGAGGGTGCCGTTGACCTCAGTCTGGATCCCCTCATTCGTATTGACATCGTGATAGTAAGACACCTCACCATAAGAAGTTCCTACATCCGACACATCCACGATATTGCCATTGGCATCGTAGTGGTTGACCTTCTCCGCTGTATAATTGTGCTCATCCTGCTCCACCAGATAGATGGTACCCGGTGCGGTGATCAATTCTGCCGCCGCATTGTACACGCCGGAATTATAGGTATCCTCGGTGAGCAGCGTGCCGTCCTGAATGTACATACACGACTCCACATCCACCCGCCGGTATCCATCGGGCACGCCTATCTCCCGCAGGAGGAAGTGGGTGCCGAATTTTCCTTGAAGATCCTCGATGGTCAGCGCACCGCCGAACTCATCCTGAAAGATCATCTCTCCGCCTGCATTGGTGGTGCCGGTATACAGCGCTTTTACGAGGACTTTCCCATCTTTGCCTATAATGCTTCCGTCTGCATCATATGTTGGGAACTGAAAAGCCCCACGGTCCACCACAGATCCGCCCAGCTGGTCCAAATACTGGTATTCCCCGGAAGGATCCTTCTGGGCGGCGTAGACGGCGAATTTGGCACCGGGGATGGGGGCGCCGTGCTGATCCACCTTATACACGCCGGTGGTGGGGATAGAGGTCAGGTTATATTTCAGATACATATTGGACTTTGCTCCGCCCCGCTCCAGATAATAGAACTCCAAAGTATGGGAGGAATTGTCCTTCAGCCGTCCATCTTGAAGCGGCGGCGCATTTTCCCCACGAAAGATCTCTGCAAATGTCCTTACCTGCGGAGCGCTTCCGTTTGGATCGTATACCCGGCTGATCGTGACCGTTCCCTTCTGGAAATCGATCTTCACATTTGCCGCATCATGGATGCCGCCCAGATCCGCGGCCAAGATCCCATCTATAAAGATCCAGACATCGTCATCGCCGGAAAATTCAAAGGTCATGGGCTTTTTCATCTGGCTGTCGGCATAGCCGCCATCCCGGTTGATAAAACGGGTGGTCAGCGTCAGCCCGAAGTAGTGGTTCAACCCATGTCCACTGCCGAAATCCGGGTTTGTCTCCCACTGCAGATCTTCATATCGATCAAAGGGGAAGAACATGCCCGGATCGACCCGGGGGGTCTCATAAAGGATGAACTGATTCTTATTCTGGTCAAATTGTGCGAAATTCTTCTTGCTGTCGTAGTAGAAGTACCCTTCTTCGTCCACCTGAAGCAGATTTCCCACATTGACATACTCTCTTCTCACCGTGGGATCTTTTCTGGTTGGGTCAAACAGATAGTTCAGCGATTCGCCATTGTGAGAAAGGATCGGGTAGCCTTCCTTTCCCTTGCGGTTTTGGACGATCCCCTGCAGCACGCCGCCTGTTTTCCCGGAATCCCGCCCCGTCCAATGGTTGATGTCTCCCTCAGAACCTTCACCTAAATAGGTGAAGTGAAGCCCATGCCCCCGGTTGATGCCGCCGTTGGCATCGGTAGGAGGACCGGACTCGTCCTCTTTCGTGACCCAGTAGTCGAACAGGTTGATATCCGTACCCGCCGGGGTCTCCCCCCGCACCGTACCCACACCCCTTGCGCCGCTGACCAGATAGAAATGGTTGTTCTGGTCATTCTCTACACGATATATTCCGAATTTTGCATCTTTATGTCCGGATTTGTTGATATAACTGTTCTGATTCCGGACTTTCAGCATAATAAATCCGTTGACAACTTTTATATTAAATTCTGTGGCATTTGTAGAAGTTGTCGTGGTGGTCAGATTGCTTCCATCGACCTGTAAATAATGGGTGTTCCCGTTCACATAAGCAGATACCTTATAGTAGTAACCGAACCACCCACTGCGTGTTAAATTCCAGATCATCTGGTTGTTCTTGAACTCGGTAACCTCAGCTTCGCTGCCAAAAACCGCTGCATAGGCTGCATAGTTGGGGAACTGACCGCCAGCAGAAGATTCAAACTTAGCTGAGATGAACGCACCGCCCAAATGACCATCATCAAGCTGTGTGGGCATCAGCGCCACATGGCTGCCCACATGATCCCCTTGGCTAATCTGGTTGCGGCTCACCAGGGCAAATCTTTTGTCTGCCTGTGCTTCCGCCAAAGGCATCACCGCCACATCGGAGAAGCTGCCCAAGGTGAAGCGCAGGGTACGCATTCCGTTGGCCACGGTGGCATCCGCCGGGATCTGCTCCAGTTCTGCGCCGAAATGGGCAACGGAGCAGCCCACCTCACGGGTGCGGTCGGCATAGGTCAAGGTCACTTCCACCGGAGCGGAAGGCTCCACCTCAGCATCGCCTTGATAGAATCCGATGTTGAACAGCCGGATCTTCTCGCTCTCCTCCGGGGTCAGACCGTACTGCGCCTGCATCTGCTCCACCCGGCGGCGGTAAGTCTCGCTGTCGGCGGGATACTCCGAAGCCCGAAGCTGGGCATCGGCGGGGATCTTCGCTTCGGAGCTGTACACCGCCTGAACGGAGAAATCCTCCCCTTCAAAGCGGACGGTTGTGAGATCCTCCGGGTTCACGGGGCAGGGGGCAAAGACCATGGCAAGGTCGGTATCCCGGCGATAGGTCACCCGCTCCACCACATTGGACGAGGTGTTGCCCTCGATGACCACCAGATCTTCGCCGTAAGTCTCTACGATGCCCATATGCTCGGGGACTTCGTCCCCGTCCCCATCCAGAAACATCAGATCGCCGGGACGGGGGTCACGATCGGAACGGGAATAGAGCTGCCCTTGCTCTGCCAGAATCTGCGCCCAGCGGGGGACGCTGGACTCGATGGGCATACTCTCCCGGGGAACACCTGCATAGTTCAGACAGAAAGACACGAACATGGCGCACCAATCCCCATAGGGAATGCCGTACCAGTCGCCGTAGCGGGTATAGCCCAGGGTGGTCACCCCGTCGGGCTGCACCTCATAGTTCTTTTCGCTCTCAGCATAGCCCAGCTGGCTCTGAGCCGCCGCCACCAGATCCCAAGCCCAGACCCCGGTCTTTTCCGCCGGCAGGGTGGACTCCCAATACCCGGCGTTTTCCTTGTCCGCCGCGGGGTCAGAATAGCAGGCAAGGGTATGGGTATGCTCCGGCTGGGGACAAGTCAGCTCCTGCCGGAAGCATGCTTCGGTATGGGTGTGGGCGTCCGAGGGCACGGGGGCATAGCACCCATCGGTGTGGGTGTGGTTTTCCGGCAGGGTGCACACCAGATGCTGCTCATAGCATTCCCCGGTATGGACATGACCCTCCGGCTGGGTGCAGACCAGCTCCTCATGCCTGGCATAACACCCCTCGGTGTGGGTGTGGTTCGCATCCTCTGCCTGCGTGCAGGTCAGCTCCTTCACGGTCTGATGGCACTCCGGGGCATGGGTGTGACCCTCTGCCACGGTGCAGGTCAAGGTCTTTTCCCGGCAGGCGTCGGCGTGGGTATGCCCCTCCGGCACGGTGCACACCAGCGCAGGCTGGGTGACCTCTTCCAAGCCGCAGACGGTTTTCTTTGTGTAACACTGCGCCGAGTGGGTATGCGCCTGATTGCCGCAGTATGCAGCTTTTTCCGCCTCCATGGTAAGGGCCGGCAGCACCAAAGCAGAGGTGGTACACAGCGCAACCGCCACAGCGGCAGTCCGTACCAGCAGCCCCCAGCGGCGGTGCGCCCTGTGCTGCTTGGCGTATCCATCCATTCGATCCTGTTTCCTCGCCATTTCCACGCTTCCTTTCCTCAGTCTACAAAGCCGAATTCATTCAGGGGCCAGACCCGGAAAAAGATCCTGCCCACGATCTGCTCCTGCGCCACGCATCCCACCGAGGTGCTGCGGGAATCCACCGAAGTCTCCCGGTGGTCGCCCATGACGAACACCCGTCCGTCGGGAACTTGATAGGGAAGCTCGATATCGCAGGTGCCAAGGGCCTTCTCGGTGAGGTAGGGCTCGTCCAGCACCTGACCGTTGACCAGCACGGTGCCGTCGCGCTGAATATCCACCCAATCCCCGGAGCCGCAGATGACCCGCTTGATGAGTATTTTGTTGTTGTAGTAGAATGCCACCACATCCCCCGGCTCCAATTCGCCGGTTTTCACGCTGACCACGATCTGCCCGTTGTCCAGCGTGGGGGTCATGGAGGTGCCGTAGATCCGCAGCACCGGCAGCAGCAGCGTCGCCACCAGCACCGCAGCCGCCGCCACGGTGATGAGGGTGTACACGGTGCTGGTCACAGCAGACCGATACCGCCGCTTGTACCGCTCCCGGCGCAGTTCCTCCGCCACTTGATCCCGGGTGGGGCGCACAAAATCCTTTTTCTTCATTCCTGCCGCTCCTGCTCTGCCATATGCCGGACGCTGTCCAGATACGCCTGCGCCGCCCGGTCGGCGGCTTCAAAGACCCCGTTCAGCGCCAGCGCCGCCTGGGCGATGGAGCCGGCATGCTCCAGCCGAATGCGCCGGTCGGCAAGCGCCGCCTGCGCCTGATCCAATTCCTCACGCAGGCGCCGGTTCTCGTCCATCTGCTCCAGAAGCAGCTCCAGCAGCTCCGCCCGGTTCAGTTTTTTCATTTCTCGATCCGTCATGTGAACATCGCTCCCACCGGGAAAGTTTTGATATTATTTGTAAAAATTTAATAATTTTTGTAATATATTTCTATATTACTCAGTTCTTTGATTCAATTTTAGCTATATTTACTATATTTGTCAATGGGATGAAACCGGTATCCCCATACCGATTTCGTTTTTCTTTCAAAAATAACAAAGGAGACGCGTTCGAACGCGTCTCCTTTGTACTCTATTGGTGATAATAGCCATTTTCCAGCAGGCGGCCCAAGGCGGTATTCGCCTGATCGTCGGTGAACAGAGCGGTGAACCGCTTATCCACCGCAAGGGCTTCCAGCGTCAGATCCAGCCGGCCCTTGTCCGCCAGAACTTCAAACCCGTCGCTGACCCGGTGGGAATCCAAGCAGTATCTTGCCTGACGCAGGGCATCAGACGGCTCCATGGGACGCATACGCACCCCCAGTTCTTTGGCGGTCTGCCTTGCCTGCATCCATGCGGCGATGAATTTTTCTTCCATGTGCTCCTCCTTAGCTGCGCAGCTTCTTCCACTGGCTCACGGCAAGCTGGTCGCAGCGCTCATTCTTGGGATTGGCGGCGTGCCCCTTGACCCAATGGGTGTGCAGGGTGTGGACTTGGCACAGATCCAGCAGGATCTGCCACAGGTCTGCGTTCAGCGCGGGCTTTTTGTCGGATTTGATCCAGCCCCGCTTCTGCCAGCCCACCGCCCAGCCCTTTTCCAAGGCGTCGATGACATATTTGGAGTCGGAATACAGCTCCACGGTGCAGGGCTGCTTCAACGCCTGAAGGGCACGGATCACCGCCGTCAGCTCCATGCGGTTGTTGGTGGTGCTTATCTCCCCGCCGGAGAGTTCCTTCTCCACCCCGCCGTACTCCAGAATGGCACCCCAGCCCCCGGGGCCGGGGTTGCCGGAGCAGGCGCCGTCGGTATAGATGGTCACGGTTTTCATTCTGCGGATCCCTCAGGTGTGGTCTCCGTCTCGTCCACATGGTCGATACGCTCCACGGAGACCACTTGGTTACCCTCTTCCACCCGCATGACGATGACACCTTGGGTGTCCCGCTTGTAGACATTGATGGAAGAAGCCGGGATGCGGATGATGACGCCGCCGCTCTCAATGAGCATCACATCGTCATCCTCGCCCACCACACGGCAGCCCGCCACAAGGCCGGTCTTTTCGGTGATGTTGTAGTTCTTCAGACCCTTGCCGCCCCGGTTCTGGGGGATCTTGGCGCCGTCGGGACCGGTACGCAGGTACTCGTCCACCTCGGTGCGCTTGCCGTAGCCCCGCTGGGTGACGGTGAGCAGGCACTTGCCCTCCTCGGCCTTCTCTGCGCCGATGACATAGTCCTCCTCGCCCAGCAGGATGCCCCGGACGCCGGTGGCATCCCGGCCCATGGTGCGGGCATCGGTCTCGTGGAAGCAGATGGACATACCCTGTGCCGTGGCAATGATGATTTTATCGTCGCCGTGGGTGCGGATCACATTGATGAGGTGATCCCCCTCGTCCAGCGTCAGGGCACGGATGCCGCCCTTGCGCCGGGTGGAAAGGGTCTGGAAGTTCATCCGCTTCACGGTGCCGTTGCGCGTGACCATCACCAGATATTCGTTCTCCTCAAACTCCCGGGTGGTGACCACAGCGGTGACCTGCTCTCCCTGCTCCAGGGGCAGGATATTCACGATGGCGGTGCCTCTTGCGGTTCTGCCTGCCTCGGGGATCTGGTAGCCCTTGCGGTGGTGGACTCTGCCCAGATCGGTGAAGAAGAGCATATGGTCGTGGGTAGAGGCCACGAAAATGTTCTTCACATAGTCCTCTTCCTTGAGGTTCTGGGCGTTGACGCCCCGACCGCCCCGGCTCTGGGTGCGGTAGGTGTCCACGGGCATCCGCTTGATGTAGCCGTCGTTGGACAAGGTGAAGCAGCATTCCTCTTCCTCGATGAGATCCTCGATGTCGATCTCGTCCTCCACATCCTGGATCTCGGTCTTGCGGCCGTCACCGAACTTGTCCCGGATGGCGGTGAGCTCCTCCTTCAGGATGGACTTGACCAGCTCCGGGTCGGCGAGGACGCGGTTGTAATAGGCGATCTTTTCTTCGATCTCGTTGTACTCGTTTTGCAGTTTCTCCCGATCCAGCCCCTGCAGCGCCTTCAGACGCATATCCAAGATCGCCTGTGCCTGCACATCGGACAGTCCGAAGCGGGTCATCAGGTTTTCCTTGGCGTTGTCATAGGACGAACGGATGATCTTGATGACCTCGTCGATGTTGTCCTGGGCGATGAGCAGACCCTCCAGCAGGTGGGCACGCTCCTGGGCCTTTTTCAGGTCGAACCGGGTGCGCCGGACGATCACATCCTCTTGGAACGCCAAATACTCGTCCAAGATCTCCCGCAGGGACAGCACCTTGGGCTGGAGCACCTTGGGATGGGCGGGGTTGCGCACCAGAGCGATCATGTTGATGGCGAAGGTGGTCTGCAAGCTGGTCTGGCTGAACAGCCGGTTCAGCACCACCTGAGCATTGGCGTCCCGCTTCAGCTCGATGACGATCCGCATACCGGTGCGGTCGGACTCGTCCCGGATCTCGGAGATGCCGTCCAGGCGCTTGTCGTTGACCTGATCCGCCATATGCTTGATGAGCATGCGCTTGTTCACCTGATAGGGGATCTCGGTGACGATGATCCGGGTGCGGTTCTGCCCGAATTCCTCAAAATGGGTCCTTGCCCGCAAGGTCACTCTGCCCTTGCCGGTGGCATAGGCGGCACGGATGCCGGCTCTGCCCATGATGATGGCGCTGGTGGGGAAGTCCGGGCCGGTGATGTGCTCCATCAGATCCCCCAGCGTGGCCTCGGGATTGTCCAGCACGCAGATGCAGGCGTTGATGACCTCGGTGAGGTTGTGAGGGGGGATATTCGTTGCCATGCCCACGGCGATGCCGGAAGAGCCGTTGACCAGCAGGTTGGGGAACCGGGAGGGCAGCACCAGAGGCTCCTTGCGGGTCTCATCGAAGTTGGCATCCCAGTCCACGGTGTCTTTTTCAATGTCCCGGAGCATCTCGTTGGAGATTTTGGACATTCTGGCTTCGGTATAACGGTAGGCAGCAGGGGGATCTCCGTCCACGCTGCCGAAGTTGCCGTGACCGTCCACCAGCATATAGCGCATGGAGAAGTCCTGGGCAAGACGCACCAGAGCGTCATAGACCGAGCTGTCTCCATGGGGGTGGTAGCGGCCCAGCACATCGCCCACGCAGGTGGCGCTCTTGCGGAAGGGCCGGTCGGAGGTCAGGTTATCCTCGTACATGGCGTACAGGATCCGCCGGTGCACCGGCTTCAGGCCGTCCCGGACATCGGGCAGGGCTCTGCCCACGATGACCGACATGGCGTATTCGATATAGCTGTTCTTCATCTCCTGAACCAGTTCGGAGTTGACGATCGCCTGATCCGGGAACATGATGTCCTCGGGCTTATAGTCTTTTTTATGCTGTGCCAAGACGATCCCTCCTTAGTAGTCCAGATTTTGGGCAAACTTGGCGTTTGCTTCGATGTATTCTCTTCTGGGTTCGACTTTCTCACCCATGAGCAGGGTGAAGATCTCGTCCGCCCGGGCGGCATCCTCCAGCTGGATCCGCTTCAGGGTGCGCTTCTCCGGGTCCATGGTGGTCTCCCACAGTTCGTGGGGGTCCATCTCACCAAGACCCTTGTTCCGGCTGATGTCCACCTTGGCGTTGGGGTTGTCCCCCCGCATCTCGGCGCTGATCTGATCCCGCTGGGCATCGGAGAAGGCATACCGGGTGGTCTTGCCCCGCACCAGCTTGTAAAGCGGAGGCATGGCGGCATACACATAGCCGTGCTCGATCAGCGGGCGCATGAAGCGGAAGAAGAAGGTCAAAAGCAGCGTGCGGATATGGCTGCCGTCCACGTCGGCGTCCGCCATGATGACCACCTTGTGGTAGCGCAGCTTGGACACATCGAACTCCTCACCGATGCCGGCGCCCAGCGCCGTGATCACCGGCTGGAGCTTGTCATTGCCGATGACCTTGTCCTCCCGGGCCTTCTCCACATTCAGCATCTTGCCCCACAGGGGCAGGATGGCTTGGAACCGGGAATCCCGGCCTTGGGTGGCAGAGCCGCCTGCGGAGTCACCCTCGACGATGTACAGCTCGGTCAGGGCTGCGTCCGTCTCATTACAGTCCCGCAGCTTATCGGGCATTGCAGCGCCGCCCAGGGCTGTCTTACGGCGGATGGACTCCCGGGCCTTCCGGGCGGCTTCCCGTGCCCGGTTGGCCATCATAGCCTTTTCCAAGATGACCTTGGCGGTCTGGGGGTGTTCTTCAAAGTAGGTGGTCAGCTGCTTGGTGACCACGGAATCCACCAGCGTGCGGATGTAGGCATTGCCCAGCTTCGCCTTGGTCTGACCTTCGAACTGCGCGTCGGTGAGTTTGACGGAGATGATGGCAGTGATGCCCTCCCGGCAGTCGTCACCGGAGACTTTGTCCTCGCCCTTGATGATGCCGTTTTTGGTGCCGTAGGCATTCAGCACCCGGGTCAGGGCCGTCTTGAAGCCCACCTCGTGCATACCGCCTTCCGGGGTGCGCACATCGTTGGCAAAGGAGAGCATGGTCTCGCTGTAGCCGTCGTTGTATTGCAGAGCGATCTCCGCGGACGCATCGTCCTTGCTGCCGCTCATGTAGATCACATCGTCATGGATCACGGATTTGTTCCGGTTCGCCCAAGAGGCAAACTCCCGGATGCCGCCTTCGTAGCACATGGTATCCGTGACGGGCTCTTCCTCCCGCCGGTCCTCGATGGTGATGGTCAGCCCTGCGTTCAGGAAGGCCTCCTCCCGCATCCGGGTGTGCAGGATCTCATAATCGTAGATCAGGCTGTCAAACATCTCCGGGTCGGGCTGGAAGGTGACGGTGGTGCCGGTGTGGTCGGTATCCCCCACGATGGTCATATTCTGGGTGATGACGCCCCGCTCAAAGCGCATCTGGTGGATCTTGCCGTTTTTGTGCACCTGCACCTGCAGCCATTGGGACAAGGCGTTGACCACCGAGGCGCCCACGCCGTGGAGTCCGCCGGAGACTTTATAGCCGCCGCCGCCGAATTTGCCGCCGGCGTGGAGCACGGTGAAGACGACCTCCATGGCAGGCCGCCCGGTCTGGGCTTGGATGTCCACGGGGATGCCCCGTCCGTCGTCGGTGACAGTGATGGAATTGCCGGGATTGATGGTGACAGTGATGTGCTTACAGAATCCGGCCAGCGCCTCGTCGATGGCGTTGTCCACGATCTCGTAAACCAGATGGTGCAGACCGGAGGAGGAGGTGGATCCGATGTACATACCGGGGCGCTTACGCACCGCCTCCAGTCCCTCCAATACCTGTATTTGACTGGCGCCATATTCCTGTTCGACTCTTGTTTCGTCAGACATGAATTGACCTCCTTTGAAAAATGTTAGAAATTTACACGATGGCGCCCTTGCGGACGCGGATGGTTTGCCCCAGCCGGGTGAAGCGGCCGGGCTCACAGCAGGTGATGAACACCTGACCCGAGGTGATCTGGTTCAGCACGAAGTCCTGCCGGCCGGGATCCAGTTCCGACAGCACATCATCCAGCAGCAGCACCGGCTCCTCGCCGGTCTCCCGGCGCATCAGCTCCCGCTGGGCCAGCTTCAGGCTGATGGCGGCGGTGCGGGTCTGCCCCTGAGAGCCGAAGCTCTTCACCGACAGCCCGGACAGCTTCACATCGAAATCGTCCCGGTGGGGGCCGGTGAGGCATTGCCCCGATTCCAGTTCCGCTTTTGCATGACGGGCAAGATGTTCTTGCAAATCCTCTGTCAGCTTTGCAAGAGATGCCATAGGGTCTTGCACCGTGGAAACGGTGTGGTATTCCAGCTGAAATTCCTCTGCGCCGCCGGTAAACTGTCCGTGATAGACGGACGCCGCCTCTGCCAATCCTGCATAAAATCTTGCACGGTAGGAGATCAGCATGGCGCCCACTTGGCACAGCCGCAGATCATAGTCCGGCAGCAGCTCCAGCAGCCGGGGATCGTGGAAGCGGTCCTTCAGGATCCTGCTTTTCTGCTCCAAGATCCGCATATATTGATTCAGCGCCGCATCATAATTGGGGCGCATCTGGCACAGGGCTTGATCCCCCAGCCGGCGCCGGGCGGAAGCCCCCGCCTTGAGCACCATCAGATCCTCCGGGCAGAACAGCACCGTGGTCAAACCCCCCGCCGTTTCGGCGGCGGATTTTTTCTTCACCCCGTTGCGGTAGAGCCTGCGGGGCCTGCGGTCGGGAAAGATCACCGTGCGCAGGGTCTGCATTCGATCCTGGGCATAGATCTTCCCGGAAATTTCTCCGAAATCCGAACCAAATCGGATCAATTCCCCGGTTTTCTGGGTGCGGAAACTCTTTCCGGAGCCAAGATAGATGATGGCTTCCAGAAGATTGGTCTTGCCTTGGGCATTGTCCCCCACAATGAGATTTACCCCCGGAGCAGCGGTGAATTCCAGCTGGTCATAATTTCGGAAGCCCTGAAGGCTGAGTTCACACAGTTCCATGGATGCAGATCAGATACTGCTGACCCATAAATTCAAACTGATCCCCGGGATAGAGCTTTTTGCCCCGCATGGTGCATACTTCGCCGTTCACCGAAACCGCTCCGTCTTGGATCAGGATCTTCGCCTGACCGCCGGAGGGCACGGCGTTGGCCAGCTTCAGCGCCGATTCCAGCTTGATAAATTCCGTCCCGATGGACACCGGGATCCGGGGATCCTTTTTCGTTACCGTAACTTTCATGGGAAAACTCCTTTTTCTTTTTGGGGAAAAGCGGAAAAATCCGCAGTATCAGCTATTTTTCAGACGAACCGGCAGAACCATGTAGGCGAAATCTTCCTTTTCGTCCACAGGGGTCAGCACAATGGGGCTCAGCCCGTTGGTCAGTTCCAAAGTCACTTCTTCGGAAGGAACTGCCTTCAGGGCATCGGCAAGATAGCGCACATTGAAGCCGATCTCCATTTCATTGCCGTCACCGGCAATGGCGCACTGATCCTCTGCCGCGCCGATGGTGGTGTTGGTGCGCAGCAGCAGATTCTGGTTGGAGAACACGCAGCGCACCGGGCTCTTGAACTTTTCGGACACGATCAAACCGACACGCTCGATGGAACTGGAAAGATCTGCAACATTTGCCACCAATTTCACCGGGCAGTTCGTGGGAACGACCCGCTTCCAGTCCAGGAATTCGCCGTCCAGCAGCCGGCAGACCAGGGTGGCGCCTGCCACTTGGAACAGAATGTGCCGGGTGCCCAGGGTGAATTCTGCATGATCTTCCGTATCGCTGAGGATCTTTTCCACTTCCTTCAGCGCCTGAGCCGGAACAACGAATGCCATGGTGCGGCCGGTGGGCTGCTCGGGATGGAAGGTGCGCCGGGCAAGCCGGAATCCGTCCACCGCAATGGCAGAAATGGCGGTATCCTCCACTTCAAACCGGACGCCGGTGTGGATGGGGCGGCTCTGATTTTCAGAAACCGCAAAAATCGTGCCGGAGATCATCCGTTTCAGGGCATTCTGAGGGATGCGGACACCACGGCCCTCCCCAACATCGGGCAGTTCCGGGTAATCATCGGCAGGTTCGGCGGCAATGGTGAAAGAAGCAAAGCCCGCACGGATGGAGACTTTGTACTTTTCATCCACCACCACGGTGACGGGACCTTCGGGCAGACGGCGGACAATATCGCCAAAGAGCTTGGACGGAAGCACACACTGACCGGGATCGGAGATCTCGGCGTCCACTTCATAGGTGATGGCAGTTTCCATGTTGTAGCCGGTGAGGGAAAGACGCATACCGGCGGTGCACAGGATCCCTTCGATCACGCTGAGGCTGCTCTTCTGAGCCACGGTACGGCTGGCGATATTCAGCGCTGTAACCAGCGCATTTTTTTCACAGGTGAATCGCATAAGCAAACTCCTTTGATCTATATCAAGAATAAAATATATATAAATAGATAATATTTTGTAGCAGTAGAAGTAGTAGAGGATTTTTATGTGGAAAAGTCCCTTTTGACTTAGAGCCGCAACGGCTTTTTGTCCACAGTGCAACGTGGGCAAGCGAAGATCCTTCCACAGGCTCTGTGGAGAGATTTTCAAGTCTTGGGTTATCAACAGAAGACTTTTCCACTATCCACAGGAGCTGTGGACAAATTTTCGGCGAAAAAAATTTGGATAGGACGGGTCACAGGCAGCTGTTGATGTTGGCGGTGATGTCCCGAATGTTGTCCTGCAGGGTGGTGTTGCCGTTCTTCAGCGCCACTTCTACCTTGCGGATGGAGTGGAGCACCGTGGAGTGATCCCGGTTGAATTCCCGTCCGATATCCGGAAGGCTCAGATTGGTCATCTGGCGGATCAGATACATGGCCACCTGCCGGGCTTCGGCGGTGCCCTTGTTCTTCAATGTGCCCCGAACCACCACTTCGTCGATGGAATAGAACTTGCAGACCTGGCTGATGATGAGGTTGGGGGTGGGCAGGGCGCTGCCTTCGGACTTGAACATATCGTCGATGGCCCGGGAAATATTGGGCAGATCCAGGGGCATATCCGTCAGATTCCGGTATGCCATGATCTTCTTCACCGTGCCCTCGATCTGCCGGACATTGTTGGTGATGTTGATGGCGATGTAGTTGCACACATCATCGCTGAGTTCCAGCCCCAGACTCTTGGCCTTATTCTTCAAAATGGCCATTCTGGTCTCATAATCCGGGGGCTGGATATCCGCCAGAAGTCCCCACTCAAAACGGGTCTTGAGCCGATCCTCCAATGTCAGCATATCGCTGGGCTTGCGGTCGGAGGTCATGACGATCTGCTTGCGCTCCTCGTACAGCTTATTAAAGGTATGGAAGAATTCCTCCTGAGTGGATTCCTTACCGGCGATAAACTGAATATCATCGATCAAAAACAAGTCGGCTTCCCGGTATTTGGTGCGGAATTCCACATTTCTGCCGCTTTGCAGGGCAGCGATCAGCTCGTTGGTGAACTGGTCGCCCTTGATGTAGACGATCTTTGCATCCGGATTGACCTTGCGGATGCCGTTGGCAATGGCATAGAGCAGGTGGGTCTTGCCCACACCGGCAGGGCCGTAGATGAACAGGGGATTGTACACCTGACCGGGATTGTTGGACACGGCGATGGCGGCGCCGTGGGCAAACCGGTTGGATGGGCCAACCACGAAATTTTCAAAGGAAAATTGGGGGGCAAAGTCCAGCGTGGTGTTGTTCTTTCCCTTGGAGCGGTAGGCGGCCAATTCTTCGTCATCAAAGACCAGCAGCTTGGCGTCGGAATTGAAGATCTCCTTCAGGGCGTCCTGAATATACTCGGTACAGCGCTGGCGAATGATCTCCCGGCGGAAGTCTGACGGGGAGTAGATGATCAGATGCTCGTCGTTGAGCTCGACGACCTCGGCGTCATCAAACCAACTGGAGACGGTGACTGCGCCCAGCCGCTCCTCCATGTTGATGAGAACCTTCGCCCAGACATAGGCGGATGAGTACATAAGTGGGGCTCCTTTCGTGCGAAACTTATGGAAAAGCCCGGATCCTTCTGAAAAACGGGCATAGATATACACCTTAATTCTAGCACAGGGGTGTGGAAAAAACAAGAGACTTTTCCACAATTCGTTCGCCACTTATCCCCAGAGAACCCCAGTTATCAACAGGAAGCCCCGGAAAAACAAAAAAAGAGCGGCTTTGCCGCTCTTTTTTTGTCTCAGGATTTATTTTCGTTTTCGGGGATCCGGGCATCGGTTTTGCCCTCGGGACGGATCTCACCGGCGCTGATCAGGGCGCGTTTTGTCAAAACGGGGCCCACCAGCTCGTAGATCAGCACGGAAAACAGCACCACATTGCGTACCATGGCGCCATCGCTGAGTGCCATGGCAGTCTGGGCCATGCCCAATGCCACACCTGCCTGAGGCAGCAGGGTGATGCCGATGTGGCGGGTCACATTTTCGTCGCAATGGGTCAGCCGGCAGCTGAAGGAAGAGCCGAAGTATTTGCCCAGCGAGCGGAACAGGATGTACACCAGTCCCACCACGGGGATCATGGGATTGGCGAAGATGTTCAGATCCAACTCTGCGCCGGAGATCACGAAGAACAGGATGCTCAGAGGGGTGGTCCAGCCATCCACCCGGTTCATCAGTTCTTCGGAAAATTCGCACACATTGCAGAAAACCGTGCCGGTCATCATGCACACCAGCAGCAAAGAGAAGCCCACATGGACGCCGCCCACAGTGAATTCCACCATGGAAAGCCCCACGGTCAGCAGCACAAATGCCACGGAAAGAGACATCCGCTTGCTGCGGGAATGGAAGAACTTCTCCACCAGATGCAGGGCGTAGCCCATCAAAGCCCCCAGAGCCAGAGAAAGCAGGATCTCCAGCAGCGGCTCGATGACCACGCCGATCACGCTGATGCTGCCCTGTTCCAAAGCTTCGGCAATGCCGAAGGATGCGGAAAACAGCACCAGACCCACCGCGTCATCGATGGCGACGACAAGAAGCAGCAATTTGGTCAGCGGACCGTTTGCCTTGTACTGCTTCACCACCATCAAGGTAGCGGCGGGAGCAGTTGCGGCGGCAATGGCGCCCAAGGTGATGGCAGAGGGGAGGGAAAGCACATTCGGGAAGGCAAAATGCAGCCCGATCAGCGCAATATCTACGATAACCGTGGTGATGACCGCCTGCAAAATGCCCACGGTAATGGCCTGCCGGCCCATGGTCTTGAGCTGGCTGAGCCGGAATTCGTTGCCGATGGCGAAGGCGATGAAGCCCAGCGCAGCTTGAGACAGAATGGCGAAGGACTCAGCCTGTTCCAGTGAATGGAAGCCCAGACCGGCGATATGCAGTCTGCCCAGACAAAACGGCCCCAGCAGCAGACCCGCCACCAGATAGGCGGTGACCGCAGGCAGGGACAGCTTCTTTGCCACACGGGACATCAGCAGTCCGCCGATGACGCAAATGGCAATACAGATCAATGTTTGTTCCATAACCTCACTCCTTTTCCAATAAAGCGCTAACATCATAGCACTTTTTGTTGGGTTGCACAACGGCAATCCTTTACAAAATTCAGAAGGGGAAGTTCCGCCGGAATCGCTTTTTTTCACAATGGACGACTTAGGCATGCACTATGCGGAACAAAAAAAGGGAAAACGGCCCGGAAAAATAGAACGGGGGACCGGATGACCGATCCCCCGCTCCATGAGCGTTATCAAATTTTGGGAAAATGACTTGAATTACTTGAAGTAACGGTCCAGCAGGCCCTTCAGAGCCTTGCCGTGGCGGGCCTCGTCACGAGCCATCTCGTGGACGGTGTCGTGGATGGCATCCAGGCCGTTCTTCTTGGCGCAGGCGGCCAGGTCGAACTTACCGGCGGTAGCGCCGAACTCGCAGTCCACACGCCATGCCAGGTTGTCCTTGGTGGTGGCCTTCATGTTGGGCTCCAGATCCTCGCCCAGCAGCTCGGCGAACTTGGAAGCGTGCTCAGCCTCTTCGTAGGCAGCCTTCTCCCAGTACAGGCCGATCTCGGGGTAGCCCTCGCGGTGAGCGATGCGAGCCATGCACAGGTACATGCCCACCTCGGCGCACTCGCCGTTGAAGTTGGCCATGAGCTGCTCGAAGATGAACTTCTTGTCCTCGTCGGAGATGTCGGGGTTGTTCTTCACGGTCTTGGCGTAGATGCCGTACTCGTGCTCGGCAGCCAGCTTGTTCTCTTCCAGAACCTTGAACTTGGAGCCGTCCACCTTACATACGGGGCACTTGAAACCCTCGGGGATGGACTCGCCCTCATAGACATAACCACAGACGGGACATACGAACTTCTTCATAATGATTTCCTCCTAAAAATTGTAATATGAGTGATTTACAGTAGCTTTTTTGGTTAGAATGGAATTACTCGGTGACTTCCTCGAACACCTCGGGACCCATGCCGCACAGGGGGCAGACAAAGTCCTCGGGCAGCTCGTCGCCTTCGTAGACATAATCGCAGACGGTGCAAACAAACTTCTTCATAATGATACGCTCCTTTTATAATGTGTTATGATCGGTGCCGGCGCAGTCTGAGCAGGTGCCCAGAAAGGTCAGCATGCATTGCTCCACCACAGCATCGGCCTCGCTGGCGGCTTTGTCGCACAGAAGCTGGGGCACATGAAGCTGGGTCAGATCGCGGATCTCGCCGCAGGCGCTGCAAACGAAATGGACATGGGGGACTACCGTGCCATCGAAACGCTCCACGCCGTTCACATTGCCAAGGCTTTGGATCAAGCCCTGCTGCTTGAACAGCGCAATGTTCCGGTAAACCGTCCCCAGGGACAAATCCGGAATTTCCTTCTTCAGCTCGGCGTATACCGTTTCGGCTGAAGGGTGCTGGTCCGTATGGCGCAGGTAGGAAAGAATGGCGTCCCGTTTGCGGAAATGCTTGGGATTGGTGACCATGGCATCCTCCTGATGATATGAAATTGGATCAGCCGTAAATGAGAATGATTATCATTTACATCCATACTATACCACGGAGGACTGAATTTGTAAAGCCCTTTTTCAAAAAAATTTTCCTCCCCTAGCATTTTGTCTAATTTGATGAAAAGTATTCAGAAACAACACGCGTTCCTCTTGATTTTTGTGAGAAATAACATTATAATGATTTCATACTGGAAAAAGGGGGATATGCGGTTGGGCGAGGTGATTGCGGTGCTGTCCGGCAAGGGCGGCACGGGTAAGACATCGGTCTGCGCCGGGGTTTGTACGGCTCTGGCGAGGGATCAGTTCCGTGTTTTGGCCATAGACTGCGACATGGGACTTCAAAATCTGGATATCTCTCTGGGAATGTCGGATACCCCGGCGCTGTCCTTTCTGGACATCTGCGAAGGGGATTACCCGCTGGATCAGGCGGCACGCCACCCCCAGTTCGACCACCTGTGGTTCCTCACCGCTCCCGTGAACCGCTCGGCAGAGTCGGTGGATCTGGAGCAGTTCGGAAATATGATCCGTCAGGCGAAGGAATCCTTTGACTTTGTATTCCTCGACGCTCCGGCGGGCATCGATTCCGGCTTTGATTTGGCGGCAAGATTTGCAGAGCGGATCGTGCTGGTGACGCTGGCAGACCCAGCCGCCGTGCGGGATGCTTCCCGTGCCGGTCAATGTCTGGAGCAGATGGGAAAACAGGATGTGCGTCTGGTGGTGAACCGGGTGAACAGCCGGATGTTCTCCAACATGGCGCTGACCATCGACGATATCATGGATACCGCCGGGCTGCCCTTGATGGGGGTAGTTCCCGAGGATCCCAATATGACCTTGGCGGCGGCATTTTCCAAACCTCTGCTGACCCATACCAAGCGGGGCGCCGCCCGGGCCTGCGTCAGCATCGCAAGAAGAATTCAGGGGCTTCGGGTGCCCCTCTCCATCTAAATGACAAAAGGAGTGACCATACATGAACATCGCCTTTCTTGCACACGACAAGAAGAAGGAACTGATGGTGCAGTTCTGCACCGCATATAAGAGCATCCTGTCCAAGCACGATCTCTTCGCCACGGCTACCACCGGGCGTCTGATCTCGGACAATACCGGGCTGCCCATCACCATGCTGCTCAGCCACAAGCAGGGCGGACATCAGCAGATCAATGCCCGAATTGCTTATAATGAGATCGATCTGGTGCTGCTGTTCACCGATCCCAACACCACTGACCCTTGGGACGATGCTCAGATGATCGAGACCATCCGCCACTGCGACAAGCAGAATGTGCCCATCGCCACCAACCTCGCCAGCGCCGAAATGGCGATCATGGGTCTGCAGCGTGGCGATCTGGACTGGAGAGAGATGGTCCACAGCAAGCCCAGATACTAACAAACAATGCCGCTCACCAGATCCCGGCGGGCGGCATTTCTATTTGAAACGGAAAGGAACATACAGTTTATGGATATGATCAAGCCCAGAACTTTGTCTGGTTTTATGGAATTGCTCCCGGGAAAACAGGCCCAGATGGAGCAGATGATGGATGTGCTGCGCAAGACCTATGCCCTTTACGGCTTCGCTCCCCTGGATACCCCGGTGATCGAGGATGCTCAGATCCTGCTGGCCAAGGGCGGCGGTGAGACGGAAAAGCAGATCTACCGCTTCGCCAAGGGAGATTCTGACCTTGCCTTGCGGTTTGACCTGACGGTGCCTCTGGCAAAATATGTGGCGCTGCACCACAACGAGCTTGCCTTCCCCTTCCGCCGGTATCAGATCGGCAAGGTCTACCGGGGTGAGCGTGCTCAGCGCGGCCGGTTCCGGGAATTCTATCAGGCGGACATCGACATCGTGGGTGACGGCAAGCTGGACATCCTCAACGAGGCGGAGATCCCCTCCATCATCTACCGGATCTTCCGCTCCTTCGGTCTGACCCGGTTCCAGATCCGGGTGAATAACCGCAAGATCCTCAACGGATTCTATGCCATGCAGGATCTTTCGGAGCGTTCCGGGGAGATCATGCGCACCGTGGACAAGCTGGATAAGATCGGCGCAGAAAAGGTGAGCACCATTCTGACGCAGGACTGCGGTCTGACCCGGGAACAGGCGGACGAGATCCTGCGCTTCATCGGCATCACCGGCACCAATCAGCAGGTGCTCACGGCGCTGGAAGGCTACCGGGGCAGAAACGAAGTATTCGATCAGGGCTTGGAGGAGCTGAAAACCGTCACCGAGCATCTGGCGGCCTTCGGCGTGCCGGAGGAGAATTTCGCCGTGGATCTCACCATCGCCCGGGGACTGGACTACTACACCGGCACCGTCTACGAGACCACGCTGCTGGACCATCCCCAGATCGGTTCGGTGTGCTCCGGCGGCAGATACGACGATCTGGCAGGGTACTACACCGAAAAGAAGCTGCCCGGCGTGGGCATTTCCATCGGTCTGACCCGGCTGTTCTATGTGCTGGATGAGCAGGGACTGCTGAATCCCCAGCGGGTCACCGCTCCTGCGGATGCGCTGGTGATCCCCATGACTGCTGACCCCTCTGCCGCCATCGCCCTTGCCCAGCAGCTGCGTGAGCAGGGCGTCCGGGTGCAGGTCTATGCCGAGCAGAAGAAGTTCAAGCAGAAGATGAGCTATGCCGATAAACTGGGCGTTCCCTATGCGGTGCTTCTGGGCGAGGATGAGATCGGGGCAGGGAAGTATTCTGTGAAGGATCTTCGCACCGGCGTGCAGGTGACGGTGACAGCGCAGGAAGCAGGGGAGCTGATCTTGGGCGGCATTACCGAAGGGGAGCGCTGCCCCATCATTCTGGAGAAGTAAGATGTACATTTCCATCGGACAGGATATGGCGGTGCGGGACAGTTCCATCATCGGCATCTTCGATCTGGACAACACCTCCACCTCTTACAAGACCAGAGAATTTCTGAATGCGGCGGAGAAGGAGGGGCAGGTCGTCCCTTGCGATGAATTGCCCAAGTCGTTCCTGCTGACGGCAGAGTACGGCATTCCAAGGATCTATCTGACGGAGTACAACGCCGCCACCTTGGAAAAACGCCTGAAATGACCCGTTTGTAGACGATAGAAATTTTCAAAACGAACCATACCTCAATCAAAACACCGCTGTCGGCTGACAGCGGTGTTCCTTTTTTATCCATTTTGTTGGGTCAAATCCGAAAGCGTTCCGAATTCATAGCCCATTTCCTTCCATTTCGTTAGGATTTCGTCCAAAATCCCCTCGTTCGTTTTTGAGGTGGAATGGAGCAAAATCACCGCTCCGTTGTGGATCCGGTCGGTTAGTTTCGCCATGGCCTGCTCTTTGGTGGGCTGTTTGGCATTATCCCAGTCGGCGTAGGCAAGGCTCCAGAAAATGGTGTCATACCCAAGGGACTGGGCCTGCTTCAAAGTGGCTTCGTCATAGATGCCCTGCGGGGGACGGTAGAATTTCTCCATGGGGCGATCCGTGATGCTCTGGTACAGCGCAGCAAGGTCATCCAGTTCTTTTTTGAATTCCTCCGGATTCAGCTTGGTCATGTCCGGGTGGTGCATGGTGTGGTTGCCCACGACGTGCCCTTCCTCCGCCATCCGCCGCACCAGATCGGGATTGCGCTCCATGTAGTTACCGGCGAGGAAGAACGCCGCCGGAACCTGCTGCTTTTTCAGCACATCCAGAATTCTGGCGGTGCAGCCGTTTTCATAGCCTGCGTCGAAGGTAAGGTACACGGTTTTCTTCTCCGGGTCGCCCAGATAGTAGCCGCCGTATTTTTTCAGTTTTTCCGGAGGCTCCGGCGCATCCGGTGCCTGGCCCTTGGTCTGGAAGCTCAGTCCCCAGTTTGCCGTCTCGATGGCTGCCCCGGCAAAATTCATTGCCAGCAGCACGGCGCAGAGGATCAGCGCCGCCGCTACAATGAGAATATCCAGCTTTTTCATAAAAAATCCCCTCCCGGTTGATTTTACGCCCGGGAGGGGAAAGTATGACAGGGAAGGGGATTACTTCTGGTTCTTCAGGAAAGCGTCGATGGATGCAGCGCCCTTCTTGCCTGCGCCCATGGCGAGGATGACGGTGGCAGCGCCGGTGACGGCATCGCCGCCAGCGAACACGCCCTCACGGGTGGTCATCTCGTCCTCGTTGACGATGAGGCAGCCCTTGCGGTTGGTCTCAAGACCGGGGGTGGTGGAGCGGATCAGGGGGTTGGGGCTGGTGCCCAAGCTCATGATGACGGTGTCCACATCCAGAACGAACTCAGAATCGGGGATGGCGATGGGACGGCGGCGACCGGAAGCATCCGGCTCACCCAGCTCCATACGCACGCACTTCATGCCGCAGGCACGGCCGTTCTCATCGGAGAGGATCTCCACGGGGTTGCACAGAGTCTTGAACTCGATGCCCTCTTCCTTGGCGTGGTGCTGCTCCTCCAGACGGGCGGGCATTTCTGCTTCGCCACGGCGGTAGACCACATACACATGCTCGGCACCCAGACGCATGGCGCAGCGTGCGGCGTCCATGGCCACATTACCGCCGCCCACAACGGCAACTGCCTTGCTCTTGATGATGGGAGTGTCGTACTCCTCCTTGTAGGCCTTCATCAGGTTGGTACGGGTCAGGTACTCGTTGGCGGACATAACGCCCTTCAGGCTCTCGCCGGGGATGTTCATGAACATGGGCAGACCGGCGCCGGAGCCCACGAACACGGACTTGAAGCCCATCTCGAACAGATCGTCGATGGTCAGCACTCTGCCGATGACCATGTTGGTCATCACATGGACGCCCTGAGCTTCCAGCTTCTTCACCTCGTTGGCAACGATGGCCTTGGGCAGACGGAACTCGGGAATGCCGTAGACCAGAACGCCGCCTGCGGTGTGCAGGGCTTCAAAGATGGACACATCGTAGCCGCGACCGGCCAGATCGCTGGCGCAGGTCAGACCGGCAGGACCGGAGCCAACCACGGCGACCTTGATGCCGTTGCACTCCACCTTGGTGGGCATTTCGTTGATATTCTCCCGGTACCAGTCGGCAACGAACCGCTCCAGACGGCCGATGGCAACAGGCTCACCCTTCACGCCACGGACGCAGCGGGCTTCGCACTGGGTCTCCTGAGGACATACACGACCGGACAGGGCAGGCAGGGCATTGGTAGAGGTGATGATCTCATAGGCAGCCTTGAAATCGCCCTCGGCAACCTTGCCGATGAACTCGGGGATGCGGACATTGACGGGGCAGCCTTCCACACACTTGGGCTTCTTGCAGCCCAGGCAGCGGGCGGCCTCTTCCATGGCCATTTCGGGGGTGTAGCCCAGGGTAACTTCCTGGAAGTTGTGGGCACGGACCTGAGGATCCTGCTCAGGCATGGGGGTTTTGGTCAGAGTCATATTCGCCATTTTGCAATTCCTCCTTACTTGATCATGGCCTTGCCCATTGCATCAATGCGGCAGGCGTGCTTCTCGGTGACTTCGGCTTCCCGACCGCGGTAGACGCTGTTGCGGTTCATCAGCTCGGCGAAATCCACCTGATGACCGTCGAACTCGGGACCGTCCACGCAGGCGAACTTGGTCTCGCCGCCCACGGTGACACGGCAGCCGCCGCACATGCCGGTGCCGTCGACCATGATGGGGTTCAGGGAAACCATGGTCTTGGTGCCGAAGGGCTGGGTGGTCTTGCAAACAAACTTCATCATGGGGATCGGTCCGATGGCGAGGACTTCGTCATATTCAACGCCGGACTCCAGCAGCTCCTGCAGGGGCTGGGTCACCAGACCATGGCGGCCGTAGGAACCGTCGTCGGTCATGAGGATCAGGTTGTCAGCGACCTCCTTGAACTCCTCCTCAAGGATCACGATGTCCTTGCTGCGGAAGCCAACGATCACATCCACCTGAGCACCGGCCTCCTTGAAAGCACGGGCAGAGGGCAGGGCAATGGCGCAGCCTACGCCGCCGCCGACCACGCAGACACGCTTGTGGCCTTCCACATCGGTGGGCTTGCCCAGAGGACCGACAAAGTCCTGAATGTAGTCGCCTTCGTTCAGCTTGCCCAGAGCGATGGTGGCAAAGCCAACCTTCTGGAAGATGATGGACACGGTGCCCTTCTCCCGGTCATATCCGGCGATGGTCAGGGGCACACGCTCGCCCTGCTCGTCGATGCGGAAGATGATGAACTGACCGGCCTTGGCCTTCTTGGCAACGAAAGGCGCTTCGATCTCCATCATGGTAACAGAGGGATTTAATTCTCTTTTCGATACGATCTTATACATAATCCGATCCTTCCTTTGTTTGTTGACCACATAAATGGATCATAATATACCGATACGATTATAACGCTTTCCTGCGAATTTGTCAAAGCAATTCTTTGAGCTGCTCCGTTTTTTATGGAAGAAAAACAAATTTTCTGCTGTATTTTTCTACTTGGTGCCTGTTTGGCGCCGGAGCGTGCAAAAAGGGCAGGCGAATGCCTGCCCTTTGATGGGAAGTTATTTCTTTTCGATGATCTCCATGCCGCCCATGTACTTGCGCAGGCACTCGGGGATGACGATGGAGCCGTCGGCACGCTGGTTCTGCTCCACCATAGCCGGGAAGATCCGGGAGGTGGCAAGACCGGAGCCGTTGAGGGTGTGCAGGAACTCGGGCTTGCCGGTGGCTTCCCGACGGAAGCGGATGTTGCCCCGGCGGGCCTGATAATCCCGGGCGTTGGACACGGAGGAGACCTCCTTGTAGCCATTCATAGAGGGGATCTGGATCTCGATGTCATAGGTTCTCGCCATGGAAGCGGAGCAGTCGCCTGCCGCCAGCTTCACGGTGCGGAAGTGGAAGCCCAGACCCTTCACCAGATTCTCTGCCTTGGTGACCAGCTCGTCAAAGGCTGCGTCGGAATCCTCGGGGCGGGTGAACTGGAACATCTCCACCTTGTTGAACTGGTGTCCACGGACCATGCCCCGCTCGTCGGCACGGTGGGAACCGGCTTCCCGGCGGAAGCAGGGGGTGTAAGCGAACAGCTTCTTGGGCAGTTCTGCTTCGGTGAGGATCTCGTCCCGGTAGATGGATGCCAGAGCCGCCTCAGCGGTGGGCAGCATATAGTGGATGCGGTCATCGGTGGGGTTGGCGATCTTGTAGACCTCGTCAGCGAACTTGGGGAACTGACCGGCGGTCTCACCGCACTGGTACTCCAGCATGTGGGGGGGCAGGATGAAGTCGTAGCCGTCGCTGATGTGGGTGTCGATGAAGTAGTTCAGCAATGCCCACTCCAGTCTGGCGCCCAGACCGGTGTACATCCAGTAGCCGGAGCCTGCCAGCTTGGTGCCCCGCTCATAGTCGATGAGCCCCAGATCGGTGCACAGATCCACATGATGCTTGGGGGTAAAGTCGAACTTGTGGGGGTCGCCGAAGTAGCGCAGGGGCTCGTTGTTCTCTTTTCCGCCGGGCTTCAGGTCGGGATCGGGTAGGTTGGGCAGGCTGAGCATCAGGGTGTGGTATTCCTTCTCCACGGCGTCCAGCTTCTCGGCATCGGCGGCAATGGCGTTCTTCAGCTCTGCCATTTCGGCAAAGATGGGGGCAACATCCTGCCCGGCCTTCTTCAGCGCGGGGATCTGCTTGGAGACCTTGTTCTGCTGGGCCTTCTTATTCTCGGTATCGGTGATGAGACTGCGGCGCTGAGCGTCCAGTTCCAGGATCCGGTCAATGGCTGCGTCGCAGTCCACTTCTTTGGCTTTCAGCCCGGCCTTCACGGCGTCGGGATTCTCTTTGATCAACTTGATGTCAAGCATATCTGATTCTCCTTTATTTGTCGGGATCTGGGGTGATCCGTGTTTTATTCTTCGTTCTGGGTCTTTCTCCGCTGGGCGGCACGGAGAGTCATCAGGGCTTCCAGAAGCACCTGAAGGTCATCCTGCCCATAAAATTCCAGTTCAAAACGGCCCTTGCGCTTGCCGTTGACGATTTTGACCCCTCGCCCAAGCTGCTTGGACAGGCTCTTCTCGCACTCTGCCACATAGTCTACCGCAAGCGGGGGCTTCTTCACTTCCGGTGCAGGCTCTCTGGACAGATTCCGGCACAGCAGTTCCGCCTGACGGACGGAAAGATCCAGCGCAGAGATCTTCTGAGCGGCTTCCGTCTGCTTTTTCGGGTCTTTCAGGGTGAGCACGGCTCTGGCGTGCCCGGCGGTGAGTTTGCCGGAGCGCACCATTTCCAGAATATGCTCCGGTAGATTCAGCAGCCGCAGGGCATTTGCCACGGCAGGGCGGGATTTTCCCACCTGACCTGCCGCTTCCTCTTGGGTCAAGCCGAACTCGTCGATGAGGGTCTGATAGCCTTGGGCTTCTTCGATGGGGTTCAGATCCTGCCGCTGAAGATTCTCGATAAGTGCCAGTTCCATGGCCTTGCGGTCGTCGGCGTCCATGATGACGGCGGGGACTTCTGCAAGACCTGCCATGCGGCTTGCCCGCCAGCGGCGTTCACCGGCGATGATCTGATAGTAGCCGGAGTCGGTCTGGCGTACCGTCAGGGGCTGGATCAGTCCGTGGTTGGCGATGGATTCTGACAGCGCCTGCAATTCCTCCTCGTCGAAGTCCTGCCGGGGCTGATCCGGGTTTGGCTCGATTTTGTACAGGGGGAGCATCTGGTAGGGGGAGTTGTCGGACATGGGATCCGGGGTATCATCAAAAATGGCGCCCAGACCTCTGCCCAGACCTTTTTGGATTGCCAATGGGATCATCCTTTCTTAGATCTTTCCTAGAAATTCCTCTGCGAGGAGCTTGTACGCCTGAGAGCCGCGGCTGGATCGGTCGTAGTTCATCACCGGGATACCGTGGCTGGGGGCTTCCGCAAGACGCACATTCCGGGGGATCACATTGGCAAAGACCTTGCCGGGCATATGGCGCCGCACTTCCTGCGCCACTTGGTTGGAGAAGTTTGTGCGTCCATCATACATGGTGAGGATCACGCCAAACAGTTCCAGGCGGGGATTCAGCCGGCGCTTGACCATCCGCAAGGTGGTCATCAGATCCGACAGACCCTCCAGCGCATAGTATTCGCACTGTACCGGGACAACGATGGCATCGGCGGCACACAGTCCGTTGAGGGTGAGCAGCTCCAGAGAGGGGGGACAGTCGATGAAGATCATATCGTAGTCATCCCGCAGGGCATCCAGACGGGTCTTCAGCTGATGCTCCCGATCCTCTACACCGATCATCTCCACGGCGGCACCCGCCAGATCCGCACAGGCGGGGAGCACATCGCCGTAATCCGTATGTACCACGGCTTGCGCCGGGTCCGCTTCGTTCATCAATACATCATAGATGCTCTTTTTGATCTTTCGCTTCTCAATGCCCAACCCGGAGGTGGCGTTTGCCTGAGGATCAAAGTCGCACAGCAATGTGCGCTGCCCCAGTTCATGGAGTGCGGCGGAAAGATTTACAGCGGTGGTGGTTTTTCCCACGCCGCCTTTCTGGTTTACGATTGCAAATATCTTGCCCATTCCTTTACCTCCATTGTTTCTAGGACTCATTATAGCAGTTTCACAGGAAAAATCAATATGAGATGGGATTGTTTCACGTGAAACATGATTTTACTTAAAAAAGAAACACCTCCAATTTCGGAGGTGTTTCACGTGAAACAATTTTATTACGCCGCAGAGATCCCGGTATCCTTATTTATATGGTATATCGCCGATCAGGATGGTGCGGTGGAAGAGGTGGGAGCAGTAGTCGGGGCAGTAGTCGGGTCAGAAGGATCGATTTTCGTGGCCTCGGGAGCCACGGTGCTGTAATTCTGCCCCAAGGGGAACTTGCGAAGATCCTGATACAGTTTCCAGCCCAATCCTGTGGCGGACAGCACCAGCATCACCGACAGCAGGGTGATGACCACCGCCATGCGGCGGCTGCGGTGCTTCAGTTTGATGATCTGTTCTTCCGGGGTAATTTGGTTTTTTACCGGGGCAGAGGGCTTCTTCTCCGGGCGGGGATAGATGGTCACCGGGGTGCCGGGGCGCACCGGGCGGGCGGACATCTGCTCCAGACAGGCCTTGCAGAATACATTGGTTCCCTCGGTCTCCCGACCGCATTTCAGACATTGCATGATCCGATCCCCCTTTGCTGATCTGCTTTCTATTTTACTCCAAAAACCGCCGTTCGTAAAGAGGGAAATGGTCAAAAGGGAAGGGGAAGCGCGGCTGTCCGTTAAGATCCATAAAACGGGATGGTAGAAATTGTGCATAACAATGAATTTGATAATTGCTATTGACAATCACATGATTGCGTGATAACATCATGCTATCACTTAACCATGGAGGTGAGACAATGGAATGGACCATACCGGGCACGGTGATCCCCGCCGACCGCAGCTGTCCCGATGCCATGCAGGAGAGGATCCGGTCGATGTTTTTGGCAGGGGGGATGGTACGCAGTCAAGTGGCCACCGCCACCGGGCTGGAGCCCCATGCGGTGCAGAACTGGGTGAAGCGCGGATTTTTGGCACCGCCGGTGGACAAGCGCTATACCTGCCGCCAGTTTTGCCGCATTCTGATCATCAATATGCTCAAGAGTGCCCTGCCCATGGAAAAGATCTGCGGATTGCTGTCCTACATCAACGGCAATCTGGATGACGAGTCGGATGACTCCATCGATGACACCCAACTGTATTTCGCATTTTTGCAGCTGGCTGCCACCTACGATGGGGAGATCACCGACCGTGAACGACTGAAGCAATGCATCCACCGCAGCCTTGCCGGCTACCGGGAGCCGATCCCCGGGGCAAAGCAGCGGGTCGAGCAGGTGCTGGAGATCATGCTGGTGGCGTGGTGGGCATCCCAGCTGCAAAGCCGTGCCCAGAATATGCTTTCGGCGCTGACAATGAAAGGAGTATAAAACTATGGATGAAAACGGAACCTACCGCTGGTTTGCCGCAGACCGGACCCCTCCGGAGCAGCCGGCGCAGGGACAGCCCAAGCCCCGCAGCGGACTGCGCAAACTGAGAAACATCGCGCTGCTGGTGATCGCGGCTCTGGTGGTGGTGCTGGGCGTGCTGACCAGCTACTACACCGTGGACGATAAGCAGCAGGCGGTGGTCACCACCTTCGGCAAGGTGACGGATGTCACCGATGCCGGCGTGCATTTCCGGCTGCCCTTCGGCATCCAGAAGGTGCAGAAGGTGGATGTGAATGTGTTCCAGCAGATCGAACTGGGCTACCGCACCGATTCCTCAACACCGGAAGGCTACGATGTGGTGGAGGAAGAGAGCAGCATGATCACCGGCGATTACAATATCGTCAATGTGGAGTTCTTCGTGGAGTACAAGATCTCTGACCCGGTGCGCTATCTCTACGCCTCCAACGATCCCCAGCTCATCCTGCGGAACCTGATCCAGAGCCAGATCCGCAATGTGGTTGGCTCCACCTCGGTGGACGCTGTGCTCACCGACGGCAAGGAGAATATCCAGATGCAGGTCAAGGAGCTGGTCACGGAAATTCTGGAGGAATATGACATCGGTTTGACGCTGGTGGATGTGAAGATCCAGGATTCCGAACCCCCCACCCAGGAAGTGGTCGAGGCCTTCAAGGCGGTGGAGACTGCCAAGCAGAAGGCAGAGACTGTGGTCAACGACGCCAAGGCGTACCAGAATGCCAAGCTGCCCGATGCCCAGTCTCAGGCGGATAAGCTGATCCAGAACGGCGAATACCTGAAGCAGAAGCGGATCAACGAAGCCACCGAGCAGGTGGCCATGTTCAACGCCATGTACGCCGAGTATTCCAAGAATCCCGAGATCACCAAGTCCAGAATGTACTACGAGGCCATCCAGAAGGTGCTGCCGGATGTGAAGGTATTCATCGAGACCGGCAGCGGCAATACCCAGAAGCTGCTGCCTCTGGATCAATTTGTTGCTGAAGGAGGACAAGCCCAATGAAAAAAGCAGTAAAGATCACCGCCATCGTGCTGGCGGCGGTGCTGGTGGTGTGTCTGGTGACAGGCACCTTTACCGTGCGGGAGAATGAGTACGCCTGCACCGTGCGGTTCTCCAAGATCATCCGCACCACCGATACCCCGGGGCTTCACTTCAAGATCCCCTTCTTGGATTCGGTGAAGTATTTCCCCAAGGCTGCCATGCTCTATGACATTCCCCCCAGCGAAGTGCTCACCTCGGACAAGCAGAACATGACCGCCGACTGCTACATCCTGTGGCGGATCGAGGATCCTCTGAAGTTCTACCAGACCTTGGGCAGCATCCCCGTGGCGGAGCAGCGGCTCAATGCCCTGACCTACAACGCCCTGAAGACCGTCATGGGCACGCTGGCTCAGGCGGACATCATCAACATGGACGACGGCGGCGAGCGCAACCAGATCTACGAGGGCATCTCCACCAGCGTGGACAACCTCTCCGACAGCTACGGCATCGCCGTGGACGATGTGAAGATCAAGCGCTTCGATCTGCCCGAGTCCAACGAAAACGCCGTGTATTCCCGGATGATCTCCGAGCGCAACCAGATCGCGGAGAAGTTCACCGCCGACGGCAACTATGATGCCGCCATCATCCGCAACGATGTGGACAAGCAGGTGAACATCATCGTCTCCAACGCCAAGGCGGAAGCCGCCAAGCTGGAAGCCGAGGGCGAGGCCGAGTACATGCGTATGCTGGCGCAGGCCTACGATACCCCGGAGAAGCGGGAGTTCTACGAGTTCACCATTGCGCTGGACGCTCTGGAGCAGAGCCTGACCGGCGAGGAAAAGACCATCATTCTGGATGCCGATTCCGCCCTTGCCAAGATCTTGGCAGGCGCACGGTGATCTGCCGACCAAATGCCGCCCGACATCGGGCGGCATTTTTTATGCCCAGCCAGTAGCAAAAATCCTGCCGGAGAATAACATGGAATGAGCGGCATGAAACCGCTCCAACAAAATCATCTGGAGGTAACAACTATGTATAACAACGGTATGTGCGGAAACGGCTGTATGTGGATCATCATCCTGCTGGTGCTGTTCTGCTGCTGCGGCAATGGCTTCGGCTGCGGCAACGGCGGCGGGAACAACGGCTGTGGCTGCGGCTGCGACAACAACTGCTGCTGCTGAGTGCTTGGGCGGCCTCCCCTTTTGGGGAGGTCTGCCCATTGACAGCAGATACAAAATCGTGGTAAAATAGCAGAAATTCTGTACATTTTCGGAGGAATTACAAATGATGTATGTTTGGATGGCGCTGTTTGCCGCCGGGATCGTGGCAGTGGATCAGGTGACCAAATATCTTACGGTGGCCAACATCGACCTGTTTCAGCGGGTGGGGGCGTGGGACGGGGTGTTCCACCTGACCTATGTGCGCAATACCGGGGCGGCATTCTCCTCCTTCGAGGGGGCGCAATGGCTGTTTCTGCTGATCTTTCTGGTGTTTACCGGGGCGATCCTCTATGATATGGTGAAGAAGGCCATGCCCTTTACCAATTTCGAGCGCTGGTGCGTGGCTGCCATCTACGGCGGCGGTCTTGCCAACATGATCGACCGGCTGCGTCTGGGCTATGTGGTGGATATGATCGAGGTGGAGTTCATCCGCTTCCCGGTGTTCAATGTGGCGGACTGCTTCATCACCTGCGGGTGCGTGGCGCTGCTGGTGCATCTGATCTTCTTCAACCGGGACTTCTGGAAGGACGGTAAGAAATGATCTACACCGCACAGGAGGCGAATCAGCGCTTGGATGCCTTTCTGGCGCAGGTGGCGCCGGAGCTGAGCAGATCCGGTGCGCAGAAGCTGATCGAGCAGGGGAATGTGCTGCTCAACGGGAAAAAATGCAAGAAGAATGACCGGCTTGCCCCGGGGGATCAGGTGTCCGTCACCATCCCGGAGCCGGTGCAGACGGATATCCTTCCCCGGGAAATCCCGCTGGAGATCGTGTACGAGGATGAGGATGTGCTGGTCATCAACAAGCCCAAGGGATTGGTGGTGCATCCGGCGCCGGGGCATCAGGACGATACCTTGGTCAACGGTCTGATGTACGCCATGGGGGACAACCTCTCCGGCATCAACGGGGAGCTGCGCCCGGGGATCGTCCACCGTATCGACAAGGATACCTCCGGGCTGCTGGCGGTGGCGAAGAATGACTATGCCCACACCATGCTGGCGTCCCAGCTCAAGGATCACTCCATGGCCCGCACTTACGAGGCCATCGTCTGCGGCAGCTTCCGGGAGGATTCTGGCACCGTGGATGCCCCCATCGGACGCCACCCCACCGACCGCAAGAAGATGTGCGTCACCCAGCGCATGGGGCGCAATGCCGTGACCCATTGGGAGGTGGTGCAGCGCTACCGGGGCTATACCCATGTGCGCTGCCGTCTGGAGACCGGGCGCACCCACCAGATCCGGGTGCATATGGCGTATATCGGTCATCCCATTCTGGGGGACATGGTCTACGGGCACAAGAAGAAAGAATTGGGGCAGGAGAGCCAATGCCTTCACGCCGGGGCGCTGTGCTTCCGCCATCCCAGAGACGGCAGACCCGTGATGGTCTATGCCCCTCTGCCGGAGTATTTTACACAAGTGATCGAGAAATTGGAGAAATTGTAAATGGGAAAATTTTCGGATATTTTGTTGACGGTGGATTTTGACCGCACGCTGACGGCGCCGGATTCCTCCATCCCGGAGGAGAACCTGCGTGCCATCGAGTATTTCATGGCGGAGGGCGGCGCCTTTACCCTGAATACCGGCAGATCCCTGCCCATGGTGGCGGAATTGATGGATCGGATCCCGGTGAATGCCCCGCTGCTGCTGTACAACGGCAGCGCCGCCTATGACTGGCAGAAGCAGGCGTTCACCTTCCAGCACCCCATCGATTTGAACTGGGTGGATGCGGTGAAGCGCTGCCGGGAGCTGCTGCCGGATCTGACGGTGGAGATCCAAGGTGCCAATGCCCACTATATTCTGGGAGAGGATCCCGTTTGGGCGGCGTTTACCCAGGCCAACCGCTGCCCTTGGGCCTATGTCACCGAGGAAGATGTTATCGATCCCTTCCTGAAATTCACGGTCTACGGCAAGATTACCCAGAATAATGTGGCGCACCTGTTCGATGCCACACCGGAAGAACAGGCTCAGATCGACGAAGCGGAAGTTGTGCTGAACCGGGAATTTGGGGAAAAGACCAGCATTTTCCGGGCGGCACGGCGGATCATCGACCTGCACAGCAAGGGAGTCTCCAAGGGACGCAGCGCCCGGGAATTGCAGCAGAAGCTGGGCAGAAAGATCTTGGTGTGCGTGGGGGATGGGGAGAACGACCTGACCATGCTGGATATGGCGGATCATGCCTATTGTCCCGCCGACGCCGTGATCCGGGAGCGGTATGAGAATGTCTGTCCCTGCGCCGAGGGCGCCGTGGCAGATGTGATCCGAAATAAACTTCCGGAAATTTTGAAATAAGACTTGACAGAATTCATAAACTGTGGTAAAATCTCATGGCTGAGAAGTGATAACAGTTTATGATCTGCGGGTGTAGTTCAATGGTAGAACACCAGCCTTCCAAGCTGGATACGCGGGTCCGATTCCCGTCACCCGCTCCATTCAACAAGCGCCAGTAGCTCAGCTGGATAGAGCAACTGCCTTCTAAGCAGTAGGTCGGGGGTTCGAGTCCCTCCTGGCGTACCATTTTCTACAGCGGTCACTCAGCGGACTTGATTGTTTCTTTCTCAAAGTAATATATGGTGGGTGTCGCCAAGCGGTTAAGGCCCCGGATTGTGGTTCCGACATGCGTGGGTTCGAATCCCATCACCCACCCCATAAAAAATAACACCATCCATTCGGATGGTGTTATTTTTTATCTGTGGTGTATGGGGTTCGAAAAATAAAATGCAATGCGATCAAGCATTGCCGGCGAGGGCTTGACCGAGCCGAACCGATATTTTCGCCATTGGCGAAAATGCAAACGAATCCCATCACCTTTTTGGTAAAAGCCATCGCAGACACCATCCATTCGGATGGTGTTATTTTTTTTATCTGCGGCGTTTGGGACTCGAACACCCATACGATAAAATGTCACATTGGAATACTTCTACATGAAATAGAAACAATATCATATGCTTTGCTCCACAGGCTTTTCACCGGCCTGTGGAAAAATTTTCGTCTTTCCATTTCCTGCATGAATTATCTCCATTTCCATAGACTAAATTCGCCGGGTCTGCGGAATAGTAATTTCGCAGACAAAATGGAGGGAGAGAGAAAAATTGAAACGAAAACTTTTTGGAACCGTCTGGGCGGCAGCGCTGACGGTGTGGCTGAGCATCAGCGCCTTCGCTGCCCAAACCCTGATCCCCGTGGGGCAGGTGGTGGGCATTTCTCTGGAAAACGGCACGGTAACGGTGGCAGGCTTTGACGAGGGGATGGGGGATGCCGCCCGGGACTCAGGACTGCGGGTAGGGGACCGGATCTGCGCCGTGGATGGACGGACTGTGGCATCTGCCCGTGACCTGCTGCAAGCGTTAGAGCATTCCGACGGCCGGGTGACCCTGCGGCTGGATCGGGACGGCAGCAGCGTGGAATTGCATATGGAGCCGGCATCCACGGCCTACGGCCCTCGGCTGGGGGTCTATGTCCGGGAGGGGATCACCGGCATCGGCACCGTGACCTATTATGACCCACAGACCGGGGATTTCGGTGCGTTGGGCCACGGCGTCAGCGATGCCCGGGGGGCTCTTGCGGCCATGGAGACGGGAAAAGTCTACCGGGCACGGGTGACGGGGGTGAAACCGGGGCGTGCCGGTGCGCCGGGGCAGCTTTTGGGGGATGTGCAGACCCAGGGAGTCTTGGGCAGCATCGGGCGGAACACCTCTTTTGGCATCTTCGGCACCTGTGAGGGGTTTGCAGGGGAAGCCCTGCCCATTGCCGGGGCGGGGAAACTGCACACCGGCAAAGCCCAGATCCTTTCCAATATCTCCGGGCAGGAGGTGGAGACTTTCTCGGTGGAGATCGTGAAGCTGTTCGACCCGGAGCAGCACACCGGGCGGGATCTGATGCTGCATGTAACAGACCCCAGACTGCTGGAAGCCACCGGGGGCATCGTGGCAGGGATGTCTGGCAGCCCCATCCTTCAGGACGGCTGTCTGGTGGGCGCCGTGACCCATGTTCTGGTCAATGACCCCACAAGGGGCTACGGCATCAGCGTGGAGAATATGCTGGAAGCGGCGGGATAAGCAGCTTTTACCGAAAAAAGCGTGGACACAAGTCCACGCTTTCCTCTGTCTACGATTATGTAATCGAATTGCCAACCTAATTCTGTCCGCATCTATTTCACATTCTCAAGTATTTCATGCATTTCTAGTAAATATTTGCATTGTTCAAATCCGTATTACAAAAGCCTAATATCTTTGTCAGTTCACGATCTCGTAGCCGAAGAAAAGACCATAGGAAGCCCGTTCGTCTTTGCATCTTTGCAAAATCTCGTGCATTTGATCCAGATGTTTTTTGAGGTGTACCGATACGGTGTGTTCGCCAACGATTCTTACATATTCCACAGGACTGTCAAAGCGAAGCGAGTCCCAAAAAGCGCTCCAGTTTTCTCCATAGTGATCTGGGAAGTTCAAGGCAATTTTGATCCGCTGATGCAATTCTCCTAAATACTGACAGTCTGTCAAATCCAAAGTTGCTTCGACTCTATCTTCCATCCTTTATCCTCCTATCACTTCAATAAAACTTTGGTAGTGGTTGTATGTAACAAACATTAAGCCGTCGTTTGACCATAGCACCCGATGTCCGTTTCGTTTACCCCTGTAATAGTTCAAATCCGCTTCAAACCAAACTCTTCCAGAAGCATCTGGTAAATGTCCGTCGTCATTACGATAAATACCACCGTATACCATTTGGTCTGGCGCATATTTGGCGGGAGATTTTCCGGGGTGCCACCCCAACGCAAATAAATCATTCATGAGAATATAGTAGTCCGGCAAAATACCCTTATTCCACAGCCACCAATCAGCACCATTTTCCCCTTCGTAGGAGCACATCCCAGCCTTAACTGCGCGCATTGTTTCGATGATACATCTGCAATAAACATGAAGCGGTGGTTCGGGATTTGGAGTGCTGTTTATTGCATAAATTTTCCCGTGTTTACTTCTGCAATCTGCGCAGGTTGCGAGATCCAAAAATGCCCTCCAATGCTTCCAGTTAGAGCTGGCCACGGTTAACGGAATGAATATATCCAGTTTTTCTTTGGCAATTACTGTTCCACGAATTTGCTTGTATATCACCATTATATATGCCTCCTATTATATCGGATTTGTCCGAATTGAACAAGCCTATTCTACACATTCCGTGTTGGAAAGTCCGTCGAATTGTGTGGATATCATGATTTGTCCATGTGCTGGTCAATGACCCCACAAGGGGCTACGGCATCAGCGTGGAAAATATGCTGGAAGCGGCGGGATAAGCAGGCACAGGCAGCGCAAGGTATGATTGCGCTGCCTGCTTTTTGCCATCTATGCAGCCGAAAATGGTTATGATACAATGGGATCAGAACACCTTGAGAGGATCGGTGATGTGAAGATGAGTTTCAGTTCGCTTCAGCGCCGGAGTTTTCTCGATTGCACCGCACCAAAGCCTCCCCTTGCAAGCAAGGGGAGGTGGCAAAAATCTTTGATTTTTGACGGAGGGGATGGATTTGAAGATTTCCCGCTTCGGTGATCCCCTCAGTCACGGCTGTGCCGTGCCAGCTCCCCTTATGAATAAGGGGAGCCTTGGACGCAGTAAATGCCAAAAACTTTGATATACTGAGAAAAAGCTGTTTTTTCCCTTTTCGATCCTCTTCCTTCATGATATAGTAGAATTACCAAAATAAAGGAGGGATCTCGATGAAAGTACGCATACATACCCTGTGGAGGATGCCGGTATATTGTATGGCGGCAAGCTATATCAGCGCCTTGGCGACCGTGTATCTGGGCGGATATTTCTTTCTCACCAGAACACCCGGCGCTGACGGAGTCACGGTATCCATTGACCCGGTGCGGTCTATGATCTTTGATGGGGTGCTGTTCCTGACCGTCTTGCTGGTGGGGGGATTTTGGATCTTCCGCTCCATGACGAAGATGGAGCTGGGGATCTCCGCCGGGATCACCATTGGTATTTACCTGCTGCTCTCTTTGTTACAGCGCTTTATCCCGGGTTTCCAACCTGGCGTTACGGAGGCGTTCATTTATACTTGGCAGGGGAATCTCAGGTCTATCATTTGGAAGCTGACGGATCAAGGGGATTTGGCGAGAGCGATTTCCTATCTTGCCCCGCTGCTGTTCATTCCCTTTGGACGAAAACGGGAAGATTAAACCATAAGGGTCTGCATTTTTTGCAGCCCCTTTTCTTATGCTCCGAGCCCCTTGCCTGCTGTACATTTTCATGGGTGTATGCTATCATGACAGGTAGAAAACCGCCCGAAACACGGCAAGGAGGTCATTTCACATGAAAATGAAACCCGTTGAGATCAAGGACAAGCTGGGCAGAACCATTGTGCTCCGCAGCCCCACGCCGGAGGATGCCGAGGATCTGATCCGATACATGAAGATCACCGCCGGGGAGTCCCCCTATCTGCTCCGTGAACCCGATGAAATTGCCATCACTCATGAGCGGGAGGTGTCCTTTATCCAGTATTTTCTGGATGCCCAGCGGTCGCTGATGCTCATAGCCACCATGGATGGGAAACATATCGGGAATTGCTCCATAAGTCCCGTGGGCAGCTTCCGTCGGTATGCCCATAGGTGTGAGGCTGCCATCGCCCTGTACCGGGAGTTCTGGGGCTGCGGCATCGGCAGAAAGATGATGGAGACGGCGCTGGATCAGGCAAAGGCGCTGGGGTTTGAGCAGGTGGAGCTTGAGGTGGTGTCGGACAATGCCCGTGCCATCGCTCTGTATGAAAAACTGGGATTTCAGAAGTATGGCTCCTTCCCGGCGCATATGAAGTATGCGGATGGTCAGTATGCTTCGGCAGACTGGATGATGAAAAAGCTGTGACCGGGGGCGCTGAGGGGGAATCCCTAAGAAACCGGGGGTAAACTGCCGGTAGAGTGGGGGAAACTGCGGGTCGGTTGCGCGAAATGGGGCAATATGGTATAATCCTGCTATCCAAACAGAGAGGAAGATGCATGTGGAAAAACAGACCTTGGGCACGACGGTCGCAGCATTGCGAAAGGGCCTGGGCATGACCCAACTGGAGCTGGCGGAGAAAATGGGTGTGACGGATAAGGCAGTCTCCAAATGGGAGCGGGATCTGTCCGTCCCCGATGTCCATTCCATTCCCAAGCTGGCCCAGATCCTCGGTGTCTCGGTGGAGGAGCTGATGCAGGTCAAGAAACCCCAAAAGTCCCACCGAAGTCAAGTGGAATCCATTGTGGATACCGCCCTAAAAGGGGTGGGCGCCGCCATGGGCATCGCCGTGACCGTCCTGTCGATCCTGGGGAAATTGGAGCCGGACGCCGCCATGAGGATGTTGGGGATCGGTCTAGCGTGTATCTCCATCAGCCTGCTGAAGGATCATCAAAACGAAAAGTAGAAGCCGATGCGGTTGTACAGCACCCCCCAAGGCTCCCCTTATTCATGAGGGGAGTCTTTTTCTGCAAATTCCGACACCCTCTGTCCAAATTGAACTGATCCAGTAAAAACGGACAATAGACAAAATCCCCCCTGATGTAGGATAA
>CALADI010000047.1 GCA_937890525.1 uncultured Clostridia bacterium | reverse complement strand
GAAGTGCAGAAAATCTTTATTTTATTTCACTGTCCACTTGACGGGGAGCAGTTCACAGCAAATGGGGCAATTATCTTATTCCGTTTCCGGGCGGATGGAGGCAATGGTCACAGCGGAATTGGCAAGATCGTTCTTGCTCCGGGCGATGGTATCCTGCAGCTGGGCAAGGCTCTGGAGGATCTGCTCTTCCAAAGTGCCGATGGCGTCCGCAGACTCCTCCAGCGTCACCGATGTGTCCGCCAGCACACCGCTGGCTTGATCGAACATCTGGTTGACCTGCTCTCTGGCACGGCGCTCCATGCTCTCTGCCCGGCGGTAGGCGTTCAGTTCCTCCGTCACCCGGGTCATGTCCGGCTTGGGCAGTTCCGGGGCAGTCTGCTTCTGCGCCTTCTGTTCTTCCTCCATGCGGCGGATCTGCTCATCCCGCTGGGCAAGCTGCTGCTTGGTCTGCTCCAATTCCTGACGCAGCTCCTGCATCTGCTGCTGGGTATCCTGCTGATCGTCGCTCTGCTGCCGGAGAGTCTCCACCTCCTGCTGAAGCTGTGCGATCTGGGTGTTGAGTTGATTGACCTTCGTTTCGTTCTGGTTGGTCATATACGCAATGTAGTTGACCACATCCTCCCGATGAAAGCCGTTAAATGCGCTGCGAAAATTCTGCGGTGCTGCCATGATCCTTCCTCCAAAGACATTCTGCGGGATCTTCTGCCCTAATATTTCATTTATTGTAGCACAGCGCCCGATGAAATACAACTCCTTTGCACCCCAAGGGGAACGGGATATTATTTTGTTTTTGCTCTTTACAAATCCAAACATTGGTGCTATAATATCACGGTATTGATGAATGCGCCGGTGGCTCAATGGATAGAGCATCGGATTCCGGTTCCGAGGGTTGGGGGTTCGAGTCCCTTCCGGCGTACCAATATAAGACGGAGTGAACGAAAGTCCATTCCGTCTTTTCTTTATGCCCATCCTATCGGACTCGAACAATAAAATCGCAATATGCCAGGGGCATATTGCTGCGACCAGTACAAATACTGGTCGCTACCTCAATTTTGCCCGTCCCCCGCAAGGGCAAAAATGCAGACGAGTCCCTTCCGGCGTACCAATATAAGACGGAGTGAACGAGAGTCCACTCCGTCTTTTCTTTATGCCCATCCTATCGGACTCGAAAATCGAAATCGCAATATGCCGGGGGCATATTGCTGCGGCCAGTACAAATACTGGTCGCTACCTCAATTTTTGTCTGTCCCCCGCAAAAAACCTCCGCTAATCTGCTTTAACAGTGACGAATATGAAAAGAGGCTGCAGAAATTCTGCAGCCTCTTTGCTATGTGGGTTACTTATCTTCCGCTCTAGCCAGTGCCAGTTGGAAGTCCTTTGTATCTGTGAAGCGCTCCTTCTTATAAGGATTCTTCTTTTGCTCTACAGAGCGCTTGATGATCAGCGCCAGTACCAGCACATTGATGGCCAGCGAAACAATGGAAATCACGCCCTGGGGAACAGGATTTACCAGGGTCGGACGGATAGCGGCATCCATGAAGCCGTCAGCATACAGCGCCGGGATGGTAGTGAAGATGCTCCGATCCTGGAACAGTGGGAACACCTGAGCGAACATACACCACAGAGCCAGGGTGTGTGCCCGGTTCTGGATCCAGCCGCCATAGAGCCATACATTTTCGCTGCTGAGCCACCAGCCGTCCACGGACATGGCGCCCTTGATGGCAGACTCAAAGTCGCTGACAACGGCGATCAGAATGTTGGCAGCTACGATCAGGAAGGGGAATACTTTAAACCATTCTTTCTTGCCGATGCCCCACTGATACTTGATCATCATAAAGCCAATGCAGCCTGCAACGGCGGCATAGAGCTTAAAGTAGTGGAACCAGCTGTTCATGTAGACATAGGTGGGATTATTCAGCGCCCACTCGGCACCCATAGCAGCGCCTACATAAATGGAGATAAAGTAAGCAGTCAGGCCTGCGGGCAGAACCAGGAAGCAGGCAATGCCGCCCCATTTTGTCCGGCGTGCAAATTCATTGGCGAGAATCAGACCCGCAAATACCATCAGCCAGCCAAGAAGCTGGAAACCGGCGGTTTCGCCATAAATCTGGAATAACATAAGATAACCTCCTTATATAACTTCTACTTCTTTGATGTTTAGTTCGTTTCCCTTCAGAAGCCAGGTCTTCTCACTGCCACAATAGGGACAGATCCGACCGTGCTGCACAGTGGGGTATTCCTGCTTGCAGCCGTCACACCAGGTAATTGCAGGCAGGATCTCCACCTTCATTTCGCAGCCGGTGAGCAATGGCTTCTTTTTGATGGCCCATTCCCAGCAATCGGTGAGATAGTGAGGAATCACGGTGGATACCTCCCCAATCTCAATGGTTACACTCTGGATCTGGGTGACATCATTTTCTTTGGCAACTTCTTCTAAAGAATCCATAATATGAAATACAACACCCAGTTCGTGCATATTATTTCTCCTTCTTCTTGGAGAACTTGATCTTCAGAGCCTGCTTGGCACCATTGCCCAGTACATAGGGAAGCTTCTTCTCGCTGGGGATCATATTGGAACATTCAGGACGCTCTCTATGGAGCTTAATGGCGTTAAACTCGCACTTGGTGGTACAGACACCGCAGCCGATACACTTGTTGGGGTCAACGACGGATGCGCCGCAACCCAGACATCTTGCCGTTCCTGCCTTGACCTGCTCTTCCGTGAAGGGGAGCTTTGCATCCCGGAAAGACTTCTTATGATCGATATCCTTACGGGTACCGGGAATCTGACGGGAAGAATTATCATACTGCTCGACCTTGATATTGTCCTTATCCAGGGCGATAAACTCACGACGGTTACGGCCAATGGTCAGACTAGAGTGAGGCTGTACAAAGCGGTGGATGGAGATAGCACCCTCACGGCCGGCTGCAATGGCATCGATCGCAAACTTAGGACCGGTGTAAACATCACCGCCAACGAAGATATCGGGTTCTGCAGTCTGATAGGTAAGGCCGTCTGCAACTGCACCATTTCCGCGGCCCAGTTCTACACGGCTTCCCTTCAGCAGATCGCCCCACAGAATGCTCTGACCGATGGACAGGAATACCCGGTCGCAGAGAACGGTTTTTGTATCGTTTTCATCATAGGTGGGGGCGAACTTGCCGTCTTTATCCCAGACGCTGACGCAGCGCTTGAACACGATGCCGGTGACCTTGCCGTTTTCGGTGAGGATCTCCTTGGGACCCCAACCGCAGTTCAGCGTAACATCCTCTTCCGTGGCTTCCGCAATTTCTTCTTCGGAAGCGGGCATCTTGTCCCGAGGCTCCAGGCAGAACATCGCGACAGACTCTGCGCCGCAGCGCTGAGCGGTTCTTGCCACGTCGATGGCTACATTACCGCCGCCAACCACAACGGTCTTGCCGATTACGGGATAGGATTCGTCAGCGCCAACTGTGCGCAGGAAGTCTACAGCAGTCATGACACCCTCTGCGTCCTCGCCGGGAATGCCTGCCTTGCGTCCGCCCTGGCAGCCGATGGCAATGTAGAAGGCCTTGTATCCCTCAGCACGCAGCTCATCCAAAGTTACATCCTTACCGACCTCGATGCCGCACTTGATCTCAACGCCCATGGCCTTGATGATGTCGATTTCGGCATCGATCACATCTTTCTCCAGCTTGAAGCTGGGGATGCCGTAGCGGAGCATACCGCCGGGCTTTTCGTTCTTTTCGAAAATCACAGGGGAGTAACCCTTTTCAGCCAGATAGAAAGCACAGCTTAATCCCGCAGGGCCTGCGCCGATGATCGCGACCTTCTCAGAGAAGGAGCCGTTGAGGGAGGGAACCACCTTTTTGGGGATATAGCGGGTTTGAGCATTCAGATCCTGCTGGGCAATGAACTTCTTGACCTCGTCAATGGCGATAGCCTGGTCGATGGAGCCTCTGGTACAGGCGTCCTCACAGCGGCGGTTGCAGATACGGCCGCAGATAACGGGCAGGGGATGCTTGGGATACTCTACCTGCTTGCCGTCCTTGGTGCACAGTTTCTGACCCAGCTTGACCGCACCGGCAGGACAGACTTCTACGCACTTGCCGATCCTGTCAATCAGGGTTATCTTGATCTTGGGTTTTGCTCATGGTATCCCTCCTAAAATGTGATAGTTGCAACATTGCTTCCTTTGGAGTACAATAATGCCAAGGAGGCGATGGATATGAAAGACATTCTGCCGGAGGTCAACTCCCCTTTGTTCGCTGGCGTGGATCCCGAAGACCTCAAAACCATGCTGGGCTGCATCGGGTATCATATCGGCACTTTCAAAAAAGGGGACATTGTTGCCTTCGAGGAAGAGAACATCAAGCACATTGGCATTATCATTTCCGGCGCCGTGGACATGGTCAAGGAAGATCTCTGGGGCAACAAGACCATGCTGGTGCGGATGCGCAAGGACGAACTTTTTGGCGAGACCTTCGCCTGTGGAAGTGACAACTTGTCCGTTGTGACCTTCCTGGTTTCCGAGGATGCGCGGATCCTCTTCATGCCTTTCGACCGGGTGATGCACAGCTGCACCATGGCCTGCGTGTTCCACCATAGACTGATTGAAAACATGGTAACGATCATTGCCAACAAAAACCGGGATCTGATGCGAAAGGTAGAAGTGGTATCCAAGCGTAGCATCCGAGAAAAACTGCTGGCTTACCTTTCCATCCAGGCGCAGACCCAGAATTCCCGCTACTTCGAGATTCCCCTTGGCAGAGTGGAGCTGGCGGAATATCTCTGCGTTGACCGCAGTGCTCTGACAAGAGAGCTTGTAAAAATGAAAGAGGACGGACTTATCGACTACGACAAGAACTGTTTCCGAATCCTATGATGATTGCCTCGCTGCTGACCGCACCGGATTTGAGGAATTCAAGCACTGGGCGCTGAAAGATATGGTACTGCCGGAAAATGCGTGGGCGACGAAATGTATGAAGTCATGATGAAGATTGCTGCAGCGCAAAAGGCAAGAAAATAAGATAGCAACAGCCGGTAACAGGGACACCCCGTTACCGGCTGTTTTCATGTTCATTTCAATCTGGCCTTCAAATCCAGCACCTTTTCTTCAATCAAGCGGATGGTTTCCAGGAATGTGTCATCACTCTTTCCGCTGGGATCGTCCAGCCCCCAATCCTCCCGGTGGGAGCAGGGCAGGAACGGGCATTGGACATTGCAGCCCATAGTGATCACCACATCCACCTCCGGGATCTCGGACAGCAGCTTGCTGTGCTGAGTTGCTTCCATATCGATTCCATGTACTTGCTTCATCAGCCGGACGGCATCCTGGTTGATCTGAGGTTTTGTTTCCGTACCGGCAGAGTAGCTTTCAAACACATCGGATGCCAGCTTCTTTCCCAGTGCCTCTGCGATCTGACTGCGGCAGGAATTGTGGACACAGATAAAGGCTACTTTTTTCATTTCTTACCTCCAACAAAAGGGCAGCGTTTGCCGATACACTGGTTGTTCTTCCCGGAGCGGGTGCAGACCGGCATAGACTTTTCCATCTGGATATTCAGATGTTCTGCCGCAAAATCAATTGCCGCAAGAATTGCCAGGTAGGAATCCCGCTTGCAGCACCGGGGGCCACCCACTTTACCGATACTGTCCAAAGCTTTGGCTGTCATCTGATTGCTAAAACCCCAAGGCTCCACCGCCAGGGGTGTAGACGCGGTAGCAATGGCAACGAACTGTCCGGCGCTGACACCGGCACCGCAGGCACCCCAAAAACCGCAGGCCCCGCCGGGAACCGCTTTGCCCCGGCTGTACATCTCCTGCAGCGATTGCGGAAGGTCGATGTCACCACCTGCGTTTTTGTAGGCCGTCAGAAGTGCAGCACCCACCATCACATGATGCTCCGGGCCGTGCATATGGCAAAACGGCATAGACATCATCTTTTCCAGAATCGCAATGGGATCCCGGGAACTTTCCGAAAGACAAAGGCCGAAAATGCTGTCCATTCCCTGGGTGTGGCATTTGCTGCACACATAATGCCCTTCCACGCAGCGGGTCTTGCTTAGTTCCTGCTTGTGGCAGATGGCGCATTCCATCATTTCATTCTGAGTCAGGTATTCCAGTGGTGCCTTGCAGATCAAACATTCTTCCTTCATACGATCATCCCCCCTGAGTATCATCTTAATTCATATTTTAACTGATATATGTGACTTTTGCAACATCATATTGCCATATGAAACAGTATCATTACATTAGAAAACTACAATTGGAGGGGTTCTATCATGATCCGAAGAATCATTACCATCGATGAAGAGAAATGCAACGGCTGCGGTCTGTGCGCCGATGCCTGCCACGAAGGTGCCATTGGCATCGTAGACGGCAAGGCTGCGCTGCTCCGGGAGGACTACTGCGACGGTCTGGGCGATTGCCTGCCCGCCTGCCCCATGAATGCCATTACCTTTGAGGAGCGGGAAGCACCTGCCTACAACGAAGCCGCTGTGCTGGCTGCGAAGAAAGCAAAGGAAGCACCGCTGCCCTGCGGTTGCCCCGGCTCTGCCTGCCAGAGCATCTGCCATGACCATCCTAGCGAGGATGTTTATGTCCCCAGTGAACTGACCAACTTTCCTGTGCAGATCAAGCTGCTGCCGCCCAACGCTCCCTACTTTGAGGGTGCTGACCTGCTGATCGCTGCGGATTGCACCGCTTATTCCTACGGCAATTTCCACCACGATTTCATGCAGGATAAGGTGACCATGATCGGCTGCCCCAAGCTGGATGCGGTGGACTATGCAGAGAAGCTGACTGAAGTTTTCAAGCACAACGATATCCGCTCCATCACCGTCACACGGATGACCGTGCCCTGCTGCGGCGGCCTGAGCCATGCAGTGAAAACCGCCATCGAAAACAGCGGTAAGAATATCCCGCTGCACATCGTAACCATTTCCCCGGACGGGAAGATGATCAGATAAAGGAGAGTTGACTATGTTTTGTTTTCAATGTGAGCAGACCGCCGGCTGCAAGGCCTGTGCGGGTAATGTGGGTGTCTGCGGCAAGAAAGCCGATACCGCAGAACTTCAGGACAAGCTGACCGGGGCGCTGATCGGCTTGGCCCGTGCTACTGAGGGCAACCAGTATATTATCAGTGATTCCACTGCCGCTGTCATCGTGGAAGGATTGCCACAAAAACCGCCTCGACAAAAGAACAGACTGCCCCCTGCATCATTCTGATTCTGTCTTTTCGCTGTCCGGTGCAATACCAAAACTTCCTACTTGATTCCCTTCACCAATAGCACGACTCATGAAACTCAGGTGTTTCCCATTGCTAAACTCAAAACAGCAATTGGACATTTCAACATATCTCACAGCATTCAGTCTTGCGCCAATAAGCGAGGAAAATACCCCTGAAATATCAGCTAGTGCATCTTTTTTCTCATCTGCATATACAGGATTAACGACAAAATCATTATAACAGCTTGCAATCAGCGGCGTATCCTCAAACCACAAAATAAGCGGTTCATTATAAATCGAAACCGATCCTTCCATCTGGATTGCAGGATATCCATCAACTGAAATCGCTGAAACAGAATCCAACGATTTACCTATGCACGCAAAATAACTGTCGATGGAATTATAATCCTTCCCCTCTAGACTCGCATAAGCCATAGCATAATACGCTTCAAGCGTGTTTGCATAAGCAAAATCCTCGTCTTCCATCCAAGCGATACCCAATTTCATAGTAATAGATTCAATCACATCTTCCTGATCTTCTTTTTGATCAGTATCTTGGATGTTGTGCTTTATTGTAGCTCCGGCGTTCAAGAGTACTTTAGCTGCCGCCAAAATCTGCTGGTCATATGATGACCAGCAGAGTGCGCTAAGCGCCAACTCACCATTTGCACCTTCGTTTGCTGATACATCATATCCGCACAAGAGAAAATGACGCACTACATCCGCCAGAATAACACCAGAACTATAAAAATCGCCGTACATAAGAAATTCCGATAAAACGGTTTCTTCCAACATTTCATCATATATGTTTATATTATCCAGCTTGCGTAGTATTGTATCGAAAGCATCCCAATTTACTGGAGTGACCGCACTAATTGCAGAAAGCTGACTTATTACATCGCTTATATTACTACTCATCTTGCATACCTCCACTCCTCTAAATATTACTCACATACCAAATCGCGATGGATTCTGCTTTATCGGCAGATTTTGTCCATTCCTTCATTGATGGTGTTCGTCATAATAGTCTTCTGCGTCATAGTAGTCGAAGAAGTCATCATAATGGTCATAATAAAAGTCTTCTTCATTGGAGTAGTCATTTACATCATAGGGATCATCTTCTTTATCTGTTGTTGTGCTTTTCTTGGGGATATAAGGACGAATCGGATCATTTCTGTAGTCCCACACTTGGATGACTGTACCTTCAACGCAACGGGCGGTAAAAATTCTCGCATTACCCCGCATGAAATCATAAATGTTCGCAGTGCACCGCTTACCTCTGACAAACTCAGTATTATGCCTAACATCAATGGATGGAGAGCCCAGCGATGTGTTGTAGATCTCACTTTCCGGCATACCCACAAAAGGAACTCCGTTGGCAATTTGGTCACGAAAGGCCTTCTCATCTGCTTCGGCTTTTTCTTTCCTATAAACATCGTATTCCGCCTTGATGGTTTCTACAAATTGATTCACTGCTTTTTCCTGCTCATCGGAAAGGTGATTGAAGCTGATATCGCTGATGCCGGAATGCGCACCTCGAATGTATCCTTTCTCATAAGCAATGTGGGCTTCACAAAGGGAGATATATGCCGCTGTGTCGTGATACTCCTTTTCTTTGATTTCTTCGAATAATTCTTTGGCTTCGTCATATGCGCCGCTGTCGACAAACATCACCGCTTGTTCGTATGTATTTAGCAGATGGGAAGTATTGACCGCATACATGACCAAGAGCCCTATGGCTCCTGCAAAGACGACTCCAAGCACCATGACCCATGTCTTTTTCATAATCGGATCCTCCATACGCAAATTCTAATCACGAACTGCATCCCATGCGAAATAATGCGTTCTCTTCTTCAGAATTGAATCGCCGATCGCTTTTGCGATGCTCCTTCATTATAACACGCAGTAAGTCCAATAATAAGGATATTTATAACATTCAGACCAGAATATTGTCATTTATGCGTGCCTCCTCGGTCATCAGCGTATCTTGTGAAAAAGATGGAGTGAACCGGTGTTCACTCCATCTTTTTGGATTTTCATTTGTGTTCTTTCCCGCCGGGGGTATGGGATTGGATCGCGCCCCGGGGGCAGCACTTCATGCATGCCCCACAGCGGATGCACTCCATATGGTTGGGGTCGGCATAGGGCGTAAGATCCATGGGACACTTCCTTCGGCACAGACCGCAGTTGTTGCAGGAGTCTGTAACCTCCAACCGTCCCACGGACACCTTGTTAAAGGCTCCCAAGACCACGCCAAAGGGACACAGATACTTGCAAAAAGGCCGGTACACCGGAATCGAAAGAAGAAACACCGTGGAGAATCCCACCAGCTTCACCGCAAGGCGGCTCGCTCCGTTCAGCGCACCGGGGATGATCCCCAGCGGGATCAGCAGACACAGCGCCCCCAGCAGAACATACTTGATTTTCCGAAGATGCCGCTCCCCAGGCAGTTTGGAGAACTTTTTCCCAAAGGGGATGCGGTGCATCAAGTCCTGAATAAATCCCATGGGACAGACCCACGAGCAAGCCCATCGTCCTCCCACTGCCAGCAGGAGCAGCAGCACTGCAAAGAACATCGTCATCCCCCTTTCTGAGCACGCTCACCTCTTGTTTCTTACTTCTGCTCTGCCTTCATCGCCCAGTATCCAATGAGAACCGTCCACACATAGGCGCAGGTCTTGGGGATCATGAGCATACCGATCATGGGGATGGTATCCGCCCAGAGCACCACAGGGATATAAAACGCAAAGCTGAGCACGATGGTCAGCCACATATGGCGGAACTGAGTGTCCCCGGTCTTGCGGGCGCTGCGGTAGAACAGCACGATGATGAGCAGACCCATGAGGGCAAAGGGAATGTTGCGGTAAATGCCCCAAGACAGGGGTGCTTCTGCGCTGAGCCACTGGTTCTGGGGGAACAGGCAGAGTACGATCCGTGCAGCCGCCAGCAGATAGACCGCCGCCGTCAGCCCATTCTTCCCTTGGATCTGATAGCGTGCCCGCCACACATAGTATAGAATCACATAGAACACGGTCATGGTGATGGAGGTGATGAACTTACCCATCCCCAGCGCCACCGTAAACTGATCCAGCCCGGTGGTACACAGCGCCAGCGCCCGGGGGATTAGATGGAAGGCATCGCCTGCCCCCAGCACCACCGCCATGATCCCAAACAGCCGGTACTGACCATTTCCATTGCTCTTGCGGATCATGGTGATCCCGATGGCAATGACGCTGAGCAAATACACCGCATCAAATACTGTTTCTACCACTGCTTGCATATGAATTCCTCACTTTCTTGCAATAAATGAACATTGTTCAATTATGTTCATAAAAATGCCCGGAGTCCCTCCGGGGTGTTTTTTTAGATCCTTTGCACCGGATCTTTATATTGAACATTGTTCATTATATCAATTCTTTTCCCCTTGTCAACCCCAAAATATACGCAAGCACGCCGGAACCATGTTCCGGCGTGCCCGCAATTTGGAGGGAATTGTTTCGGACGGACTTCCGCCCGGCATAACGCGTTTTACTTTCTCAGCAGGCGGTCGGAGATCTCCTCCGCCTTCTCGTACACCCAATGCAGATGCTCGTAGGGAGTATCCAGGTGGATGGTGCAGTCTGCGCCGATGATGACGCCGGTGGTGCCGGCCTCGTCCACGATCTTCTCCACCACGGCCTGGATCTCTTCCTTGGTGCCGGTGCACAGCAGGTCGGTGTTGTTGTTGCCGTAGCCGCCGATGACGCACTTGCCCTTGAACATCTTCTTGCCCTCAGCCACGGACACATGCTCAGCATGGACAGCCCAGTTGATGACGCTGAAATCGTAGTCGTCGAAGATGCTCAGATCGTTGCGCATGCCTCTCCAGCCGCAGATGTGCAGCAGGTTGTCCTCCTGCAGGGAGTTGGCCTTGGCAATGATGCGGTGCTCACCGGGGGTCACATAGGTTCTGTAGGTGTCGTGCTCGATGCCGCGGTTGAAGCAGGACACGCTGAAGTAGATGCCGTCGGCAATGCCTGCGCCCACAACGGCGTCGATGATCTTCTCGGTGTAGTCTGCCACCAGATCCAGCGCCACCTTCACAGCGGCGGGATCTTCCTTCAGCATCTGGGCGATGGGAGCCTCCTCGGAGTGGGCGAACATCTCAGGATGCACCTGATTCATTCTGTGGTTCACCTGGAAGCAGGGGGAGAACACATTGTAGAACATGTAAACATCGTCCCCGTAGATGGCACGGGTGTTCTTGGCGAACTCCACAGCCTTCTCGAAATACAGATCCATCTCGTCGGTGGCCTTCAGGTTCTTCAGATCGGATGCACAGTGGACATCCTCGTAGTTGAAGGGCATGAAGAACAGGCCATCGGTCATAACCTTGACGAAGTCGGGGTCAAACTCGTCCTTAAACTTCTTGGCGCCTTCCAGATTCTGCACCACATACTCGGGGTTGTGCAGACCGTCCACCAGTTCGTCCTCCAGATAGTGATGCCAGAAGCCGACCAGCAGCTTGTCGGTGGGCTCGTTGTGGAAAGTCTTCTTCACCAGTTCTTTGCGATTCATAGGTAAGTCCTCCTTGTTGCGTTAAAATGTGATTTGGAATGATAAATTTAGGATGTAACCGAGCAGCCCTAGGATCAGTCCTGCAAAGCTGCCCTCTGGTCATACGAATAAGACGGGTTCAGCACCACGCTGCGTCCGCCGGAGACTTCCAGCGTTGTTGCCGTAATATAGCTGGCACGATTGCCGCACAGGAATACCACCGCTGTGGCGATCTCCTCCGGCTGGGCGGGACGATGCAGCAGCGTCCCTTGGGCATTGCGCTCCAACTCCTCATCGGGAATGGTTCGTGCTACGGCAGGGGTCAAGGTGAACCCCGGCAGCACCGCATTCACCCGTACGCCGTATGCCGCATATTCTCCGGCATACATGGTAGCGAGGTTCGCCACGGCGGATTTCAGCGGTCCATAGAGGGTGCTTCTTCCCACGGTGCCGCATCTGGCGGCAAGGGAACTGATGTTCACGATGCTGCCGCCGGTGTGCTTCATGTAGCGGAACGCCGCCTGACAGCCGTAGATGACGGATTTGAAGCACACATTCACGATCCAGTCGATCTGATCGTCGGTGTACTCCTCCCCTTTTCTCTGGGCGGAAGCGCCCACATTGTTGACCCAGCAATCGATGCTGCCAAAGCGCTCATACACCTGCCGGGCGAAATCGTAGACTTGGGTATCGTCGGAAGCATCCAGCGCCACCGCCATGACCTGACCGTAGGGTGCCAGTTCCGCCGCCGCTTCCGCCAGCTGTTTCTGATCCCGGGCGCAGATAGCCACATTTGCCCCTTCCTGCAGGAAGGTCTGAGCGATGGAGAATCCGATGCCCTTGCTGCCGCCGGTGACTACGGCGGTTTTTCCCTTTAATCCAAGATCCATGGTGCCACGCTCTTTCTTTAGATCTGTCCCTGAGACAGCAGTGCTTCCGCTTCCTCTCGGGTAGGCATGGAGGGAGCGGTGCCGTAGCGGGTCACGGAAACGCCGGCCACGGCGCTGGCAAACCGGGCTGCCTGCCAGATGTCCATGTCTTCGGCAAGACCTGCCACCAGGCCGCCGTTGAAGGCATCACCGGCGCCGGTGGTGTCCACCGCGTTCACCTGGAAGGAGGGGATCAGCTCCTGACGGCCATCGGAGGATACGAATACGCCCCGGCTGCCCAAGGTGATGACCACCTGTGCGATGCCCTTGCTGTGGAGCCATTGGGCAGCCTTTGCAGCGGATTCCTCGGAATCCACGCAGATGCCGGTCAGTCCCTCGGCTTCGGATTCATTGGGGGTGACCATGTCTGCCATGGCAAGCAGGGAGTCGGGCACCTGCTGACAGGGTGCAGGATTCAGGATCACCTTGACCCCCGCCTCATGGGCGATCTCCATGACCTTGGTCAGCGCATCCAGATTGATCTCGAACTGAACCAGCAGATAGTCACTCTCCCGGATCAGAGGGGCGCAGGCTTCCACTTCCTCCATGGTGATCTCACCGCAGGCACCGGGAACGATGACGATCTCGTTCTGGCTGGTGTTCTCGTCCACCATGATCAGGGCAATGCCCGTACCGGAGGTCTGGGAATACAGGATGTGGGAGGTATCCATGGACAGCGACTGCATGGTATCCAGCGCCAGCTGACCGAAGGCGTCCTTGGCGATCTTGGTGACCACCGTCACATCCGCCCCCACCTTCTTGGCGGCAACAGCCTGATTAAAGCCCTTGCCGCCGGCTCCCATGCGGAACACAGAGCCCTTCACCGTCTCGCCGGGGGCGGGAAGATGGGGCGTTCTGCCCGTCAGATCAGCGGCAAAGCTGCCAAAAACTGTAATTTTCTGCTTCATGTATCAACTTTCCCCTTTCCGGAAATGTGTCTGTCTGCCCGGGATTCGGGCAGACAGACCATGGAAGGTCTCTTTGTCTTATTTGCCCACCATGATATTCAGGATCTCTTCATTGGTGGAACGCATGCCCTCACGGCCCATGCGGGTCACGCTCTGGATGGTCTTTTCGATGTCTTCCTTCACCAGACCCTCGCCGTCGGCAAACACATCCCCATCCCGGCTCATATCCCAGCCCAGCAGCGCCGCTTCCACGGAAGCTGCGATCTTGGCTGCGCAGGAAGGCTTGGCACCGTCACAGACGATGCCGCCGGCAGCGCCCAGCGCATTGGTGAGGATACCGCAGATCTCATCGTATCCTGCGCCGTGGAGGTATGCCACGCCCGCACCTGCAGCAGCGCCGGCACACACCGCACCGCAGAAGGCGGACAGAGCGCCGATATAACGCTTCTGGTGCAGGGCAATCAGGTTGCCCAAAGTCAGCGCCCGCAGAAGCTGCTCCTGCGTGGAACCCAATTCCTTGGCGTACTCGATGATGGGCAGGGACACGGTCATGCCCTGATTGCCGCTGCCGGAGTTGATGACCACGGGCATGGCGCAGCCGCTCATCCGGGCATCGGAGCCTGCCGCGGCCGCAGCCTTGGCACGGGTACGCACATCCGCATCGGGATGGTTCTTCAGCAGGTTCTTGCCCACCTTCACCCCGTAATCGTTGGTCAGCCCCTCCTGAGAGATGGCGGTATTGAAGTTGATCTGACGCTCCAGCGTATCACGCACATCCGCAAGATCCACCTCGTTGGCAAAAGTGAGGATGTCCCGCACATTCAGCAGTTCCCGATCCAGCTTCTCCTTGCCGGAGAAGCTGGCCGTGTGGATCTCATCCCGCTGGAACTGGATCTTGCCGTCCTTTTCGATCTTGGTGATGTTGGTGTGGGTGGTCTTGATCTCCACCACGGCGCTGTGCTCCTCTGCTTCGGCACGCACCAAAATGTACAGATTATCGGTGGTATCTGCCAAATCGTAGCGGCAGACACCCTGAGCCACCATCTCACGGGCGGCGCTGATGTGCTCGGGACTCACGGTTTGCAGGACTTCCAGCTCCCGCTGGGCATCGCCGCCGACTACGCCCATCATAGCAGCGATCTCAATGCCCTTGAGCCCGCCGGAATTGGGCACAGTCACACCCTTTACATTCTTGATGATGCTGCCGCTGAGGAACAGCTCTACCTTTTGGGGCATCTGCCCCAGCACTTCACGAGCCTTCGCCGCTGCGTACGCAATGGCGATCGGCTCGGTACAGCCTAACGCCGGTACCAGTTCCTCCTCCAGCAGTTTTACATAGGTGTCATAAATCTTTCTATCCATAGCTTCTCCTTGTTCTACGCCTGCTTCCAATCAGTTCTGGCGGCAGTAGTTGGAGATCCCCTCAAAGATCAGCTTGCCAACGACGGAACCGCCGTCCAGCATACCAATGCTCTTGTCTCCGTAGTATGCTGCCCGTCCGTGGACAGAGCGCATCTGCTTGGTGCTTTCAGAGCCTTCGGCAGCGGCCGCAGCAGCAGCGGCAAAAGCAGCCTTAGCATCTTCTGCGGCGTGGGCCTTCAGGGCTTCCACCGCAGGATACAGTGCATCCAGAATGGTCTTTTCGCCGGGCTTGGACTGGGCCTTATCCATGATCATATGGATGCCCGCATCCATCGCTTCCGCCAGTTCCGCCAGCGTGCACTCGGTCTTGCCCTTGAGCGCCTTTGCCATGCCCATCATGCCGAAGGCGGTGATGGTGCCCAGAGAGGAAGGAGCAGACTCATTGAACACGGAGCTGCAGCTGCGCAGCATCTTGCCCAAATCCGTCTCTTCGTTCTGATTTACAAACTCACGCACGGCCTGATAGCCGCTGCTCATGGAAATACCCAGATCGCCGTCACCGTTCCGGGAGTCCAGTTCCACCAGATAATCCCGGTTCTCGGTCATAATATCGCTGATGCACCCAAGGGCGCCCTTCAGATTCTGCACATTCATTCCCGGTTCCCCCTTACTTATTGTGGTTGGTGTAGAAAGGCGTGGAAGCGGGGCTTCTCAGCAGCTCCTTGAGCTGCTCATCCAGACGGATCACCGTCACGGACAGGCCTGCCATCTCCATGGAGGTGGCGAACTCGCCAATGTGGGGCATATACACGCTGACGCCCTGGTCTGCCAGAAGCTGATGCAGCTTGCGGTAGACGATGAGCTGCTCCTCAAGAGGCGTTGCGCCCAAACCGTTGACCATCACGGACACCTCGTCCCCTGCGTGCAGAGGCATATCCGCAGTGATCTTCGCCAGAACAGTCTCTGCGACCTCGTCGGCGGTCATCATCTTGCGGACCTCGATGCCCGGCTCGCCGTGGATGCCCATGCCCAGCTCGATCTCGTCATCATTGATGGAGAAAGTGGGCTTGCCTACCTCGGGAACGATGCACGGAGACAGTGCCACACCCATGGTGCGGGTATTGTCCAGCGCCTTCTGCGCCACATCGGCCACCTCGTCCAGCGTCATCATCTTCTCGGCTGCTGCACCGGCGATCTTGAACGCATAGACCATACCGGCCACACCACGGCGGCGCTCAGCAGTCTCCTTGGGGCTGGAGCAGACATCATCACAGACCAGCACAGAGCGGGTCTTGATATCGTCAAAGTCTGCCTCCTCGCAGGCCATGGCAAAGTTCATCTTGTCTCCGCCGTAGTTGCCGTACAGGCACAGGACGCCGCTGCCATGGTCGCAGGCCTTGATCATCTCAGTCATCTTCTGTGCGGAGGGAGATGCAAACACATTGCCCACAGCGCAGCCGTCCAGCATACCCTGACCCACATAGCCAAGGAACACAGGCAGATGTCCGCTGCCGCCGGCAGTCACGATGCCCACCTTCCCCTCGGGGACGGGCATATTGGTCACGAGGATGCGCTTATCCCCATTGAGCAGCTTCACCCGGTCGCCATAGGCGCAGATGATGCCCTCCATGGTCTCGTCTACAAAGTTTTCAGGCTTGTTAATGATCTTTTTCACAGAATAAACCCCCTATTGATCAAATGATTCCAATTTATGCACCCAGATAGGCGCGCTTCACTTCCGGATCTACCAGCAGCTTCTTTCCTTCACCGGTGAGGGTGATGTTGCCGGTCTCCAACACATAACCGCGGTCAGCAATAGACAGGGCCATGGATGCGTTCTGCTCGATCAGCAGCACGGTCTTGCCCATGTCACGGATCTTCATGATGAGTTCAAAGATCTCCTCCACCACAATGGGTGCCAGTCCCAGAGACGGCTCATCCAGCATGATGAGGTCGGGATCCATCATCAGTCCCCGGGCGATGGCCAGCATCTGCTGCTCACCGCCAGACAGGCTGCCGCCGCCTTGCGTGGTTCTCTCCTTCAGGCGGGGGAACAGATCATAAGAGCGGGTGATCAGATCGCTGATCTCGCCCTTGGTCAGCTTGGGATTACCCAAAGTGCCCACCTGCAGGTTCTCATAAACCGTCAGCGCAGGGAAGATCTTACGCCCCTCGGGGACATGGCTCAGACCCATCTTCACGATCTTGTCCGGCGCCATGTTGGTGATGTCCTGCCCCTTGAAGGTGATCTTGCCGCTGGTCTTCTCCACCAGATTGGAGATGGACATCATGGTGGTGGTCTTACCTGCGCCGTTGCCGCCGATCAGGGTGATGATCTCCCCCTTCTGGACCTCCAGATTGATGTTGGTCAATGCGGTGATGTATCCATAGTTTACGGAGAGATCTTCAATTTTCAGCATATTTTCCTGCATGTTACTTTACCGCCTCTCCTGCAATGATGCCCTTACCGAAGTAGGCCTCATGCACCTGCTGATTGTTCTTGACCTCGTCCGGGGTGCCCTCACAGATCTTCTGACCGAAGTTCAGCACCAGGATCCGATTACAAGAATTCATCACAAACTTCATATCGTGCTCGATGACGGCGATGGTATAGCCGTCTGCGTTGAGCTGCTTGATGAACTCCATCAGAGACTGGGTCTCCAAGGGGTTCATGCCTGCCGCAGGCTCGTCCAGCAGCAGGATCTTGGGCTCCAGCGCCAAGGCTCTGGCGATCTCCACCTTACGCTGGACGCCGTAGGCCAGATTGCCTGCCAAGGTATCCTTGTGCTCCAGCAGACCGACCTTCTTCAGGATCTCCAGCCCCTTCTCCACCACGAACTTCTCATCCTGCTTGTAGCGCTTGCTGTGGAGGATGGAGTCGGCCAGACCGGTCTTGGTCCGGTTGTGGAAGCCGATCTTGACATTGTCCAGAACGCTCATGTAGCGGAAGAGCTGGATGTTCTGGAAAGTTCTTGCCATGCCCCGCCCGGCGATCTGATCGGAGGAAAGACCGGAGATCTTTTCGCCGTCCAGAAGGATCTCACCCTTGGTGGGCTGATAAATGCCGGAACAAATATTAAAGAAGGTGGTCTTGCCCGCACCATTGGGTCCAATGATGCCGAAGATGTCGCCCTTGTTCACGGTCATATCTACGGACTCCACGGCCTTCAGACCGCCGAAGTACTTGCAGACACCCCGTGCTTCCAGAATCACACTCATGCCGCCGCTCCTTTCTTATTACCACGGCCCATACGCTTCTTGCCGGTGTTGCCGGCCAGAATGCTGTCGGATGCACCGACCAGGCCCTGAGGTCTCCACCACATCATCAGGATGATGAGCAGACCGTAAGCCACCATGCGCCACTGTCCAACGGGACGCAGCAGCTCGGTGAGCAGGTTGACGATGACGGAACCAACAACGGGACCAACCAAGGTACCCTGACCGCCGATGATGACCATGGACAGGATGTTGAAGCCCTCGTCCAGAGAGAACATGGTGGAATCGATGAACCGAACATAGGGGGCGTATGCTGCGCCGGCAATGCCTGCCCAGAATGCGCCGTACATAAAGTTGGTCGCCTTGTAGAAGCGAGTCTGCACACCCAAAGACTTGGCAGCCAGCTCATCCTCACGGATGGCAGTCCATGCACGACCCACACGGGAACGGATCACACGGCCGGTGATGAACACGAACAGCACAGCGACAGCAAGGAAGATGTAGTAATAGGTCTTGGAACCGGAGAACTGCAGACCGAAGATGGTGGGGACAGGGATGCCCTTGATGCCCATGGGTCCGCCGGTCAGACCTTCCCAGTTCAGGGCTACCAGACGGACGATCTCAGAGAAGCCCAAGGTAACGATGGACAGGTAGATACCCTTCATCTTCAGCGTGGGCAGTGCCACTACGCCGCCGAAGATGGCAGTGACGATGCCCGCAATGGGCAGCACCATCCAGAAAGACAGCCCCAGACGGGTGGCGAGGATGGCTTCACAGTAAGCACCGATGCAGAAGAAGCCGGCGTGACCGATACAGGTCTGACCGCTGTAGCCGTTGATGGCGTTGAGGGAGCCTGCCAGAGTTGCGTACAGCAGGATCCGGCAGAGGATACCCATGTAGTAGCTCTGACGAACCACCAAGGGTATCAGCGCAAGGACGGCGATGGCGCCCAGATTGAACCAGATGCGATGCTTCTGATAGAGCGCTCTGGATTTCATCATTAAATCTTTCATTACGGACGCGCTCCTTTCTTCGAGGCAAAGCCCTGAGGTCTGATGATCAGCACGAGGATCAGGAAGCCGAATGCAAACACATCACGGAAGCTGGCAGAGGAGATCATAATGCCCAGATTCTCGATGAGGCCGATGCACAGGCCGCCGATGGCGGAGAAACGAATGTCGGTCAGACCGCCCAGCACAGAGGAGGAGAATGCCTTCATACCGTAGGCACCACCCATGGTCGCGCTCAGGGTCTGGTAGTAGATGGACAGCAGCATACCGGCGACACCGCCCAGGCCGCAGCCGATGCAGTTGCCGATCATGGCGGTACGCTTGACATTGATGCCCATCATATAGGCAGCGGTCTTATCCTGGCTGACCGCCCGCAGTGCAATGCCCCACTTGGTCTTGTTGAACACCAGCGACAAAATGACCGCCAGAACAACAACAATGGTAATGACGAGGATCTGCACCGTGGAGATCTGGACAGGACCGATCTTGTATACACTGTTCTTTACGATGTTCAGCATGGGCATCTGGTTCGGACCAAAGAAGATCTGCGCCAGATTCTTGATGACGATGCTGATACCGATGGTACAAATCAGAGAGATATGCCGGGGAGCATTGAAGAAATGCTCATAGCAGGCCTTGTAGACGATCATACCGATGACCCAAGACGCGGCAAAGCTAGCCAGCACGCCCAGCAGAAGATTATTGCCAAATGCGTTGAATACATAGAACGATGCAAAAGCGCCGATCATAATCACTTCACCATGGGTGAAGGTCACCATGCCCACAACGCCCACGACAACAGAGTAACCGATGGCCATCAGGGCGTAGATCGAGCCCTGACAAAGACCATTGATCAGTTGATTGAGAAAATATTCCATGATCTTCCTCCCTTCGGGTAAGGATATGGCGCCCGCCACACCGATTCGGGCGGACGCCATACCGTCGAGTCAATTAAATGCCATCCTTGGAGTATTCGAAGTCTTCCTTGATCACATACTGGCCGTTTTCAACGCCGCAGATCAGGTACTGACGGGTGATGTCACCGGCCTCGTTGAACTTCAGAGGACCGGAAACGCCCTCCAGCTCTACCTTAGCCAGATTGTCACGGATGTTTTGACGGGTCACATTGTCGCCGCAAGCCTTGATGGCCTCAGCCAGCAGATTGACGCAGTCGTAAGCACATACGGGGTGAATGGTAGGCTCAAAGCCGGCCTTCTGAACGAACTCATCTTTCCATGCCACCAGATCGGCATCGTTGGGGTCGAAGAAGAAGGGGGAGGTCAGCAGCAGGCCCTCGGCATTCTCGCCGCACAGGTCGATGAGCTGCTGGGAGGTTCCCGGGCCCAGAGTGGTGATGGGAATGTCGGTCCAGCCGGAGCCGCGAATCTGGTTGATGACCTGAGGCACAGCGCCCTGATCCATGATGCAGACCACATCGGGGTTGGCAGCCTTCAGCTTGGTGATGAGGGAGGAGAAGTCCTTCTCGTCCTGAACATAGTTGACAGCCTCTACGATCTCCAGACCTTCCACATCGCACTGAGCCTTGAAGTTCTCAAAGCAGGACTTGCCCCAATCACTGTTGATGTAGATAACGCCCAGCTTCTTCACGCCCATGTATCTATTCAGAATGTACTTGGCGTAGAAGGGAGCCTCGCCGTCCTGACGGCCCATGATGCTGAAGCAGTATTCGCTCATGCCGGCGTAGTCAGGGTTGGAAGCGGTGGGAGAAAGCTGCACGACACCGGCCTCGTCCACGATGGGAGCGTTGGCCATACAAGCGCCGCTGGCGAAGTCGCCGATGATGGCCATGACTTCCTGATCGTCAGCGAACATACGGCACAGGTCGGAGCTTTCCTTCTGGTCGCCCTTGCTGTCCTTCACTTCCAGCTCCAGGGTGCGGCCGTTGATGCCGCCTGCGGCGTTGATGCGGTCAACAGCCATCTGGGTGCCGACCTCAAAGCCCTTGCCATACTCAGCGTTGGTACCGGTCAGAGGTGCCAGAACGCCGATCTTAATGGTGGATCCGGCTGCGACAGGCTCACTGTTTCCGGAGCAGCCAGCCAGACAGCCCAGTGCCAAAACGGCACTAAGTGCGAGTGCGATTACTTTTTTCATGATTACTCTCCTATCTTGTTGATTGATGTGCGGATGACGGATATTGTTTGGTTTCCCCCCTTTTTTGACCCGTTCCCCAGCGGTGCGGGCCGTTCTGCATCGTGAGAACCTGGTCCTGAAACATGCTTTCATATCCATCGGTGGATGGATCCATTGTTTCAGTGTTTTCTGCAGTCACTCACGGATCAGATGTTTTTATAACAATTTGTTTGGCAGTCTCTCGCATTATTATGTAATTTACCACAATTACATAACTTGTAAGCGATTACATTTTTATCTAAATAAAAAGCCGCATCACAAAGTCGGAATGCAAGCTCTTTATTTTGAGACCCCGGTGGGGAATCGCTCCGATCCTCGAAGGATCAAGGTTGCCGGTACATTGGTAACAAAACTGGTATCATCTTCACTTTCTGTATCCATTCGCCGCTGGAGCTGCTCCATGGCGATCTGCCCCATTCGCTGCACATCCCGGCTGACCACCGAAATATCGCAGTGGAGCCAGTCCAGTTCTTCGATATCATCGAAACCGATAAGGGCGATGTCTCTGCCGATCTTCCAGTCTATATCACCGAAAGCCTTTAGGCAGCCGTATGTGGTATTATTATTGAAGGAGAAGATCGCCGTAGGCGGATCGGGCAGCTGGCACAGCGCCGTGGCCTCCCGGCAGGCGGTCTCCATCGTAAAATCAGATTTTCGGACATATTCTTCCCGGACGGTGATCCCCGCCTGCCGCATGGCACGGAAGTATCCGTTGAGCCGTTTGAATACGGGATACACACATTCCGGACCCGAGATCAAGGCGATCTTGCGGTGTCCCTGCCGGATCAGCTCGGAGACAGCGAGAAAACTGCCCTCTTCATCGCTGGACACCACCCGGTCAAAATCGTGGGCGATCAGTTCACGGTCCAGCAGCATCACCGGGATCCCAAAGGATTCAAAGTCCTTCAGCTTTTGAATGGTCTCCCAATCGGAGTAACAAACCGGTGTAATGATAACGGCACGAAGCCGAAGCTCTCTCATGTAGTCCAGCACCCGGTGCTCCCGCTCCACATCCGAGCTGGAGTTGAACAGGATCACATTGTACCCCATCTGATCCGCCGCAAGGGTGATTCCTTGAAGAAGCTGCATGAAGAACATATTCTTCACATCCGGGATCACGATGCCGATGGAATTGGAAGAAGAAGTACTCAAGTTTCTGGCAGCTAAATTCGGAACATAGTTCAATTTCTCGATGGCATCCAGAACTTTTTTTCTGCTTTTTTCATTCACCGGAGCGGATTGGTTGATGACTCTGGAAACCGTTGCAATGGAGACGCCCGCTTCTTTGGCGATGGTGTAGATATTGGTTTCTTGCCGTTTCATGGTTGTTGCCGCCTCCTTATGTAACCGTTTTCCTATCTGTCGTTAGGATACATCAGTCTATATGTTTTGTCAACACTCTACAATCAGATTTTCCATTTTACCATTTGAATTATATGTTTCGCACAATTACGGCGCCAGTTTTTTCGACAGAGTGACAACAGATTTTGTCTATTTTGCCACTATTATTCGATTTATTTTTTGATAATTCGAAAGCGCTTACTCGTTTGTTAGGAATTGACCCCTGCTGTCTCCTCCTTTAAGCCAGAAAAATCCCCCGCAGACGGGTCGTATTCCGCCTGCGGGGGATCATCGTTATGGAGTTTTCAATTACTCGACTCTCAGTTCGTAAGCGTCGCCCTCGTTGATCTCGGTCTGATCCACGCTCTTCACCGCATACTCACCATTGACATAGAACGCCCAGTACTTGCCGTCCTTGTCGTAGTCCACAGTCTCACCGTTGACGGTCTTGATGTACAGGCCAAATTCGCCGGGATCGCCTTGGACCAGATCCACTTCCACCAGAGCCTCGCCCACGGTCTTCTTATCGGTGTGGATGGTGAACTGGGTGGTCTCCCCTGCCGTATTGGTCACGCTGAGAGAGAAGGTAGTTGCGCCCTCGCCCAGCTCCGTGCCCTCTGCTTGCGCCGTTTCTGCGGGCAGTGTGGTCTCCACAGGGGTATCATTGCCGCCACAGCCTGCAGCAAACAGCGCCACGGACACAGCCATCATCAGGCACAGTACCAGCGCCCACAGCCGATGGGAAATCGTCTTTTTCATCATTATTTCTCCTTTGTCATTTACTTACTGCGCCCCGTCAGCGTCCTCTCAGACCCCTCAGCGCATCCGTATTATACACCATCATGTATGATTCTTCAACTGTTCTGTGATCCCGGGATGCGATACTCGCCTCGGCCCACATTCCGCACCCGGAACTCCGTTCCGCGGTAGATCCTTACAAAATTCTCCCGGTGTTTGTAGGCGATGATCACCGTTCCTACCAGCAGGATCAGCGCAAGGATCCAGCTGTGGTACATGATCCCCAGTGCGACCGGAACGACCACAATGGTAGTCGTCGTCCCCGCCACGATATAGTCCGTGATCCATGTCACCACCAGCACCAAACCGATCACCGCCAGAGCGACCTTCCAGTTCAGCGCCAGGGTCATGCCAAGATAGGATGCGAAGCCCTTTCCCCCCCGGAATCGCAGGTAAAACGGGAAAATATGTCCCATAACGGAGGCGATCCCCGCCGCAACCCCGGCATACTCCAGATCCGGAAACAACAGCCTGGCAATCACTACGGCGGCCAAAGACTTGACCGAGTCGTGCAGGCCAACCATAATGCCGGTCTTCCACCCCAGCAGCATGGTTGCATTCGAAGCACCGAGATTTCGGGATCCGGACTTGGTAAAGTCCACATGCTTCCACTTGGATATATAGTACGCAAGATTAGATGTACCCAGCAGATACCCCAGAACGATGACGATGATGTACTTTCCCATGTTCCTTGCCTCCTATCAGTTTTTAGATACATGTAGTATATCATAATCCCATGTCTGCCGCAACAGTTCTCACGCAAAAGATGACTTTACAAAAATATCAAATTTTTTCAAAAAAGTGCTTGACTTTTTACCCTGTATCGAGTATACTAATGAAGTCGTCTGGTGCGGCACACAAATAAGACCTGCTGCTATAGCTCAGTCGGTAGAGCGCATCCTTGGTAAGGATGAGGTCGCCAGTTCGAATCTGGCTAGCAGCTCCAAACTCCGAAGTCATTTGACTTCGGAGTTTTTCTTTACATTTTTACCCCGTGGAGCAGACCATGTCTGAACTGCCCCAGATTGTGTGGACAGCACAAAAAGCCCCCTATGTAGGAAATATT
>CALADI010000046.1 GCA_937890525.1 uncultured Clostridia bacterium | reverse complement strand
GTCGTACACTTCCTTCTTGCCCACCGCACCTGCAATGGCAACGATATCGCCGGACTTGTTGTCGGTGATCACGATGGCAGACTGAAGCTGCTGTTCAGAATCCGTGGTGGGGATCTCGTCCAGATTGGTATAAATACGGTCCACCGCAGCCTGGACATCCACATCAATGGTAGAATAGATGTGGTAGCCGCCTTTCTTGATCATAGACATGCACAGCTGCTTATTGGTCTCATTCCACTCCAGCCCCATTTTCTCAGCCAGAGCTTCCGCCACATCGTCCATGACCACTTCCACGAACCAAGAGTACATATCGGCGCTGGCATCCAGTTCGATGTTCACCTTTGTGCCGCACTTGGGGCACAGGAAGGTGTCCCCATCCCGATTGAATTCCAGAGCTTTCCCCTCGAAATCTCCATTGGGGCAGGAATAGATGGTGTTGACCACATCTTCATCTGCCGAGGTGAAGAACATCTTCTGATCCACCGCCTGCTGATGTTCCTCAGGGGTGATCCACCCCTGATCCTTCATCTCATCCAGAACGATGAGCTGACGCTTGCGGTTGCGCTCCTCGCTGATATAAGGGTCGAACAGAGACGGGTTGTTGGTGATGGAGATCAAGCTGGCGCACTCAGCGGTGGTCAGATCCTCCAGCGCCTTGCCGAAGTAGACGCGGGCCGCACTCTTCACGCCGTAGCACCCTTCGCCCATATAGATGAGGTTCAGATACCACTCCATGATGGTCTTTTTGTCGTATTTGGTCTCCAGCTTCTGTGCCCGGAAGATCTCCTCCACCTTCCGCTGGACCGTGATGGCATTATCGCCGCTCTGGTTCTTTACCAGCTGCTGGGTGATGGTGGAGCCGCCGAAGGTGGAACTGCCGCCGAAGAACATATTGCCGCAGGCCTTCACCGTGGTGATCCAGTCCACGCCTTGATGCTCATAGAACCGCTTGTCCTCGATGGCCACGGCAGCATGGACCAGATCCTCGGGGATCTCCTCATAACTTGCCCACTGGCGGTCGGTATCCGTGTAGATCTTCTGCAATCTCTGGATATCACCGTTGTTATCCACATAATAAATATAGGATGTCTGCTCCAGGTCATACTTGTCCAGCTCGAAGTTCACATTGGGGACGATCTCGTTTTGCAGATAGTCTCCCATGGCTCCTGCCAGAACAAAGCCGCAGATCACCACAATAAACGCCACCGTAGCGCCGGCGCCCAGAGCGATCTTCAGCACAGACCACGCCGCAGACCAGATGCCCTGCAGCACACGAAAAACGGGATTGGGCGTCCATTCCTGACGGGTGACTTTTCTTCTTTTTTTCATTGCCATATCGTTACCTCCAACAGCGAAGTGAAAAATTCCATCTCGTCTTTGCCGATAAACAGGCATACTTTTCCAGACAGTTCGTACTATTATAGCATACCCAACGAAAAAACGAAAGTCTAATTTTTATTAATAAACATTAAAATAGCGCAAATACTGATCCCGGAGGGATAAAATATGAACAACCGCATACGCTTGGTCACACCGTTTCTTCTGGCGGCAGCGCTGCTTTTGGGGATCAAGGACGGCTATATTGCCCTATGGAAGGATGAAGACCCTCAACCTTGGAAGATCCTGCCCCTGCGTGCCGATCAGCTGTCGGAAACCGATCAAATCATGCTGGAACACGGCATTCGCATCCGTTCCGAGGAGGAATTATGGGAACTTCTGGAGAATCACTCGTAAAAATTTGATAAAATAAACATAAGTTTATGTTGATTTTATAGTGGTTTCATCGTACAATGGTGTCACAAGAGATCCCCCACGGAGGTAACGGTTTATGTCTGACAACTACGGCTCTGATTTCATCACCATTGTGGATGAAGATGGCACCGAATTTGAACTGGAGGTACTTTCCAGTCTGGAATACAACGGCTGTTCTTATCTGGCCGTCATCCCCGCCGGGAGCGATGATGACGCAGCCGAGCTGGAGGTCAGCATTCTGAAGAATGTAGACGAAGACGGCGAACCTGTCCTGTGCGCCATTGAGGACGACCAGGAGCTGGAGACGGTGTACAGTCTGATGATGGATCAGATGTACGACGAGGAAGAGTCCGAAGAGGACTGATGCAGGTTTTTTCTCCTGCTTGGTGCGTGATGTGTCCGTTTGGACCCACATTTTATTTACGGGATGTTTGACTTCTCGGTTGGATTGCAGACCTCCCGCCTGCGCTTTGACGTATGGTGGATGTTGGGAGCAGTGAAGATCATGAGAGCGGCAACCCACTTGCCCTTTCGTGCAGGTCATCATCGGATGCACACGGCCAAAGCGGGCAGTGCGGAGGATTTTCCTCCGCACTTTTTTATTGCCCAAAATGCACGGAACATGGTTTGCCATGTGTTTACAATTTAGCACTTGCAACAAGCGCCGCTTTACGCTATAATATTCGAGTCTATGCCGGTCAACGGCATCAATATCTACGCAAATGAGAGGATTTGATAACCATGAGCGCGTCCGACAAGAAGAAAACCCGTCACGAGCAGTATGTCTCTCAGATGACAGAAAAGCAGCAGAAGGAAGCCAAAGAGAGCAAGAAACTGCGGCTTTACACCATTATCTTTGCGGTGGTGATCGTCCTGATGATCGGCATCGTCATTGCCACCACCTTCCTGAGAAGCGGCATTCTGGAGCGGAATACCACCGCCGCCACCATCAACGGGGATACCAAGATCTCTGCCGCCGAACTGAATCACTACTATATGGATACGGTGAATCAGTTCATGAACCAGTTCAGCAACTATCTGAGTCTCACCGGTCTGGACAGCACCAAGCCTCTGGACGAGCAGATTCAGGACGAGGAGACCAACACCACTTGGGCAGATTACTTCCTTCAAGACGCAACCAAGCGAATGAAGAGCGTCTACGCCGTGTATAACGATGCAGTGGCACAGGGCTACACCCTCTCCGACACTGCCAAGACACAGCTGGATATGACCGTCTCCAACATGGCAGCCTATGCCAAGATCTATGGCTACCCCGACGCAAACAGCTACATCAAGGCTGTCTATGGTCAGGGCTGCAACGAGGAAACCTACCGCCAGTACGCCGAGATCCAGCTCATCGCCAGCGAATATGCAAAGGATCACAGCGAAAGCCTGACCTATGACGATGCAGCGCTGCGTGCAGCAGAGGCTGAGAACTTCAACGCTTACAGCTCCTACTCCTACCATTCCTACTTTGTGGGCGCTTCCCACTTCTATGAGGGCGGTACCACCGATGCAGACGGCAAGACCACCTATTCCGATGAGGAGAAGCAGGCCGGTCTGAAGGCAGCGGAAAAGGCCGCTCAGGATCTTCTGGATCAGAAGCCCGCCACCGCCGAGGAATTCGACAAGGCGATCGGTGCCATGAGTATCAACGCCGACACCGATGCCAAGAGCACCGTATTCGACCGGGTGCTGTACTCCCAGATCGGTCAGATCTTCCGGGATTGGGTCACCGATGCCCAGCGCACCGCTGGTGATATGACCGTGATCCCCAACGAGACCGAGACCACCAACGAGGACGGCACCACCACCAAGACCGTGACCGGCTACTATGTGGTGATGTTTGACGGTTCCACCGACAACACCTTCCCCCTTGTGAATGTCCGCCACATTCTCGTTCCCTACGAAGGCGGCACCACCGGCGAGAATGGTCAGAAGACCTACACCGACGAGGAGAAGGCTGCTGCCAAAACCAAGGCCGAGGAGCTGCTGGCTCAGTTCACCTCCGGCGAAACCACCGAGGACGCCTTTGCTGCTCTGACCAAGGAGAACTCCACCGACGGCGGTTCTAAGGAAAACGGCGGTCTGTACGAGGATGTGTACCCCGGTCAGATGGTTCGCAATTTCAACGACTGGTGCTTTGACGAGTCCCGCAAGCCCGGCGACACCGGCATTGTGGAGTCCGACTACGGCGTGCATGTGATGTACTTCGTGGGCGATTCCGAGACCACCTATCGTGACTACATGATCACTAATGAGCTGCGCTCTGCGGACATGGCCAAGTGGGAAGAAAGCCTGGCCGAAACCGTGACGGTAGAACTGGTGGATACCTCCAAGGTAAACACCGATCTGGTGATCGGCAAGAAGTAACTCTCCAACAGGCCGCAAGATGATTGCGGCCTGTTTTTTAGAAAGGAGCATACCCTGTGGACCCCTATTTCATCCGCGAAGAAATGGCGCTGGGCGAAGATGCCGTTGCCCGTCTTCGCACCGCCCATGTGGCTGTATTCGGCATCGGCGGCGTGGGAAGCTATACCGCAGAAGCCCTCGCCCGGGCAGGTGTCGGCAAGCTGACCCTTGTGGACAACGATACCGTCAGCCCCAGCAATATCAACCGGCAGATCTGCGCCCTTCATTCCACCATTGGGCAGTATAAAGCTCAGGTCATGGCAAATCGAGTCATGGACATCAACCCGGACTGTAATGCCCGTGCCATCTGCGCGCTTTACTGCGAAGAGGACAAAGCAGTTTTCTTTGACCAATCCTATGACTATATTGCAGACTGCATCGATCTGGTGTCCTGCAAGCTCAGCCTGATCCAAACAGCCCGTGAGCATTCCATCCCCACTATCAGCGCCTTGGGAACGGGCAATAAACTGGATCCCTCCCAGTTCCGGGTGACGGACATTGCACAAACCAGTGGATGCCCTCTGGCCCGGGTGATCCGTCGGGAGCTGCGTGCCCGGGGCATCGAGCACCACCGAGTGCTGTTTTCCCCGGAACCTCCCTTGACCCCCATTGCGCTGGAAACTCCGCCCCCCGGAAGACGGAGCATCCCCGCTTCCGTCAGCTGGGTGCCCAGCGTAGCCGGACTGATGATCGCGGGTCACATCATCACAGACCTGATCCGGGAATAAATGACGCCTCCTGTGGAGAAACTCTCTCACAGGAGGCGATTTTTATGCATATGGAACTGCGTCGAAAATGGGGTGCCGCCGCTGCCGGTCTGGCGGCAGGAATGGTCAACGGGATATTCGGTGGTGCAGGAGGGATGATCTTGATCCCCGCCCTGCGGCTGCTTGCCGGGGTGGAGGAAGATCATCTTTTCCCCCTGTGCGTCTGCGTCATGCTCCCGGTGAGCATTCTGTCCCTCTATTTGGGCAGCCGTCAAATGCCCCTGCCCTGGGATACAGCACTCCCCTATCTGCTGGGCAGCGGCGCAGGCGGCATTCTGGCAGGGCTGCTAGGCTCCCGGATCCCCGCAGTTTGGCTTCACCGGATCTTGGGCGCAATGATCCTGTGGGGAGGGATCTGTTACCTATGGTAGATCATATTGCGATCCAATTCCTTGTGGGCAGCATCTTTGGGATCCTGTCCGGGCTTGGTGTGGGCGGAGGAAGCCTTCTTCTGCTGTGGCTGACTCTGATCGCAGGGGTCGAGCAGGAGCAGGCCCGGCTCATCAATCTGATGTTCTTCCTCCCCTGCGCTGTGATCTCCAGTTTCTTCCGGTGGCATCAAGGTACCTTGAAACCATCGGAAGCGCTGATTCCCGTGGCCGCAGGTCTGGCCGGCGCGCTGTTGGGTGCAAAAGTCAGCCTGCTTCTGGATGTCCGGCAAGCAAAGAAGATCTTCGGGTGGTTCTTCATCCTCTGCGGGCTTCGGGAATTGTTTTACCGTCCCAAGAAGTGAAGGTAGCCCTCCAAAATCAGTCCGGCTGCCACGGCATCCACCGTGTTCTTCCGCTTTTTGCCGTGGTAGTTGTGCTCTGACAGAATGTTGTGGGCTTCCACGGTGGTGCGGCGTTCATCCCACATAGCTACCGACACCCCGGTGGCCTGCTCCACCTGTTTGGCAAATTCCCGGCACAGTTCCGCTCTGGGACCTTCTGTGCCGTCCATATTCTTGGGCAGTCCCATGACGATCTGCCCCACCTCATTCTCCTGCACCAGCTTGCAGATCTCATCAATGGTCTTTTCCGGCTTGCGGCTGTGGATGACCGTGGTGGAACCGACGATGCTGCACAGCAGATCTGAAATGGCAATGCCGGTGCGGGCATCTCCGTAGTCAATGGCTAAAATTCGTTTCATAGCGATCCCTCTCTGTCGTGTTTGATGGCTTCATCTTAGATTTCCTCCATTATAACCGAAATTATGAAAAAATCAAAGAAAAAGTTGTTGACAAGTCTCCCTCCCCTGTGTTATGATGACTCTACCTGTGAAAAAAGGCTTCTTGCGCTTTTTTCAGCTTCGATGCGGCGTTTGTAGTTAAGCCGCGCCTAAATTTTATACTAGACGAAGTGATACAGGGAGGCAATATTTAAGGAGGTGCCGTTATGCGCGTGAAAGTCACTTTGAGATGCTCCGAGTGCAAGCAGAGAAACTACAACACCATGAAGAACAAGAAGAACGACCCCGACCGTCTCGAAATGAAGAAGTACTGCAGATTCTGCAGAAAGCACACCATTCACAACGAGACCAAGTAAGGAGGACCTACCATCATGGCTGAAGTCAAGAAGGAAAACTGGTTTGTCAGGACATGGCACAAGGTCTGCAAGTTCTTCCGCGAGCTTCGCAGTGAGCTGAAAAAGGTCGTATGGCCTACAAAGCAGCAGGTCCTGAAGAACACTCTGGTCGTTGTCGGCTGCGTCGTGGTTGTTGGTGCGTTTATTTGGCTGTTCGACTTTGTCGCACAGGTTGGTATCAACGGCCTGATCGCCCTGTTCCACTAAGGGTAGTATACTATGGCAGATGCAAAGTGGTATGTTGTCCATACCTATTCCGGCTATGAAAATACGGTGAAAGCTACGATCGAAAAGACCGTAGAGACCCGTCATCTTCAAGATCAGATCCTGGCTGTTTCCATTCCTCTGGAAACCGTCACCGAGATCACGGATTCCGGCGCAAGCAAGACCTACGACCGCAAGGTATTCCCCGGCTATGTGCTGGTGAAGATGGTCTACAGCGATGATACTTGGCATGTCATCAAGGATGTGCGGGGCGTTACCGGCTTCGTCGGTACCTCCAGCAACGATCCCCTCCCCCTGACGGAGGAAGAGGTCTATGCCATGGGCGTCGAAAAGCGTGAGATTATTGTCAATTACAGCGTTGGCGACACCGTGCGGATCTTGGATGGTCCCTTGAGTTCCTTCTCCGGAGTCGTCGAGGAAATTGACGCCGACAACAATCGGGTCAGCGTGGTCGTTTCCATGTTTGGCCGAGAGACCTCCGTCGAGTTTGAGCTCGATCAGGTGGAGGTCGTTTCCCAGTAAACGCATCGGATCGGGTTTCCCGATCGGAACGTGGGAGGGGTCCAGACCCCGCAAGAAATGCGTAACACGCATATTACCACATTTTATTCAGGAGGTGCTTTATAATGGCACAGAAAGTCACTGGTATTATCAAACTGCAGATCAATGCCGCTAAGGCAACTGCTTCTCCCCCTGTTGGTCCTGCTCTGGGTCAGCACGGCGTGAATATCGCAGCATTTATCAAGGAGTTCAACGCCCGTACGAAGGACATGGAGGGTTACAAGATCCCCGTAGTCATCACTGTCTACGCCGACCGTTCCTTCACCTTCATTACCAAGACTCCCCCCACTCCCCTGCTGGTCATGAAGGCCATCGGTCTGGAGAAGGGTTCCGGCGTTCCCAACAAGCAGAAGGTGGGCACCATCACCAAGGCTCAGATCACCGAGATCGCCAAGACCAAGCTGCCCGATCTGAACTGCCCCTCTCTGGAGGCTGCTGAGACTCAGGTTGCCGGCACTTGCCGCTCCATGGGCGTCTCTGTTGTCGATTGATTATTTGCTGCCCGGGATGACTGCGTCCCGGTTATGTGGGAGGATTATTCCGCATTACCACGATAAGGAGGAAAATTACATTGTTTAGAGGTAAAAAGTATCAGGAGAGCGCCAAGCTGATTGACCGCTCCGTACAGTATGATCCCGCTGAAGCTCTGGATCTGGTCGTGAAGGGCGCTACCGCCAAGTTCGACGAGACCGTTGAGCTGCACATCAAGCTGGGCGTTGACTCCCGTCACGCTGACCAGCAGGTTCGCGGCGCCGTGGTTCTGCCCAACGGCACCGGCAAGACCAGCCGTGTTCTGGTTTTCGCTAAGGACGCCAAGGTGGAAGAGGCCAAGGCTGCCGGCGCCGACTATGTTGGCGGCATGGAGCTGGTCGAGAAGATCACCAAGGAGAACTGGTTCGACTTTGATGTGGTCGTCGCTTCCCCCGACATGATGGGTATCGTCGGTCGTCTGGGTAAGGTTCTGGGCCCCAAGGGTCTGATGCCCTCCCCCAAGGCTGGCACTGTGACCCCCAATGTTGGCGCTGCCGTTCAGGAAATCAAGGCCGGTAAGGTCGAGTATCGTCTGGACAAGACCAACATCATCCACTGCCCCATCGGCAAGGTCTCCTTCGGCTCCGAGAAGCTGGTGGAGAACATGGACACCCTGATGAAGGCTGTCGTGAAGGCCAAGCCCGCCGCTGCCAAGGGTCAGTATATCCGCTCCTGTGTCGTTGTGTCCACCATGGGCCCCGGCGTCAAGGTCAGCGCTGCCAAGTACCTGTAATCGGCACTTGATCCGTGAAAAACCGGGAAGCATTCTGCTTCCCGGTTTTCTGAAAAATTGTCATTTTTCTACTTGACAATCGATTCTTCGTATGCTAATATATATCTGTTGCCAAAGACAGCAGGCTGCTCACAGCATTAAGTCCTGCCGAGGTGCGTAGATAACGATTATTTGCGTGTCTTTCTGTCCTTTGGCAGAGAGACATTTTTTATTTCGGAGGTGACATCTCACATGCCTAACGCAAAGGTTCTTGAAAGCAAGAAGGCCGTGGTTGAAAACCTGACCGGCAAGATCAAGGAAGCAACTTCCGTTGTCTTTGTTGACTACAAGGGTATTACCGTTGCCCAGGATAACGAGCTGCGTAAGCAGTTCCGTGAGGCCGAGGTCGAATACTCTGTCGTTAAGAACACCCTGACCCGTTTCGCTACCCGCAATGCCGGTTACGATTTCGACGAGGTTCTCAACGGCACCACCGCAATGGCTTGCACTGCCGGTGACCCCATTGCTCCCGCTCGTATCATCTGCGAGTTCGCCAAGAAGAACAAGAACACCCTGTCCATTAAGGGCGGCGTTGTTGAAGGCTCCGTGCTGACTGCTGAGCAGCTCAACGGCTTCGGTGAACTGCCCAGCAAGAACGCTCTGGTGGCTTCTGTTCTGGGTACCTTCCTGGCTCCCATTTCCAGCCTGGCTTTTGTTCTGGATCAGGTTCGTATCCAGAAGGAAGGCGGCGCTCCCGCAGCCGAGGCAGAGGCTTGATCTGCCGATCCCGTTCATAAACACACTTTAACTTAACTATTTAGGAGGATATTACAATGGCTAGTGAAAAGATCACTGCTCTCGTTGAAGAGGTTAAGGGCCTGACCGTTCTGGAGCTGTCCGAGCTGGTTCACACCCTGGAAGAGGTTTTCGGCGTTTCCGCCGCTGCTGCTGCTGTTGCCGCTCCCGCTGCTGGCGCTGCTGCTGAGGTCGAGGAGAAGACCGAGTTCGATGTTATCCTGAAGAGCGCTGGTGCTTCCAAGCTGAACGTCATCAAGGTTGTCCGTGCCGCTACCGGCCTGGGCCTGAAGGACGCTAAGGATCTGGTCGACAACTGCCCCAAGACCCTGAAGGAAGCCATCTCCAAGGAAGATGCCGAGAAGCTGGCTGCAGAGCTGAAGGAAGCTGGCGCAGAGGCCGAGATCAAGTAAGAGATCTCTACCAAGTGCATACCACAGCCGCCGGGAAACTGGCGGCTGTTTTCTATTTCTTCCCCTCAGGAGGTTTCTATGTTCTGCCTTCCCCTTTTAACTGTGATCCCGGAATCTCTGTCCGACTGGACCGACCTTCTGAAGATCATGTGCATCCTTGCCCTCGGAGTTTTCTCCGTGGGTGCGATTCTGCGGGCCCTCGTGGGAAGAGGCTCCCCCCTGACCCGGAGCATTTCCGCTGTGCTGAATCTCATTCTGATCTATCTCAGCGCCGTGGTGGGCTATGTCTATCTGCCCGGTCTGCGCCCTTGGCTGGAAAAGCTTCCCTTTCTCTCTCTTTCTGCGGATCATTTCTACCTGCTGGACCCCACCGCAATGCCGTGGGAACTTTTTTATACCTCGGTCCTTCAGATGTCCGTGCTGGCACTGTTTGTAAACATGCTGGAATCCTGGCTTCCCTCGGGACGGCGTCTGATCAGCTGGTATGCTCTGCGCCTGTTTAACAGTCTGTGCGCTCTGGCGCTTTTTCTGGGCTTTCACGCTGTGGCAGATGCCTTTGTCCCCCAGTTCTTCGGTGAATGGGCAAAGTGGATCCTGCTGATCGTGTGGGGCGGCATTCTGCTGATCGCCGTTCTGAAGCTGATCCTGAGTGCCGTACTTACCGTTTTCAATCCCATTCTGGGGGCCTGTTATGCATTCTTTTTCTCCAACCTGTTTGGAAGTCAGTTTTCAAAAGCGATTTTGACCACCGTGTTCTCTTTGCTCATCATCTATGCCCTGGGTCAGGCAGGATATGCGCAGGTGGTGTTCTCTGATCTGAGCATGTGGTCGTATCTGCCAGCAAGTCTTATCACGATACTCGCCCTGTATCTCTTTGGTAAATTCCTATGATTGCCGGTTTGGGGCTTCGCCGTGCTGAACAAGCGGAGTACTTATCTATTTTTCACAAATTCAATGGAGATCCGGGGGAAATTATTCTCTCGGATCCCGATTTTTTTGTTTTACAAATCCAGTCCGATGTATTATAATAGGTAAGTAAAAGCGCTCTTTCAGAACGCTATCTTTGCTTGATTAGGAGTGTTGTATATGAGCCGGATGTTTGGTACCGTTTCTATGGGAATCCGTGCTCCCATCATTCGTGAGGGAGACAATTTATCGCAGATCGTCACCGATTCCATTCAGCAGGCAATGCAGTTCGATGGGCTCACCCCCAGAGATCGTGACATCGTCGCTATGACGGAGGCCATTGTCGCCCGGGCACAGGGCAACTATGCCAGCGTAGAGGATATCGCTCAGGATGTCCGTAACAAATTCGGCGGTGAAACTGTGGGTGTGATTTTCCCCATCCTCAGCCGCAACCGCTTTGCCATCTGCCTGCGGGGCATTGCACAGGGCTGCAAGAAGGTCGTCCTGATGCTCAGCTACCCCTCTGACGAGGTGGGCAATCACCTCATCAACTGGGATCTGATGGATCAGAAGGGCGTGAATCCCTACAGCGATGTGCTCACCGAAGCCCGCTACCGCGAGCTGTTCGGCTATAACAAGCACCCCTTTACCGGTGTGGACTATGTGCAGTACTACAGCGATTTGATCCGGGAATCCGGCGCTGAGGTGGAGGTCGTCTTCGCCAACGATCCCCGTGCCATCCTGTCCTACACCAAGAATGTGCTCAACTGCGACATCCACACCCGTGTGCGCACCAAGCGTCTGCTGAAGGCTGCCGGTGCAGAGCGTGTCTTTGGTCTGGACGAGATCATGAATGAGCCGGTGAACGGCAGCGGTTACAACGCCAAGTATGGCCTGTTGGGCTCCAACAAGTCCACCGAGAACAGCGTGAAGCTGTTCCCCAGAGAGTGCCAGGATCTGGTTCTGGACATCCAGGCCCGTATGCTGGAGCTGACCGGTAAGCATGTGGAGGTCATGGTCTACGGCGACGGCGCTTTCAAGGATCCCATCGGAAAGATTTGGGAACTGGCCGACCCCGTTGTTTCTCCTGCCTACACCCCCGGTCTGGAGGGAACTCCCAACGAACTGAAGCTGAAGTATCTGGCTGACAACGACTTCGCCAACCTGTCCGGCGAGGCGCTGCGTGATGCCATCAAGGAGAAGATCCAGCAGAAAGACGGTTCCAGCTTGGTGGGCAACATGGCCGCTCAGGGCACCACTCCCCGGCGTCTGACCGACTTGATCGGATCTCTGTGCGATCTGACTTCCGGCTCCGGCGATAAGGGCACCCCCATCATCTATATTCAGGGCTACTTCGATAACTACACCAACGAATAAGCCGCATAGATAAGCAGTTCAAAAGCCGCTCCAATTTGGAGCGGCTTTTCTTGTGCTTATTTCGATCCTTCCGGTACTTCTCCGCCCTCTACCAAAGTGCGGATCAGCTTCTCATCGGCGTGATGATAGACTTTTCCGTCCCATTTGAGATTGGGACCTTTGCCGCACATGCGCATACACCCGCAGAACTTCCATGTAAAACCTGCCGGATTCTTTCCATAGGTACGCTCCACAAAATCAGCGATATGCGTATGCTTGCCGCAGTTGGGGCCGCCGCAAAGCTCAAGGCAATGGGTATCTGCCAGACGCAGGCTGGGGATCCGCTTGATGACGGCACTGATGTAGTTTTCCTTCACCCCATAGCATTGGGCAATCTCCCCTACTGCCCATACAGGGATACCGCCGCCCTGCTCCTGCTGGATCTCCTTCAGCAGTCCCACCAGCGCGTTCTGGTCGGCAGGCGCGCCCTGCCCCCGGTAGTAACTCAGCGCTTCTTCCATATTCCAAGACATACGAATTTCCTCCTGTCTGTTTCATTACATCTCCCGGGCGCTCAGCAATTCCGCAGGGATCGCCTGCGCCATTCGCTGATAGCCCAGCTTGCTGGGGTGCAGATGATCCCCGGAATCATACTCCGGCAGGAACCAGTCCGGGCGGTCCGGATCCCGCAGTGCAAGGTCAAAGTCGATGACCCCATCGATCAGATCCGTAGTACGGATAAAATCATTGAACTGATGGCGCATTTCTTGACGGAACGGCGCATCCGTCCGCCAGCCGCCCATGGGCAGCAGCGTACCCACATAGACCCGATAGCCCAAGTCTTTGGCCTGACGGATATACCGCTTCAAGCCCTGGATCAGCTCTTCCACCGTAGGCAGATCCGTCATGGGCCGGAATTGGTTGATCTCCGTTCCTACCGGGTGGATGATATCGTTGATCCCCTGCTGGATGATGACAGCATCGGCACCATCTGTGGGAACTTCATGGAAAAACCGCTTCTCCCCCATAAGTCCGTAGGATTCATAGGTCAGGCATTGATACTCCCGCAAGATCCGTGATCCGCTGGTAGCTCTGCGGATCACAGACACATGGTCATACCCCTCCGCCCGGCAGCGCAATGCCAGTTCATCCGGCCAATCCTGAGCCGTGATGGAATCACCATAGCATACCAGCGCCCGATTTTCCGCCGATGTACGAATCGAGACATTGGTCAGAAAATAGAACAGATGGGTGCTTCGGGAGGTATCGGGGCTAATCTGGAGGGTATGAGTCTCGTCGCCGTTGGCATAAAGCCCTTGGGACAGCGCTCCGCAGGAAAATACCACCGACCGCATCAAGGTGAAATCTTTTAAATAAAAGCTCAGATGGATCTGCGCCCCGGCCCGCACATCCAGATCCAGTGGATCTGTAGTCACACGCTCTCCTGTGCCAAGGCGGATCCGTTCCGCGCCCTCACAGGACAGGGGATGGAATCGCCCGTCATACAGGCAGGTGACCCGCTCCAGCGTCACAGGTTCCGTCCCGCAGTAATTATCAAATGTAAAGCGCAGACCGCTGCCGGAAAACGGCAGGGTGATCGGATAGCGCAGGGTGATATCCTTTGCGTACCGCTCCGGGCGGTTTTCTGCGATGCTGACGGCGCTGCCCCAGACACTGACCCATTGCTTTTGTTTTTCTGCCATATCCACACTCCAAAAAATAACATAATACTTCGCATTGGATTATAACATGGATCTTTCCGCATTTCCAGTCATTCAATGCATTGCGGCAAAAGAAATGTATACGAAGCCGGATGGATTTCTCTGTCGGAATTTGGTAAAGAATGTCCTTTACATTTTACATAGATTTTACTATAATTAAACTGGCTTTTTACAAGCAGTTAAATCGAAAGACAAAGTGAATATTAGGAGAGACTGGCATGAATATTTTTTCCGTAATCCGACTTCTGGGCGGTTTGGCCATGTTCCTTTACGGCATTGAGATCATGGGCGACGGTCTGAAGAACAGTTCCGGTGCAGCGTTGAAGCGTGTGCTGGAGAAAGTCACGGGCAATGTGCTGATCGGCGTACTCACCGGCACGCTGGTCACCGCTGTGATCCAGAGTTCCACCGCAACCATCGTGCTGACGGTCGCCTTGATCGGTGCAGGTGTTCTGGATCTGCGTCAGGCGGTGTCCATCGTCCTCGGCGCAAACATCGGCACCACCATCACCGCACAGATCATCCGTCTGATGGACATTGATTCCTCTGGCAATATGTTCCTTGCTTTCTGCAAGCCGGACACACTTGCCCCCATCGCCTTGATCGTGGGTATCATCCTCATCATGTTCATCAAGAGCAAAAGTTCCAAGACCATCGGCGATATCTTCATTGGCTTCGGCATCCTGTTTTCCGGATTGATGAATATGACCGCCGCCGTAGAACCGCTTTCGGAGTCGCAGGAGTTTGCACAGATCCTGTCTCAGTTTGCCAATATGCCCCTGCTCGGCATCTTGGCAGGCACCGTTCTGACGGTCATTGTCCAGAGTTCCTCTGCCATGGTGGGTATGCTGCAGGCATTGTCCTCCACCGGCGCCATGAGTTTTTCCATGGTCTATCCCATCATCATGGGCATTAATCTGGGCACCTGTGTGACCACCGCTATGGTATGTTCCATCGGTTCATCCCGGGACGCCAAGCGCACCGGCATCGTCCACATCACCTTCAACACCATTGGTACTGTACTGTTTATGGTGGTCATGACCATCATGCAGCGTATGAATGTGTTTGGCAGCGACTTCTGGAATCAGATGGTCAACAGCGGCTCCATTGCCAACTTCCAGACCTTCTTCAATCTGGTCACCGCATTGGTTCTGCTCCCATTCACCAACCAACTTGTGGCATTTTCCAAACTGATGGTCAAGGATGCGCCGGAAACTGCCCCCCGTCACGCCGAGCTGCTTGCCCTTGATGACAAACTCTATGTCTCCCCCGCCGTTGCCCTGCACGAAGCCACCAAGGCCGTTGCTGCCATGGGAGCCGTGGCAAAAGAGAACTTCGACCGAGGATGCCGCCAGTTCCTGCGCTATGGGCCCGAGTTGTCCGCCGCCATCGAGGCTGACGAAAACTGCCTAGATCAGTTCGCTGATTCTGCCGACCGCTTTATGATCGGACTTTCCAAACTGGTGGAATCCGAAGCGGAGGATCGGCAGCTGGATATGCTGATGCAGACCGTGCCCAATTTTGAACGGATCGGAGATTATGCCACCAATTTGGAAGAACTGGGGCAGCGGCTTCACGCTGACAGCACAGGCTTCTCCGACAAAGGCAGAAAAGAACTGGAGATCATGTGCCGCGCCGTCAACGAGATCCTTCAGATCACCGTAGACGCTTTCAGCACCGACAACAATGATGCTGCACGGATGATCGAACCCTTTGAGGAGGTCATCGACGATATGGTGCGTATTCTGCGGGATCGTCACACAAAGCGTCTGAAGGCCGGAGAGTGCTCCGTAGGCAGCGGATTGATCTTCATGGAGGCATTGACCCATCTGGAACGTGCGTCCGACCAGTGCTCTTCTATCGCCTTGCTGATGCTGGCCCGCCAAAACGATGCGATCCTGAATAACCACTATGACTATCTCCGCCATCTTCATGAAGGCGGTGACGCTCACTACCGGCAGGAGCTGGACCGCCGCCGGGCCCAGTATATCCGTCCGCTGGATCAGATCTGAATATCCCGATACAAAAGGAGAGAAGCCGTGTGAATGGCTTCTCTCCTTTTCTGCCCTTATGACCGGGGTGGATTCTTATCTTTTGTGTTGGATTTGCTGTCGCGTTTCTGCTTTGCTACCTGACGCTTTTCCTTCAGTTTGGACTTGAGTTCCGGGGGCTGAGTACGCAGCTTCTCCGCAGGGACCCCCAGCTTCGCCAGCCGAGCCGCGGAATACTCCCGTGCCAAGGTATACAGCACGCTGGTCAGCGGGATCATCAGCAGCATGCCTGCCACGCCCATGATCTCACCACCTACGGTGACTGCTACCAGGACCCACATAGAGGGCAGACCAATGGAGGTGCCTACCACACGGGGATAGATGAGATTGTTCTCGATCTGCTGAAGCACAAGGAACAAGATCACAAACCAGAACGCCTGCATCGGATCGTTCACCAAAATGAAGAATGCACCTAGGATACAACCCAGCCACGCACCGACAACAGGAATGAATGCGGTGATGGCAACCAGTACGCTGACCAGAGGGATGTAAGGCATACGGAAAATGCTCATGCCTACCACGAACAGCCCGCCAAGGATCACCACCTCCACACACTGTCCGGAGATGAAGTTGGAGAAGGTGGAGTTTGCAAGGCGCAGGACACGGACGATCTCATCCGCCCATTTTTCCGGGAGCAGGCTGTACAGCAGGTTTCTACCCTGATGCGCCAGCGTTTCTTTCCCGGACAGGCAATAGATGGCAAACACAGAGGCAAGGAAAATGCTCCAAATTCCATTGATCACACCGCCCACAGCACTCAGCGCACCATCAAGCACCCTTGCCAATCCCTGACCCAGCAGATCCACTGCCCGCTTGGCGATGCTTGCCCAATCATAGTGTTGGAAATCCGTATTTTCCATGACCCATTGGAGCATATCGGGATTGTCCTCCAGCGCCTTGCGGATCATCGCCTCCGTCCGCTCCAAGAACCCGGGAAGCTGCTGCCCCAAGGTCATGACCGTCTCCTTCAACTGGGGGATCAGCATATTGAATACCAATACAACGATCATTACAAGCAGCAGTAAAGTCAGGAAGATGGCAATGGGACGATGCCCCCGCATCCAAGAGATCCGGCGCAGCTGCTTCTCAATGGCACGCATGGGCACATTCAGAATGAACGCCAAACAGCCGCCGACCAAAAACGGATTGAAAAGCTGCATAGCCGATTTGAAAAAGGCTGATACCCGATTCGTTTCATGCAGCAGCCAGTATAGCACAACGCACCCGGCTGCGCCCAGCAGCAGAGTCCGCAGGGATTTTTTATCGATTTCCATAAGTACCCCCTAAAGGAAAAACATAGTTTTCTGACATCACTATTATACGAGGGATCTTTCCCCGTGTCAATGCGCTCACAGGAATAATGGCATCCGCCCCATCATATGGTTTGAAGCAGTAGGACACAGCTTAGGAGGGATCCCAATGCAGGATACGATCGACGCTAGAGCCTGTCAACTGGCTGTGTACATGATCGAAAATCGCGGGACGGTGCGTTCCGCTGCCAAAGCCTTCGGCATATCCAAATCCACCGTTCACAAGGATCTGTCTGTCCGGCTGCCCAAGCTGGATCAGATGCTCTATCAGCAGGTTCGTTCCCTGTTGGACGAAAACAAATCCCTGCGCCATCTTCGGGGTGGTCAGGCTACCAAAATCAAATACCTATCGAAAAGCGGGTGATCCCCGGGAGCCTTGGCTCCCGGGGATCTTACAGGTCATCCGCATCCTGTACAGGGATCTCCCACGGATCTTCCGGCAGCCCGGTATAGCTGCCTTGAGGATCCGTGCCGGAAGCAATGGGAAATCCGTTTGGTCCAACAGGCCACAGCCCCCATGGCGCTGCACTCTGTTCCTTCTTCTTCCGTTTCATCAGCATCACCCTCCACGGCTATGCTTCCCACATTCACGAAGATCATCCTATAATTTGGACAGGGAATTTTTTAATGTCAGGAAGTTTCTGGGCAGAAACAGGTGTTCTTGATTGCATTTTCGGGAAATATATGGTAGAGTGTATCGGTAGAATAATGAAACACGGAAAGAGGAACATTTTCATGTTGGAAATACAAGATCTATGTTATACCGTCTCTGACGGAAACGGACGAAAGGAAATTCTGGATCATCTCAGCTTGACTATCCCCGACAAGCGGTTTGTTGTCATCACCGGCCCCAACGGCGGCGGTAAGACCACCCTCGCCCGGGCGATCATGGGCATCAATCAGACCAATTCCGGCTCCATCATCTGGAACGGCACGGATATCACCAACCTGTCTGTATCCGACCGGGCCAAGCTGGGCATCAGCTACGGATTCCAGCAGCCCCCTCGATTTAAGGGACTGCGGGTGCGGGATCTGCTGAACATCGCCGCCGGCGAAGAGTTGAGCCACGATGATGCCTGCTCCTATCTGACGCAGGTGGGACTGTGCGCCCGGGACTATGTGGATCGGGATGTGGACGCTTCCCTCTCCGGCGGCGAGGTCAAGCGCATCGAGATCGCTACCATCTTGGCACGGCGCAGCGAACTGATGATCTTTGACGAGCCGGAAGCCGGCATCGACCTGTGGAGCTTTGCCCGGCTCACCGAGACCTTCCGTGCCATCCACGACCGCAAAGAGGCCACCATTATCATCATTTCCCATCAGGAGCGGATCATCCGTCTTGCCGACGAGATCATCCTGCTGGCCAACGGCAAGATCTCTGACCGGGGTGACGCCGACGAGATCTATCCCAAGCTCATGGGCATGACCGTGGGCAACTGCAACAAGCTGGAGGTGGAGCGCAAATGCTGAACGATGTACAAAAGCATATTCTCGAGGTAGTCTCCGGCATGGCTGCCGGAGCAGACGGAGCGGTGAACATCCGTGCCGACGGCAAGAAGGCCTATCGCTCCAACAGCGCCAATGTGCGCATTGAAAGTAAGACCGACAAAGAGGGCATCGACATTTTCGTTGCTCCTCATACCGTTTCCGACCATGTCTACATTCCTGTGGTCATCACCGAGGAAGGGTTCCACGATACGGTGTACAACGACTTCTTCATCGGTGAAGGTGCCGTTGTTACCATCAACGCCGGCTGCGGCATCCACAATTGCAGCGGCTGTGATTCCGAGCATCAGGGCATCCATACCTTCCATGTGGGCAAAAATGCACAGGTCACCTACTCCGAGATCCACTACGGCGAAGGAGAGGGCGAGGGCAAGCGCATCCTGAATCCTCAGACCATCCTCTATCTGGAGGAAGGTGCAAAGGTCACCTTGGAGACGACCCAGATCCGCGGCGTGGACGACACCAAGCGCTACACCAAGGCCGTACTCAACGGGGACAACGCAGACTTTGTCGTTCAGGAGAAACTGCTGACCCACGGAAATCAGCGAGCCGAATCCGAGATGGATGTGGTGCTCAACGGCAGAAATTCCCGGACGCAGGTCATCTCCCGTTCCGTGGCACAGGACTGCTCCACTCAGGTCTTCTATCCCCGGGTAGAGGGCAACAACGCCTGCTTCGGTCATGTCCAGTGCGATTCCATCATCATGGGCAGCGCCAAGGTACGCTCCATTCCGGAGATCTCCTGTAACCATGTGGATGCTTCTCTGATCCACGAAGCCGCCATCGGCAAGATCGCCGGGGACCAGATCCTGAAGCTGCAAACTTTGGGGCTGAGCCACGAAGAGGCAGAGGAAAAGATTTTGGAAGGATTCCTGCGCTGATGTTTGATATCACACTTCTTGTGGTCGGTAAGCTCAAGGAGAAGTTCTATCTTTCCGCCGCTGCCGAGTATGAAAAACGGCTGAAGGGCTACTGCAAATTCCAAATCGTCGAACTGCCGGAGCATCGACTGCCGGAGACCCCCTCCCCTGCCCAGATCCAAGCAGGGCTGGAAAAGGAAGCTGACCAGATCCTTGCCAAGATCCCCAAGGGCGCATGGTTCTGCGTGCTGACCCCGGAGGGCACTATCGTTTCGTCAGAGCAATTCGCCGACAAGCTGCGGGATGTGAAAAACAGCGGCAAAAGCAGCGCCTGTTTTTTGATCGGCTCCAGCTTCGGCATGGCGCCCCGGATCAAGGCTTTGGCAGACTGGAAGATGTCCATGGGCAGGATGACATTCCCCCACCATTTGGCCCGAATCATGGTGCTGGAGCAGATCTATCGCGCCGAAACCATTCAAGCTGGCAGCAAATATCACAAATGATACCTCATTCCCCTCCTGCCCGACAGGAGGGGTTTTGTGATATCCGCCGGAAATCGGCCGGATGGCTTTTCATCCCCCTTGATCCATGCTACAATGCAAAAAGAGACGACCCTATGTGCCGCCCAAACCAACAACAAAGGAGTGTTTCATCATGAAGAGAATCCTGTCCCTTGCTTTGGCGCTGTTGATCGCCTGCGGATGTCTGACCGCCGTGTATGCGACACCTGCCTGCTTCGGAGATGTGCCGTCAGATGCCTATTTTCGCCCGGCTGTGGAATGGGCCATTCAGGGCGGCATCACCGCCGGAGTGGATGAGTCCCACTTTGGCCCGCATCTGGGCTGCACGCGGGCGCAGGCCATGACCTTCCTCTGGCGAGCCGCAGGCTCCCCTGAGCCCGAAGGATCCGCCGTCCGGTTCTCCGATGTCTCCCCCTCGGATTATTACTTCAAGGCCGTCACATGGGCGGTAGAGAACGGCATCACCGCCGGGGTGAGCGACGGGGTCTTCGGTGCCAACCAAACCTGTACCCGCGGGCAGATCGTCACTTTCCTTTGGCGGACCGCAGGTTCTCTGCAGGTCTCCGGCAGTTCTATGTTTGCCGATGTATCCCCCTCGGATTACTTCTTCCATCCCGTAGCATGGGCAGTCGCCAATCAAGTCACCGCCGGTATGGGCAACAATCAGTTTGGCCCCAATCAGCCCTGCACCCGTGCGCAGATCATGACCATGCTGTGGAAGGCTGACCAGCCCCAACCGCCTGAGCCGCCTGCCGCCGGGGAAGAAACCGTCCAAACATCTACCATCCCTGTTACCGGCGTGTTTGACTATGCCCAGAGTAAGCAAATACTTGCATTGGTCAATCAGGCCCGCAGAGATGCCGGAGTCCCGGAATTGACTTGGAATACGGACATGGAGCAGGCAGCAAAGGTCCGTGCTGCGGAGTGCTATCTGAAGTTCGATCATACCCGCCCCGATGGCTCCTCCTGCTTGACTGCGCATGAGCAGATCCGCGGTGAGAATATCGCCAGGGGATCCACCGGTTATTTCGATGCCAAGGCCATATTTGATGGGTGGATGAATTCTAATGGACATCGTAAGAACATCCTCAGAGATTCCTTCACCGGCATCACCGTCGCCGCCGTTTCGGTGGAGGATATGACCTATTGGGTCCAGCTTTTCAGCTAAGATACGCAAGCCGCCGGTCAGAGCGTCTGCTCCGACCGGCGGCTGTTTTCATATCCAATTCATCGGATAAATAGCTTTTTTGCCTGATCCGGGAAATACTGGGTGACAAAGTCCACCTGCTCCACCTGAAAACTCCTGCCATTGAGATTCTCCAATTCTCCTGCATCGGTGGTAAATGCAAAGGTCAGCTTATAAGAATAGAGCGCCTGATAAGTCCTATCGAAGCGCTTATCCAGTTTGCCATACTTGCCGTCCCCCAGCAGAGGATGCCCCGCATGGGAGAACTGGGCACGGATCTGATGGGTACGGCCTGTGATAAGCTCGCACTCCACCAAGGACAGCCCCTTCTCCGATGCCAGCACCCGGTAGTTGGTCTGCGCAGTCTTTGCCCCGGTCTTAGGAGTATCGCTGACAAACACGCGGTTTTTCTTTGCGTCCTTGAAAATATAGCCCTTGAGCTGCCCCACGGCAGGCTTAGGCGTCCCCTCCACCACCGCCAGATACCGCTTGTCCAATTCCCGATCCTTGATTTTTTGGTTCATGATCCGCAAGGCTTCAGCGGTCTTGGCAGCGATGACGATGCCGCCGGTGTTCCGGTCGATGCGGTTGCACAGCGCAGGAGTGAAGGAATTCTCCCCTCTGGGATTCCATTCCCGCTTCTGGTACAGATAGGCTTGGATGTGGTCGATCAGAGTGCGCCCATACTCGGCGCCGTCGTGGGGGTGCACCGCCAGCCCCGGACGCTTGTCCACCAGCAGGATATTGGCATCCTCGTACACGATATTCAGCTTGGGCGATGCCACCGTGAGGAACGCATTGTCCTCCCGGGGCTTGTCAAAGAACTCATCGTTGATGTATAATTGGAGCACATCCCCCGCTTCCAGACGGGTATCCCGCTCGGCACGGGCGCCGTTGCGCTTGATGCGCTTGATGCGGATGTACTTCTGGGCAAGAGATGCCGGCAACAGGGGTACCGCCTTGGTCAAGAACCGATCCAGCCGCTGTCCTGCGTCATTTTTTTCTATGATAAACTCTTTCATGGGTCATTTCCTCCGGCAATGGGACACGGCAGCGCCGTATCGTTGGATGCTTTATATGATAATGGAATCGGCACCATTGGTCAAGTGGCAACCATTCCCCAAATATTCTCGGAATTTTCCTGATTTTTTGAAAATAATGTTTGACAAATGATGGGAAACACCATATAATATCTAATGCATGACTGAAAGGAGGATACGCAATGCTACTGGATCTGTCAAAAATCATTGATTGTCCCGGCGCAAGCTGCGAATTCTCCACCAGTTTGGATCTGAGTGACCTTTGTTTCGGTTCCATCTACCCTCTGCAGTCGCCTGTCACCGCCAGCGGTACTGTTCGCAATACAGCCGGTGTGCTGATGGCAACGGGTACCATCGCCGCCCATCTCACGGCGGTCTGCGATCGGTGCGCCAGCGAGTATGAAGAGGATCTCACCTATCCGCTGGATGTGGTTCTGGTGACGGAATTGGCTGACGAAGATCACGAGGATGAGCGGATCTTCCCTCTGGAAGGCAATTTCGCCGACATCGACGAGATCGTGCGCACAGTCTTCATCCTGAACATGGACACCAAGTTCCTGTGCTGCGAAGATTGCAAAGGGCTGTGCTGCCGCTGCGGCAAGAACCTGAACGAAGGTCCTTGCGACTGCCAGAAGGAAATCGATCCCCGTTTTGCTGCTTTACAGCAGCTTCTAAACAAGTAATCCCATTATTGATGCTGTCTGAAAAGCAGATCGACCAAGGAGGTGTCACCCATGGCTGTTCCTAAGTGTAAAGTGTCTTCCGCCCGCCGCGATAAGCGCCGTGGTTCCAACTGGAAGCTGAGCGCTCCCAGCGTAGCTGTTTGCCCCAAGTGCGGCGAGCCCGTTATGCCCCACAGAGCTTGCAAGGCTTGCGGCACCTACAATGGCCGTCAGGTCGTTGAGGCCAAGGCTGAGTAATCAAGGGAAAACGCAAGAGGAAGGCGTCCAGCCTTCCTCTTTTTCCTTACCTATCCCGCCCTGCCCCGTCTTATCCCTTGATTTGACCGGGGATCTGTGGCATAATACTACCGATAAATCTTTCCTTTGAAAGGAGTGATCCCCATGGCAAAGGGTCTGATCGCAATCGTCGGCCGCCCCAATGTGGGTAAGTCCATGCTGTTTAATAAACTCACGGGGCACCGTACCTCCATCGTGGAGGATACCCCCGGCGTGACCCGGGACCGGATCTACGGCGACTGCGAATGGTGCAACCGCACCTTCTCTTTGGTAGATACCGGCGGTATCGAGCCGGGCACCGAGAACGATATGTTGAAATTCATGCGCCGTCAGGCTGTCATCGGCATCGAGCTGGCTGACGCCATCGTAATGGTGGTGGATGTCAAATCCGGCGTCACCGCTGCGGACATGGATGTTGCCACCATGCTGCGCAAATCCGGCAAACCTGTGGCCGTCGCCGTGAACAAGTGCGACTCCATCGGCCCGGTGAATCCCGATGTCTACGAATTCTACAGTCTGGGTATCGGTGACCTGTTTGAAGTCTCCGCCATCCACGGTCACGGCACCGGCGATCTGCTGGACTGGTGTCTGGAGCATCTGCCCCAAGAGGATGCGTCTGACGAAGACGACGATACCATTAAGGTCGCCATTGTAGGCAAACCCAATGTGGGCAAGTCCAGTCTGCTTAACCGGATCTTGGGCGAGGAGCGGGTGATCGTTTCCGATGTGGCAGGCACCACCCGGGATGCCATCGACTCCTATTTTGAAAATGAGTCCGGGAAATACTGCTTCATCGACACCGCAGGAATGCGCCGCAAGAGCCGCATCGATGATATCATCGAAAAATACTCCAATATGCGCACCATCAGCGCCATCGAGCGCAGCGATGTATGCCTGATCCTTGTGGATGCCAACGAAGGCGTCACCGAGCAGGACACCAAAATTGCCGGACTGGTTCACGAAGCGGGCAAGGCCGCCATCATCGTGGTCAACAAGTGGGACGCCGTCACGGACAAAGAGACCAACACCATGCGAGACATGGAAGGCGAAGTCCGCAATGCTCTGAGCTATATGACCTATGCCCCCATTGTGTTCATCTCCGCCCTCACCGGCTCCCGGGTGGACAGGCTGTTCTCCGTGATCCAAGAAGTCCACACCCAGAACACCAGCCGCATCACCACCGGTGCGCTGAACTCCATCCTGGCTGATGCCACCGCCCGGGTCCAGCCCCCCAGCGATAAGGGCCGCCGTCTGAAGATCTACTACATGACCCAGGCCGGCACCAAGCCCCCTCATTTTGTCATCTTCTGCAATGACGCCCGGCTGTTCCACTTCTCCTATCAACGGTATCTGGAAAATCAGATCCGGGAGGTATTCGGTCTGAAGGGAACCCCTGTACGGATCACCATTCGCCAGAAGGGCGACAAGGAGGAATGATTCAAATGTGGTTTCCCATCCTTGTCACCGTCGCTACCGGCTATCTTCTGGGGAATATCAACGGCGCCGTATCTGTTTCCGCATTGAAGCATGACGATGTCCGCTCCCATGGCAGCGGCAACGCCGGTCTGACCAACTATTTCCGCAATTTCGGCGGCAAAAGCACCTTCCTCGTGCTTCTGGTGGATCTGGTCAAGACCCTGCTGGGCTGCGCCGTGGGCTATCTGCTTCTCCAGCCTTACGATCTTTCTGCCGAGGGCGCTATGCTGGGCGGTTTCTGCGTCAGCTTAGGGCACGACTTCCCCGCTCTGCTGGGATTCCGGGGCGGAAAGGGCATCGTCTGCGGTCTTGCCGTGGCACTTGCTGTGGATTGGAGGATCGCCGTTCTGATCATCGTGATTTTCCTGCTGGCCTACTGCCTGACCAAGTATGTTTCTCTTGGCTCTGTTCTGGCAGCCGTTTCCTACGGCATTGGGTTCTGCGTCCTGCATTGGCATGAACCTATGGTCGCAGCTATGGGCACCGCCATTGCCCTGATGGCGCTGTACATGCATCGCGGAAATATCAAGCGTCTGCTCAACGGGACCGAGTCCAAGGTTCATCTCAAGAAAGGGAAGAAATCATGAAGATTTGTATCGTCGGAAGCGGAAGCTGGGGCACCGCCCTTGCGCTGAGTGTCTGCCCCCGGCATGAGACCACATTGTGGTCTCACAACCCGGAAAAGGCTCAGCAAATGGCGCTCACCCGGATCAACCCCGCTTTGCCGGAGATCCCCCTGCCCCAAGAGATGACCATCACCTCTGACCCCAGATGTGTTGCAGGTCAAGATCTGGTCGTCATCGCCTCCCCCTCTTTTGCCATCCGCTCGGTATGCGCCGCCATTGCTGACCACCTCAGCGAAAATACGGTAATGGTATGCGTCACCAAGGGCATCGAAAACGGCACGCTGATGCGTATGAGCCAGATCGTTCAGACCATGACCGGGCATTGCGTGGTGGCTCTCACCGGGCCCAGCCATGCAGAAGAAGTTGCCAAGTCCATCCCCACCGGATGCGTGGCTGCCTGTCCGGAAAAGTCGCTTGCAGAACTGGTACAGTCCGCCTTCATGACCGAGAATTTCCGTATCTACACCAGCCCCGACCTCATCGGTGCGGAGTTGGGCGGTGCGCTGAAAAATGTGATTGCCCTGTGCGCCGGCGTCAGCGACGGTCTGGGCTATGGCGACAACACCAAGGCCATGCTGATGACCAGAGGTTTGACCGAGATCGCCCGTCTGGGAGTTGCCATGGGTGCCAATAAGGAAACCTTCGCCGGTCTTGCCGGCATCGGCGATCTCATCGTCACCTGCACCTCCATGCACTCCCGAAACCGCCGGGCTGGTATCCTGATTGGTCAGGGTATGTCTCCCGATGCAGCCATGAAGCAGATCGGTGCCGTGGTGGAGGGGTACTACGCTTCCCGCTCTGCATGGGAACTGGCCCGCTCTTTGGGGGTCGAGATGCCCATCATCAACGCTGCATACCGGGTGCTTTATGACAATGCAGACGCCGGTGAAGTGGTGCGTGGGCTGCTGCTGCGGGACAAGAAACCCGAAAGCGAGGACGCAGGCTGGCTCTGACCCCACTAAATCGCAAAAAGATCCGCCGTAGATAACACGGCGGATCTTTTCATATTCCCTTTTGGATCTTCTGTTGAGTGTCCTGCTTCATCTCCCGACGCAGATCGGCCAGCCACTCGAAACACGCAACCTGCTCGGTGCCATAGGTCTGATTCAACTGATACTCATTCTCCGACCAGGTGGAAAGGGGCGACTCATTGTGTTGGATCACCGCTTCCAGCTTATCCAGCGCCTTATAGAGTTTCGCTTCCGGAGTCTGCAATTCGTCCATTTCCCGGTAAAGCGCCGTCAAGTCCCGGCTTACCTCAACGGGCAGCCCTTCCACCCATTGATGCAGCAGTGCATCCTCCCGCTGGGTGTCCTGCTCTGTTTTTTCAAACGAGGGGATATCCCCCGTGAAGCACTCCCCCAGATCGTGGATCAGGCACATGCGGATGACCTTATCCATATCCAGACCGGCAAACTCATGCTGAAGGAGCATCGCCATCAGACTGATCCGCCAACTATGCTCCGCTACGCTCTCCGGCCGTCCGCCGGAGGTGGTGCAATGGCGTGTGGTGTCCTTCAGCCGCTCCGCCACATGGAGCATATCCAAAAACTCTCTCGGTTTCATCCCGTATCCTCCTTATGTTCCTGTTTGCAAATTAGGCATATAAACAAAGAACGGTATCATCCGAAGATGATACCGTTTATTGTGCCGTAATCAGACTGCACGCTCAACCTTGTTGGAACGGAGGCATCTGGTACAAGCGTACACATGGCACGGAGTACCGTTGACAACCGCCTTGACCCGCTTGACATTGGGCTTCCAGGTGCGGTTGGAGCGTCTGTGAGAGTGAGAAACCTTGATACCAAAGGTAACACCCTTACCACAATAATCACACTTCGCCATTCGTTGCACCTCCCATCCGTAAATAATTAAATCAAAGCCGCCCATACGGGCGCTCAAATATGATATCAAATAATTCTGGAAAATGCAAGTGTTTTTTTCAAGTTTTTCTTTTTATTTTTGTGGTTGCCATTGAAACGGGAACTGATATAATAGTACTATCTATTTTGATTGGGAGGATCAAGCAATGCCTGAGAATTACAGCGTTCCTCTGACGCAGCTTGTTCATGTATTTAATCTGGAGGTCACCTATGCCGCCACCGACTACGAGAAGATCCGTTTGACCGTTGCGGACATTGCCCGTCCCGGCTTGCAGCTTTCCGGGTATTTCGACCACTTTGAGCCGGTGCGGCTTCAAGTGGTGGGCAATGTGGAGATGAGCTATCTGGACAAGCTCTCCTCCGCCGAGCGGCGGATCGTGTTTGACCGGCTGTTCCGTTACAAATTCCCTGCTCTTCTTGTATCCCGGGGGATGGAACACAGCGCCGAATGCATCGAGATGGCGAAGAAGCATAATGTGACCCTGCTGCGTTGCCATCAGTCCACCAGCAATATCGTCTCTTCCATCATCACCTACCTGAATTCAGAACTCGCCCCCCGGATCACCCGGCACGGCGTGCTCATGGAGGTCTACGGCGAGGGCGTGCTGCTCATCGGCGAAAGCGGCATCGGCAAGAGCGAAGCCGCCATTGAGCTGCTGAAACGCGGACACCGTCTCATCGCAGACGACGCAGTAGAGATCAAGCGGGTCAGTCCCACTTCTCTGATCGGCACCGCTCCCCCATTGATCCAGAACTATGTGGAACTGCGGGGCATCGGCATCATCAATGTGGCGAAACTCTTCGGTGTAGGTGCGGTCAAATCGGAAAACGAGATCAATCTGGTGGTGGAGATCGTCCCTTGGGACAACCATCACGCCTATGACCGGTTGGGTCTTGAGGACAACCACATGGAAATTCTGGGCGTCGAAGTGCCCCTGAACACCATTCCCATTACCCCCGGCAGAAATCTGGCAGTCATTCTAGAGGTTGCCGCCATGAACAACCGCCAGCGGAAAATGGGATACAATGCAGCGCTGGAATTCACCGAGCAGATCAATTCCCACTACATCCAGGCTGCCTCTCAGCATTGATCTGTCCAGCCGGTTCTATTTTGCCTGCGAATCACATACCCTTCTTCTACCAAGGGCAGGAGCAAGCCTCCTGCCGGAATGAGGAGGCTGGCTATGGAAAATTTTTATGCAAGCTTGGCCGCAAGAACCGGCGGCAACATCTATATCGGCGTGGTGGGTCCGGTGCGTACCGGCAAATCCACGCTCATCAAACGGATGATGGAGACTCTGGTCATCCCCAACATCTCTGATGCCAATCTGGCGGCACGGGCCAAGGATGAGCTGCCCCAGAGCGGATCCGGAAAAACCATCATGACCTCCGAGCCCAAGTTTGTCCCGGAAAATGCGGTGGAGATCTGCCCCGACGGCGCCACCAAGCTGCGGGTGCGGCTCATCGATTCGGTTGGGTACATGGTAGACGGCGCCGTGGGAGCCATGGAAGGTGACAAGCCCCGGATGATCTCTACACCTTGGGCCGACCATCCCATCCCTCTGACCGAAGCGGCGGAGATCGGCACCAAAAAGGTAATGGACGATCACGCATCCATCGGCATCGTGGTGACCACCGACGGCTCTATCACCGACATTCCCCGGCAGGACTATATTCAGGCGGAGCGCCGTGCCATTACGGACATCAAAGCCACCGGCAAACCGTTTCTCACCATCATCAACACCGCAGATCCCAACGGAGCCGCAGCATCCGAGCTGCGCCAGCAGCTTAAAGCGGAGTTCGATGTGGATGCCGCCATTGCCGACTGCCAAGCCATTGGCGCCGATGGGATCGTGGCGCTGCTGCAGGATCTGCTCTATGCCTTTCCTCTTGGGCAGCTCCGAGTCCGCCTGCCCCGATGGGTGGACGGTCTAGAACTGGAGCACCCCCTCAAGCAAGCCGTCTACCAAGCCCTGCTGACACAGGCCGGAAAGATCCATACCCTCGGTCAGGCGGAGATGGCCTTGCAGGGACTTTCTGAGCAGGAGCAGATCCAGCAGGTGGATCTGGACGAGATCGATCCTGCAACCGGTACCATCAGCTGCTCATTGCGTCTGCCCGAGCACCTGTATTACGAGACCCTCAGCGCCCGAACCGGCGTACCCATCCGGAACGATGCCGACCTTATGGCGCTGCTGGGAGAACTGACCCATGTGAAGCAGGAATACGACCGCATCTCCGACGCCCTCACCGCAGTACGCACCACCGGCTACGGCGTGGTCATGCCCAGCGCCGAGGAAATGACGCTGGAAAAGCCGGAAGTCCTGAAGAAGGGCTCTGCCTACGGCGTCAAGCTAAAAGCCGGCGCTCCATCCATCCACATGATCCGGGTGGACATCGACACGGAGATCAATCCCATGGTGGGCGATGAAAAGCAGTCCCAGGATCTGATCGAGTACCTCACTGGAGAAGAACCGGAAAAGCTGTGGGAGAGCAACATCTTCGGCAAATCCGTCTACGATCTGATCCGGGAGGGGCTGAATGCCAAGCTCCTGCGTACCCCGCAGGAGGTACAGGAGAAATTCCGGGGTTCTCTGTGCCGGATCATCAACGAAGGAGCCTCCGGACTGATCTGCATCATTCTATAACTTGACAGCCTATCCCTCTGGCGATACAATATAGAAAAAAGGAGGGGATCCTTATGGGTTTCAACGGAGCACAATACATCTGGAAAGATCGCAAGCGCTATCTTGGGCTGCCATTGAGTTTCACCCGTTATGCAGTATCCGACGATCGCCTGTTTCTTTCCACGGGACTTCTGAACATCAGGGATGAGGAGATCCTGCTGTATCGTGTGCGGGATCTGTCCCTGAGCCGCTCTCTGGGGCAGCGCATCTTCGGCGTGGGCACCATTGTGGTCACCTCTTCTGACAAATCCCAGCCGGTGCTTCAGATCAAGAATGTGAAGGATCCCGCCGGGGTCAAAGAACTGATCCATACCCAAGTGGAGGAGATGAAGATCCGCCGCCGGGTACGGGTCAACGAAGTCTCCACCTCCTCTGCAGATGCGGAGGACGATCCCGATCTCGACGAACAGGACGATTCGGAATAAATCCCTTAGCCGGGTGCGGCAGAATCGCTGCACCCGGCATCCGTCTGTCTGCCCCCGGCAAAGATCCGCCAAATTTCAGCCGTAAGCTATTGACATTTTACCGTTTTCGTGTTATTATTCCAAAGATAAATATGCTAAGGAGGACGAACCTGTGTTGATGAACCTGAATCACGCTCATGTTTACCGAGATGGTCGTTTTGTTCCTTGCGATGCTTCTTTTGAAGTTTCAGCTCCAACTGCTTTGAAGGGTTCCTTGGAGCATTGTTTCCTTTTGCCCGGTTTCGTCGATGTTCATGTACATCTTCGTGAGCCGGGTTTTTTGTATAAAGAAACCATCGCAACAGGTACATTGGCCGCAGCCCACGGCGGATACAGCGATATCTGTTCCATGCCCAATCTGATCCCCGTGCCCGACAGTGCCGCCCATCTCGCCCCCCAGCTGGAGGCCATCGCCAAGGATGGGCTGATTCGGGTACACCCCTACGGTTCCATCACCGTGGATCAGAAGGGTGAGCGCCTTGCACAGTTGGACGAAATGGCTCCCAATGTCATCGCCTTTTCCGATGACGGCAGGGGCGTCCAGTCCGAATCCCTCATGCGTCAGGCAATGACGGAGTGCAAGCGTCTGGGCAAGATTCTTGCCGCCCATTGTGAGGATAATTCTCTGATCCGTGGCGGATACATCCACGACGGGGAATACGCCCATGCCCACGGTCACCGGGGCATCTGCTCGGAGAGCGAATGGGGCCCCATCGCCCGGGATCTGCGTCTTGCCAAGGAGACCGGTTGCGCCTACCATGTCTGCCACATCTCCACCAAAGAGAGTGTGGATCTGATCCGCAAGGCTAAGGCAGAGGGCGTGGATGTCACCTGCGAGACCGGCCCCCACTACATCCTTCTGTCGGATGAGGATCTGCAGGAGGACGGCCGCTTCAAAATGAATCCCCCCCTGCGCTCCAAGGCGGATCGGCAGGCGATCCTCGAGGGATTGCTGGACGGCACCATCGACATGATCGCCACCGACCATGCACCCCACAGCGCTGAGGAAAAGAGCCGCGGCTTGGAAAAGAGCGCAATGGGCGTGGTAGGTCTGGAGACTGCATTCCCCCTGCTGTATACCCATCTGGTCAAGCCTGGCGTGCTCACGCTGGAGCGTCTGGTGGAGCTGATGTCTATCAATCCCCGCCGGCGCTTTGGACTGCCTCAGTCCGAGGACTTCTCTGTGTGGGATCTTAACAAAGAATACACCATCGACCCAGATATGTTCTGCTCCAAGGGCAGAGCCACCCCCTTCGCCGGGTGGAAGGTATACGGCGAGAATCAAATGACAATCGTAGGAGGAAATATCGTATGGCAGAACAGATGAACAAAAAGCTGGTACTGGAAAACGGTGTGGTGTTTGAGGGCTTCGGCTTCGGCGCCGACCGGGATACCATCGCCCAGTTGGTTTTCAACACCTCCATGGTAGGCTATCAGGAGATCGTCTCTGAAAGCAACTACTTTGAGCAGCTGGTCGCCCTCACCTACCCCATCATCGGCAGCTACGGCGTAAACGATGAGGATGACGAGAGCAAGAACCCCTGCATCGGCGGTCTGATCGTCCGGGACTACAACGACATCCCCTCCAACTTCCGCTATACCAAGACCTTGTCCGAGGCCATGGAAGAGGATGGGATCCCCGGCATTTACGGCATCGACACCCGGGAACTGACCCGCATGGTTCGCGATCACGGGCATCTGCGTGCCATGATCACCGGCATCGCCACCTCCACCGAAGACGCCCTTGCCCAGATCCGGGCGTGGAGTCCCTCGGCAGAGCCCGTATCCCGGGTAAGCTGCCCCAAGCGCTGGTACTCCCGTACCCCCAATCACCGCTACAATGTGGTGGCTGTGGACTGCGGCATCCGGCTGAGCATCGTCAAAGATTTGAACAAGCTGGGCTGCAATGTCACCGTAGTCCCCTACAACACCCCCGCCGAGAAGATCATGGCGCTTCAGCCCGACGGACTGTTCCTGTCCAACGGTCCCGGAGCGCCGGAGCAGGTGCCCTGTGTGGTGAGCCTGATCCGGGCACTGCAAGGTAAGCTGCCCATCCTCGGCGTGGATCTGGGACATGAGCTGATCTGCCTTGCCAACGGCGCTCAGGTTCGGAAAATGCAGACCGGGCATCACGGCAGCAACCACCCCATCCGCTGTGTGGACACCGGTCGGATCGAATTTGCTGAGCAGAGCCACAACTACTGTCTGGATGCATCCAGCATCGAGCAGACCGGGCTGCGCATCACCCATTTCAATGTGCTGGACGGCACCCCCGAGGCGGTGGAGAGCACCCTGTACCCCACCTTCTCTACGCAGTTTTATCTGAACGCCAACCATGAGATCTACGGTCGGTTCATTGAAAAGATGGAAGGGAGAAAAACCAATGCCTAAGAGAACAGATATCAAAAAAGTCATGGTGATCGGCTCCGGTCCCATCGTCATCGGTCAGGCCGCAGAGTTTGACTACGCAGGAACCCAGGCCTGTCTCGCTCTGAAGGAAGAAGGCTACGAGGTCGTCCTTCTCAACTCCAACCCCGCCACCATCATGGCCGATACCCAGATCGCAGATAAGGTCTACATGGAGCCGCTGAATCTGGAATATGTTTCCAGAATCATCCGCAAGGAGCGTCCCGACGCCATCGTCCCCGGTCTGGGTGGTCAGACCGGTCTGAATCTGGCTGTGCAGCTTGCCAAGAAGGGCGTGCTGCAGGAGTGTCAGGTGGAGATCCTTGGCACCAGCTTTGAATCCATCGAGCGTGCAGAGGATCGGGAACTGTTCAAGGAGATGTGCGAGAAGCTGGGCGAACCTGTCCTGCCCTCCCTTATCGCCACCACCGTGGCAGAGGGCATCGCAGCCGCCAACCAGATTGGCTATCCTCTGGTGCTGCGCCCCGCCTTTACTCTGGGCGGTACCGGCGGCGGCTTTGCCGACAACGAGCAGGAGTTGGTCGAGCTGCTGGAAAATGGTCTGAAGCTGTCCCCTGTCCATCAGGTTCTGGTGGAAAAGAGCATCAAGGGCTACAAAGAGATCGAGTTCGAGGTCATGCGTGACTCCAACGATACCGCCATCGCCATCTGCTCCATGGAGAACATCGACCCCGTGGGCATCCACACCGGCGACTCCATGGTCGTAGCCCCCAGCCAGACCCTCTCCAGCAAAGAATACAATATGCTGAAGAACTCCGCTCTGAAGATCCTGCGTGAGCTGAAGATCGAGGGTGGCTGCAATGTGCAGTTTGCACTGGATCCCTATTCCTTTGAGTACTTCCTCATCGAGATCAACCCCCGGGTCTCCCGCAGTTCCGCTCTGGCATCCAAGGCCAGCGGCTACCCTATCGCCCGGGTCACCGCCAAGGTCGCCGTGGGCATGACGCTGGATGAAATCCAGATTGCCAGCACTCCCGCCTCCTTCGAGCCCAGCATCGACTACATCGTAACCAAGCTGGCTCGGTTCCCCTTCGACAAATTTACCAGCGCCGATAACTGCCTGTCCACCCAGATGAAGGCCACCGGCGAGGTCATGAGCATTGGCCGCACGCTGGAAGAGAGCCTGCTCAAGGGCATCCGTGGTTTGGAGATCGGTGTCAACCACCTGTACAACAAGAAGTTCGACCATATGCCCGAGTCCGAACTGCTGGAGTACATCAAAAAGGGCAAGGACGATCGGATCTTCGCCATTGCCGAATTGATGCGCCGGGACTGCGATCTGGGCATCATCTACAGCGCTACCAAGATCGATATGTTCTTCTTGGAGAAGATCCGGGGCATCATCGAGTACGAGCAGGTCATCCGCAGCCATGTGGGAGATTTGGAGGTACTGCGTGAAGCCAAGCGCATGGGCTTCAGCGACGGTTACATTGCCGGTGTCTGGGGCATGAGCGACATTCAGATGTACCAACTTCGGGAAGCCAACGATATCTTTCCTGTTTACAAGGTGATCGACACCTGTGCCGGCGAATTTGACAGCTATGTTCCCTACTTCTACTCCACCTACGAGCAGGAAAACGAGTCCATCGTCACCGATAAGAAGAAGATTCTGGTGCTTGGCTCCGGCCCCATCCGCATCGGACAGGGTGTGGAATTCGACTACTCCACCGTCCACGCCATCTGGGCCATCCGGGAAGCCGGCTATGAGGCCATCATCATCAACAACAACCCGGAGACTGTCTCCACCGACTACACCACCTCGGACAAGCTGTACTTTGAGCCGCTGACCATCGAGGATGTGATGAATGTCATCCACATGGAAAAGCCCGACGGTGTCATCGTCACTCTGGGCGGTCAGACCGCCATCAATCTGGCTGAGCGGCTGGACAAGCTGGGCGTGCCCGTGGTTGGCACAAGCGTTGCCGCCATCGAGCGTGCCGAAAACCGGGACAGCTTCGAAAAGACGCTGGAAGCGCTGCACATCCCCCAGCCCACCGGCGAAGCCGTCACCGATGTGGAAGCCGGTGTCAAAGTTGCCAACCGGATCGGATACCCGGTTCTGGTGCGTCCCAGCTATGTTCTGGGCGGCAGAGCCATGCAGATCGTCCGGGACGACGAGCAGCTTCGCCACTACTTCAAGAATGCCATCGTCGCCAGCGAGGAGCACCCCGTTCTGGTGGACAAGTACATCATGGGCAAGGAGCTGGAAGTGGACGCAGTCTGCGACGGCACCGAAGTTCTGATCCCCGGCATCATGGAGCATGTGGAGCGCACCGGCGTTCACTCCGGCGACTCCATCTCCGTCTACCCCTCCTTCTCCATCAGCCAGAAGGTTCGCGATACCATCGTAGATTACACCACCAAGCTGGGTCTGGGGCTGGGGATGGAAGGTCTTTTCAACATCCAGTTCATCGTTGACCCCAACGAGGATGTCTATATCATCGAGGTCAACCCCCGTTCCTCCCGTACCGTACCCTTCCTGTCCAAGGCCACCGGTATTCCCCTTGCCAACATTGCCACCAAAGTGGCGCTGGGGCACTCTCTGGCCGAGCAGGGCTATCAGGGCGGCTTGCAGGCCGCCAAGAAGCGCTGGTATGTCAAGGTTCCTGTGTTCTCCTTCTCCAAGCTCCACGGCGCTGACACTGCGCTGAGCCCGGAGATGAAGTCCACCGGTGAAGCCATCGGCTATGACGACAGCTTGAACCGTGCCTTCTACAAGGCGCTGCAGGCCGGCGGCACCAAAGTCGCCAACTACGGCACCCTGTTCGTCACCGTTGCCGATGACGACAAGGCGGACGCCCTGCCTCTGGTCAAGCGGTTCTACGATCTGGGCTTCAATGTTGAAGCCACCGGCGGCACTGCTGCCTACCTGAAGGAGCACGGCATCCGTACCCGCCGCCGCACCAAGCTCAGCGAGGGCAGCGAGGAGATCCTGGATTCCCTGCGTCAGGGACATGTGACCTATGTGCTGAACACGCTGGGCAACGGCGAGGGCACCAGCAAGGACGGCTTCTTGATCCGTCGGGTGGCTGCCGAGAACAATGTCACCGTCTTTACTTCTCTGGATACGGTTCGGGTCCTGCTGGATGTGCTGGAGGAGATCACCTTCAGCGTCTCCACCATCGACGCCTGAGGAACCGCCATGAAGCAAGGAATTTTTACCATTCGATCCAACCGTCCCCTCACCGATGCGGTGTATGAGATGATTCTGTCCGGTGATACCACCGCCATTACCAACTGCGGGCAGTTCGTGGATCTGCGTCTGCCGGAGAAATATCTTCGCAGACCCATTTCCGTCTGTGATTATGCTGATAACTCCCTGACCCTCATCTACAAGGTGGTGGGTCAGGGCACCGAGATCATGTCCCGGCTGCCTGTAGGCACCGAGCTGGATGTGCTCACGGGTCTCGGCAACGGATACGACACTGCCCTGTCCGGTCAGAACCCGGTCCTGGTAGGCGGCGGCGTCGGTGTCCCCCCGCTGTATAACCTGTGCCGGAAGCTGCTCAGCGAAGGCAAGCACCCCACGGTGGTGCTGGGCTTCAATACCGCCAGCGAGATCTTCCTGCGGCAGGAATTTGAAGAATTGGGCGTCAGCGTCCATGTAGCCACCGCCGACGGCAGCTTCGGCACCAAGGGCTTCGTCACCGATGTGCTAAAGAATCTGGACTACAGCTACTTCTATGCCTGCGGCCCCTTACCCATGTTCCGCGCCATGGAACAGGTGGTCACCACCTCCGGGCAGTACAGCTTTGAGGAGCGGATGGGCTGCGGCTTCGGCGCCTGCATGGGCTGCACCATCCAGACCCGCTCCGGATACCGCCGGGTCTGTAAGGATGGCCCCGTATTTGTCAGAGAGGAGGCGTTCGGATGAATACCAGCGTTTGTCTGTGCGGGATCGAGATGACCAATCCCGTGATCCCCGCATCCGGTACCTTCGGCTTCGGCAAGGAGTTTGCCGAACTGTATGACATCAACTGTCTGGGCACATTCTCCTTTAAGGGGACAACCCTTGCCCCCAGATTTGGTAATCCCACCCCTCGAATCGCAGAGTTTGACGGCGGAATGCTGAATGCCGTCGGTCTGCAGAATCCCGGTGTGGATCATGTCATCGCCCACGAACTGCCGGAAATGAAGGAGTTCTTCCATAAGCCGGTGATGGCTAACATCTCCGGATTTTCCATTGACGAGTATGTCCAAACCTGCCAAAAGCTGGATGGTCAGGAGCAGGTGGGCTGGTTGGAGGTCAACATCTCCTGCCCCAATGTCCACGGCGGCGGCATGAGCTTCGGCACAGACCCCGCCAGCGCCAAGGAGGTCACCCAGGCTGTCAAGGCTGTGACCACCAAGCCGGTCATCGTGAAGCTGTCCCCCAATGTGACGGATATCACCGCCATTGCCCGGGCCTGTGAAGAAGGCGGCGCTGACGGCGTCAGTCTCATCAACACGGTGCTTGGTATGCGGATCGATCTTGCCCGCAAGAAGCCCCTGATTGCTAACAAGACCGGCGGTATGTCCGGTCCTGCCCTGCTCCCCCTTGCTGTGCGCATGGTGTATCAGGTTTACGAAGCTGTCTCCATCCCCATTGTGGGTATGGGCGGCGTGTCCAGCGCCCGGGATGTGCTGGAGCTGATGCTGGCGGGCGCCACAGCCGTGGAGGTTGGCGCTGCCAATCTGGTAGACCCCTTTGCCTGTAAGCGCATCGTGGAGGAGCTGCCCAAAGTTATGGAGCAGTACCGCATTGACAATTTGAATGATATTATCGGAGGTGCCCACTGATGGGAAGAGATGTAATTATTGCCTGTGATTTTTCCAGCCGCCAGCAGACCATGGCGTTTCTGGATCAGTTCACCGAAGAGAAGCCCTTTGTTAAGATCGGCATGGAGTTGTACTACGCCGAAGGTCCTTCCATTGTGAAGGAGATCAAGGCCCGTGGTCACAAGATCTTTCTGGATCTGAAGCTCCACGACATCCCCAACACCGTAAAGAAGGCCATGCGTGTGCTGAGTGATCTGGATGTAGACATCACCAATCTCCACGCCGCCGGAACGACTGCCATGATGCAGGCCGCTGTGGAGGGGCTGACCCGTCCCGACGGCACTCGTCCCCTGCTGATCGCCGTGACTCAGCTCACCTCCACCGATCAGGAGAGCATGGAGCGGGATCTGCTGATCCACCAGCCCATTGACGAAGTGGTGATGCACTACGCCGAGACGGCAAAGAACGCCGGTCTGGACGGCATCGTCTGCTCCCCGCTGGAAGCCGGCAAGGTACACGACCGCTGCGGCAAGAATTTCCTCACCGTCACCCCCGGCGTCCGTTTCGCCGACGGAGATGTGGGGGACCAGAAGCGGGTCATGACCCCCGCCGCAGCCAAGGAGATCGGCTCGGACTACATCGTGGTGGGCCGTCCCATCACCCAGGCTGCCGATCCCGTTGCCGCTTACCGCCGCTGCGTCGCTGAATTCTGCGACTGATGAAAGGAGAAATTATCATGGAACTTTCCAAGCTGATCGCTAAGGATCTTCTGTCCATTCAGGCGGTTTTCTTCCGCCCCGAGGAGCCCTTCACTTGGGCTTCCGGCATCAAGAGCCCTGTCTATACCGATAACCGCCTGACCCTCACCGCTCCCGCCGTCCGCAACGATGTGGAAAACGGTCTGGCTCAGCTGATCCGTGAGAACTATCCCGATGCTGAAGTTCTCATGGGCACCTCCACCGCCGGTATCGCCCATGCCGCCATCGTGGGGCACATCATGGATCTGCCCATGGGCTATGTCCGCTCCGGCAGCAAGGATCACGGCCGTCAGAATCAGATCGAGGGCAAGCTCCTGCCCGGTCAGAAGGTGGTCGTTGTGGAGGATCTGATCTCCACCGGCGGCTCCTGCATCGAGGTCGTCAATGTGCTGCGGGAAGCCGGCGCTGAAGTGCTGGGCATCGTGTCCATCTTCACCTACGGTATGCAGAAGGGGCTGGATCGACTGGCCGCTGCCAATGTAAAGAATGTGAGCCTGACCAACTTCGATGTGATCGCTCAGGTGGCTGCCGACGAGAACTACATCAAGCCCGAGGATGTCTCCCGACTGATCCGTTTCCGCAACAACCCCAGTGATGAGAGCTGGATTGGAGGCTGAGCATGACCAACAAATACGGAATCGACAGCGTTCTGAGCATTCTGGATCTGAGCGTGCAGGATATTGACGATCTGGTCGCCACTGCCGAAGATATCATCGCTCACCCCGACCAGTATGCCCACCGCTGTGCAGGGAAGAAGCTGGCTACCCTGTTCTTTGAGCCTTCCACCCGCACCAGACTGAGTTTTGAAGCCGCCATGTACGAACTGGGCGGCAATGTGATCGGCTTCAGTTCTGCCAATTCCAGCTCCGCGTCCAAGGGCGAGAGCGTGGCTGACACCGCTAAGGTCATCTCCTGCTACGCAGATATCATCGCCATGCGCCACCCCAAGGAGGGCGCCCCCATGGTCGCTGCCCTGAACGCCACCATCCCCGTGATCAACGCCGGAGACGGTGGGCACAACCATCCCACCCAGACCCTTGCGGATCTGCTGACCATCAAGCTGGAAAAGGGACGGTTTGACCATTTGAACATCGGCGTATGCGGTGATTTGAAGTTTGGGCGCACCGTCCATTCCCTCATCGACGCCATGAGCCGGTATGAGGGGGTCAGCTTCACCCTCATCTCCCCGGAGGAGCTGAAAGTTCCCGACTATGTACGCAATGCCATGCTGGAAAAGAACATTCCCTTTGTGGAGACCACGGATCTGGAAGGCAGCATGGCCACGCTGGACATCCTGTATATGACCCGGGTACAGCGGGAGCGGTTCTTCAACGAGGAGGATTACCTGCGTCTGAAGGACAGCTACATCCTGACTGCGGACAAGCTGGATGTTGCCAAGCAGAATATGTCCATCCTTCATCCCCTGCCCCGAGTCAACGAGATTTCCGTGGCTGTGGACGACGATCCGAGAGCCTGCTACTTTAAGCAGGTACGCAACGGCAAGTATATGCGTATGGCTTTGATCCTAAAGCTTTTGGGGGTGTAACTTATGAACATTGATTCCATCCAAAACGGTATCATCATCGACCACATCACCACCGGAAGAGGCATGGAGATCTACCGTCTGCTGGAGCTGAGCAAACTCAGCTGCATGGTAGCCCTCATCAACAACGCCCATTCCGTGAAAATGGGGCAGAAGGATATCATCAAGATCGGCAGCAACATCGAGCTGGACACCGATATTCTGGGATATGTGGATCCCAACATCACCGTCACCATCATCCGGGACGGCAAAGTGGCAGAAAAGCGTCATCTGGCGCTTCCTGAGGAACTGGAAGGCGTACTCCATTGCCGCAATCCCCGCTGCATCTGCTCGGTGGAGCAGGAACTCCCCCAGATTTTCCGTCTGGCAGACCGGGAGAACCGTGTCTACCGTTGCATCTACTGCGACAGCACTTTCTGAGATTAGGAAAAGACGCACCGCTGCATCCCAGCGGTGCGTCTCTATTTCTGAAAAATCCCTTTATTTTCCTTTTTTCCCTTTACCCTAGCCGGGATCAATGGTAAAATAACGGGGTGAAACCCCATAGATTCGGAGGTCCTGCTATGCACAAACCCACCATCTCTCAACGGACAAAATCATACGGCCTTGCCTTTGCCTTGCCCGTTGTTTCCATGCTCATCGTGATGCTCATCGGCGGTTATGAGCCTTTCGGGGATCTTTCCATGCTCTACTCCGATATGTACCACCAGTACTATCCCTTCTGGGTGGAGTTTCGGGACGCTCTGCGCTCCGGGGATTCCATGCTCTATACTTGGAGCGTCGGTCTGGGCATGGATTATCTCTCCCTGATTTCCTACTACCTTGCATCCCCGCTGAACCTGCTGGGGATCTTAGTTCCGGCAGATCTGACCTTGGAGTTCTATTCCCTGCTCATGCCCATGAAACTCGGACTTGCCAGCTTGTTCTTTGCCATCTTCCTGAGCCGGATCTTCCAGCGGGAGGACTATTCCATCAGCTTTTTCGGTGCTTTCTACGGTCTGTGCGGCTGGGCGCTGGCCTATCAATGGAATGTGATGTGGCTGGATACCTTTGCCCTGCTGCCCTTGCTGACATTGGGAACCATCCGGCTTCTGCGGGACAAGAAATGTGTGCTTTATACCGTCACCCTCTTTTTGTCCGTCTTCGCCAACTACTACATTGGACTGTTCAGCTGCATCTTTGTGCTGCTGGTCTTCATCTGCTATGAGATCTGCCGCTGGAAGGGCATGAAGCGATTCTTTTCCGACCTGTTCCGCATTGCATGGTTCAGCATCCTCGGCATCGGCATGACCGCAATTTTGACCATCCCCGCCTTTATGGGGCTGCAAAACACTCAGTCCGGAATCAATGCCTTCCCGGAGGGATTCCGGCTGAACATCGCCTCGGAGAATACCCTTATGGGGCTGCTGGATGCCATGCGTCAGGTTGCAGGCAACACCATGGGCGGAACGGAACCCAGCTTTAAGGAGGGTCTGCCGAACCTGTACTGCGGCGTGGGCACGGTATTGCTGGCATTCCTCTTCTGCATCGGCAGCTCTGCCAAGCTGCGGGAGAAGATCTGCTCGGTGTGTCTGCTCCTGTTCTTCATGCTCAGCTTCATCATCCGGCAGTTGGATTATGTCTGGCATGGATTCCATTTCACCAATATGATCCCCTATCGGTTCAGTTTCCTGTTCAGTTTTGTCTTGCTGTACATGGCATACCGGTCCTATCTGGAACGAAAGCAGTTTGAGCGCTGGCAGATCATTTCCGGCGGTCTGCTGTGCCTGGGGCTGATCCTCTGCTCCAACAACCGCACAGACTGGATCTACCTGTGCTATAACATCGGTTTCCTTGTGCTGTATGGGGGCATCTTCTTCGCCTTCTGCCCCAAGCCCCGGAAAGAAGAGCCGGAATCAGAGCAGGATGCTCCTGCCCCCACCCCTTACGAAAAACCCAAGCACAATCACTCCGCAATGGCAGCCTATGCGCTGGTCTTTGTGGTCGTTCTGGAATTGGGTATAAATGTCCTGAACTTCGGTCTGCGTTTTCCCGCCACCGCCGTATCCAACTACCCCATGGGAACGAAGGAAACGAAAGCAGCCTTGGCGTATATGCGTGACCAAGAATCCGGCAACCTCTTCTACCGCACGGAAACCACCCACTCCCAGACCCTCAACGACGGTGCTCTGAATGACTACAACGGCATTTCCACCTTTACCAGCTCTGCCAATGTCAAGGTGACCAAGTTCATGCAAGCCTTGGGCTATGGTGCAAAGAACACCTACAACCGCTACTGCTACGAAGAGAGCAGCCCGGTATCCGACCTGTTCCTTGCCATCAAATACCGGCTTGAGCGCAACGGAAATGTGATCGACAATCAGTTCTACCCCATCGCCTTTTCCTCCGACAATGTCTATCTGCTGGAAAATAGCGCCTACCTTCCTCTGGGCTTCCTTGCAGAGCCGGAGCTTGCCGATCTGTCCTTTGAACATCAGAACGATTTCGGTTTCCAGAACCGGCTCTTCCGGGCAGCAACAGGCTTGCAGGAGGATGTGTGGACCATGATCCCCGATGTGAGCATCACCGGCGAGGATCTCACCATCACCTCCCAACAAGGGTATACCTGCAGCTATTCCGACGGCAAAGACGGCTCTGGCGTCATCTATACCTTTACGGCAGACCGCAATGGCTTTGCCTGTCTGGACTTCGATGTATCCGACCGAAACAGCTTCAGCGTAGAGCGAAACGGCGTCACATTGTATTCCGAGACTTTGAGCCTGCCCCAGCAGATCGCCGCCTGCGATGTATCTGCCGGGGATGTGATCACCGTGCGCCTCAGCTGCAAAAGCGGAGAATCCGGCACCATGATCGTGGAAGGCGCGATCCTAGATGCCGGCGTGTTCCGCAGCGGTCAGCGTTTACTCAACGAATCGGTCTTGGAGCTGACCTCCTTCCGCAACACCTTGGTGGAGGGTACCATCCATTGCAACCGGGACGGACTGCTCTACACCTCTATTCCTCAAGATGGGAACTGGAAGGTCTATGTGGACGGTCATCTGGTGGAGCACACGCTGGTGGGAGATGTAATGACCGGGGTCATGCTCCAAAAGGGAACCCACGACATCCGCTTCCAGTATCACAACGAAGCCTTCTCCATTGGCTGGAAAATCAGCGGGATCTGCTGTCTGCTCTTTGTGATCTGCGCACTCACCACAGCAAACCGGAAAGGCAAATATCTGAAATAACAACTCAGCCGGGGCACTCCAAATGGGAGCGCCCCGGCTGTCTTATGGCAATCGCGTTTTTTCAGTTCTTCAGGCTTTGCAACGGTGCAGGGATCCGACCGCCACGGTCGATGAACAGGTCGCTGGACTGGTTATAAACCGGCATCACCGGTGCAGAACCCAGAAGTCCGCCCATCTCCACCCGGTCGCCGACGGTCTTGCCCGGCGCAGGGATGATCCGAACTGCGGTGGTCTTGCTGTTGACCATACCGATGGCAGCTTCGTCAGCAATGATGGCAGAAATGGTCTGCGCCGAGGTATCCCCAGGCACGGCGATCATATCCAGACCCACCGAGCAGACACAGGTCATAGCCTCCAGCTTGGTCAGCGTCAGCACACCGCTCTCTGCGGCGGCGATCATACCCTCATCCTCCGACACAGGGATAAAGGCGCCGGAAAGTCCGCCAACATGGTTGCTGGCCATGACGCCGCCCTTCTTCACTGCGTCGTTCAGCAGCGCCAAAGCGGCGGTAGTCCCATGGATACCGCAGGTCTCCAAGCCCATTTCCTCCAGAATACGGGCCACGCTGTCCCCCACAGCGGGGGTAGGCGCAAGGCTGAGATCCACGATGCCAAAGGGCACGCCCAGACGGTTGGATGCTTCCACGCCCACGATCTGACCCATACGGGTGATCTGGAAGGCAGTCTTTTTGATGGTCTCCGCCACGGCGTCGAAGGGCTGCCCCTTCACGCTCTTGAGGGCATGGTACACCACGCCCGGGCCGGAGACGCCCACATTCAGCACACACTCCGGCTCACCAACGCCGTGGAATGCGCCGGCCATGAAGGGGTTGTCCTCCACCGCATTGCAGAACACCACCAGCTTGGCGCAGCCCAAACCGTCGTTGTCCCGGGTGATATGGGCCGTCTGCTTGATGATCTGACCCATCAGCGCCACAGCATTCATATTGATGCCCGCCTTGGTGGAACCCACATTGACGCTGGCGCAGACCCGCTCGGTACGAGCCATGGCTTCCGGAATGGACTCAATGAGGATCCGGTCCCCCTTGGTGCAGCCCTTCTGGACCAGCGCCGAGAAGCCGCCGATAAAATTCACACCGCAGGTCTTCGCCGCCCGATCCAGCACTTCTGCAAAGGGAACATAGCTGTCGGTCTCACAGCTCTCCGCCACCATGGCGATGGGAGTCACGGAGATCCGCTTGTTGACAATGGGGATACCAAATTCCCGCTCAATGTCCTCCCCCACACGAACCAAATTCTCAGCGCGGCGGGTGATCTTATCATAGATCTTATCACAGCTCACCTGCACATCCGGATGGGCACAGTCCCGCAGGGAGATTCCCATGGTGATGGTCCGGATATCCAGATGACGCTTATCGATCATATCGATGGTCCGAAAAATATCATTGTGATTCAGCATGGTCTAACCTCACACCCGGTGCATGGCCTGAAAGATATCTTCTCTTTGCAGGCGGACAGACAGATTGGACTGCTTGCCCATTTCTTCCATTTGCAGACTGATCTGAGCAAGGGGCTGGTTAGCGGCAGAAACATCCACCACCATCATCATGGTGAAATAGTCCTGCATAACGGTCTGGCTGATATCCAGCACATTGATATTATACTGGGCAAGCTGGTTGCACACAGCGGCAATGATGCCCACCCGATCTTTTCCGACAACTGTAACAATCGCCTTCATCCCGCCACCTCTCAGTACTCGTAATCGGCACACACACGGGTGGCGATATAGTGGTGGAACTTCTCCTTGGCCTGCAGATGCAGGGGGTTGACCTGATAGGCGTCCAGTGCCTCACGAGATTCAAACTCCGAATACAGACAGTAGTCCATATCCCCCTGATAGGTCTGGCAAACCTCGAGCCAGTTCAAACCGGGGATCTTGCCCACCAGCGGCTCCAACAGCCCGGAGATCTCCTCCACGGCGGATTCTTTGTCAGTGCCTTCCTTCAGCGTATATATGACGATATGCTTAACCATATGTTTCCCTCCACGAAACCACAATACCGGAGCCAGAAACGGTCGGCTCCGGTATGTGCGAATTGACGAATTACTCAGCGTCCTCGTCTGCCTCATCCAGCAGAGCGCGGATGGACAGGGAGATGCGCTTGTTCTCAGCGTCGATATCGGTGATCTTCACCTGAACCTCCTGACCCTCGGACAGGACATCCTCAGGCTTAGCGATCCGGCGATCAGCGATCTGAGAAATGTGGATCAGGCCGTCAACACCGGGGATGATCTCAGCGAAAGCGCCGAAGGTCATCAGCTTGACGATCTTGGCATCCACCACATCGCCCACATTGTAGTTGGCCATGAACTGGTTCCAAGGATTCATCTCAGCGGTCTTGTAGCCCAGAGAGATCTTGCGCTTCTCGGGGTCGAAGGAGATGACATAAACATCGATCTCGTCGCCCACCTTCACCACATCGGCGGGGGTCTTGATGCGGTTCCAGCTCAGCTCGGACACATGGACCATGCCATCCACGCCGCCGATATCAACGAAAGCGCCGTAGGAGGTCAGGCTCTTGACCACACCGTGGTACTTAGCACCCTCCTGGATCTCAGCCCAGATCTTCTCCTGAGCAGCCTTACGCTCCTCAGCGGTAACAGCACGGATGGAGCCGATCACACGGCGGCGGGCACGGTTGACCTCGGTGATTCTCATCTTCACGGTCTTACCCACCATACCGGCCATATCGCCGCCCTTGGCGATGCCGGACTGGGAAGCAGGGATGAACACACGGATGCCCTTGACATTAGCCACCAGGCCGCCCTTGTTCTCCTCGGTGATGGTGCCCTCAACGGTGGTCTTGTCGTCCACATAGGTAGCCATCTCGTCCCAAATCTTCATGCCGTCCAGCTTCTTCTTGGACAGCTGGCAGGTGCCCTCCTGATCGTTGACACGAACGACAAAGACCTCGATCTCATCGCCCACATGCAGGATATCCTCGGGCTTCACAGAGGGATCTGCGCTGACTTCATCATAAGGAATGTAACCGGCATGCTTGGTGCCCAGATCGATCTGGATCTCGGTGTTGCCAATGTTTGTTACAACGCCAGTAACCTTGTCTCCTGTATTTAAAGTCTTGATGGACTGCTCGAGAAGCTCGGCAAAGTTCTCCTCTACAGTCTCAACATTTACATTTTCGCTCATAGTCTTGTTGACCTCCTTTATAATCCACGCCGGCGTAGATGCGCCAGCCGTGATTCCAACATCAGTAACACCGCAGAAATCTTTAGGATCCAGCTCGGCGGCATTGTCCACCAGAAAGACCCGATCGCAGTGTTCCCGGCAGATCATGGCGAGGCGGCCGGTGTTGGAACTCTTGGTGTCTCCGACTACGACCATAGCTTGACATACAGCGCTTAGTTTCGCCGCTTCGCTCTGCCGAAATTCAGTTGCTTTACATATTGTATCAAAGATTTCCACATTAGTAAACTGTTTTTTTGCAATTTGACCGCACATTTTCCACAAAAATTCGGTAGAGGTTGTTTGGCAAACCATACAAATGGGCAGGTCTGAGGGGGTATCGGGCTGCTTTGCCCAGTTTTCCAGCTCCTCCGGCGTCTCAAAGACCTTGCAATCGCTGCACCACCCGGCAATGGCCACCACCTCCGGGTGGGATCTGGTGCCGATGATCACGGGAAATCTGCCTTGAGATTCTGCCTTGCTGACGATCTCATGGATCCGCTTGACGAATGGGCAGGTGGCATCTGCGATGTGTACATCCCGGCTTTCCAAACGCTGCTGTACCTCACGAGCGATGCCGTGGGAGCGGATGATGACGGTACTTCCTGCAGGAGCTTCCTCCGGGGTTTCAATGACATGGACGCCCATGGATTCGAATCTTGCCACCGCATGGCGGTTGTGAATGATCGGACCGAGGGTATACACCGGATTGCCGGTGCGGGCCTGCTCCTCCACCATCTGCACCGCCCGATTCACACCAAAGCAGAAGCCGGCGTGCTTTGCTACCGTAACATTCATAGCTTGCAAGTCTCCACTACTGTTTTTTTCATGGTCTGGATCACCTGATCCACGGTCATATCCGAGGTATCCACCAGAATATGGCACTTTGTCTGCTTCAGCGGTGCCACAGGACGATGGGTATCATCGTAATCCCGCTGGATGATCTCCTTCAGCACCTTATCATAGGAGTCTTTGATCCCCTTAGCCTGAAGCTCGTCAAACCGCCGTCTGGCACGCACCTCCGGCGATGCAGTCAGGAAGAACTTTACATCTGCCCGGGGCAGTACCACCGTGCCGATATCCCGTCCGTCCATAATGACATTGTGCTTCTTCGCCATATCCCGCTGCATATCCAGCAGCACATCCCGCACCAGCTTGTGGGCAGAGATCTGAGAGGCGATCTTGGACATCTCCGGGGTACGGATATCCTCGGTGACATCGATGGTATTCATGATCATGTGCTGGGCGCCGGTCTCGTCGTACTCAATATCGATGGTCACTTCATCGATGAGCCGGGCGATGCCGTCAATGTCTTTGGGAGAGATCCCCACCAGATCCATGAAGTAGCCCAGCGTGCGGTAGATCGCCCCGGTATCCACATAGTAAAATCCCAGTTCCGATGCCAAACGCTTGGCAATGGTGCTTTTTCCCGCACCCGCCGGTCCGTCAATGGCCACAGAATAATGCTTCATTCTCCATTCTCCTTTTCTTCCCCACGGCGCATTTTCCCCAGCGCCGATGTCTCCATGGCAACCACCTCGTCCACCGTCATGGACAGTTCCGCCGCAGCCTCCTGCGCCGTCATCGGCAGCTTGCCGTCCAGTCCGTAGCGCAGACGGATCAGCCGTGCTTCCTGCTCGTTCAAACCGGTTAGCATATCATCGATCCGCTGACGCTGCTGGAAGTACGCGGTGTCCTCCACCGCCTGCTCGTCCTCATTGGTTTGAGGTTCGCCGGTCTGAGCGGGATCCATTTTGGCAAGGGCTTGGATCTCCCGCAGCATTTTCCCAAGTGTTACCGATTCTTCCAGCGTAATACCCATCTCTTGACTGATCTCCAACTCCGTCGGATTTCTATGCAGACGGGTCAAAAGCTGCTGGTCTGCCTTGCGATAGCCGGACATCTGCTGCGCCAGATTCTGCCCCACGCCGTTGGCCTGTGCCTGAAGCACCACCGCCCGCGCCATCGCCTGACGGATCCACCATGACACATGATCTTGGAATGATCCATCTTGATAGGACAGGATCCCCTGCCAAAGCCCCAAGCTTCCCTCTTGGATCAGATCCATCAGCAGAACGCCCTGTCCGGCGTAGGTCTTGGCACATTCCACCACATAGGCAAGGTATCCGTCGGACAACCGGCGCATAGCCGACTCATCCCCGGCAGCCCCCTTACGGGCAAGATCCCCGCCGTCCTCTACCGCCGGAAGCGCCATGATCTCCTGAATGCACAGCCGCAGCGGATCCGAAGGCTGTAGGTCATCCATCAGGCTCCCCCGCTCCAGCATTCTTTTTTCCAATTCCAGCCGAGTTTGAGTCTCCGGGTTCGCAGACACCCGTGGAAGATCGGTGATGTCCAGCATCACCCCACGGGACTCCAATTCCAGCGCCGCATCTTCCGCCAACAGTTCCTCACTGGACTCAACCAGAGCCAAAAAGCGCCGGGCGCTGAGTGTCTGCCCGGACTTCAGCCGGGAGAGCGCCAGATCCCACGGAGAGGCGCTCGGTTCAAATTCAAATTCTATCATTCCAAAAAATCCTCCAAGCCCAGATCTGCGCCCAAACATTTCAGCCGCTCGATCGCCTGTTTTTCCCCCTGCCGCACCCGTTCTTTGGAGATACCGATCATCTTTCCGATCTCCTCCAAGGTGTAGCACACTCCATCCTCCATGCCGAAACGAAGCCGGAGGATCTGACGCTGCCGTGGATTGAGCTGATCCAGCAGCCCATCCATCAGCGAAGCCAGTTCCTGACGAACCAGCTCCTCCTGGGGCTCCGCCCCCTCATTGGTTGGCAGGTAGTTGCCCACCGTAGTGTCTCCCTCTTCACCCACCGGGGCATCCAGCGAGCAGGTCTGAGGTGCCAGTTTCATCAGCTGAGAAACCTTCTCCCGGGGCAGACCTGTGCGGGCAGCCACCTCATCTTCGGTGGGATCCTCTCCGTTTTCTTGGATCAGAGCGTTCTTTGCCGCCGTGACCTTGCGCATCCGTTCCGCCGTATGGGCAGGCACACGGATCAAACCGCCGTGATCCGTCAGATAGCGGGTGATCCGCTGACGGATCCACTTGGTGGCATATGTAGAGAAGCGGTACTCCATGGTATAGTCGAACTTCTTTGCGGCTACGATCAAGCCGATGGATCCTTCTTGGATCAGATCCAGCAGGGGCACTCCGCGACCGGCATACTCCCGTGCCACGCTGACCACCAGACGCAGGTTGGAGTTGACCATCTGACGGATGGCCTCCTCGTCCCCTTGGGCACAGCGCCGGGCGATCTGCTGTTCCTCCTCTTGAGTCAGCCGAGGGTACTCCCGGATCTCCTTGAGATACTGGCGCACATCCTCGTCCCCGGAGCGGACCGGTCCCTGAGCTTCTTCTTTTTCAAGCATTGCAGGCGTCATTTCTTGTATCCTTTGCTTTCTTTCAACTTGTTCCGCAGTGCCAGCAGATCCGCTTCCGTATGGATCTGCCGCTTCTCGGATTCGGCAAGAATGGTAGCCGCATAATCCTTCATGGCCTGTTCATTCACCGGCCCGCTCTGCCGCTGCAGGATCCCGGCAATATGGGATATCTCCTCCGGATCAAAGCCCTCCAGCGAGCCGATCTCTACCCGGAGCCCTTGGGCGTACCGCTGGCGAAGCTGGCGGTATACCCTGCCCAGCAATTCGGAGGAAAATGCCTCCGCAGGCAGATCTGCGCACAATTCCAGCAGCGCCGGTTCCCGAAGTCCTTGGGCGATGACCCCTTCCTCTGCCATGGCGGAACGAATGTCGTCATAGCGGATGGAGCGGCTCTTGGGCTGGACTGAGCGAACCGGATCAAGATCCTTCTTCTCTTGGATCTTCTTTTCCTTGCGCAGCCGGAGCTTGTATGCTTTGGAGACCTCCATTGCCATGGCTTCGGCGCTGATGCCGCCTTTCTCTGCCACACGGCTGCCGTAAACCTCACGCTGAACAGAACTGGGCAGGGTGCTGATAAGCTGCGCACACTCCTGAATGAAGCGCACACGCTGATCGTCCTCCCGAATGTCGTATTTTGCGGCAATGGCATTCAACTGGTACTCTACCCGGTTGGAGGCTTCCTCCAGCAGCAGCTTGAACTGATCCGCACCGAATTTCTTCAAGAATTCATCCGGGTCTTTTGCTCCCTTCATGCGCAGGACCTTGACCCGAAGTCCCGCCTTTTCCAGCATGGGGATGGCACGGCGGGTGGCACGCTGCCCCGCTTCGTCTCCGTCGTAGATCAGCATCACCTGCTCGGTGTAGCGGGTCAGCAGCGCTGCATGATCTTCGGTCAGACTGGTGCCCAGCGATGCCACCGCACAGTCAAAGCCGTACTGATGCAGCGCCACAGCATCCATATACCCCTCCACCAAGATCAGATAGGGCAGCTTGGTCTTCTTGGCGAGGTTCAATGCAAAGAGATTCTTTCGCTTGTTAAAGATCACCGTCTCCGGGGAATTGAGATATTTAGGGGTAGAATCATCCATCACACGACCGCCGAAGCCGATCACATTCCCCCGCACATCGATGATGGGGAACATCAGCCGGTTGCGGAACCGGTCATAGATCCTGTCCCCCTTCTGGGACACAAGACCCGCATCGATGAGTTCCTGATCGGTATACCCCTTGCGGCGCATGGCATCTGTCAAGGCTGTCCATGCGTCCGGGGCAAAGCCGATGCCGAATTTGGTCAAGGTAGACTTGGGCATACCCCGGCGCTGGGCGTAGGCAAGCCCCCGCTCCCCCGCCGGTTGATAAAGCTGGGCGTTGAAAAAACGGGCTGCCTCCCGGCTCAGCGCCCACAGACGCTCCTGATGGTGATAGCGGCTTTGGTACTGCTCATCCTCCGGCACCTGCATCCCCGCCCGTTTGGCAAGGGAACGCACCGCATCCGGGTAGGTCAGCCCCTCGATCTCCATCATGAAATTGATGACGCCGCCGCCCTTGTGGCAGCCAAAGCAGTAATAGATCCCCTTATCCGGGGCAACGGAAAACGATGCCGTCTTTTCCCCGTGGAAAGGACACAATCCAAACAAATTTGCCCCGGAGCGTTTCAGATTCACATAATGCCCGACCACATCCTCGATGGGGTTGCGGGCGATCAATTCGTCAATAAAGGACGGTGGAAATGCCAATATTGACCCCTCCTTCCGCTGTATGACCGCAGATCAGTGCAGGCTGAGACGCTCGCCCTTGGGTTCCTCTGCATCAGGCTTGTTCTTCATAGCGTGGTGCAGAAGGTAAGCCAGCACACACACCGTGCCCATCGCCAGAGGATGCCCCATATTGGGCAGCACCATGGGATCGGGTCTTGCCACAATTGGGATTGCAGCCAGAGTCACCGACGCAAAGCTCACGCCGATGATGCCCTTAAGCCAGCCAAGGCGGTGCCGAACCAGAAATGCCACACTCAGCATCAGCGAAACACAGCTCAGCAGCGCCGCAAACAGCAGGCACATAGCAATGGGCGAATCCGGCACCTGCTGGAAGAAGGAATAGACCCTTGCCGTGGCATCCCCCTGATGGAATACCTTGACCCCGGCGGGATAAGATGCCACCATCACCGCGATCACGCTGAGCATGGTCATCACGCTGCCCCAAATGGTTTTCTTTTTCATCCTTGATCTCCTTCAAATGGTATTTCTCAGTATTATAGCACATTATCCCCGGACATTCCACCCTGAAGGAATGAAAAGCTCGGCGTATTTGTCCACAGCGTACTTATCCGTCATTCCGGCGATATAGTCGCAGACCGTGCGTTCCATCCCATCGAAGCTGAGCTGGGGCAAGAAGTCCGCCGGCAGCGCCTCGGGATGGGCGATGTAGTATTCATACAGGCTTTGGAGCATATGTCTTGCCTTGCTTTCCTGGGCCTTGGCAATGGGGTTGCGGTACACCTTTTCGAACATAAACGCCCGCAGATCCCGCAGCGCCGTCTCCACATCCACAGACATGGTCAGCGTCCCGGATTCCCGGGAAGCAGCAATGGTATCGCATACCAAAGTGTTGATCCGCTCCTTGTGGGTATAGCCCAGCAGTTTGGAGATGGATCCGGGGATATCGTCATTGCTCAGGATCCCGGCACGCATGGCATCGTCAATGTCATGGTTCACATAGGCGATCTGGTCGGATCGGCGCACGATCTGCCCTTCCAGGGTCTTGGGGATGTAGGGTCCGGTGTGCCCCACGATGCCCATGCGAACCTCATGGGAAAGATTCAATCCGTCTCCGCCCTTCTCCAGCACATCCACCACTCGGAGGCTCTGCTCATTGTGGCGGAAGGGAACGCCCATAGCTTCTGTCAGCGCCAATTCCCCGGCGTGACCGAAGGGCGTGTGCCCCAGATCATGCCCCATGGCTATGGCTTCTGTCAGATCTTCGTTGAGCCGGAGGGCTCTGGCAATGGTTCGAGCGATCCGTGCCACCTCGATGGTGTGGGTCATCCGGGTGCGGTAGTGATCGCCCTCTGGGCGAAGGAACACCTGAGTCTTATGCATCAGCCGCCGAAACGCCTTGGAATGGACGATGCGATCCACATCATGCTGATAGCAGGTACGCACTTCATCCTCCCGGGATTCCTCCGGCAGAGGTCTGCCCTTGCTCTGATCGGCAAAGGACGCTCTGGGATCCAGATACAGATGCTCCTGCTGTTCCAAATATCCTCGAACTGACATACTGCTCCCTCCTGATATCCAATTTATTCGGTCACGGGAAATGCCCGATACTCCTGACCTGTTTCCAGCCCCTCCAGTGTACCCGCTGACAAATCCGTCAGCCGATCCAAAAACGGCTGGCTCATGGCACAGGGCACCATGATCTCCAGTTCCACTTCCGCACCATACTGGGTGTCCCGGATCACCGCGCCAAAGGCCCCCGCTTCCAGCTTGACCCGCTCGTACAGGTGGTAAGGGCACGGAACATACAGCACCGACCAAACCCGCTTCATGGATTTTCCTGCGGCATCCACCGCGATCTTTGCTCCCTTGGTATACGCACGAACCAATCCGCCGGCACCCAGCAGGATCCCGCCGAAGTAACGGGTCACAACACATACCACATTGTTCAGCCCTTCCCGCTGCAACACCTGCATCATGGGCATCCCCGCAGTACCTCCGGGTTCGCCGTCGTCAGAAAACCGTACTGCTCCGTCCCGGATGATATATGCCCAGCAGTTGTGGGTGGCATCGTAATGCTGCTTCTTCATTTGCTGGATCCGCTCCAGCGCCTCCTCCTCCGTCTCCACCGGCCAGACACGCCCGATGAATCTGGACTTTTTCTCGACAAATTCGTCCTCTCCAAAGGCTGTGGGCACCAGATACTCTTCCATCGTGATTACAGCTCCTCTATGATATACTCCCGGATCCTGCCGTACAGGATATCGTCCACCACCGTCTCCACCTGGATCCCGTCGGCGGTATAGTCCACATTTTTCACCTGTGCGCCGTCGTGGAGCTTCTCCACCATACCGCCCATAGCATAGGGCAGGCAGATCCGCACATGGTGCAGTCCGCGATCCAGCGCCTTCTCAATGGCTTTCAGCAGACCATCCATATTATCGCCTTTTCCGGCGGAAATTGCAACCACATCTTCCCCAATGGGAATGTCCTCAGGCTCCACCAAATCAGACTTGTTGTAGCAGTTGATCACCGGGGCGCCTTCTTTGGCAAGCTGACCGATCAGCTTTTCCACCACCTGAATATGCTCCTGCCGGTGGGGATCCGATGCATCGATCACATGGAGCAGAAGATCCGCATATTCCAGTTCCTCCAGTGTAGCCCGGAATGCATCCACCAGATGATGGGGCAGCTTGGCAATAAATCCCACCGTATCCGACAAAATGACTTCCAGATTGTCCGACACCGTAAGCTGCCGGGAGGTGGTATCCAAGGTATCGAACAGCCGGTTGTTGGCAGGGATCCCTGCCCCGGTCAGCCGGTTCAAAAGCGTGGATTTTCCCGCATTGGTATAGCCCACGATGGCCACCACCGGGACAGAGTTCTTCATTCTCCGCTCCCGCTGTACACCTCGAACCTGCCGCACCTGCTTCAGTTCCCCTTCCAGTCGGGCGATCCGCTCCCGGATATGCCGGCGGTCGGATTCCAGCTTGGTCTCACCGGGGCCACGGGTGCCGATGCCGCCGCCTTGGCGGGACAGGCTGGTACCCATGCCCGAGAGTCTGGGCAGCAGATAGCGGTACTGCGCCAGTTCTACTTGGAGTCTGCCCTCCCGGGTCTTGGCCCGCTGGGCAAAAATATCCAAAATCAGGGCGCTGCGATCCAGCACCGTGACCCCAAGGATCTCCTCCAATGCCCGGATCTGCCCCGGCGACAGTTCGTTGTCGAAAATCGCCATGGTAGACGCGGTGGCTTCAATGAGCATCCGCACCTCCTGCGCCTTGCCCTCACCGATGAAGCTGTGAGCATCCGGCGCATGGCGGTTTTGCAGGATCTTTGCGGTACAGAAGCCCCCAGCCGTTTCCAGCAGCGCTTCCAATTCTTCCAGCGTTTCATCGGTGGCGGTCTGGTCAGCCCGGAAGCAATCCGCATTCAGCCCCACCAGCACCGCCCGTTCCTGTGTGTGTTCTTCAAAATTCAATTCCATATATCACCCCGCGGGAATCCGCATCATCGTCAAAAAGTTACAAAAAGCCCGCACTACATACGCAGTGCGGGCTTTCGGTCTTACTTCAGGCCAAAACGCTTGTTGAAACGATCAACACGTCCACCGGTGTCAACCAGCTTCTGCTTGCCGGTATAGAAAGGGTGGCACTTGGAGCAGATTTCAACCTTGATGTCCTTCTTGGTAGAACCAGTCGTAAAGACATTGCCGCAAGCGCAGCGAATCGTAGTCTGTTCGTAATTGGGATGGAGACCTTCCTTCATGTTGTTCACCTCTTTCTGATCTTCGTAAAAGGGCATAAACGCCCTCAGCAATTTCAATCGCTCAGCTATAATAACACATTCTTCTGAAGAATGCAAGGGTTATTTTTGATTTCCTAGGGATTTTATCAAAAATTTCCCGATCAGAACGCCCAGTTCCCTTTTTCGAAGATCCGAACAACCTTTCCGCCGTCACAATGGGCATCAATATTCATGCTGTCGCATCCGATCATGAAGTCCACATGGATCATCGAATCATTGATCCCCATATCCCGGCATTGCTCCAAGGTATAGTTCTGGCAGTCACGGATGGTGTCGGTATATCCTCTGCCCATGGCCAGATGGCAGGATGCATTCTCATCAAACAGGGTGTTGTAGAACAGGATCCCGCTTTCTGCAATGGGGCTCTTCTGGGGAACCAGCGCACATTCGCCCAGATAGGCTGCGCCCTCGTCCATGGAGAGCATGGTGTTCAGCAGTTCCTCCCCCTGCTCTGCCTTAGCCTGCACCACCTTGCCGTTTTCAAAACGCAGGCTGAATCCGTCGATCAACTGTCCCTGATAGCTCAAGGGTTTGGTGGAATAGACGATACCCTCAGCCTTGCCCCGCATGGGAGAGATGAAGCACTCCTCCGAGGGAATATTGGGGTTGAAGAAGATGCCTTGAAGGCTGGTCTCCCCTCCGCCGCAGAACTGCGCCTGAGGGATCATACCCACGGTCAAGTCGGTGCCGTTGTCCGCCGTATAGTGCAGGCTGCGGATCCCCAGGCCGTTGAGATATTCGCAGCGCTTGGCAAGATCCGCATTGTGCTTCTCCCACGCAAGGACGGGGTCTGCATCCACTCTGGATGCGGACAAAATGGCCTCCCACAGCTTCTCTACCGCCTGATGCTTGCTCAATGTGGGGAAGAGTTTCTTCGCCCATGCCGCTCCGGGAACTGCGGCAATGCACCACTGCTGCTTGCCGTTGCGTGCATCCGCATAGGGCTTGAGCACCGGGTAGCTCAGCTTCCGGGCTTTGGCAACCTTCTCCATATTCATGCCCTTGAGCCCATCGGGATCGTCGGAGATCAGATGGATCCGGGCAGGGAGCACATCGCAGTCATGCTGCTGGCGAGCCTTCTCCCATTCGGTCACATTTCCCATGGTGGTGACAGATTGGTAGCGCACATGGATCTTCTCCAGCGGGGCGTATTTCCACTCCACCGTGACCTTCTTGGCCTTGGCCTTGTAGGCCTCCTCCACCACCATCTGGACAAATTCCGGCTGATCCAGTCCGGTGTGGATCACGACCTCCTGCCCTTTTTGGACATTGACGCCGCAGCGGACGATCAGTTTTGCGTACTCTCTGAGAACTGTTTTCTTCATAGCAACGCTCCTTTTATTTTTGCCTATTTTATCAAAAGCTGCCCTCTTCGTCAACCGCAGCGGTGTTTTCCCTTGAAATAAAAATGGGAGTGTGATAGGATTGTTTCCATCCGAATACAGAAAGGGTGACGATGATGCTCACCAAGCAGGAATTTCAAACACGACTGGATCAAGGACTTCTGATCCTTGACGGCGCCACCGGCTCCAATCTGATGAAGGCCGGTATGCCCAGAGGATGCTGCACCGAGGAATGGATCCTAAAACACCCCGAAACGCTGGTATCCCTCCAGAGCGCCTATATGCACGCCGGAAGTCAGGTGATCTACGCCCCCACCTTTCAGGCACAGCCCATACCCTTGGCCCAGGTCAAGCTGGATCGGCAGACCGAGAGCATCAACGCCATGCTGGTAGCCCTCAGCCGGAAAGCTGCCCCCGATGCCTATATTGCGGGTAATCTCACCACGCTGGCGGCTTTTATCGATTCCTATGACACCGCCCTGTTCGACACCATGGTGGAAAACTACCGCCGTCAGATCTACGGCTTGCTGGAAGGCGGCGCTGATCTGCTGGCCGCAGAGACGCTGCTGTACCCACAAGATGCCGAAGCCATCCTCACCGCCGCCGAATTAGAGGGCGCACAGACGGTGATGTACAGCTTCACCATGCAGCCCGACGGATCTCTGTTCTCCGGCATGGACGCCGGGAAGATCCTGAGGGAATTGGAAGAATCCGGTGCGGCCGCCGTGGGCTTCAACTGCGTTGCAGGAGACGCTTCCACACCGGCTCTCGTACGGACGCTGCGCAAGCAGCTTCGTGGGCCGCTGATCTGCAAGCCCAACGCCGGGATCCCCGTCATCGGCGAGGACGGTGTGGCGCAGTATGACCTTGGTCCGGAGGAATTTGCCGCCATCGGGCTCGCCTGCGCTGAAAGCGGTGCGTCCATTTTGGGCGGCTGCTGCGGCACCACCCCCGCCCACATCCGTGCCATGGCAGACCTGCTGCACCGGCAGGAGAAGGAGCATCTGCTATGAGCCAGTCCTTACAGCGCATTCGTTCCCTACTGAATGGTCACCCTTGGAGCGAACAGATCCACTATTTTGAATCGGTAGATTCCACCAACACCTTAGCAAAGACAATGGCTGCTTCCGGCGCTCCGGCGGGCACGGTGCTCATCGCAGACCGGCAAACCGCCGGAAGAGGGCGCATGGGGCGCAGCTTTCTGTCCCCCGGGGGGATGGGGGTATATCTATCCTTGATCCTGCGTCCCGACTGTCCCCCTGCATTCTTGATGCATTTGACCTGTGCCGCGGCTGTAGCCGCCTGCGACGCCGTCGAGAACGCCTACGGTTTCCGCCCTAAAATCAAATGGACCAACGATCTGGTGTGGGGCAGGAAGAAGCTGGCAGGGATCCTGACGGAGCTTTCGCTGGATCCCAAAACCGGAAAAGTGGATCACGCAGTCATTGGCATCGGCGTGAACTGCCGCCAGACGGCAGAAGATCTTGATCCCTCCATCCGGGATATGGCGTGTTCCGCTCGGATGATCGCCGGTGACGATGTGGATCGGGAGGCGCTTTGTGCCCAGCTGATCCGCAGCTTCTACACCATGGATCAAGGGCTGTTTTCCCAAAAGAATGCTATCATGGAGCGCTACCGCTCAGACTGCATGACCGTCGGTCAGCATATCAGCATTCAGCATGGCGACCGGATCCGTCACGGTGTTGCCACAGGGATCACCGACGACGGCAGCCTTGCCGTCACCTATGACGATCAATCTCGAGGCATCGTTCAGTCCGGGGAGGTCAGCGTCCGCGGTCTATATGGATATATTTGAAATAATCGTTGCATTTCTGAGGGAAGTTGGTTATACTGATGGTATCCATACCTGCTAGGAGGTTAAGCCATGAAAAAGAAGAATACTTGGATCAAGCTGGCTGCTGCCGCTGCCGCCGTGGCCGGCATTGCGTATCTGGTCGTTCGTTACTACGATACCATCCACGCATGGGTGAGCAGACTCTGCCCCTGCCACACCTTGGAGGATGATTTCCTGGTGGACGATCCCTTCACCCCGGATGCTCCGGCTTCCGAAGCACAGGCTGAAGCCGCCGAAGCACCTGCCCCCGCTGAGACTCCCGTCTCTGAGGAGGTTCCTGCCGACGCCGCTGTGGCAGACGAGTCCGATTTTGAACAACCTTAACGAAACTGATCCCGGAGCGCATCTTCGCTCCGGGATCTTATCCGTTCCATAGGGCGCACAGCGCCAGCTTTTCTTTCCTAGCAAGGCGCTTGATCTGCGCTTCCCGCTTCAGCGCCGTGCTGTGATCCGGGCACTGTTCCCGATAGCGCAGAGTCAGCGGTCCTCTGCCCCTTGTATACTTTGCTCCCTTGCCTTGGGCATGCAGGCGCAGGCGGCGCTCCATATCGTCGGTGATGCCGGTATACAGGGTTCCGTCCCCGCATTCCAGAATATAGACCACCCATTGCTTGTCCATTTTTCCCTCACGATCACGCCGGGTCAGGAATCCCCTGACCCGGCGAAATTTTTATCTCAGCTATTCTTTTTCAGCAGCGCATACTTGATGTCCCACAGCTTCCGGGACAGATCCACATAGTAGTTGTGGGGATTGTCAAAGCGCTTGACCTCGTCCCACAATGTCTCCACCTGCTCCTGACAGTAGGTGCGGATCTGCTCCAGATCCGGGCAGTCATAGACCAGCTTGCCCTTCTGGAAGATCGGCACAAGAAGCTGCTTGGCGGTAAAGTTGCTGATGGTCTTGGTCTTCCAAGTGGCATCCGGGTCAAAGATCTCCATACTTGCCGAATCATCCACCTCTTCGTCGTAGACGCACAGATAGTCGGCAATCGCCTTGCCGTTGTCCTTGCCGTAGAAGCGGTAAAGCTTCTTAAAATGGGGATTGGTGATCTTACCCACATTTTCCGAGATCTTGATCTTGGGCTCGATGGTGCCGTCGTCATGCTCCACAGCGGTGAGCTTATACACGCCGCCGAACACCGGCTCGGATCTGGCGGTGATGAGCCGCTCGCCTACGCCAAACATATCGATCTTCGCTCCCTGCCGCAGCAGATCCTGGATGGTGTGCTCATCCAGCGAATTGGACACGGAGATCTGGCACTCCGTCCACCCGGCCGCATCCAGCATCTTCCGTGCTTCCCGGGTCAGGTAGGCCATATCACCGGAGTCCAGACGGATGCCGCACTTACGGATACCCATGGGCTTAAGCACCTCGTTGAAGGCCTTGATGGCATTGGGGACGCCGGACTTCAGAGTATTGTAGGTATCCACCAGCAGGGTCGCATTGGTGGGATAGATCTGGCAGTAGCTCTTAAACGCCTCATACTCGCTGTCGAACATCTGCACCCATGCGTGAGCCATAGTGCCCCCGGCATGAACGCCGTAGAGCTGGTCAGCGATGGTGCAGGCGGTGCCGTTGCAGCCGCCGATATAGGCCGCCCGTGCGCCCAAGATCGCCGCATCGGCACCCTGCGCCCGGCGGGAACCGAACTCCAGCACCGTGCGTCCCTCTGCGGCACGAACCACCCGGTTTGCCTTGGTTGCAATGAGACTCTGGTGGTTGAAGCACAGCAGGATATAGGTCTCCACAAGCTGCGCTTCGATGGCCGGCGCACGGACGGTGATGATCGGCTCTCTGGGGAAGATGGGTGTACCCTCGGGGACTGCCCAGATATCGCCGGTGAACTTAAAGTTGGCCAGATAATCCAAGAATTCATCGCAGAACAGCCCCCGCTCCCGCAGGTAGGCAATGTCCTGAGGATCGAAGTGGAGATCCTGAATATACTGGATGATCTGCTCCAGCCCCGCCGCAATGGCAAAGCCACCCCCATCCGGGGTCTGGCGGTAGAACACATCGAAATAAGTGATTCGCTGGGCATAGCCCTTTTCGAAATAGCCGTTGCCCATGGTCAGCTCATAAAAATCGCAGAGCATGGTCAGATTCAATTTGTTGTTGAAGTACATGGCTGTCCACCTTCTTCGTTTCATTTTCTCTATTATACGGGAATCCCGGAAAAATAGCAATCCCCTTTTCCGGTATGCAAAACAGAGGATGTCCCCAACGGACATCCTCTGTCGATCAAATCTCTTGACGGCCTTCCAGCGCCCGGGACAAGGTCACCTCGTCGGCATACTCCAGCTGGCTGCCCACCGGAATCCCGTAGGCCAGCCGGGTCACCCGAACCTCCATAGGACGAAGAAGCCGGGAAATGTACATGGCGGTGGCTTCTCCCTCGGTATCCGGGTTGGTTGCCATAATGATCTCCCGAACATTGCCCTGCGCCACCCGTTCCAGCAGCTCCCGGATCCGAATGTCATCCTGCGTCACATGGTTCAGCGGCGAGATCACCCCGTGAAGCACATGGTAGACCCCCCGGTATTCCCGGCTGCGCTCCATGGCGATCACATCCTTGGGTTCTGCCACCACGCAGATCAAGCCATGATCCCGGGTATCGTCGTCACAGATGGGGCAAAGCTCCCGATCCGTCAAATTCTGGCAAACCGGGCAGCATTTCACCGTCCGCTTTGCCTCTACAATGGCATCTGCAAATTCCTGTGCGTCCTGCTGCGGCAGGCTCAGCACATAGAACGCCAGCCGCTGGGCGGTCTTGCCGCCGATCCCCGGCAGCCGACCGAACTGATCCGCCAGATTTTGCAGTGCGGCGGGAAAGAAATCCATGGGCGCCCCCTTAGAACAGTCCGCCCAGATTCAATCCGCCGGTGAGCTTGGCCATATTGCTGGAAGCATCGGCATCCGCAGCACGGAAAGCCTCGTTCACAGCGGCGATGACCATATCCTGCAGCATCTCTACATCGTCGGGATCCACCGCTTCGGGATTGATGGACAGGGACAGCACCTCGTGCTTGCCGTTGACCTCAGCACTGACCATACCGCCGCCCGCAGCAGCCGTATAGGTCTTTTTCTCCATCTCTTCCTGCATCTGAAGCATCTGCTGCTGCATCTTTTGCGCCTGCTTCATCATTGCCATCTGATTCATTCCCCCGGGCATACCCCGGAATCCACCTTTTGCCATGATAATACTCCTTTATCTCAATTTGTTTTGATCGTAACGATATCCTTGTGCTGCTTGCCGAAGGACAGAAGCTGCTCCATCTGGGGGGAGCGGTCGGGCTTGGCGGTGATATCCACCACCTTCACCCCCACCGGTCTTCCCAGTATGGCTCCCGCTTTTGCGGCGATCATCTGAACCACCTCCGGGACATTCACCATCTCCATGGTGAATGCGTTGGCGCACTCCACTATCACATCGTTGCCGCACAGTCTGCCATGGACCGGCGCCTGCTCCGACAGCACGAAGAAGCCCTTGGACGGGGGCTTGAGTTCCTTTTGAAGCCGTGTAGCAAGATCCGTCCAGAATCCCACCGGACCGTCATCTCCCTGAGGGATCTGGGGCTGTTCCGGCGGTGCAGACTCATCTCCCGGAGGGGGCGGAAGTTCCTCCTCTGGCTCCTGCATCTGGGCAGGCTCTGGCATCTCAGACCGAACCACAACGCCGGCTCTGAGCTGCTCCTCCACTCTGCCAAGCCGGGCATTGAGGGACTGGGCATCCAATCGAAGTGACGGCTCGCACAGGTTCATCAGGCACATCTCTGCATCCATCCGACGGCTGGCGCTTCTGGTAAATCCCGCCACCGTCTGCTGGAGCACGCCGATCATGTAGATCAGTTCCCCAGAGGAGAAGCGACGGGCAAGGTCTTTGCTCTGCTCGTCGGATGCCACGCCGGAAAGCATAGAGATGCCGGAGTTAGGTGCCGTTTTCAGAACCATCAGATCCCGGCACAGGCAGATCAGTTCATCCAGCAGCGCACCGACCTCTTTGCCGTCTGCATAGAGCCGATTGAACAGTTCCAGCGCCGCCTTGGTATTATGGTCTGCCACATATCCCATCATCTGACCGCAGGTGCGCTCCCCGGCGATGCCGAGACAGTCATAGACCCGCTGGGCGGAAAGCTCCCCCACCGTAGCCGAAGCGCATTGATCCAGCAGGCTGAGGGCGTCACGCATACCGCCGTCCGCCAATCGAGCCAGCACCCGTGCCGCCTCGTCATCCAAATCGATGTTCTCTTGATAGGACACATATTGCAGCCGGGCAGCAATGTCCTCCGGGGAGATCCTGCGGAAGGCAAACCGCTGACACCGGGAGAGTATGGTCGCCGGGACTTTATGCAATTCCGTGGTTGCCAAAATGAACAGCAGATGCTCCGGCGGTTCCTCCATGATCTTCAGCAGCGCATTGAAAGAGGGAATGGTGAGCATGTGGACCTCATCGATGATGTAGACCCGTTTGCGCACCTGGCTGGGGGCATATACCGCATCATCCCGCAGATCCCGGATGCTGTCCACGCCGTTGTTGGAGGCTGCATCGATCTCCAGCACATCCATGCAGGTGCCATCGTCGATGGCTCTGCACGCTTCACAGCAGTTGCAGGGGTTGCCCCCCTGAGGATCCAGACAGTTCACCGCCTTGGCCAAGATCTTGGCACAGCTTGTCTTGCCCGTGCCCCGAGAGCCAGTGAACAGGTAGGCATGGCTCATATGCCCGCCCATCAACTGGGTCTTCAGGGTCTGGGTCACCGCCTGCTGACCGACCACATCATCAAAATTCTGGGGGCGGTATTTTCGATACAATGCCTGATACATCTTCTGCCTCCTTCCATAATGATAGACCGGCTCATAACAAGATCGCACACCCACATTTGAACCTGCCGAATATCCGTACCGAAAGCAGTTAGCTCAAGAACGGCAACCTCACGGCACACGGAAGGATCCGCTTAATGCTGCTTGGTTCCCCACCTGACATGGTTCACGGGATTCCGTTGCGCGAGACCGATCTCTCAACACCACTTACTTTGGCCAGGCAATACTCAGAACAGGTCCGGGTGTGGGAATTCATCCCTGCTATAGCGGATTGCAGGTACAGGACACCGCTAACTCCCCGACTAGTGCGACCTTGTTAAAAGCCGGTCAGCAATAACAAGGCTATTCGATTATAGACTTTAGTTCAACTTGGAATCGATAAAGGCAGCCAGTTCACCGAAGTTGCTGATCTGCTGATCCTCCACCTCAAGCTCCACGCCCAACTCGTTCTCCAGCTCCATGATCATCTCCACCACATCCAGAGAATCGATGCCCAGAGACTCAAAAGTTGCGTCGGGAGTGATCTCTGCCGGATCAAGCTCCAGCTGGCTTGCGGCGTAGTTAACAAGCTTCTCGTACATTTTCTATAAACCTCCAAACAGATAAACCACGCATGATCGTAGTGTGCATCATTTTACTGCATTCCCAGCCATTTGTCAATGGGGGATCAGCGCATTGCACCGATTCCCCACAAATCTATCATTCCTGTGCGGCGGCATTCCCCGCGGCAAAGCCTGTCGCCCAAGCGATCTGCAGATTGAATCCCCCGGTATAGGCGTCGCAGTCGATGATCTCCCCTGCAAAATAAAGCCCGCTGACCAGTTTCGATGCCATGGTCTTGGGGTCGATCTGCCCCACCTTCACGCCGCCGGAGGTGACGATAGCCTCTGCCACCGGGCGCTTGCCGGTGATCTCCACGGAAAAATCCTTGAGCTGCTCCACCAGCTGCCGGCGCTGCTGCTTGGTAAAGGCGTTTGCCTGCACCGATCCGTCCACGCCGATGCGTCTGAGGATCACAGGGATCATGGAGCGGGGCAGAAGATCTGTCAGTGCGTTTTCCATCGACCGATTGCGGTACTGATCCAGATCCCGCAGGATCCGCTCGTCCAGCTTCTGTGCATCCAGCGCAGGCTTCAGATCGATGCTCAGACGCCAGCCATCCCCCTTGCCCAAGTGGGCGCTGGCAGACAGTACCGTAGGTCCGGAAATGCCGAAGTGCGTGAACAGCAACTCTCCAAAATCCTTATATCGCTCCTTGCCCTTGCCGTCCAGCAGTTTGACCCCCACATTCCGCAGGGAAAGCCCCTGCATTTGCTGGCAGTCCTCCCCCGCCGTTTCCAGCGGTACAAGGCTGCCCTGTGGCTCCACGATGGTGTGACCCAATTCCTGCGCCATGGCATAGCCGTCCCCGGTGGAACCGGTGGCAGGATAGCTTGCGCCCCCGGTAGCAAGGATCACCCGCTGGCAGGGGATCGTCCGCCCCTGCGCCGTCTGCACCCCGGTGACGCTCTGTCCGTCGGTGAGGATCCTCTTGACCGTCTCAGTCTCCACGGTAACACCCAGCTGCCGCATCCGACGCTGAAGAGCATCCAGCACCGACTGAGAACGATCAGAGACCGGAAACACCCGGTTTCCCCGTTCGGTTTTCAGCAGGCATCCGGCGTCCTCAAAGAAACGGCACGCCTGCTTCGGCGGGAAGGCTGTCATCACGCTGTACAGAAATTTTCCGTTGCGGGGAGTGTTTTGAAGCACCTGCTGGGCGTCGCAGTCGTTGGTAACATTGCACCGGCCCTTGCCTGTGATCAGCAGTTTTTTCCCCAACCGGGTGTTCTTTTCCAGCAACAGGACTGAAGCCCCCGCCTGCGCCGCCGCAATGGCAGCGAACATCCCCGCAGCGCCGCCGCCGATGACGCAGACCTTATTGCTCATGGCTGCCCTCCTGCTTCTCGTACACATGATGCTCATCCCAAATGTGCTCCAGCGCCGTAAAGATCCTAGAGAGCCGCTGCTCCCGCTTTGCCGCAATGGCAACGATCAATGCATTGATCACACTCATGGGCGCTACCAGTGAATCCACCAGCGATACCATATCGCTCTTGGCCTCCAGCACGATGTCCGCATTGCGGCCAAGGGGGGACAGGCGGCTGTCGGTCAGACCGATCACCGCAGACCCCGCTTCCCGGCAGTACCGCGCCGCATTCACGGTGGCGCTGGAATACCGGGGGAAGCTGATGGCAATGATGCAGTCCTCGGGCTTTACTGCCACGATCTTCTCGAACATCTCCCCCTCGCCGGAGGTGGTCACCACATGGACATTGGGGGACATATAGTTGAGGTAGTATCCCAAAAAATTTGCCAGCGGCGCAGAGGAACGCACGCCCAGAATATACACCCGCTCTGCATCCAAGATCGCCTGCACCGCCCGCTGGAATTCCTGTCGGTCCAGCATATCCTCCGTCTGGCGCAGTTTCTCGGCATCGGAATGGAGCACCAGCGACACCACATCCTGATCTCCCAGACGGTCATTGGCCACCTCGATCCGCTGAACGGAAGTCAGCCGGTTGAGCACCATCTCCTGCATTGCCTTCTGCATCCCAGGGTAGCCGTCATAACCCAGCTCCACCGCAAAGCGAACCACCGTGGATTCCGATACCCCCACGGTCTTGCCCAGCTTGCTGGCCGTCATAAAAGCCGCCTTGTCATAGCACTCAGATATGTACTTGGAGATCAGGCGCTGTCCCTTGGAAAAGCCGTGGGCTTCCTCCTTTAATTTGGTCAAGATATCGCTGCTCATGCTTACCTCCTGCCGAAACCGGTTTCATCTCTTTTTATGATTCCAGTTCATATTAGCAGATGATGGGCATTTTTGCAAGTCTAAAAGAAAGAAATTGCAAATTCATTTCTCCAGCGCCCGGATCTCCGCCTCAGTGAGGTACCGCCATGCCCCGGGCTTCAGATCCCCCAGCGCAAGACTCCCCTCCCGGATGCGCACCAAGCGCTTCACATACATCCCCGCCATTTGGCACATTCTGCGAACCTGTCGGTTGCGCCCTTCGTGGATGGTGATCTCCAAGACCGCGCCGTCCTGCGTCTCATTTATCACCTGAACCTCCGGCGGACGGATGCGATAGCCGTCCAATTCCACAGGCTCTCTGAGGCGGCGCACATTTTCCGAGCTGTAGCCGCGCACCTGCACCCGATAGGTTTTCTTCACCTCATGGCTGGGGTGCATCAGCCGGTTGGCGAAGGCGCCGTCATTGGTAAACAGCAGCAGTCCCTCTGAATCCATGTCCAGTCTGCCCACAGGGTACACCCGTGCGCCGCAGTCTGCCACAAGCTGGGCTGCATTCTTCCTACCCTTTTCATCCGACAGGGTGGTGACATACCCTCTGGGCTTATGCAGCATCAGATAGATATGCTCCCCCTGAGCCGGAAGAGGCTGACCGTCTATGGTGATCTCATCTGCATCGCCGGCCGTGTCGCCGATCTGCGCCACCACGCCGTTGCACCGCACCCTTCCCTGCCGGATCCATTCTTCTGCCGCCCGGCGGGAGCATACTCCCCGGGCGGCAATGATCTTTTGAAGCCGTTCCATGGCTTATCCTCCTGTGAACCACCTGTGCCAGATGGTTGATTTCTTTCTCTGAGGTTCTGTCTCCACCGTGTGGGCATAAACCACGGGGATCCTGCCCACGATATGCCCGTCAAGCGTCACATAGGCATATCCTGCATCCTCCCCCTGCGCCACCGGCGCATAGTCGAAGGCTCTTGTGTCCAGCTGAACCTGCGGCTGTTCGTGTTCCGCCAACGAGTAGCAGAAATCCTCCTGCGCTGCAATGGCCACTTGTTCTTGATCTCCGCCCAAAACCTGCCTGTATCCCAAGATCTGCCCCCGGGACACGATGCTGCGTACCGAGTAGTCCGCAAATCCCTGCTCCAGCAGCTTTGCGTGGTCATTCCAGTCATCCGGGTCGTTGATGGTCACGCAGACCAACCTGCGCCCTTGCCGCACAGCGCTGGATACCAAAATCCGCCCGGCAGCCTTGGTGTACCCGGTCTTGACGCCGTCCGCTCCCTCTACCCGCCACAGCAGCTTGTTGTGGTTGGTCAGATACCGCTCCCCGATCCGGATCTGCTTGGTGGATACCGTCTTTTGGAACACGGGATCCTCCATGGCATAGGCCGCCAAGACCGCCAGATCCCGAGCCGTGGAGCGGTGGGAGGGCGCATCCAGCCCATTGGGATTCTCAAAATGGGTATTGTCCAGCCCCAGCGCCCGGGCCTTATCATTCATCATCTCGACAAAGCCCTCCACCGTGCCCCCCGCATAGATGGCCAGCGCCACCGCCGCATCATTGCCGCTGTGGAGCATCAGTCCGTACAGCAGTTCCTGCACCGTCAAGATCTCCCCCTCTTGCAGATACATGGAGCTGCCCTCGATGCCTACCGCCTCTGCAGGGATCCGCACCCGGTCCAGCACATTGCATTGCCGGCAGACCACCAGCGCCGTCATGATCTTTGTGGTGCTGGCGATCAGACTCTGCTCATCCGCCCGGCGCTGGTACAGCACCCGACCAGTCTCGGCATCCATGACGCACGCCTTCTGGGCGCTGACCGCCGATACCTGCCCGGGAAGAAAAAGGACGGCAGCCAGCGCGATGGCCGCCGTCCGAATGATTGAACGCTTCATAATCTTCACCCCGGAACAGCATTCCCGGCAAAGTGAAGTTTTATTCGGATTTATTCTGATTCTTTTTGTCCATCAGCGCCGATACCTTGTCCAGCATATCCGGCACCATTTCCACCAGACGGTCCGCCGTGGTGTTGGGGGCTGCGGAGATGGGCAGCATCCGCACCGAGTCCCCCTTGATGACCAGAAACGCAATGGGCGTCACCTTGACACCGCCGCCAGCGCCGCCGCCAAAGGGCATCTCTTGATTGGAAGGGGTCTTATGGTCGAAATCCGATCCTGCACCGCCGAAGCCCACACTCACCTTAGAGATAGGGATGATGGTCACACCATCGGCTGTGGTGATGGGGGTGCCGACCACCGAGTTTACATCCACCATTTCCCGGATCTTGGCAATGGTGTTTTCCAGCATATTCGGTAAATTCTGACTCATCGTTTTGCACCGCTTTCTCGTTGATTTTTTATGGTTATGAAGGTTTTTGCTCCTCGAATGCCATGGCGGACTGCCACTACAAGAAGCCTTGCCACCGTGATGGTCACATCCAGCTGGGCGCTGACCACCGTTTCCTCAGCGCCGAAATCACAGCGCAGCCAGACGCTCTGCTTTTTGATGACGAAGAACCGGTCAAGCTGAGCAAGAAGCCCTGCCATGGCAATGTTCATCCTACCGTAGTTGACGGCCAGATCACAAGGATCTTCCCCCGCCATGGTCACATGGAGTTCCATGTTCCGCACCCGGATCTTCCGGCGCAGATCCTTCAGAAAATCCAGAAGCACCTGAACCAGCGGGAGAAAGTCCCTCCAGCTCCCGCCGCCTGCGGACTGCTCCGCCGGAGCGCCGGTCTTGGACTTTTGTTCCGGGGCAGGATCCGGTTTTTTCTTTTTTTCCTTATTGTCCGACTTTCGGAATGGGTAGACCGAGATCTTCAGATACCCGATCAGCGCCCACACCCTCAGTCCGTCCTGCCGGTATCGTAGGGAGACACCCAACGGGAGCATCGCCAGCAGCTCGATGATCCCCAGCGCGATCAGCCAGCCCATCACGGATTCTCCTCAGCAGGGGGTTCCTGTTGAGGCTCCTCCACCTCCAACTGACCAAAGCTGACCCGCTCGATCTCCGGCAGATCCTCCAATGTGCTCAAGCCGAAGGTACGCAGAAAGTCCGGCGTGGTGCCATAGAGGATGGGTCTGCCCGGCACATTCAGCCGCCCGGTCTCCTGGATCAAGCGCTTATTCAGCAGCGCCGAGATGGAATAGGCGGAGTCCACGCCCCGGATCTGCTCCACCATGGCCTTGGTGGCAGGCTGGTAGTAGGCGATGATCGTCAGGCTCTCCAACTGCGCCGACGACAGCTTCGGGGGCTTTCTCGTCTCCAGCGCCTTAGTCACATAGTCCGCCATTTCGCCGGAAGAGACCATCTGGTAGGCGCTGTCCAGCCGGATGATCCGTACCCCGCGGCGCTCGTAAGAGTATAGATCCATGAGCTGATCCGCCGCCTGACGGATCTCATCGGGATCCGTTTCCAGCGCCATAGCCATGCGGGATACCTCCACGCATTCGCCTGCGGCAAACAGGATCGCCTCGATCCCCCGCTTGATCTGATCAAACTCCATCTGTATCCCCCTTTCCGGAAACCACCTGCTCCTTCAGCAGGCGCACATTGGGATTTTCCCCGTTCACATCGTCCTCCAGCGTCACGGCGTTGGTCTTGCACAATTCCAGAATTGCCAGAAATGTGGCTACGATCTCCGATCGGCTGCGGTTTCCTTTGAATAGATTTTTCAGCCGTAGCACACCATGCTGGATCAGCCGGCGCATCACCTGTCCCGCCTTCTTGGTGACAGGATACGGCTCTTTTCCCACGATGCCCCGGAAGTTGGCAGTGGGGGGCGGAAGTGCCCGCTGGCTCCGCTCTGCGATCTGATCCAGCGCCCGGAGCAGATCTTCCGGCTCATGGCGGTAGCGGTAGGTTTTGTCTTTTCGCAGAGGCTCCGGGTTTTTCACGAACAGGCATCTGCCTACCTCGTTCAGCGGCTCCAGCTGCGCCACAGCAATGCGGATCTGATCCAGCGCTTCCTTGCGCTCCCGCTCTTCCAGAGACTTCCGCAGAAGATCCAGTTCGCTCTCGGCTTCGGCAGCCTCCGCCGCCGACAGCAGCATTTTTGTCTTGATGAGCATCAAGTGGGATGCCATGGTGATGAATTCGCTGGCGATCTCCATATCCAGCCGCTTCATCTCGTCCAAATAGGCAAGATACTGCTCTAAAATCGCCGTGATGCTCACATTTTGTATCTCGATCTTGTTCCTGCTCAGCAGCAGGAAGATCACATCCAGAGGTCCTTCAAAGTCCTCCATTTCCTCCGACCGGGAACGCACGATCCCTTGGAGTTTATACTGCGGTTCAGCCATGGAACCTCCTAAGAATAAATTACTTGCAGCAGCTGATAGGGCCAGATGCACAGCCGAGACAATAGATCCAGCAGCCCGTCCCGCAGGAAAAACAGCGGACGGTCCAGCACCCCGGTCAGCAGCAATACCATCAGCAGCGCCATGCCGTAGCGCTCATAGCGCATCAGCCTGTAGTAGGCCTGCTGGGGCAGAAATGAAAAAAGCAGCTTAGAGCCATCCAGCGGCGGCACCGGGAAGAGATTGAACACCGCCAAGCCCACGCTGAGGACCGCCGTATAGGTCAGGAACTGATGCACATAGAATAGCCATCCCGCTCCAAATCGATACAGGTAAAACAGGCATACTGCATCCAGGGTCATGCATACCATTGCCAACACCAGATTCCCCAGCGGTCCTGCCAGCGCCGTCAGCGCCATCCCCGCCTTAGGGTTGTGGAAGTTGCGCATATTCACCGGGACGGGTTTCGCCCAGCCAAACTTCACCAGCGCCAGCATCACGATACCCATGGGATCGATGTGCTTCAGCGGATTCAGGGTCAGCCGTCCGGCACGCTTCGCCGTGGGATCCCCCAGCGCATACGCCGCAAGGCCGTGACAAGTCTCGTGAAAGCTGATGCACAACACACATCCCGCCACCGTGATCAGCATTTGGATCAAATTGTCCCATCGAAGCTGAGATGCCCAAGACTGAAATCCGTTCAATGGTAGATCCTCCATTTTTCCATGATGTTTTTCATTATAGCATCCATCCTTTCCTTTCGCAATACCTCTTCCCGGAAAAGGCTTTTTTCAACAGGAATCTTGCTTTTGCGCCTGTACTATGGTATGATGTCATCAATACAAAAGCTATGGAGGGTTTCGATATGATCCCAAATGATAACAAGCCCCGCCGTCATTTCAAACAGCTTGAGCAGCGGCTCACCGCCGTGGTTCTCGGCGATCTGGTGCTGTTCGTACTGACTCTGATTGCTGCGGCCAATGGCATATTCTGGCTGAAGCTGATCTTGGGTCTGCTGACCATGGCCATCTCCTGCATGGGCTGCGTATTCCTCGTGATGATCCGGGAGCATCGCCGCAGCAGAAGCTGGTGGATCTTGGCATCCTTCGGCGCTATGTTCCTGTGCACGCTGGTATCTTTCCTCACTAAGTACCCTGCTCCTCCCCTCTCCTAAAATCCATCTGCGCCCCCTTGTCCGGTCGGATAAGGGGGCGCTTTTTCACACCTCTATCAACTTCTTCAGACGGAAGGAATACAGATACCGATGGATCACCGGCTGCTGGTAGATCCGTTCCAGCGCCCGGGCATAGAGCTGTACCTGTCCGGCATAGCGCCGGGCAAGGATCTGCTCCTCCTCCGGCGTCACTCGGTCGGTCTTGAAATCCACCACAGTGATGCCCTCCTGCTCCAGTAAGGCGCAGTCCACCACGCCTTGAAGCAGCACCTTCTCATCATGAAGCCGGGGATCATATTCCGACGCATCCTCCAAAATGGAGAATTTGAACTCCCGGATCACCTGACCGTGGATCATTCGCTGTCCAAGATCCGTTTGCAGGAAGGCTGCAACAGCCTGACGGTCGATATGCCGGGCTTGCTCCTCTGTGAGAAGCCCCCGCCGGATCAGACGGGCGATCTCCTCTTCCAAACCCTGCATCTGCTCTCCCTTGGCAAAGTCCAGATATTGCATCAGCGTGTGCATGGCAGTTCCATACGCCTTGCCCCCTTGGAGGGGATCCCCAAGGGAGCGCCATGTGCCGGAGAATGCCGGTACATGGGTATTCTCCGCCGCTTCCAGATCCTTCTGCCTGCCCTTGAGCTGGGTGGCCGTTTGCTTGGAGGGCATGGTTACCGCCGCTTTGTGGGGATATTCCGCCGCAAGAAACCACCCGATCCGGGCGATGGTCTGCCGATCCGGTGCCCCCACATTCTCCTCCTGCTCCACCGATGCCGTCCCTGCCGATGTCTCCTCCTGCCGGTGTACCCGGATCAGCCACGGGTGCTGCGCCATACGGGTCTGATTGGGGCGTCCCTGTGCCAGTTCAAACAAGGCACCTGCTTCGGTGCGGCACATGGCCTCCATCAGCACCCATTCCCCGGGACAGGTCACATCCCCTGCCAACAGCTGAGGGCCGCAGATATCCAGCCTGTGGGCCACCGCCTGCAATTCCTTTTCCGGGGTCTTGGCGGCGTAGGTCATGATCAGCCGGTCCCTTGCCCGGGTCATGGCTACATACAGCACCCGCAGTTCCTCGCTCAGACTGCTGCCGCTTGCTTTTGCCGCCACAGCACGCTTGGCAATGGTGGGATAGCGGACTCTGGTCTGCTGATCCACAGCGGAAAGCCCCAGTCCAAGTTCTCCGTCGCACAGCACATTGGCACGCAGATCCTCCCGGTTAAAGCTTCTGGATAGGGCGCTGAGGAACACCACCGGGTATTCCAGTCCCTTGGACTTGTGAATGCTCATGATCCCCACAGCGCCGCCGGTGGCACGCTCCGGGGCAGTCATCCCCTTGGTCTGCATCAGATCCAAGTATTCCAAAAACTGATCCAGATCCCGCCGATTCGACCCCTCAAAGGTCACCGCCGTCTGGAAGAAGTCCCGCAGATTGGCTGTCCGCTCCACCCCGGATTCCATAGCGCCGTAAATGCTGTCCATTCGAGTCCGGCAGAAGATCTCCTCCAGCAATCCGGCAAGAGTCGCCGTCCGGGCGACCCACCGAAAATGAGCAAGGTCGTCCAAAAATGACCGGGACTGCTCCGTTTGGTCTGCCGTCAGCGCATCATACAGATCACCGCTTTTGCTGCCACCCCGGATCCGTGCCAGATCGTCGGCGCTGAAGGCATACACCGGGCTCATCAGCACCGCCGTCAAGGGAATATCCTGCCTTGGGTTGGAGATCACCTGAAGCAGAGATCGAAGCACGCCGATCTCCCCAGTCTGAAGCAGATCCACGCCGCCGCCAAAACCGCTGCGGATCCCCCGCCGTGCCAGCGCATCCTGAAACACCTGCCCCACAGAGCCAGGGGAACGAAGCAGAATCACGATGTCCTCCGGTTCGATGGGACGCAGCCCATCCTTGCCCCGAACCATGTGACCGGCGGACAGCAGTTCCCGAATCCGATCCGCAACAAACTCCGCTTCCTCCCGGTAAGCATCAGACGCAGTCTGGATCACATGAAGCTCCACCTCCGGCTCACCCAAAGGCTCATGGGGGACTCCCTCCACCAGCGCTTCCTGCTGGGTGTAATCCAAGCCGCCCACCCGGGTGCTCATGCAGCGGTAGAACACATCGTTGGTGGCTTCCAGCACACTGCCGCCGGAACGGAAGTTCCGGCTGAGCATGACCTTGCGTCCCTGTCCCGGTACTGCGTCCTCAGCCATAGCGTAGCTTGCATATTTTTCCAGAAAGATCCCGGGGTCTGCCAGCCGGAATTGGTAGATGGACTGCTTCACATCTCCTACCATAAAGCAGTTCTGCCGCCGGGCGGTCAGTGCCCCGAAGATGGCATCCTGTACGGCGTTGGAGTCCTGATATTCGTCCACAAGAACCTCACGGAATCGGCTGTCGATCTCTTCTGCCGCCTTGGTCACGGCTCGGCGGTCCTTGCCCAGCAGGAGATCCAATGTCCGATGCTCCAGATCGCTGAAATCCAGTACCCGTTTTTTCCGCTTCAATCCCTCATAGCGCCGCCCAAATTCCACCGTCAGATCGATAAGTCCATGGATGGCATCTCCGGTCTGTCGCAGATCCTCCATGACCTGCCGAGAGGGGTCGCAGAAGATCTTCAGACGGCTTTCCAGCCCCTTTTTGCACCCTTCCCGGACGGATTTGATCCGTTCTGCCAACTCTAGGTCTGCAATTTTTTTGGAAAACACCAAACGGCCGTAGTCGATCTTTCGCAGCGCTGCCACCTGATCCCATGTTTCAGCCTGCGCCAATTCATCCAATCCCGCCAATGTTGTCCGCAGAGTCGCCGCAGGCTTCTCCATGAGAGGGTCCTGCTCCGCCAGCTCCGCACACTGTGCCATGGCGCTGCGCTGAAGCGCCAGATATTCCTTCAGATCCGCCATGAGGTATCTGCCCCAAACCGTCTGCGCCGCATCCTGCTCTTGGGCAAGATCCATGCTTTTCAGGCAATGCGCCAGCCATCCCTTGGGGTCTAGGTGGCACCGGGCGCTGTCATAGACCTTAAACAGGATCTCCGGTACCATTCGGTCATCCTTGCCCAAGCCTTGGGTATCGATGAAAGCACGGAAGAAGGGATCCTCCAAACCCTCGGCATATGCATTTTCCAGCAGCTCGGTCATGGCCTGCTCCCGAAGCTGACGGCACTCATTTTCATCTGCCACCCGGAAGTCCGAGGGCAGGTCTACGGCGTAAGCATGCTCACGCAGCAGATCGCCGCAGAAGGCGTGCACCGTGGAGATCTTCGCCAGATACAGCCGCTGCATCTGCCGCTGCAAATGGTGATTCTCCGGCTGCTCAGCCAGATGCTCTGACAGCTTGGCGGCGATCTTGCCCCGGAGTTCTGCCGCTGCCGCCTTGGTATATGTAATAATGAGAAAATCGTCGATGTTGCACGGATCATCAGGATCCATCACATAGCTCAGCAGACGATCCACCAGAACCTTGGTTTTTCCCGACCCGGCGGCGGCGCTGACCAGCAGCTTTCCGCCCCGATCCTCTACCGCCTGACGCTGCTGCGGTGTAAGATTATTTTCCATGCTCGTTCACCCTCCTGTCGATCTCCTCCCAGAAACGCTTGCTGTCCATCGCCTTGTAATTGCGCCGCCCGGCTTCCCGAATCTGGGCACAGACTGCACCATAGGGACAGAAGGTGCAGGCGCTGTGGCTGCTGCCCCGGGTATAGGGATCAGGGTCTACGATGCCCGCGGCGATCTGCCCCACCATCCGTGCCAGCAGATCGAATACATAGCACTTGAGCATCCGCATCTGTCCGCTGTCCGCCAGATCCCCCGTCAGTGTCCCGTCGCTTTTTCGCTTGCAGCTCAGGCGTTTGGGCTGGTCACCCGGCTCCATGGCACGGATCACCTCTTCGTCCAGCAAGATCAACCCCTGCCGCTTCCATTCCTTGTCCCGCTCCTTCTCCGCCTGCTCCGGGGACAGTCTCCCGTCCTCCGTCAGATAGGGATACCGGGCAGGAAAATACTGGACACCGGCGCCCACGGGATGCTCGCCCAGAAGCTCCTCACCCCCCTGCTCAAGGGCAAAGAGGTAAAGAAGCATCTGAAGCCCCACGCCGTTGAATACATCGCAGTAATCAAAGGACTTTTTCCCGGTCTTGTAGTCCACCACCCGGAAAAAGTTGCGGTACCCGTCGCAAAATGCATCCACCCGATCCACAAAGCCCCGGATCTCCGCATTCATGGGTGCTCCGGGGATCCGAACCGGGGGCATCTGTCCATCCCGGTCGAATTTCAATTCAAATGCCGCCGGCTCAAACCCCGACTGGGAGAGCTCCTGCCACAGTTCCTGAACCACCGCATCCAATTCCTGACCGTTTCTGCCGAAGAGATAGCGAAGCCGCTGGGAATCCAACTGGTCAAACCGCTCGCCGGCATATTCCTGCGCCGATGCCTTGGCAATGTCCATGGTCTGCTCCAGCGTCACCTGATGGAAGCCCCCCATGGATCTTATCGCACGGGCAGTCTCTTCCAGCACCGCATGGACATAGGTGCCGAACTCCGCAGGATCGATGGTGATCTCCCGGCGCTCCTTTGCACGCAGTCCGTAGCGCAGAAAATAGGACAGGCGGCACTCGGCTTGGGTGTCGATTTGAGATGCCGACAGCCGCAATGTGTTGCCGTAAAGGCTGCGGATATGCTCCGGGGCAACCTGCCCCAGCCGGAAATTCCCGTGACTTCTTGCCGAGTCATATTCCGATCGCAGCCCCAGCTCTGCCGCTTCATCTGCCATACGGAACCGAGCCAAAAACGCCCCCGCCTCCCACGGGTCAGACAGCGCCGATCCCAATTCCGGGTGGACGGGATCTCCATCCTTCTTTCCCACGGCGGCGCACAATCTGCGATAGGGATAGGCGCTCTGTCCCACCGGGCAGGATACGGTAATGGAGTCCCCGGCGCCGCACAGACAGCCGTAGATCTCAAAGAATTCCGCCGTCATATTTTCCATGGCGCCACCGGTGAGCTGCACCCCCAGCTTCTGAAGCTGGGTCCGCTCCTGATCAGTGAGGATGCCGAAATACCCCCCATACCCCGGGAATTTCCCTTCAGATGCCCCCAAGATCAGCAGATGGCGAACCTGCTGGCACCGCATGGCAGACGGATCACCCACCGATACGCAGTCCAGTACCGTAGGGATGGTGCCTACATCGTACTGGCTCAGCAGCAGCCGGAACAGTCGTGTAAAATGCTCCTGCTCCCAATGGGTCGCACCCAGCATATCCGACAACTGCTCCAATGCCGACAGCAGGATCTCCCAAAGCTGGTGATACTCCTGCGCCTGCCGGTTGTCCCCCCGGGCATCCGCCTGTGCCGCCAGCTGCTCCAGCTTGCCCGCAAGGTCGATCTGCTGCAAAAATCCGTAGACCGCCTGCACCTGATCGGCGAGGGTCTTGGCCTTGGACATACTCCGCCGAAGTTCCACCAGCGGACGGATCCCCAGTTCTCTACCCCGGTTCAGCTCTTCCAGCAGTTCCCGATCCTGCTGTGTCCACTCCGAGCCCAGACCGCTGGGCTTTCTGTCCCACGGGCGAGTCCACTTCTCTCCCCGGATGCCCCATGTTACGGCATAGTTCTCGATGCAGTCGCACAGTTCGGGGCTGATACCGGACAGGATAGATTTGAAATACCGCAGCACATCCTTCTGCTGCAATCCATCCAGCGCTGCATCCAGCGCCGCCAGCACCGTGGCAACAGCAGTCTTTTCCAAGATATCCTCCGTGCCGGACAGATAAACTGGGATACCGCATCGACGGAACACTAGGGATAGGGTATCCCGGTAAGCATTGATGTCCGTACACACGATGCCGATATCCCGATACCGGCTGTGATCTGCCGTCAGTTCCAGTACCCGCTCTGCCGCTGCGGTGCATTCATCGAACACGCTGTCACAGCGGATCATGTGCAGCCGCTCCTCTAGGCTGGGATCTTCCCGGATCGTTCCATGAAATACCCGCCGGCAGGCGCGAAACAGCCCATCGTCCCGGGGCTCTACCGAAATGATGTTCACAGGGATATCCATGGCTCTTGCTATTTTTTCCAACTGGCGAGCCGTCTCCCCCACGCCCTGAAACGCCGGATCTGTCGAGGGGATCCGGTCGCAGTTCAGGCTCACCGTGACAGCGGGGCTGTACTGGATCAGATGGCGAAGGATCTGTAGGTTCTGTCGGGAAAAATCCGGGAAACCATCTATGTAGAAACTGTGCCTTTGGGCATAGTCGCTTGTCTCCATCTGCTCCAAGACCCAATCCATCAGATCCCGGGGATCCCGCAGACCTTGGGCGCACAGGCTGTTGTACCCTTCCAAAATCAGCGAAAGTTCCTCCAGCTTCTGCGCCAGCGTTCCCTGCGTCTGGACGGACGCTGCCATTAAATCCGCCGGGGTCACGCAGCATCGCTTGAACTCGTCTACTGCGTTGAGCAGTTCCGTCAAAAATTCCGGTCTGGTCTCCACCGAAGCATAGCTTTTCAGCCGCCCGGACAGCATTCTGGCAGCAGCCGCCATGGCGGTCAGCCGGCCTCCGTTGTCAAGGCATTTCGGTGCGGCGATCTGGCACCATTCTGACACGCTCCGCACCAATCGGGTAAAAGAGAGTACCTGGGCATATCTGCTGGCGGTATCCCCCGCCCGGTCACACAGCCGGCGCTCTGCGTCATGGCTGATCAGTTCCGGCACCAGCAGCACCAGTCCCTCATGGCCTCTAGCGACACCATCTGCCACTTCATCCAGCACCCGATCCCGGTTTGCCACCCAGTCTGTGCCGATCAGAAGATTCAACACCGTTCTCCACCATCCTTTCTCTCTGGATCATATCACAGAAATGATATCATATTTCGGACTTATTCGGAACCGTCCCACAAAAAATTCTCCAATTCCCCTAACTTGTCCAGCAGCCAGAAGCGGATCTCGTACTCCCCGGTCAACGCGCCGGTGAGGCTCTGGGGCATTTCGCTGGTTTGTGCCGTCTGGACGAAGTCCTGTGTGGTCGCTCCCACGCAAAGCTGCGGGAACACCACGCACCACCAGTTATGCCCCTGTCCCGAACCGATGGTCACCCTCAAGGAATGGTATACCCCCGACGGCAGGGAAAAGGTGTCATATTCCCTGACCGGGAAGGGCTCCTGCCCCAGCGTCACTTGGGCATTCTGGGAGAATCCCGCATCCCGGAGCACCTGATTGGCAACCTGCGTCAGCTTGGGCAGCATTTGCTCCACATAGGCGTAGGCCTCCTCCGGGCTGGTCAATTTCTCCAATCCCTCACGAAGCGAACCGATGATGGCATCCCGCACCTGTAACTTCACCTGCTGATCCTCTTGGGCATCTGAATCTGCCACCACATGTAGCCGCAGGATATCCGCCCGCAGCCGGGCAGAATCGGCTAGCACGCCCCCGAACCACACCATTGCGACGATTCCCATAAGCAATCCGATCCGTTTCAAATGTCGAAGCATAAAAACACCGTCCATTCTGTCATTTCTGGCAGTATGGACGGTTATTTCCAATATTATACCGGCTTGCAGATGAAAATGTTGGGATAATTCTCCTTGAGCATATTACACACCACCGCCGCATATTCAAAGTTGGGCAGGATAGCAAATACCGCAGAGCCGGATCCCGTCATCTGCTGTCCCAGCGAACCGTAGGAATTCATGATGGACTTCACATAGTTCAGTTCCAGATGATCCGCGGTCACCACGGGGTCAAAGACATTGTAGATCTGCTCCGCCACCTGACCGATGTCTCCGGCGAGGATCGCCCGCTCCATGGCGGTGTTGTCCGGGTGCTTGGGGATCACCGTCTCGTCCAGCTTGCGGTACAGTTCCGGGGTGGAGATGGAAAAATCGGGCTTGCACACCACGAAAATGCACTCCGGCATATCCGGCAGCTTCCGCAGGCGCTCTCCTCTGCCCTCTACCATTGCCGTGCCGCCCAGCACGCAGAAGGGCACATCGCTGCCCACCTCAGCGCCCAGTTCCGCCAGCGCCATAATGGAGAGGGGGTAGTCGTAATGCCGGTTCAGCGCCCGCAGCACCGCCGCGGCATCTGCACTGCCGCCGCCCAGCCCGGCCTGAGAGGGGATGCGCTTGGTGATGTGGATCGCCACGCCCCCCAGATCCCGCTTGGTGCTCCTCTGGAATACCTCTGCCGCCTTCCACGCCAGATTGCGCTCGTCGCAGGGGATCCCCTCCTTGTCGCAGGTCAGCTCCCACGGCTTTCCCGTTTCCACATCGATCTGTATGTCATCCCGGATGGAGATGGTCTGCATCACGCTTTTCAGATCATGATATCCATCGTCCCGCACGCCGGTCACATCCAGCGTTAAATTCAATTTTGCAAATGCGCCTTCATAAAGGGTGGTCATAGATGTTTCCGTCCTTCCTGTATTCGCCGTCATTCATGGCATTGACCTATATTATAATCTCAAATGGCGAAAAATGCAACAATTCTTCCCTGCGCCGCATATTCTTTTCCGCAGAGGAGATACTATGGGCACACCGTGTATGATAGGAGGTTCAAAGATATGGATATCATTGCGCTGATCTTGACCATTGTCGGCTCGATCAACTGGGGGCTGGTGGCTCTGTTTCAGTTTGATCTGGTGGCATGGATCTTCGGCGGGCAGACCGCAACTCTTTCCCGGCTGGTCTACGGACTGGTGGCACTGGCGGGGCTGTGGTGCATTTCTTTCCTGTTCCGCAAAAATGCCGTCACCGGAGACGAATGACCGCCTCCATTGCGGGGAAGGCATCTTCCCCGCAGCCATTTTCTGTTGCATTCCGGCAGCATTTCGGGTATGATGGAAAAAAGGATGTGATACATATGCAAGAAATCACCATACACCCCATTGCCCGGATGCGCAGCGACTTCCCCACCAAATTCGGGATCCCCAGACAGAGCAATCTGGTATCGGAACTGCGCTCTACCATCGTCTTTGAGCCAGAGTTCCGCAACCCCGATGCTCTGCGGGGAATGGAGGGGTTCAGCCACTTGTGGCTGATCTGGCAGTTTTCCGAAGCCGTCCGTTCCGGGTGGTCCCCCACGGTGCGCCCACCCAGACTGGGGGGCAATACCCGGGTCGGGGTATTTGCCACCCGTTCCCCCTTCCGCCCCAATTCTCTGGGGCTGTCCTGTGTCCGGCTGGAGGGACTGGAGGAGGTGGAGGGACTGTGTACCGTGATCCATGTCAGCGGCGCCGAT
>CALADI010000045.1 GCA_937890525.1 uncultured Clostridia bacterium | reverse complement strand
GCGCTTACCGGCTCCGGGGCAGGCTGCTGCTTAGGAGGTGCGCTTACCGGCTCCGTGGCAGGCTGCTGCTTGGGAGGTGCGCTTACCGGCTTTGTGGCAGGCTGCTGCTTAGGAGGTGCGCTTACTGGCTCCGGGGCAGGCTGCTGCTTAGGCGGTGCGCTTACCGGCTCCGTGGCAGGCTGTTGCTTAGGCGGTGCGCTTACCGGCTCCGGGGCAGGCGCAGCTTGCGAAGTGCTGGAATCCTGAGTTGGCTGCGGTGTTGGCTGCTGTGGCGGAGTTTCGGTTTGCGAAATACTCAGCCATCGGATCGGCTTCAGGATCGTAATTTTGGGAACCCCGTCCTTTTGCCTTAGCTGGAAACCAATTTTATCGGCTCTGCGCTGCTGCTCCAATTCCAGATTGATCTCCGGGTGATCCTGAGAGTATTGCAAAGCCAATTCTTCCATCTCGTCATAGCTCAAGAATTGCGGAGGGATCGTTGAATAGGCAGGACCCGGATCCTCTGGAACCGGGTTATGGACATACCACATAGGCGAGCCACCCTGCTCGATCCATTCATTCATGATTTCTACCCGGCGTTCCTCTAACTGACGCATGATCTGCTTGGCACAGTAGTCATTCAGTGGGACCTTGGTAGTCGTCAAGATATGGCGCATATACGGATAGGCAGGGTTTCTGTCGATGCCAAAGGTTCTTGTCATAAGTGAATCGTAGTGCTGCCAGAGAATGATGCAGTGACGGGGCTTCATTTTCATCAAATCATTGGCTGACCGATACTGCCGTCGTCCATCGCCGGTCGAGTACCTGTCCGAGCCAAACAGAGTGGCAAAAACACGGGAATGCTGATCCGTCTGCACCTTTACCGTGGCATCTCCGATCCGCTTACTAAATTCTTCCGCTGTATCCATATCGTTGAATCCGATCCCCTTGAGGATCGCACAGTCTCCAAGCATATTGCTCCATGCGTCCTTATAGTCTTTCTTGATCTGAGAAATCGTCTGTAAGATCATTACGATGGAAATACCACGGGAACGGCAAGTGGACAGCTTCTTGTCCAGATCCGGGATCTTCACCTGCGCCATTTCTTCCAGAAGGATGGTACACGGCACTTTCAGCTTTTGACCCGGCTGGGCATCTGCCAAGTCCACCAGATCCAGAAACAGAAACGAAAAGAACAGAGATGCGATGAATTTCATGGAGTCAGTCTGATCCGACATAGAGACATAGTAGATACAGGGAGTCTTTCCGGGCAGTTCCAAATCGATCTCGTCCGCCTCCAGCATATTCTGGATGCTCTTTGTACTCATGATGCCCAAGCTGGCAGACAAGTTATTGATAATATTGCCTGCCAACGGTCCAGACGCCATCTGGAAAGAACCGTAGGCTTCCAACGCAGGTTCCAATTCCGGGTGGTTCTCAACCTCAGCTTTGGCAGCTTCAAATTTGCTGTTCAAGGAGGTTGCTTCTCGGCTAATCATCCGATATACCGTTCCGAAAGTCCGCTCTTTGCTGCTTATCGCAGGAGAACGCTCTACATACAGACAGACAGCTTTCAGCAGTTGCAGGACAAATCCCTTGTAGTTTTCTGCGATATTGCAGTTTTCAACGACTATCGTAGCAAAAATCTGTGCCCGCTCGCCGTCCATCCGCATTTCCTTTAATGCCTGCCAGCCGTAGCTGAAAGCCGGCTTCCGCAGATCCAGTCTGCGAACGACACAGCCATTGTCTCGTGCAAATTCTGCGGTGTTTGCCCACAAGTCACCTTTGGTATCGGTGGTGACGACGGACTCTCTGCGCCGGATGCACTGGACAATAAGGTTTTCACATTCTGTGAATGTCTTGCCGGAACCAGGTGTGCCAAATACTGCAACATTGCCGTTGGGCATTGCTTTTGGGATGGCGGAAAGCACCTTGGTATCCGAATTGGGAGCCATACCTAGAATATTGTAAGTGGTGTCAATCGGCTCCTTGATCTCACAGATCGTTTTCAGTTCCTTCTCGTTTATCTCCCGGCTGTTGCCGTATACATCGGAATCCGAAATCTCAAAATTCCGACCTTCTTCATCGTCTGCCATCAATTTCCTTTTAACTGCTTTTACGGCAGCCAGAATGACGAAATCCAGAAATACCAGCGTCATGAGCCAGATCCCAAACGGGAATTTTGCGTCACTGACAATATAGTAGGCTGTGATCGCAGGCAAAGAGCCGGAACCGAAGGCGTTCATCGTGTCGATCCATGCGATCACATACCATGCGATCAAGGAAGCAATGATCGTAATACCCCAGAAAACAAATTTATATTCTCTCGTGGGAAGCAGCTTGTTATGGTATTCTTTGACCAGCTCTTTCACCTTATTAAGCTGTATTTTCACCTACTTGATTCTCTCCCTTCTTTCAATGATTCGCCTTGTCATCCAGATATGCTTTTTGGAGCATCGGAACCAGATCTTGCAAGGATCTCTGCCACTGGATCACCGTTTTGGCATCGTATTCCATCCATAAGAGCTTGCCGTGCTTCTGGAATACCTTGGGAAGCATCTGCTGATAGGCTTTCAATACCTTCTCGTCGGACGCATTATTGCCCAAACCATCTGATATGGTGGACAGTGCCGCAGCCGCCGCATCGGGATTGGATGTAGAGGACGATACCGCCCACAGGATCTCATGGCGAAGCAGGCTCTTGGACCAGTTGAAGTCCGTGTTCAACATGACCTCCTGCTGGATCTTGGCAACCACATTCTCTGACGAATACTTGATTTGCAGCTTAGATAGTTTTTCATCTTCTAGGCTCAATGCCTGATTCCACTTTGCGGCAAACTCACGATCCGGCTTATTTTGCTTGGCTGCCTCAATAAGCTCCTGTATGCGAGTTTCCTTGGAAAAATCTGGGTCTATACCCGGCAATGCCAATACGAATGTATCCGCTTCTTTTCTGGTCATTCTCGGTATGCCGACGAGGAGAACCTTGTTATCTCCTACAAAGCGGGCTTGCTTATTGGGAGAAACTGCTCTATGTGTTTGCACGAATTGCATATTCTCCACATTGGTATTCGGGTATGCCGGTGTACAATAGGCAATGATCGTGCCGTTTCCGCCTGCGCCGGTTCCGATGGAGTAGCCATCAAAGGTGTTCCGGGAACATCTGTTGTCATAGTTGCCTTCTATGGTCATCAGCTTGCCTTCCGGGGTGACTGCCTCCACAATGCCAATATGATTGATCTCACTGGGGTTTGCCGGGTTTCCTGCGCCGTAGAGGATCAAATCACCGGGTTTGGGGACATAATCGGGACTGATCTGCAACTGCTTTCTTTCGTTGAACCAATCCCATACTGTACCACAGTTGATCTGCCACTCGCTTCCGAAGCACCCATCGCCTTCAGGACTGAGATATCCGCACTGGTAGGCACAGTAGTAGACGAAAGCAACACACCACGCAGTATTCGCACTCGGCGGATAGCAGCCATTGTAATCTGCATACGCTTGCCAGTATTTAGCGCCGCCTGTGCCTTCATACTGATTGTACTCGCTCAAAGCCGTAGCAACGATATTCTGACCGTAGCCAGTACCCGGGGCGTACAGGTTATCTACCGCCAAGCCTAACGCCTGTCCTAAGCCCATGACGCTATCCCGGTAATATTCTGCCTGATATCCGTTTTTCCGTTGAAAGGTCAGATTGTGAACCTCACCATTGGAGTTGACTGCCGTATCCTGCCATTGATACATCAGCAACTCGTTGCCCTTCTGCCCTTCTTGGTATATCCCTTCTGGAGTTTCTTCTACTTTGGTCATCGATCCGCTCCATAAGCCTATCGTGTCGGTTATCAGACGGTCAACAGACAGGGACGAGAATGTGATATTCACTTCCACATCCAGCTTGTACGCCTGCACCGTGCGAGGCTTGGGTGTCGTTGTGGTAAAGTAGTAGATCAGACGGCTTTCTCCGATCGTGCGGGTCTGTACCTGCTCGATGGATCCGTCGGGATTCGGTTTCTGAGGCGGTGCGGGGGTCCCCTCATAGATGTAGTAGGTCTGCCCCGGCTCCAAGCCGGAGAATGTGAGCCATTCCCCATCTGCACTTGCTCGCTGGCTGCCCAGCGTGTTTCCATATTCGTCCTTGATGGAGTAGATGTAGCCACGCTTGCAGCGATACTCGATATCGTTTAAGATGCTGTAATTGTACGAAATATAGGTCTGATCGATCTTGTTCCCGAAGGAGTCCGTCACTGAGGTGTCCACGGGCTTATTAAATGCCGTGTTCCACAAGTCCTTCATTCCTTGCCAGACACCACCTAGAAGCTCTTGGGGGATCGTGGTGTAGGAATTGAACTCAGTCGGCGTGACCGTGATGCTTGCCGTGGAGGTGCGGTACAGTTTGTCGATCAGTCCGTAGTGGTCGTAGTTGTCAAGCCGCTCGATACCCGTTAAGGGATCGTCTTTCGATTCCTGTCTGCCCCATTTGACTACATCGGGTGGGATCGGTTTCCCGGACTCCACGCATTCCCAGTATTTTTCGTTCATCTGGCGAATTGCCGCCTGTTCCTCAATGTACCACTGGGGGTAGAATCTGCCGCTCCAATACGGGACTTTCAGGGCTGATAGCTGGTACACCGTCCCACCGTTATTGACTCCGGCAGTCATGTCGGCAGTCAGGTCATCGCCGGTCCCCAAAATGCCGGGAAGCTCACCGCCCCACTTGGCGGTGACATCCCCCGGTGCGTAAATGGAGTCTGTCACAAGATGATCTGCGGGGAGATCTGTACTGGAGATGCCGTACCAGCCAAGATAGTCCATCAGATCCCACATATCCACCTCGGTGATGTCTGCGTCGTGCTGGACGGAGTAGGCACACAGGATCTTGAGCGCCTGCAAGTCCGTCAGCTCGAAACAGGAGGTATCAATGTCAAAGGTCACATTCCCGATACCGGCATACAGAAAGGGGTTGTCATCGATCCGGCTGGCGATGTCCGCCGCCATGTTTCCGATGATTTCCGGCTCGTACTGTGACATCGCCACCTCTTTGATCTGCTCGCCCCGTTGGGCGACTCTGGTCTTTATCATGTCCAGCCGGGTCCGCACCGCTGCCATCATCGCCTTGTCGTTGACAATGGCTTCCACGGTATCTTCCATGTCCTGCGAACTGTATTTCCCATTCCCTTCAGGGTCATGTTCGGTATTTGTGGCATCTTCGCCGTCCACAAAGTGATCTTTGATGCTCGTAAAGACACCCTTTATGGTATCTACAATGGCTGACCCCATCACATCGCTGCCGCTGTTGTAAAGGTAAAACGCCGAGCCGCCACTCTCAATTCCGGCTTTTTCCAACTCCTCAGCGTAATTTTCGCTGTATGAGCTGGTGATATTCTCCGCTGCCGCCCAGATGCCGGTTCCTATCATCATTGCTATTCCCACGAAAAGGAATATCAACACCAAGAATGGGGCAAGAATGACCAAGAGGATCTTCGGATTCTTGATAAACTCCTTTGCCGCTCCGACCACATCACCGGCAATCGCTTTCGTCGCCGCTTTTGCAGCCCCCGCTACTGCTCTGGCGGTTTCCGCAGCCTTTTGGGCTGCGGATTTTTCGTTATCCATGGTTCCTCACCTCTGTCTCATTGCCATGGATCAAGTGCTGTGTCCATTGACTGCCTATCCAGGCACCAGAAATGGCTATCCGGGTACGGGAAGTCCATTGCCATCCGCTGAACGCCTCTGCCCAGCAGACAGATATACACGGTATTGGGACCGCCACGGTAGTGACCGTTGGAGAAAGTGACTGCCAGTACAGGAAGCGGGATCCGCTTCATCGCCAAAGATTTGTAGTCAAAGTCCCCTGTAAAGAGCGGTCGTCCATGCTGGAAGTAGAATCCTCGGCTTTCATCCAGATAGTCCACAAACATAAACTGCTCGTCCAGATCCTCTCTGGACTTGTACTCCGGGTAGAACTCCCCTTCGTCGATTGCCTGCTTGGTCAGCTCAATGGCTTCTGCCCACATCTCAGGATCGATCTCGTCGTAATAGGTGGTATTGGTGTATCCCTTCACCATCAGATCCATGTTTTCAAGATGGTGAATGTAATAGGTTCCGTTTGCCGGGTTCTGGGCAATACAGATTTTAATCAATGCCACCAGCGTACATCTGCCCATATCCACTACCCGGCAGTAGAGTTCTGCATACTCGTCCTTGAGCGGTGTGGTGCTGAACCACATCAAGCCCGGATCGTAGTAGTCGGTAAAAGATGCTACCTTCAACTGGTCAAAAGTCTGTCCGGGAATATAGAAGTTTACCGGGCGTGGACCGAGCTGGCGGTAAGGCTCCATTTCTTCCAACGGTTCCAAGCCGGATACAGGTCCAGTCTCGCCGCAGTCCAGCAGCAACCCTCTGGAAAATACCCGGTTGCCTCCGCTTGTATTGCCTTTCACATAATAGCCGAAGGGGCGTTTTGTGGTTGCAAGGTCACAGGAGGGATTCAGGTACAAATACTGGTTGTACTCCCCGGTGATCGCTCCAAAGGTGATGGTCACATCCTCGGTCTTGTCGCCCTTTGCCGGGATGGTAATGGATACCTTGCGGTCATTGGCATAGATCTTGCCTTCCGGGGTCCAATCCGGGTTGCCATATTTGCCGCACAGGTCATCGATGTACTCCGGGTCACTTGGATCAAGTACCGGCTCCCTCCAGATGGTACTGTCGTCGGGCATGGAAACCGCCATCTCGGAGATCCAAGACTCGTAGCCTGCCATGCCTTCCGGCTGATGATCTTGATCCAACTGCTTGGTTTCCGGCGTGGGGGCGGTGAACCGCCCCTCATATTTGCCGCCGGGGAGCTTGTCCCAGAAGATGTTTTCGCTTTCCGGGCGGGGTTCCGTCGGCTCCGTCCCGCCAATCACTACCGTTTCTCCCGGTCCCATCCCGGTCACGATCTTTGTTTCTTCCGTCTGAGCAGCTTCGGTGGGGTAGTACAGGCTTTCCGGCTTTTCTTCAGTTTTCTCTCCACAGCCGGAAATGACCATGGCGATCAGCATAAAAGATGCCGCAAGGGTAAATAGCTTTTTCACGGCTTATTTCCTCCTTCCGTCGGTTCAGATGGAACCGTTGTTTCAGTTGGGGCAGTCGTTTCCGTGGGAGCAGTCGTTTCCTCCGGGATCCAGTTTGCGGTGTAGCTCAGGTCGCCTCTGGTCCCTGCCGGGATCTCAACGGTGAGCTGAGGCTCTGTGCCGCAGGACCCTGTCCAGCCAAGGAATCTGAAGCCGGTGCGGGTCGGTGCGTTCAGCGTGAAGCTGTCTGCTGCCGTATACGATTCCGGGTTGCTTCCTTCCCCGCCTGCCAGATCGTAGCGGATCTCATAGCGGGTGTACGGCACAGAGATTTCCACGGATGCAGTTGCGGTATGACCGTTCAGGCTGTATTCCAGCCGGATGGAAGTCTGCCCTTCAGTCAGCTTCGTGCCGTCGGGAAATCTGTAATCCGTTACGGTACGCCGACTCCCGTCCGTGAGTCGGGCTGTAACGACCATCCCAGTAGGATCAAAGGACTCTCCGGGAGCGTAGGTCGTCTTTGCCGGAGCTTGGCTGATCTCAATGCCTTCCAGCACATCAACGCCGTTGATCGTTACGGAAAAAGAAGGCAGCTTTCTGGTGTCTTGGTAGTGTGCGTAGGCTGTCAGACTGACTGTGCCAAGAATGGCAATCGCCGTCAGAAGCCCTACAAACCGCTGTGTGCGTTTCAAATCTTCTTCACCTCGTTTATCTGGTCTGATTGAATACGGCAGAAATGGAAAGGCTCTCAAGCCGCAGGTCGTGATCTTGGGTGTTCAGGTCAACCGCAAAGCAGATGGTATGCTGTCGGTTAGCTGTCTTTCCCGCTCGGAAGATCCAGCCTGCGTCCCGGAAGGTGATCGTCCTCCCGTCTGCACTGACTGTCCCCGTATGACCATCTACGGTGATCTTAACTTCCGAAGGGAGCGGATCCCGCCCGGTCAAAACCAATTCATAGCTAAGATCCGTCTGAGCCGTCTTACCGTTTTCCCGATTGCTTACTTCCACTTGGAATTTTGCTTCCCGTTCTCCTTTGTTGCAGTCAATGCTCAGGTCGGACACCGAGCCGTTCAGACTGGCAGCAAAGGCGGCTACTTTCACGGAAGATGCTTTCTCCGTGTGAGAGGTGTTTCTCGCAAGGGTAATCACCGGGACTGAAACAGAAATGGTGATCGCCAGTGCCATCAGACAGAGAACTGCCTTTTTTAGATTCTTCACTTCACGCCCCACCTTTCCGTCGTCACGCTGATATTCAGCACATAGGATGCGTTGTTCCCTTGTGCCAATATGCCGGATTCCGTGTCGGCAGCGTCATTCGTGCCGTCCCACTTCCAGTCCAATTCAAATTCCTTCTCGGACTTGCCGGGGATGCCGCCGGAAACCAATTTTATTTCCGACATCGAAACCCAATGGTCGTCATTTCCTGCCATGTACTCGCCATCCATCCGCAAGCGGAACTGGATGGGAATTTGAACCGTATTTTCATCGGCAATGTCCAGTACAAAGCTGACCGGCTCTGTGTATGTGTTTGCAATGGTGAATGGGTAACTGCCCTCGCAGCCCGGAGCGATCAGCTTGCCATCGCCCTCGTCCTCCAGTGCGGCAAATATGTCCATCTGCGTCATGTGGGACCATTGTCCACGACCGCCCAGTACCATCGTTGCCTGACTGGTGCTGGTGTCGGTGTTGGTTCTGACGATCCTCGCTCCTGCAAGCATCGCCAGCGATGCAGATAAGGTCACCAAAACCGCCGCCGTAAACCAAATTTTCTTTCGCATGATTTTATCCTCCTTCTTTTGCCCACGCTTTAACACAAGTGCCGATTGCTAAAGCATGGACAAATTCACTTCCGGGGAGCAACCCTGCCACAGCCGGATTGCTCCCCTGCCGGGTCACTTAGTCTACCTGAGTAGCGCTAACATCTGCCCGGATGGTGACAGTAGGTGCAGAGGTCTGGGCTGCGGAGCCAAGAGCGGTGTCCGCCTCGTTGCTCTGACCGGCGTGTGCGCCCTCGCCGCCGTCAAAGCACCAACGCCAGTAGATCGTCTGCTCCTTCACGCCGGACTCCCGCTCAATGGCAAGATCCGTGCGGTTGGTGTTGATCTGGTCGAGATCGTCATACCAAGTCTTTCCGTCCAGGCTATACTGCATGGGGACGCCGGAGGCATTGGTTTCCGTGAAGTGGATGGTGTAAGTAGCGTCCACCTGAGAGGTGTTCTTAACGGTCAGCTTGAAGCTGCCGCCAGTGCCGGGAGCGATGTATCCGGCAGTAACAGCGGTTTCGGGGCTGGTGGTGTCGGCAGCGTTGATGGTCTTGAACAGGTCGAAGGTCCAAGTGTCCTCAACCTTGTCCGTGAAATTATCATCGTTGAGCGTCAGCTCCCACTTTGCAACAGTAGCGGTATCCGTTCCGCTGGTTGCGCTGGTGTATCGGGCAAGTGTGCCGCCTACGGCACTTGTGCCGGTCAGTGCCAGAATCAGCATGAACACGGCAATCCGCTTGAAATTGATTTTTCTCATTTCGTGATTCTCCTTTTGTCGTTTTTATTGGAAAAGTCCTGTGGCAGACTTTTACAACTGAGATGCTTCCAACTGGGCTTCCTTCTCCGCAAGCATTTTCTTGTACTTGCGCCGCTCCATGTACAGGCAGTACAGGAACAGGATCGCCATCGGAACGAGTACACAGACGATCATGCCTACGGAAGTCTGCATGAACAGCATGATCGAGCCAATGCCTGCGATCCGTGTCTGGTATACGCCTACGATCTGCTCAGGAGCGACCCGGACGGTATCCGCCGCATTGTTGGCATCGCCCTGCGTCACATACATCACCTTGCCGTCGCTATCATGCTCGATCGCCACAATGCGGTGAGACACATAGGTGCTACCGGCTCGGTAGGACACGATGGTTCCTTCCTCCAGTGCCGCTGCATCGGCAGGCTTGCGGTCGATGATAAGATCCCGCTCGCTGAAGGTCGGCTCCATACTGCCCGTGCCTACGATCATGGGGATGTAGCCCATGAAGTCCGGCGGTGTCATCGGGTTCAGCAAACCCTTAATGGACAGCGTGGCATTGCAGATCATCAGCGGAAGCAGCAAAATGCAGACCGCCAGCCCAATGCCGTTCAGGATTCGTTCCAGTTTCATTCTCTTGGTTTTCTCGGTTTTTTCGGTTTTCATGTTCATACCCCCAAAATGTTTTTATATGCCAGAAACAAACTCACTAGCAGAACTGCTCTTACAAGCAGTTCCCCCAGTCCCCGTGTGCGGATCGGGAGCAGATGCACCCGTCCGGGCAGCGGATACAGAAGCGGAATGCCTTCGACTGTCAGCATATCCAGAAGCAAGTGGCTCAGGATCCCGATAAAGCCTGCCGCCAGGTACACGGCAGATCCGGGAAAGATCAGCGTGAGGATGCCACTCAGCACGATGTATGGCAACGGAGCGTGGAATACTGTCCTGTGCCCTACGGTAGCCTGAAGCACCAGACTCACCGGGAATAGCTTCCGCCCCATACGGCTGGTGCAGGTGTCTATGTCCGGGATCAGTGCGGCAACGGCGGCTATGCCTGTCATCAGCAACGGCTGCGTATTGGTGCATAGCGCAAAGGCTGTGCCTGCCAGTGCGCCGCCAAGTACATGGGTGTCTGCGGTCAAGTGATCTCCTCCCCTTCGTCGTAGTGTGCCGGAGCGATTGCCTCGTGCCACGGGTATGGCAGTCATGTGCTGTCACATATCCCCAATCTTCGGAGTCCGGCAGCCACATCCGGGATTCGTCTGCGGTCGTTGTTCTTATCTTCTCTCACCAGATGCCAGATCGTGATTGACCATCGCAGTATAACCGCTGTCGATGGTGACAGGTGCGTTGTAAAGTGCCGTAAGCAGGTATGCCTTGATATTGCGGATCTTGGTGGTGTTGCGGTGCATAGCGTCGATCACGAAAACGATGTGGTTTTCGTTCAGGTGCAGCAGTCGGGACTTGACCGGCTCAAAGGGATAGTCAGCCCCAGAAATGCGGATGGTCTTTCGGCTCCCGGAAACGGTGTCGGTAATCAGCTCCACGATCTCCGGCAACAGGTCGCTGTACCGGGCATCGGTCATCAGCAGATCGTAGCTGATGTTCTGCTTAACCAAATTGCGATAAGTATCGATCTGTGATGCAGTCATCGCTTCCTTTCGCTTCTGGTCCACCAATGACAGCTTGGTTTTCTCGGTTTTTGCGGAAGGATGAAAGGAAGGAATGAATGAATTAGTATTTGATATCTTAGTATTTGATATCTTAGTATTTAATTGCATTGGATTTTCCAATGTAGGCTTTTCCAACATTGGATTATCCAACATTGGATTATCCAACATTGGATTTTCCAACATTGGGTTTTCCAACATTGGATTTTCCAATGTTGGATCCACAGCTTCCTCCTGCTCCAGTTCAGCCATCTCAGGTTCTTCCTTCACCTGCGGCTGCGGATGCTCGTAGATCACATAGACCGTATCTCCCAGACGACCTTTTTCGTCTCTCTCACGGGTCCTGTGGATGTAGCCTGCCGCTTCAAGTTCTCGGATGGCAGTACGGATCGCATCGATTTTCTCCTTGTTGATTTGGGCAAGCCCTTCCAGCGTGTAGTTCCAGTCATCCGGCAAGGACAACATCTGGGAAAGCAACCCCTTTGCCTTGAGGGTGATCGTCTTGTCCTTCAAATGGAAATTTGACATCACCGTATAATCCTTGCTTTTTTCTACTCTGCATACTGCCATGATTTTTTCTCCTTCCGAATCAATCCAATTCAGACTCTATTTTTGATCGTCACGCTCAAGGTTCTGCCTTGACCATTTTCAGAGGTTTTCCGATCCGTTCGATATATACGGCATCGACCAACTCTTGCTTGTACCTCTCAAGCCCACAGCGGGTCACTGCCAGCTCATTGAGAAGCCTGCTGTCATCGTATAGCCTGCACCGTTTTGTCTCAGCGTAGGCTTGCAGGTATCCGTACAAGGCTCTGGCTTCCAAGGACAGCCTTGTGTCCTGCATCACAAGCCGGGGGATCAGCCCCCAGCCCAAGCCATACACGGAGCCGTAGTCTGCCAATTCCACATCCGGCGAGGCATAGATCTCTTTTGCGTAGCACTTTGGGACCTCGACCAGCCCCACGATCCCCGCAGGCTCACCGGATTCTTGGCGGCTCTGACTACGGACGATGATGTTCTTTGCTTCCAGTCCGTCCATGCATTGTTCATAGGCAAGTTCGGAAATTCCAAGTTCTTTCAAAACATTTGTTCTGCTCGTATAGCTGCTGTCTCCACCGCCAGTCATGGAACAGAGGTAACAGTACAAGCCCTTCTCCGTCATGGTCAGACTGGGGTCTGCCATGACCTGCTTGGCTACTCGTCCATAGCCACTGACATTTATGTTTAATTCTCGAAAGGCGATTACTTCTTGACATTGCGTTTCCTGCCTCTTAATCATCTTTGGTTCCCTCTCTTTCTCCCTCCGGGCGGGGGGTGCTTTTTTCTGGTCGGTTTCACATCGAGTTTCACACCGGGTTTCACTGCTGGTTCCACACCGGGCTTCGCCGGTGGCTTCGCTGCGGGTTTCACTTCGTCAAGTACCTGGTTCCCCGATGCGGATGGCTGTTCGTTAGATGAACTCCACTCCGGGAAGAAGGGCTGCGTAGTATTCTCTCTGCTGAGGGAAGCAAGCAACCTTGAAGATGCTGCCTTGCACATACTCCATGTAGAGGGTGCAGAGCTGATTCAGTTCCATCAGGTGTCCTACGAAAATCGGGATCTTGCCTTCGGGGGTCTGCTCACAAATTGGGAATATCGAGTCCTTGTAAAAAGATGGTGTGTATCTCTCCATATTGCAGGCAAGCATCTTGCTGGTGATCGAGCGGTATTGAAGTTCCGCTTCGCCGTCCATCAACAACCGCAGTTGGGCTGCGCCGGAATGGTTCAACGGGACCATGTAGATGGCACGGTAGGGGTCTGTGTACTTCGTAGCGGTATTTGCATTTTTGAACTGAGTCTTGGTCCCCTGTAATGACCGCCTTTTTGCTTGCTGATCTCGAATGGTCTGCGAGTTGACCATTCGCACATATTCGGCAAACTGTCTGGCAGACTCAAATGCGATAATGGCTTCCGATACACTCTTGATCCATGTCCGATTGGTCAGCGGCAGAGTTTGAAGTGCGCCATTCAAACTTTGTATCGTTTGAACTTCAATACTCCGATTGAATATCTCTCTTGCCCGTTGGGCATGGTGAATGACATAGGCTCGCCTTCGTCCGATTGACAAGCCGAGGTAGGAAAACATCAGTACCCGGCGGTTACTCTCTTTGACCGAGTCATCCGTTTCCTCACCTGCATCCGTTTCGTCATCCGTAAAATCGAATACCTGATTGTAGCTAGGCAGCTCTCTGGCAGCGTAGAATACTGGACTGTCTAACCATTCCTCTCTGGTCATGTCGGGGTTGAGAAATGAATAGGCATCTGGTTTGCCGTGGTAGTAATGGCGCAAGGTGTAAGTACAGTAGTCACTCAGCATGACCTTCTCCTCCGCCATTCGCCTTTCAAGCTGTTCGTCTGTCATTTTCTGCATATCCAGATTCCAGCCAGTGTCATAGTAGCGACGGTCCATCACCGAAAGATATCCACAGCGGTAGAACAGTGCATTGATGCCGGATAGCCGGTAACTGTAATACAGCGTACTTGGTGTATACTTGCTGATGTTCGGCGTGATCTTTTCTGCCAGCTTAGGGTACAGTCCCAAGATCGTCAGCGATAGGCAATAGGCAGCGTATCGGTCAGATGGCGATAACGAATCCGTTGATGCTATGGTGGCGTGAGAGGTTGTCGAGACAGCATCTAAAAAGTTATATTTCGGTGAGTCCTCACTGAAATCGTCTGGCGTTGTTTCGTCAGACATCATGGTTTTGTAGAGTTGGTCTGACATGGAGAGAAGGGCTAATGACATATCTTTTTTATTACTGTCCATGGCTTCAAGCAAAGCTGTCATCAAGTTCGAGTTGTTGCTATGTGCCGTGGGAGTCCATAGATTACAGAGGTAGTCAATGCCGTTTTGAGTGAGTGATATCGTTGTGTAGTCGGCTACTTTCTTTTTCGCTCTTTTTCGATCTGACTCCCACACCTGAGCGCCTTGATTGAAGAAAGATCTCTTTCTTCTGAGCTGAGACTTACGCAGTTCGTGCAGGTCTGCATATCCTACTAAGTCAGTCGCTTCCGGGCAGATGACATCCGCTTCCGGGAAGTCCATCAGGCATAAATTCAGAGCGTGTTTTGAGAGAATGCCGAACGGTAGGGAGGTTGCTAGTGCTAATTTGGGGGTTATCATGTCCATAGTCAAAATCCAAACTTTCTGCATGAATTTGAAATTGCGACTTTTCGCAGGTCGAACGCTACCGTAGTTCGACGAAATTTTTTCTTCAAGTCCTTAAAAATCTAATTTCGTTTTTTAGGTTCATTTTTTAATTCAAACAAAATCGGTAAAATCAAAACAAAAGTATATGCCAACTTTTGTTCAAAAACTTTTGGTACATTTTTTGCATTGAGAAAAGTGTACCAAAAGTTTCACGGTGTTTTCCAAACTTTTCTTTATGAAATGGATTCAGCAAAGAACCATTAAAAACCATGTTTTGTCACATTTTCCACTTCGTGATAGTGTGACAAAAGTCTTGATTTCCGCATTTTTCCGTGGTATCCGGCGAACGCATCCAATCAGGTGGTTTCACCGGGTTTTTCCGGCTCTGCGAAGTCGGTTTCCGCTTCCCACCAACGGCTGCCTGCCTGCTCCTCCGTCTCCGGCGTCACCAAAATATAGGTTCCGCAAGGCACTGCATTTGAAAACTCGACCCGCATATCATAGGAAAAGTGTCCCGGCAAATCCGAGGAACGAAGGGCGGAAGCGATCAGGTCAACCACACGCTTGATCGAAAAGTTGTCTGCATCTCGTGCCCGGTTCCTATCACTTACCGGGTAGACACAAGTGATGGAGGCGTGCCATCTGTCCCACTGTTCAAGCGGATTTCTCAGCAGACAGGTGTAGAGCAGATCCGTCGCTGGAGTGGGTCTGTACATCCCCAGAGGGTGAAGAAGCGGCATCTGGATCTTGACGGCTTCCGGCTCTGCAATCACCTTTACCGGGGAGTCTGGGTAGTCGGCAACGGACTCCAAGAACTCCGGGTAAGTCTCCGTGCCAACTAGCGTGGCATTGGAAAAGAGTTCTTTTTCCAGCTTCATGACCGAGCTGAAAAGCCGAAGATTGATCGACTTACAGACTGCGCTATCATCGGGATTTAACTTCATACTCTTTTCTTGCAGCTTACAAACCCGACGGCGAATATCATCGATATAACACAATGCCGTTTCGTATTCGTTTCCGTTTTGTCCTTCTGCCATGGACAGTGATATCTTTTCAAGGTTGGCGCTCAGTTCCTCAGTGGTGTACTTTTTACTAGCGAGGACAGCAGATGTCTTTAAGTCTTTTAGAGTCATCCCCCTTTTCTTAGGGGGTCTTTTTGTGTGGTTGTCCATTGGCTACTCCTCCTTGATCTGGTGTTCTGATTGGAAAAACAGTTCTATCGGATCTGGGAGTCCCGTGGTATAGACGGTCTTGACGGAACCGTTCGGCTTCAACTGATACAGCAACGCAAAACCGTGATTCCTTAATTCGTTGAGATACAGCTTTTCAATCGCATCTTTAGGCGCTCCGGGATTGATGGCGCAAGGGATCACAGCGATATGCTGAATGGTATCCGGCAAGCTGCCGGAATTGAAAATAGATACTCTCTGATAGTCAATGGCGTTGAGCGTGTTCACCCAAAGTCCACTATTGTATTCCAGCAGACTGGCGACATCGTAGATGCAGTTATCCACGGTCGTGAAGGTCACAACTGCCGGATTTTTGAATCGAGCGTAGGACTTGATCGACGCTGCGCCCACACTTGCCAGTACATCCAGCGCCGGGAAATTGTCCGTATAAACGGACATATTATCCCGGTGCGGGAGGATTTCATGACGGCAGTAGCTTATCTTCTGATCTTCGTAATTTGCTTCCTGTGTACCATTTTCGATTATTCTCAACCGCTTGATCTTGAGCAGATCGTCAATGAAATCTCGTGTCCGCTCGTCATAAATGCTGTAAAAAAATCGGTAGATATGCCGATATTGCACTACGCCGAACTCCCTAACAAAATCCAAAATATTTTCAGTGGGATTCAAAGAAAACATAATTATGGCTCCCCTTCTTCGTCTGACTCGGCATTCTGTGCGATGCCATCCAGATAATACTTCCGCAGACTATCCGGGTCCGAGGTGCATATCATATCCTCATAGTCGGATGCCTTGACTTTGACTTTTATGTGGTTTCGATTGGCGATCAGCAGCGCCTCGCCCCGCTGAAATTCCAGAATGTCCTGCCGCTCCGAATCGGACAAACTCAGTTCCCGGACGATCCGCTCCAGTTCTTCCTTCAGGCTGATGCCAAACACAAATTTGATCTTGCAGTTGTTCAGGATGCCCTTGCCATACTTGCCTTGCTCCAAGGCAAAGAAGTCAGAAATATCCTGAGTCGTGAAGATCGCCATAGTGTTCAAGGATCGAACTGTCTTGGCGATCTCAAGAATGAACCCTGCGGAAAAACGGTTAGCGCCGGATCCGATAAGCTGCCAGATCTCGTCAAAGAGAACTGCCTTCCGCTCGGTGCGATCCTCCTGCAAAATGTCGTAGACGAAATTGACGGCGATATACATTGCCAGCGTCCGAAGATCCGCTACATTTTCTTGCTTGGTGCTATCCTTCATTCCAGACAGATCAAGCACCGTAGACATGGCTGTAAGGTCCACATTGGTCTGACCGTTAAAGCACTTGATGGTATCCCGAACATAGGGTGAGAGGGCATCTGCGATCCGCAGGGACGCTCTGTTCTGCCGGAGTTGGGTGTAGAGGTCTGATAGGATAGGCATCTTTTTATACCGGGAGGGGTCCTTGGGGTCTATGAGAGACTTGTTTCTGGTCGTGATGCCAAATTCTGCATAGGTCTTTGTAATGGCATCGTGGAGGGCGTTGACCTCCGTGGCGGTCATGTTGGGGCAGATCAAGGAAATGAAGCCCTGGATGACCGGGATCTTTTCCGATAGCTGAGACTTCACATCGGTGTTTCCGTCGATCAGGTTGTTTACCGTGTGATCTACTTTTCGGATCTCCATGATATTGATTACATTGTTCAAGCCCGGAGAAAATGGAATGTACTCGCCGTCAACTGCGGTACAGCTCCGACGGTACTCATGTCCCTTGATGGGGGCGATCACAATGGTCTTGACCCGCTGCTGGCGAAGCCGCAGCATGATAAGCTGAGATAGATAGGTCTTGCCATTACCAGAAGAACCCATAATTGCGGTATTTGCGTTCTCGTAGATGCTCTTATCAAAGGCGTTTACAAAAACAGGTGAGTAGTTTTCCAGATTGTTGCCCAGAAGGATTCCTCCTGTATCGTTTAGCTCGTAGGAGGTAAACGGATAAATGGAACCGAGGTCACAGGTGACTGCGTTTCTGCGTCCATTCTTTGTAATGTACTTGCTTGGATTGCATAGCGGCAGAGCGGACAGGAAGGCTTCCTCTTGCATGAAAGAGATAAACTGGATCATTTGACCTTGGGTAATAATACTGGTCCGCACATGGCGCATGCGGTCTTTCAGTTCTTCTTCCGAGTCTGCCGTAATCGTAAGGAGGATGGAAAAATAACAGAACTCCTCTCGATTGGACATTTGCTGTCGGATGTAATCGCCGGACTGGACTTGTTTTGCCAGATCGTCTACATCAGCATTGGAGGAGTCCGCAGATGCAAGCCGAATGTTATTGAATCTACGCATATAGACTTGCTTGTTCTGAATCGCTTCCGGGTTCTCTTTGGAGATGAAAATGTCAACATCGATTCCGGCTCCCAAATTCAGATAGCCTGTGACCCACCCAGCGACGCAGGCGGTGTCGTAGGAGTTGCCATTGATATATCCGAAGATGTAGTATTTATCGTCAATTTTCAGCACTCTGGGGCTGACAGCGGCAATCTCCATAGGGGCAAGAAAGTCTGCAACGGGAATGTACTGCCCCGGTTTGGCTCTCCCCTGCTCCAGAAAAGACTGGATAACGGTTTTGCATTTCGTTAGGCATGGCACATACTCTGCCTGCTTGCGGCAGATGCAGTTGTAAAGGATGTCCAGCACCGCATCAGAGTCTCCAACGGGTGACAGCAGCGCATTGCCGCATGGGGGGACTGACAGCATGGATGCGATCCGATTTGCGGTGGAGTACATGGTGTCGCATATCTCTGACCACTGGGGAGCGTGGAGTCCAGCCCCGGACAAGTATTCAAAGGAAACGAAGAATCTCTTGCTGATGCCGGACTCGGCATTGTTTCGGATCAGGTCAATGGTCTGCTGCTGCATGATCCGGCAAGCCTCGGAGTCCTCCTGATCGATCAGTTCCGTAAGAACCTGAATGTGTTTGGTGACATCGGCTTTTCTGGAAAGCACTTTGATTTGAATTTTTTGAGGAAATGCTTTGAGGATCGCACCAAAAGCGGAAGCGATCTTGTCCCGTTCTTCTTCTGTGCGGAGAGAGAAATTGATGGGTGCAAACTCCATCAGCATGACAAATCGGTGATCCTTTGTGATGATGATCCCGTCTTTGATGTCTGCGATAGGAAGGAACATCTGTGTAGAATGGATCTCCTCCAGCCGCTTCTTGTTCTTGGCTTCTTTTTTCTCAGTCTCTTTTTTTTGCTTCTTGGTCTGCTTCTTCGTCTCGGCTTCTACGGAGTCTGCCGCTTTCTTCTTTCTTTTCATGCTTCTTCTCCTCCCCTTCAGTTTTGTAGGTCAGAAATCAAGTCTGACAGGTCGAGAGCGCCTTTCTGCTCCTTCATCTGTTCTTCTTCAGTCGATTCCTCGGTTGGCTCGTTATCTTTCTCTGTGGGCTTCTGGGCGGCTCGTGGCGGCTTTTGTGTGGTTGCCTTGTCCAGATATGCCCACAAGGGATCCTCTGCGTAGCGGTAGTTCTCGCCCTCGACATACACCGTGTCGTCCTGCATGGAGATCTTCAGGCGATCCACAAAGTCACCAATGCGATCCCGGAATTGGGGCTGAGCCATATAGATCTCTCCGTAGGTTTTGTCGTATGCCTTGCCATGAGGGTTGTACAGGTACGGCTTGTGATTTCTTGCCCAACGGAAAAAGCTGCCGAGGAACGAGAAAATGGACTGTCCTTGTGCGCCGATCAGCCCGACCGCAAAAAGCGGAAGGCAAAGCACGAAATAAAGCGTGATCTTGCTTGTGCCGGACATGGAAAACGCATCCGAAATAACGCTGCTGAACAGGAAGCCAACAAAGGCGAGCAGTCCGCCGTCAATGCAGTTTCGGATTTCCAGCATACCGTTAAAGATCTTGCCGGATTGCCAAACATTCACCGGGATCCAATATTTTTTCATAGGGTTGTCCTCCGTTTTAGATTTTTATATGAACTCAATGAGAGATTGTTTTCTTCTTGGGGACCGCCCCGTTTGACCGAGGCGGTTTTTGGAAATTGGAAATGTGTAATTTAGAGAACTATGGTTAGATATGAAGTAATTAGAATTTGATCTCAGGATAGCCCAGACTGCCGAGGACAAAGCCACGCTTGTTGAAGTAGGCATCCTTAACATAGAATTTGCACTTGACTCCGACCCGGTAATCAAACTGACCGACTTTTACGGAGTTTGTATAGCCCGGATAGGAAATATCGTCGAGGAAAACCTCGACATAGGGGTAATAAGCACCGTCAGCTCCCTGCCGCTGCTCGATTCTGGTGATCGTTGCATCCCAGACGGAATTGGGAGAGAGCAGATATCTGCGGTCCTCAAAATCCTTTTCCTCTGCGAGGTATGCACTCAAAGTGACATCCACATCGTCTTGGTCAGTCGTGATATCCGTGACCATGACATCCACCAAGTCACCGGTCTTGTAGAACGAACGGCAATCCGGGATATAACGGTGCGTCATTTTGGTGACATGAAGGATCTTCTCGACACCGTGAGCGGCGAGCAGCACCGAGTCAATGGAGGCGCTGATTACCTGAGCGGAAATAATATCTCCGACCTTGGTTCTGCACTCACCATCGTCGCCGGGAGTCATAAACCAAAACTTACGGATCGCATTTGCTGCGGCTCGATGGTTGCCGAAAACCACGAACTTGCTATTGTCCTCATTCGGCATCACTTTTGTCACGGTAAACTCCAGAACTGCGCCGATGCACTTACGCATGACCTGTCTCTGCCGCCGAAGGATGGACTGATCCGTGGTTTTTCCGACTAACAGATCCTCCGGGATAAGCGTGGAATGATCCGCAAAAGGAATAAGGATCTGAGCGCCGCTGTCACTCAGCAGGACCAGCCACATGGCACTTTCATACTCTTTCACGGAGACTACCTTGGCGGTCATAATCAAGTGCCTTTTCATGGCGCTGAGATATCGGTTGTAATCAACCGAGTTGAGCTGCTTGGCTTCTCTCCGTGCCCTAATTGCTTTCTCTTGCTCTAGTTGAGCGACCCAGAAGGGGTCAATATAAGGACTCGGCTCAGAATCGGAATTTGCCATCGCATTATCTTTGGAATCAAAAACAGATTCATCGAGTTCTTTTTCGTCAAATTCGGTTTCCTTAATTTCTGCCATTTATCTTTGCTCCTTTCTTACTTTTATTGGAGGATGCCCATTGAGCAGGGGGGCTTCCCCCCTACTCAGGTGGGACTATTTCTTTTTCTTTAGAACGAAATACAGCACCGCTGCCGCTATGAGCAGCAGGATCAAAAGGATCAGCGGAAGAAAGCGCAAGGCGTGGAAGATCTCCTGTCCGGCTTGCTCC
>CALADI010000044.1 GCA_937890525.1 uncultured Clostridia bacterium | reverse complement strand
ACACGTCCTTGGCGTCCTCCTCGTTGGAGATGCACACATCCACATACTGGCACAGTTCCGTCATGGCAGCACGGGCCTGCTCCCGGCTCCACAGCTTGCCCCGGTAGTTCAGGTCGCAGGAGATCTTGATCCCACGAGCCTTGGCTGCCTTACAGGCGTCCTTGCAGATCTGCACCAGATTTTCGCCCAGCGCCGGGGTGATGCCGGTGAAGTGGAACCACTCAGCTCCCTCAAAGATGCTGTCCCAATCGAAATCGGCAGGGCTTGCCTCCTGAATGGCGGAATGGGCACGGTCGTAGATGCACACGGAGCCACGCTGGGATGCACCCTTCTCGTTGAAGTAGATGCCCACCCGGTCGCCGCCTCGGACGATCTTGGTGGTATCCACGCCGTAGCGGCGCAGGGAGTTCACCGCCGCCTGACCGATGGCGTGCTGGGGCAGCTTGGTGACGAAGGCGGCATCCATGCCGTAGTTCGCCAGAGAAACCGCCACATTGGCTTCGCCGCCGCCGAAGGTGAATTCCACATGGTCGCACTGGACGAACCGCTCATAGTTGTACGGCTGCAGCCGGAGCATCAGCTCGCCGAAGGTAACGATCTTTGCCATAACGAATCTCCTTTTCTATCTTGGATCAGCCGAAGGCCGCCTGACGGGCTTCAGCGCACAGAGCCGTGATCTTGTCAAAATTCCCGGCGGCAATGTCCGCCTTGGGGCAGACCCAGCTGCCGCCCACGGCATGGATGAAGGGTGCGTCCATATACTCCCGGACATTGGCGGCATTCACACCGCCGGTGGGCATGAACTTCACCCCCACGAAGGGAGCAGACAGGTTCTTCATGGCGTTCAGACCGCCGTAGACATTGGCGGGGAAGAACTTGACCACCTTCAGACCCATGTTCACGGCAGCAGTGATCTCGGTGGGAGTCACGCAGCCGGGGGTAACCGCGATGCCATTGTCCAAGCACCAGCGCACCACTTCTGCATCGAAGCCGGGGGATACGATGAACTTGGCGCCCATGGAAACAGCCAGCTTGCACTGCTCCAGATTCAAGATGGTGCCGGCACCAACCAGCATTTCCGGGCAGTTTTCGGCAACGGCCTTGATGGAGTCGGCGGCAGCCGCCGTGCGGAAAGTGATCTCCATCACATCGATGCCGCCTGCCACCATGGCGTTGGCGGTGGGGACAGCGTCCTTGGCATCGTCGAGGACGACCACGGGCACTACGCCTGCCCGAGCCAAACGATTCAGTACATCCATGTTTCTTCCTCCTTACACGCCGGAGTAGGCAGCGAAGCCGCAGTCGATGGGCAGCACCACGCCGGTGATGGCGGAAGCAGCACGGTCATCGCACAGGAACAGCGTTGCGCCCAGCAGCTCGTCTGCATCGACGAAGCGGTTGGTGGGAGTGTTGTTCAGGATCTTTGCGGAGCGGGCGGTGGGGGTGCCATCCTCGTTGAACAGCAGGCTCTTGTTCTGAGCAGAGACCAAGAAGCCGGGGGCGATGGCATTGCAGCGGATGTTGGTGCCTGCAAAGTGGGTGGCCAGCCACTGGGTGAAGTTGGAGATGGCGGCCTTTGCGCCGGAGTAAGCGGGGATCTTGGTCAGCGGGGTGTAGGCATTCATGGAGGAGATGTTCAGGATGCAGCCATGCTTCTTGCCCACCATGTCCTTGGCGAAGGCCTGCGTGGGCAGCAGAGTGCCCTGGAAGTTCAGCTTGAACACGAAGTCCACGCCGGCAGCGTCCAGATCGAAGAAAGTCTTATCGCCGGGCTTTGCCTCGTGCTGATACTCGTTGTCGGTGGTGGCACGGGGGTTGTTGCCGCCTGCGCCGTTGACCAGAATGTCGCACTCGCCCAGATCCTTCAGCACAGCCTGATGCACCTGCTCCAGCGCTTCTGCATCCAGCACATTGGCCTTGTAGCCCTCGCAGACGAAGCCCTCGCCCTTCAGCTCCTCGGCCAGCGCCTTGACGGCATCCTCGTTGAGATCCAGCGCCGCAACCTTAGCGCCGCTCTGGGCAAATGCACGGGCCATAGCGCCGCAGATCAGTCCGCCTGCGCCGGTGACAACTACTACCTTGCCGGAAAAATCAATATTCAAGGGAAGATTCAGCATGATAAATTACCTCCAAAAGTTCATTCAAACCGTTTACTTTTTGCCGTCCAGACGGTCCAGCATATCCCACACGCCCAGCATATACATGATGCCCAGCGCCCGGTCATACAGACCATAGCCGGGACGGACGGTGCCGGGGCCTTCGCCCCACAGGTGACGGCCGTGGTCGGGACGGATGTAGCCCTCATAGCCGCAGTCGTGGTATGCCTTCAGGATCTCCAGAATGCCGGTGTCGCCGTCGCAGTCCCGATGGCTGGCTTCGGAGAAGTCCCCGTTTTCAAAATGCTTCACATTGCGGATGTGGGCAAAGGCGATGCGGTCGCAATGCTTGCGCACGATGCTTGCCACATTGTTATTGGGATCGGCGTTCAGAGAGCCGGAGCACAGGGTCAGACAGTTGTATTCGTCATCCACCATCTTCAGGAAGCGGTCGATGTTCTCCTCATTGATGAGCAGACGGGGCAGACCGAAGATATCCCAGGGGGGATCGTCCATGTGGATGGCCATTTTGATGTCGCACTCCCGGCAGGTGGGCATGATGGCTTCCAAGAAGTACTTGAGGTTCGCCCACAGCTTCTCGTGATCCACGCCCTCGTAGGCCTTGAACAGCTCGTCCAGCTTTGCCATGCGCTCCGGTTCCCAGCCGGGGAAGGACATATGGTACTTCTCGGTGAAGTCCAGAATGTACTTGGCCATGGCGTTGTAGTCATCCTGGATCATGTTCTTCTCGTAATACAGCGCCGTGGAGCCGTCTCCCACCGGGTGGAACAGGTTGGAGCGGGTCCAGTCGAAGATGGGCATGAAGTTGTAGCAGATGACCTTCACGCCGAACTTGGACAGGTTGCGGATGGTCTGCTTGTAGTTCTCGATATACCCGTCTCTGGTGGGCAGACCGATCTTGATGTCATCGTGGACATTGACCGACTCCACCACATCCATGTTGAAGCCGTACTCGTCCAGCTGCTTCTTCACCTCGGCGATCTCGTCGATCTCCCAGACTTCACCGGGCATCTTGTGGTGCAGCGCCCAGACGATGCTGGTCACGCCGGGGATCTGCTTGATGTCGGAGAGCTTGATGTTGTCGTTGCCCTCGCCGTACCAGCGAAAACCCATTTGCATTGGCATTTGCAATAACCTCCTTGAATGTGATATGTGTTACAGATCAAAATATCGTTTTGCGTTGTTGGCGCAAATATCTTCAACCAAAGCGCCCAGCGTCTCCATGTCTGCCGGGTACTCGCCGTTTTCCACCCATGTGCCCATCAGATTGCACAATATGCGGCGGAAATATTCGTGTCTTGCGTAGCTGAGCAGGCTGCGGGAATCCGTCAGCATTCCCACGAAGTTGCCCAGGATGCCCAGATTGGCAAGGCTGGTCAGCTGATTCTGCATCCCCACCTTGTTGTCGTTGAACCACCATGCAGACCCGTGCTGGATCTTGCCGGGGATCTGGCTGCTCTGGAAGGCTCCCAGCAGGGTGTCGATCCATTGGTCATCCGCCGGATTCAGGCTGTACAGGATGGTCTTGGGCAGCAGGTCCTCCCGCTCCAGGGCGTTCATCACCCGGTAGAGCGCCTGACAGCTGTCGGTGACCGCCATGCAGTCGAAGCCGCTGTCGGCGCCCAGCTTGGCAAATGCCTTCTCGTTGGGGTTTCGCATACAGCTGAAGTGGATCTGCATGACCCAGCCCCGCCGGGCATATTCCCCGGCGCAGTGCAGCAGCAGGTAGGTCTGGTACATCTCCACCTCTTCCACGCAGAGGTCCTCCCCTGCCATGGCCTTGGCAAATGCACGGTCGATCTGCTCCATGGTGCCCTGCCGGTACATCACATAGTCCAGCCCGTGATCCGCTGCCCGGCAGCCCATGGTGTCAAAGAAGGCGATCCGTGCCGACAGCGCCTGTGCCACATCCGCTGCGCCGCGGATACAGATCCCGGAAGCTTCCGACAGTTTCCGGATATAGGCGGCAAATCCGCTCTTATGAATGTTCAGAGCGGAGTCGGGACGGAAGCTGGGGCAGACCTTGGTCTCAAAACCGGACTTCGCCAGCAGGTCATGGTAGTGCAGGTCACTGCAGGGATCGTCGGTGGTGCCGATCATGGCAACATTGCTCCGGCGGATCAGGTTCCGGGCGCTGAACTCCGGCTGTGCCAGCTTCTCCAGCGCCAGATCCCAGACCTGCTGGGCAGTCTGACCGTTCAGGACTCCCTCGTATCCAAAGAAATTCTTCAGTTCCAGATGGCACCAATGGTACATAGGGTTGCCGATGGCTCTGGGCAGCGCTTCGGCGAACTTCTGGAACTTCTCCCGATCCGGGGCATCCCCGGTGATGAATTCCTCATCCACCCCGTTGGAGCGCATGATCCGCCACTTGTAGTGGTCGCCCTCCAGCCAGACCCGGGTCAGATTGTCGAACCGGCGGTCTTCAAAGATATCCTTGGGGTCGATGTGGCAATGGTAGTCATAGATGGGCATATGGGCTGCATGGTCGTGATACAGCGCAATTGCCGTGGGATTGGTCAGAAGAAAATCCCTGCTGAGAAAGGGAGTCATGTCATCCGCTCCTTTGTTTTGATGATATCAGTATAACACATAAAAATCGCAATCAAAACGACATTTATTGTTTGACACATTGCGTTTCTTGCTGTAATCTATTGGTATTGGAGGTGATGGCCATGGCCACCAGAGCACAGCGCTTCGATCAGCGCCAAAGCATGAAGAACAAACGCTTCGAGGTGTTCCACTACCGGGACAAACGGGGGGAGAATGTCCGGCTGCACCATCACGATTTTTATGAGATCTATTTCCTGCTGGGCGGGAATGTGGACTTCCGCATCGAGGGCATCACCCACCATCTGGAGCCGGGGGATCTGCTGCTCATCAGCCCCCAAGAACTGCACCAAGCCCAGATCAGCGCCGACTCCCTGTACGAGCGGATCGTGCTGTGGATCGACCGGGGATATCTGGCAGGGCTGGGCAGCGGCGAGACGGATCTTGCCGCCTGCTTCGCTCCGGGGCTTGCCAACCGCTCCAATCTTCTGCGCCCGGACAAGGCTCGGCGGGCGCTGCTTCAGGATCTTTTAGAAAAGCTGGTCACGGAGTTCTACGCCGGCAAGCCCGGCGGCGAGCTGTACAGCCACGCTCTGCTGCTGCAATTCATGGTGGAGGTCAACCGTCTTGCCGTCCGGGGGGCCGCCGTCAGCCGACGGGACGAGCCGGATCTTGTGAGCCAAGTGCTGGCCTACATCGGCAGCCATTTTCAAGAAGAACTGACCTTGGAGCGGATCGCAGACGAATTCTATGTGAGCAAATACCACCTGAGCCACGAATTTACCGGGCGGGTGGGGGTCAGCGTCTACCGCTATGTGATCTTCCGACGGCTGATGCTGGCAAAGGAGCTGATGGAGGACGGCGCCGCCCCCGGCACCGTGTACCAGACCTGCGGCTTCGGGGACTATGCCAATTTTTACCGTGCCTTCAAGGCGGAATACGGCGTCAGCCCCAAGGCTTATTTTGCCGAAGTCAGCAAAAAACAAACGCCATCTCTATAAAATACCCCAAAATGACGAAAAGATCCGGCCTGCGGCTTACATCGCAGGTCGGATCTTCTGATTTAATTCGGATCTTAGTGGCTCTTGACGAACTCCGCCATGGCCTTGGTCAGCGCCTGACGCACGGGGATGGAAGCGAAGTTGTGTCCGCCGCCGTCGGTGGTCATGGTCTGCACCTGATCGTAGCACTGGGCATAGGTCATCATGGTGCGCTCGTCCACCAGCTGATCGTCGCTGGCACGGACAATAAACACCGGGCCGTGATAGCCCTTGGCTTCCTCAAAGGGAACGGGATGCTCCGCCATGTCGTAGTTGAAGGACATCTGGTACTTCAGTCCTTCCATATCCACCCAGTCCTGTCCCATATCGGTGACAGCCTGCGCGCGCTGGGCGCAGCCGAACCACATGCCTGCGCCGGGGCACAGCAGCAGCAGTCCGGTGGGATCGATCTTGGGGGCGCAGGATGCAGCCACATAGCCGCCCATGCTCTGCCCCGCCAGATACAGCCGGTCGGGATCCACAAAGCTCTGGCCGCGCATCCATGCGAACATATCCTCGGTATCCTCGTACAGTCCGGTGAAGGTCATGTCCTCGAATTCGCCGTCGCTTTCGCCGTTGCCGTAGAAATCAAAGCGGACGCAGGCGATACCCTCAGCCGCCAGCGCTCTGGCGATGCGGGTGTTCAGACCCTTGTGACCGTAGGCATTGCCGGTGAAGCCGTGGAGCAGCAGCACGCAGGGAGCCTGCTCCACCCCGTCGGGCAGAGTGGCAAAGCCCCGCAGGGTATGCCCTGCCCGGTTTTCAAACGAAACCTGAAGTGTTTTCATGGCTTACTGCACCACCTTTGCGGCACGGCGGGCCTTCAGCTCTTCCAGCATCTCGGCAGTCTTCTTCTTGGTCAGGGGGTACAGCCAAGCCAGCACCACCACAGCCAGACCGTAGCCCAGCACATACAGACCGGTGTAGCCCTTCCAGATGGAGGCGATGACCTCTTCGCTCTGGACAGCAGCGCCCACCTCATAGCCGATCAGGCCCAGAGCAAAGCTGGACATAGCGGCAGAAATGGCGTTGGCCATCTTGCGGAAGAAGGAATAAGCGGAGTAGACGATGCCCTCGTTGCGCTCGCCGGTCTGCAGCTCGTGGTAGTCGATGGAGTCATTGACCATGGCCCAGACCAGAACCTGCATGCCGGATGCGCCGATGAAGCAGATGCCGTTGATGATAATGAACACCATGGGGTTCTTCAGCGGGAAGAAGAACAGCACGGCAAACACCAGCGTGGAGAAGCCGGCACCGATGCAGCACCACTCCTTCTTGCCCAGCTTGTTGGCAAGGGGCTGGGTGATGGCAAATGCGACGATGGCGTACACCACATTCAACGGGCCGGACAGCGCCTGCACCCGGACATCGCCGAAGTAATCCTTGAACAGATAGGTATTCAGACCGTTGACGATGGATGCGCCCACCATGCCGATCAAGCTGAACAGCATGACGCCCAGCAGGGCACGGTTCTTGGAGATCTGCTTGATGACCTTGATGTAGTTGAGCTTCTCACCCTTGGGGCGCTCGGGGATCTCCACACGCTCCTTGCACCAGACGCAGGTGATCTGCAGGCACAGCAGGCCGATGAGGGAGAAGATGGCAGCCAGCATCAGGAAGCGGCCGGCAACAGGCTGGTTGTCCACATACAGGAACATGGGACCGACGAACACGATGACGGTCATGAAGATGGTGCCGCCCATGGAGCGGTAGCGGGACAGGGCGGTGCGGTGGCGCACATCGTCGGTCATCACGCTGGACAGCGTGCCGTAGGGCACCTGTACGCAGGTGAAGATGGCCTCATACAGCACATAGGTGACGAACATATAGGCAAGACGCAGACCGTATGCCCAGTTGCTCACATTCACGAAGCCCAGAATGCACAGCACCGTCATAGGGAAGGAGAAAGCACGGATCCAAGGGATGAACTTACCGCTCTTTCTTGCCTTGCTGGAGTCCACCAGCGCGCCGATGATGGGATCGTTGACGGCGTCCCAGATCTTGGTGACCAGCATCAGGATACCCACATGGAAGGGGTTGACCTGAAGGATCAGGGTGTAGAATACGGACAAGTACATGGCGCGGAACTGCTCGGTGCAGCAGCAGCCCAGATCGCCGAGGGTGTAGCCCAGCTTGTCCCGCATGCCGAACTTGCGGACATTCTGGCCATCGTTTTTGCTCATTTGAAAATGCCTCCTCATATTTTTTCTGTGTTTTCCACACATTTTGTTCATATTTATTATATTTCATCTCGTGGAAAATCATATGCAAAAATGTCTTGAAAATTATCGAAAATTGATATAAGATAGAAGTATGATAGTTTTGCACAAATTCGTGTCGGATTTTTAAGCATATTGACGAAAGGAGCAGAATCTACCATGCAGTATTCCGCAGAAGCCATCCAATTTGACGCCCCGGGGCAGCAGCGCATCGCCACCGGCGCCAGTTACGGCATCCTTCTGGTGCTGCGGGGCGTGGCACGGGTCAGCAACCGCTGGAGCGTAGGCGTCAACGATATGCTGATCTGCAAGCCCAAGCAGGCCCTCACCCTGGAGTACACCGGGGGCAAATTCCCCCTGAGCGCTCTGTGGGTGGAGCTGTCGGTGAAGCTGGCACAGGAATGCTCCACCCCCGCCACTGACATCCCCGCCAGTTTCGACATCAACCCGGAGCCAGTGGTTCGCATCCGGGGGCAGAGCCAGATCCTCACCCTTGTCAAGAGCCTTGGCTCCCAGATGGCTTCCCTGCCCCAAGAATCCCACCGCTACGCCGCCGACCTGCTGGAAGAAAGCTCGGTGAAGATGTTTCTGGCGCTGGTGCTGCGCACCTGCGTCATGTCGGATCTGTACGGCGTCCAGCGCTCCGGGCATCTGGCCATTGACGAGGTGTTCCGCTATATCCACTCCCACCTCACCGAGGATCTGACCTTGGAGCAGCTGGAGCGGGAGTTCTTCGTCAGCCGCAACCATCTGATCCGGCTGTTCAAGCGCCGGTGCGGGCTGACCATCCACCAGTACATCATCAAGGCCCGGCTGGATCTGTGCCGCACCTATATCGAGCAGGGCTACTCCATCACCGAGGTCTACCGCATGGGCGGGTTCGGGGGCTACAACCACTTCTTCCGGGCCTTCAAGCAGGAATACGGTCTGACCCCCAAGGAGTATTACCACATGGTCTACCCCCCCGCCGACCGTCCCAAAGAATAACACAAGGCTCCGCTCCCCCACCGCCTTTTGGCAGCCGGGGAGCGGAGCCTTGCCCGCATGGATTCAAATATTGTCCCGCTGGAGGGAGAAATAGCGCTTGGGGGATACGGTCATCTTCTCCTTGAACACCTTGGAGAAATGCTGCTGGGAACTGAACCCCATATCCAGCGCCAGCTTGGTCAGGGGATAGCCGGGATTGGAATACATGAAGTCGATGGCCTTGCTCACCCGCACCTGGGTGATGTAAGCCGACACGCCCAGATCGAAATTCTCATGGAACAGCTTGGTCAGATACCGGGGAGAAATGCCCACAGCGTCCGCCACATCCTGCACCGACAGTTTCTTCATATAATTCTCGCTGATGAATCGGGATGCGCCGAGGAGATAGCGGTTCTGATGGATGGTGCCGGAGGAACTGGCTTCCGCCAACTCCCGGGACAGCAGCACCCCAAGCTGCGCTAAATACAACCCAATCATCCCACGGGCATCCGGCTGCCGGTTCCACAGTTCCTGATGCACCCCTTTCATACACGCCACCAGCTGCTCTGTGGCCACGCCCCGCAGATACTTGCGCCGGCGCAGCAGCAGCTCCACGGCAAAGGCGGATCCCCCCTCCATGGACGGATCCGCTTCTTCGATGAAGGGGCGGCTGTGAAAGTGCATCTGGATGGCACAGAATGTCTGGGTGCCGGTGACGGTGATGGAATGGGGGATGTCCGGGAAGTAGAGGAAGAACTCCCCTTCCGTCACCAGAATGTCGCTGCCAAGGATCGTCACCACCACCTGACCGGCGGTGCAGACAAACAGCTCCGCCGTATGATGCAGGTGCGTCCTGAAGTGATAGCCGGGCGGAAGCTGCTGAAATACGAGATTATCCACCGGGATCGCCGACGGAGGATTACGGGGCAGATCGTCTTCTGTTCTCATAGAAATGGCGTCTCCTTTGCTCTTTGATCCTTCTAATGGTATCATACTAAAGAAACCCGGGGAATGCAAGCATCTACGCCGCCCCGGAGCGTATGCACCTTGCACAAAATTCACGGCCCCGTTTTCCGCCCTTGCGTACATTCTTGCCGTTGCATTTGAAAGAATAGTGCCTAATGGTATAAAATTATCGGATTTGCGTTACTTTTATGAAAGTTTTTCCCCAAGGGTTGCTGTATACTAAGGTCACAGGGCGAGTTGCTGATAAACTCCGCAGCGTCCCGCCCCCGCATTGTGCTTATTGCACAATTTTCTCCCCCCCTGTCCGGGGCATTCCATTCGGCAACATGGGGCGCACGCCCCTTGAATGCAATATTATTTGGAGGTAATAAAATGAAAAGACTTATCAGTCTGACCCTGGCGGCTGCCATGCTGCTGGCTCTGCTGGCCGGCTGCGGCAGCACCGGCAACACCGAGACCACGGCTCCCGCCGGCGAGACCACCGGCGCTGCTGAGCCCACTGTCGCTCAGGATGTGACCATCAAGGTCGCTGCCATCGAGACTGCCTACGGCACCCAGTGCTGGGCCGATGTGGCCAAGGCTTTCGAGGAGCAGACCGGCATCAAGGTGGAGCTGACCACCGACAAGGCTCTGGAGGATGTCATCGGACCTGCTATGCAGGGCGGCGAGTTCCCCGATGTGATCCATCTGGCCACCGGCCGTCCCGCCGGTCTGACCGAGCAGTTCATCAAGGACAACAACATCGCTGACATCACCGATGTGCTGTCCATGACCGTTCCCGGTGAGGACAAGCTGGTTTCCGAGAAGCTGCTGCCCGGTTTCACCGAGACCTCTCTGACCAACCCCTACGGCGACGGCAAGACCTACCTGGCCCCCATGTTCTACAGCCCCTGCGGCCTGTTCTACAACGCCGGCCTGTTTGAGGAAAAGGGCTGGACCGTTCCCACCACTTGGGACGAGATGTGGGAGCTGGGCGAGAAGGCCAAGGCTGAGGGCATCTCCCTGTTCACCTACCCCACCGCCGGCTACTTCGACGCTTTCCTGTACGCTCTGATGTACTCCGTGGGCGGCCCCGAGTTCTTCGACAACGCCACCCACTATGCCGAGGGCGTTTGGGACACCGAAGAGGCTAAGACCTGCTTCGAGATCCTGGGCAAGCTGGCTACCTACACCAACCCCATCACCCCCGCTCAGGCCAACAATCAGGACTTCACTCAGAACCAGCAGCTGGTTCTGGACAACAAGGCTCTGTTCATGCCCAACGGCACTTGGGTCATCGGCGAGATGGCTCAGGCTCCCCGTGCTGACGGCTTCAAGTGGGGCATGACCGCTCTGCCCGCAGCCAAGGATGGCGGCGACGGCTACTCCTACTGCTGGTTCGAGCAGGCTTGGATCCCCGCCGGTGCTGAGAACATCGACGCTGCCAAGCAGTTCATCGCATTCCTGTACTCCGACACCGCTTGCGAGATCTTCGCCAACGCCAAGAACGAGAAGGGCGAGCCCGCTCCCGCTATCCAGCCTGTGCTGGGTGTTGCCGACAAGCTGGAAGGCGACAACAAGATGTTCTACTCCATCTACGACAACGGTGCTAAGTCCGCTATGGGCAACTTCGCTGCTTTCAACGCCATCCCCGGTGTTGAGGTCGCCACCGTGTTCTTCGATCCCATCAACTCTCTGGTTTCCGGTGAGCTGACTGCTGATCAGTGGCGCGAGAACATCAAGTCCGTCAACGACCAGATGCGTGAGAACCTGAAGTAATAAGATATCGCTTCCCGATTCCGGCAGCTGCCCTCCGGCGCTGCCGGAATTTCCGGGATAGCACGATAGGGATCTGATCGGCATGTTAAAAATCCGACCGTCAGATCCCTTTTCTTCTGAAACTTAGAACTCTAATTTGAGAAAGGAGCGACATTGATATGAAAAAGAGCATGGGGCGCGGCGGTTTTATCACGCTATGCGTCGCTCCCGCGGTGATCCTGTTCACCGTGTTCATGATTCTGCCTACATTTAATGTTTTCCGTATGTCCCTGTTCCAGAGGGGCGCCTACTCCCCCGAGGAGACCTTCGTGGGGCTGAACAACTTTGCCCTGCTGCTGAAGGATGCCCAGTTCATCCGTTCCATGCAGAATACCATTTTGCTGGTGGTGGTGGTCACCGTCATCACCTTCGGCTTTGCGGTGCTGTTCGCCGCCATTCTGACTCGTGAAAAGATCAAGGGACAGAGTTTCTTCCGGGTGGTGTTCTACATCCCCAACATCCTGTCCATTGTTGTTATTTCCGGTATTTTCTCTGCCATCTACAAGCCCGAGAACGGTATGCTCAACAGCATCATCGGCTTCTTCACCAACATGACCGATCCCATATTGTGGAAGGGCGAGAAGCTGGTCATGGTCAGTATCATCATCGCCATGGTCTGGCAGGCCATCGGCTACTACATGGTCATGTACATGGCGTCCATGTCCAGCGTCCCCCAGAGCCTGTACGAGAGCGCCGGGCTGGACGGTGCAGGCCGTGTGACCCAGTTCTTCCAGATCACCCTTCCCCTGATCTGGACCAACATCCGCACCACGCTGACCTTCTTCATCATCTCCACCATCAACATGGCGTTCCTGTTCGTCAAGGCGATGACCGCAGGCGGCCCCAACGGCGCTTCGGAAGTGGCGCTGGGCTATATGTACGGTCAGAAGGATGCCGGTCTGTACGGCTACTCCATGGCCATCGGCGTGGTGATCTTCCTGTTCTCCTTCGCCCTGTCCGCACTGGTGAACAAGGCCACCAAGCGGGAAGTTCTGGAATTCTAAGGAGGGTGCAACATGAATCAATTCAAAACTTCTTCCTCCGGAGATAAGCTGTATAAGTTTTTCATCTACTTCGTGCTGATTTTGCTGGCGGTGTCCATTCTGGTGCCCGTGGCATGGGTGTTCATGGCATCCATCAAGGAAAATGTGGAGTTCTACGGCAACCCCTGGACCCTGCCTGCCTCTGTCCATTGGCAGAACTTTGTGGAAGCATGGACCACGGCAAAGATGGGCGAGTACATGCTCAACTCCGTGTATGTCACGGTGCTGGCGCTGGCCATTTTGCTGGTGGTGGCGCTGCCCGCGTCCTACTGCCTGTCCCGCTTCCAGTTCCGGGGCTCCAAGTTCCTGAACACCGCCTTCATGGCCGGCCTGTTCATCAATGTGAACTACATCGTTGTGCCCATCTTCCTGATGCTGCGTGACGGGGATGTGTGGCTGAAGAAAGTGCTGGGAGCGACCTTCCTCCAGAACAATCTGACGGTGCTGGCACTGGTCTACGCCGCCACGGCGCTGCCCTTTACCATCTATCTGCTCAGCGGCTACTTTGCAACCCTGCCCCACGATTTCGAGGAGGCCGCCTATATCGACGGCGCCGGGTACAACAAGACCATGATCCAGGTCATTTTCCCCATGGCGAAGCCCTCCATCGTCACGGTGATCCTGTTCAACTTCCTGTCCTTCTGGAACGAGTACATCATCTCCATGACCTTGATGAACTCCGCCAAAGCCGCCAAGACGCTGCCTGTGGGTCTGCTGAATCTGATGCAGGCGCAGCAGTCCGCCGCCAACTACGGACCCATGTACGCCGGTCTGGTGCTGGTCATGCTGCCCACCCTGATCCTTTACATCTGCGTCCAGAAGAATCTGACCAAGGGCATGACCGTCGGCGGTCTGAAAGGTTAAGGTGAAATCATGCAACAGTTTTTGAAAGATCATCCCGCCCTGCGGATCAGTCTGATCTCGCTGGCATTCCTGCTGGGTCTGGTTCTGGTTTTCGTCGGCTGGAAGATGACCGGTCAGCTCAAGGGGCTGGGCTTGATGCTGGGCGGCGTAGCCTCCCTGATCCTCGCCCTGTACCTGTACAACAAACCCTTCCAATAATCTCATCTTTTCAAGGAGAATACTATGCAGAACAAGAATTATGGCCGGGTCACCATCCCTACCGATCTGGATGTGGTTCCCGAGACTCTGGAAATCATGAAGCGCTGGGGCGCAGATGCCATCCGTGACTGCGACGGCACCGACTTCCCCGCCGAGCTGCAAAACCAGGATGCCAAGATCTACTCCACCTACTACACCACCCGTAAGGACAACGCTTGGGCCAAGGCCAACCCCGATGAGGTCCAGCAGTGCTATATCATGACGGGCTTCCGTACTGCCACCGGCAGCACCCTCTCCATCAAGCTGATGGAGGGCATCTCCCCGGAACTGATGGAGGTCAACACCCGGGACGACATCAAGCGCTGGTGGGAGGTCATGGACCGCACCTGCGCTCAGGTGGTCAGCACCGACGACTGGCACTATGACGAAACCACCGGCTGTGTGGTGGTGGATAAGGCTCAGCCCTTCCACGAGTACACCGTGGCATTCCTCGCCTATCTGATCTGGGATCCGGTGCATATGTACAACGCTGTCACCAACAACTGGCAGAACTTCGAGCATCAGATCACCTTTGATGTGCGCCAGCCCAAGACCCACAAGTACACCATGGAGCGGCTGCGCAAGTTCATCGCCGAGCATCCCTATGTCAATGTGATCCGCTACACCACCTTCTTCCACCAGTTCACCCTGATGTTCGACGAGCTGAAGCGGGAGAAGTTCGTGGACTGGTACGGCTACTCCGCTTCCGTATCTCCCTACATTCTGGAGCAGTTCGAGCAGGAAGTTGGCTACAAGTTCCGTCCCGAGTTCATCGTGGATCAGGGCTACTACAACAACCAGTACCGGGTGCCCTCCAAGGAGTTCAAGGATTTCCAGGCCTTCCAGCGCCGCGAGGTGGCAAAGCTGGCCAAGGAGATGGTGGACATCACCCACGAGCTGGGCAAGGAAGCCATGATGTTCCTGGGCGACCACTGGATCGGCATGGAGCCCTTTATGGACGAGTGGAAGTCCATCGGCATGGACGCCGTGGTGGGCTCTGTGGGCAACGGCAGCACCCTGCGCCTGATCTCCGACATTCCCGGCGTCAAGTACACCGAGGGCCGGTTCCTGCCCTACTTCTTCCCCGACACCTTCCACGAAGGCGGCGATCCCGTGAAGGAAGCCAAGGAGAACTGGGTCACCGCCCGGCGTGCCATCCTGCGCAAGCCCATCGACCGCATCGGCTACGGCGGATATCTGAAGCTGGCGCTCCAGTTCCCCGACTTCATCGACTACATCGAATCGGTGTGCAACGAGTTCCGGGAGCTGTACGACAACATCAAGGGCACCACCCCCTACTGCGTCAAGACCGTGGCTGTGCTGAACTGCTGGGGCAAGATGCGTGCTTGGGGCTGCCACATGGTGCACCACGCTCTGTACCAGAAGCAGAACTACTCCTACGCCGGTATCATCGAGGCTCTCTCCGGCGCTCCCTTCGATGTGAAGTTCATCTCCTTCGATGATATCCGCAAAGATCCCTCTATTCTCGACTCCATCGATGTCATCATCAATGTGGGTGACGGCGACACCGCCCACACCGGCGGCGCTGAGTGGGAAGATCCCACCATCTCCTCTGCCATCCGCGGCTTTGTCCACCGTGGCGGCGGCTTCATCGGCGTTGGTGAGCCCACCGGTCACCAGTATCAGGGCCACTACCTCCAGCTGAGCAATGTGCTGGGTGTGGAGAAGGAGACCGGCTTCACCCTGAACTACGACAAGTACAACTGGACTGAGCAGGGCGGTCACTTCATTCTGGAGGATACCGCTCATGGTGTTGACTTCGGCGAGGGCAAGAAGAGCATCTACGCCCTGCCCGATGCCCAGATCCTGTGCCAGAAGGATAAGGAAGTCCAGATGGCAGTCAACGAGTTCGGCGACGGCCGCAGCGTCTATATCTCGGGCCTGCCCTACTCCTTCGCCAACAGCCGTGTGCTGTACCGTGCGATCCTGTGGGCATCCCACAGCGAGGAAGATCTGAACAAGTGGTTCTCCACCAACTACAATGTGGAAGTCCACGCCTTTGTCAAGAACGGCAAATACTGCGTGGTCAACAACACCTACGAGCCTCAGCATACCACCGTGTTCACCGATACCGGTTCCTTCCCCTTGGATCTCGCCGCCAACGAGATCAAGTGGTACGAGATCTGATCCCCTACCGCATATTCATAATGTCAAAGCCGTCCCTTGGCTGCAAGGGACGGCTTTTTACGGTACTGAGCGGAAGGATATAGGCGCATAAAAAAACTGCCCTGACGATCAGGGCAGTTTTTTATATGGTTCATCGTTCCTCCCGGAAGTAGGAGGTTCCCAGACTGGCGGGGGGCTGGCTCTCCCGCTTCTTTCTCATGCTCACCACCAGCAGCACCACGATGGTGACCACATAGGGCAGCATTTTGAACAGCTCTTGGGTGGCGACCCCCAAATTGGGGATGTAATTGTGGACAATGAACAGTCCGCCGAACACGATGGAGCCGAGGATGCTCATGTTGGGCTTCCACACGGCGAAGATGACCAGCGCAATGGCCAGCCAGCCCCGGTCGCCGAAGCCGTCGTTGGACCACACGCCGTTGGCGTAGTCCATCACATAGTACAGTCCGCCCATACCGGCGATGACGCTGCCGATGCAGGTGGCGGCATACTTATAAGCTCCCACATTGATGCCCGCTGCATCCGCCGTGGTGGGGCTTTCGCCCACCGCCCGGAGCTGGAGTCCCAGCCGGGTGCGGTTGAGGATAAAGCTGGCCGCCAGCGCCAAGAAGATGGCGGTATAGGCAAGGAAGCTGTAAGACAGGAAGATCTCCCCGAACCAGCCCAGATCGTCGGCAAAGGGCAGCCGGGTGCGGAAGCAGTTGCTGGTGGCGGTCAGGGCAATGGATGGCATATCGCTGTGCACCAGCTTGATGAGAGAGCCGCCGAAGAAATTGCCGAAGCCCACGCCGAAGGTGGTCAGCGCCAGACCCGTCACATTCTGGTTGGCCCGGAGGGTGATGGTCAGAAATCCATAGATCAGACCCACCAGCAGCGAGCCGATCATGCAGCACACCAGCGGGATCAGCACCGCAAGGAAGGGGTTCACCGCCGCTCCGGCGGGCACCGACCGCTCGTACAGGAAGGCGCCGATGACGCCGCAGATACCGCCCACATACATGATGCCGGGGATACCCAGATTCAGGTTGCCGGATTTTTCGGTGATGATCTCACCAGTGGAGCCGAACAGCAGGGGGATGCCCTGAACCACGGCTCTCTGGATAAACGCAGTCAGCATACCTTTGCGCCCTCCTTTTCACGGAACTTGATGCTGTAATTGACAAAGAATTCGCTGCCGATGATGAAGAAAATGATGATGCCCGTCAGAATGTCCGAGAAGGAAGCATTCAAACTGTAGATGGTGGAGATCTCCACCGCTCCCTTTTGCAGGAATACGATCAAGAACGAGGTCAGCACCATGTAGAAGGGATTGAACTTGGCAAGCCAAGACACCATGATGGCGGTGAATCCTCTGCCCGCCGCCAGATCCCGGGTCAGGGTGTGGTCGGTGCCGCTGACCAGCAGCAGTCCGCTGATGCCGCACAGTCCGCCGGAGATGATCATGGTGCGGATGATGACCTTCTTGATGTTTACGCCGATGTAGCGGGCGGTGTTCTCACTTTCGCCCACCACCTCGATCTCATAGCCGTGCTTGGTGTAGTTGAGGTAGACATACATGGCGATGGTCAGCCCCACCACGATGAGGATATTCAGCAGATAGGGGTGCCCCAGCACAGAGGGCATCCAGCCCGCCTTGCTGGCGCCGTTGATGACGCCGATCTGACCGGAGCCCTTGGGCACCGACCATTGGTAGGTGAAGTAGGACACCAGCTGGATGGCGATGTAGTTCATCATCAGCGTGAACAGCGTCTCGTTGGTGTTCCACTTGGCGCGGAAGTAAGCAGGGATCACCGCCCACACTGCGCCGCCCACGATGCTGGCCACGATCATCAGGGCAAACAGCGCCGCCGGATGGAGCCGATCCCCAAAGAGGATCATGCAGGCCGCCGTGGCAAGTCCGCCCACCAGCACCTGACCCTCAGCGCCGATGTTCCAGAAGCGCATCTTGAAGGCCGGGGTCACCGCCAGAGAGATGCACAGCAGCATCGCCACATTCTGCATCAGTCCCCAGACCCGGCGCTTGGTGCCGAAGGCACCGTCCACCATGGTGACATAGACCCCGATGGGGTTCTCCCCGGTGAGCACCACGGTGATGAGGGCGCAGACCACCAGCGCCGCCAGCACCGCCAGCACCCGCACCGTCCACGCCTTCCACCAGATCATGGTGCTGCGCTTGACGATATGGAACAGGGGTTCTTTGATTTGTGTGTTCTTTTTACTCATGTTCCTCACCTCTGGCCGAGCCGGTCATCAGACGGCCGATCTGTTCTTTGGTTGCGGTGCGGGCGTCCACCGTGCCTGTGATCCTGCCGGAGCCGATGACCATCACCCGGTCGCACAGCTCCATCAGCACATCCAGATCCTCGCCCACGAAGATGATGGCGACGCCGCTTTCCTTCTGCTGGTTCAGCAGGTTGTAGATCATGTACGAGGAGTTGATGTCCAGTCCCCGGACAGGGTACGCCACCATCAGCACCGTGGGGGCTGCGGCGATCTCTCTGCCCACCAGCACCTTCTGCACATTGCCGCCGGACAGACGGCGCACCGGGGTGTTGGCGTCGGGGGTGGCGACCTCCAGCTGTTCAATGATCCGGTCTGCCAGATCTCTGGGGGCCTTGCGCTCCAAGAAGAAGGACTTGCCCTTGCGGTAGCTGCGCAGCATCATGTTGTCCACGATGTCCATGTTGCCCACCAGACCCATGCCCAGACGATCCTCGGGCACGAAGGAGAGCCGCACGCCCAGTTCCCGGATCTGCAGAGGGGTCTTGTCCCGGAGCTGCTCGGTTCTGCCGCTCTTGGGGTCGTGGTAGAGGATCTCGCCGCTTTCCAAGTGCTGCAGTCCGGCGATGGCCTCCAGCAGTTCCCGCTGGCCGCTGCCGGCGATGCCGGCGATGCCCAGGATCTCCCCGGAGCGCACGGTGAAGGACACATCGTTGAGCAGCTTCACCCCGTCTCTGCTGACGCAGTTGATGCTGCGCACCTCCAGCCGGTCCACCGGATCCTTGGGCAGGCTGCGGTGGATGTTCAGTTCCACCTTCTTGCCCACCATCATCTCCGTCAGCTCTTCCTCGCTGGTCTGGCTGGTGTTGACGGTGCCCACATATTCGCCCTTGCGCAGGACACTGACCCGGTCGGACAGCTCCAGCACCTCGTGCATCTTATGGGTGATGATGATGATGGCTTTGCCATCATCCCGCATCCGGCGCAGGATGGCAAAGAGTTTCTGGGTCTCTTGGGGCGTCAGCACCGCCGTAGGCTCATCCAAGATCAGGATATCCGCCCCGCGGTAGAGCACCTTGACGATCTCCACCGTCTGCTTTTCCGAGATGGACATCTCGTAGATCTTCTTGTTGGGGTCGATGTCGAAGCCGTACTGGCTGCTGATCTTGGCGATGCGCTGGGCGGAGCGCTTCATGTTGAAGCCCCCCTCCTCATGAAAGCCCAGTACGATGTTCTCCGCTGCGGAGAACACATCCACCAGCTTCAGGTGCTGATGGATCATGCCGATGCCGTACTGGAAGGCATCCTTCGGGGAGCGGATCACCACTTCCCGCCCGTCGATGTAGATGGAACCGCGATCTGGGAAGTAGATGCCCGAGATCATGTTCATCAATGTGGTCTTGCCGCTGCCGTTCTCACCCAAGATGGACAGGATCTCCCCCCGGTTCACCGTCAGGTTCACATCCTTGTTGGCAACGATATTCCCGAATGTTTTTGTAATGTTTTTCAGCTCGATTGCAGCAGATCCCATGGTGTACGCTCCGTTTCGTGTTGATATCTGGTGGAATGAAGGATGGGCCGTGAAACGAAAAGGAAGGGCGGGGAACGAAACCCCGCCCTGATCCAATTCTTGATTAGCCGAACGCCTCGTTCAGCGTGGTGATGCCGTCGATCCGCAGATCGAAGTAGGGAGCGGCGCGCTTCTCAGACTCGTGGAAGTAGCCGTCGGAGATCACCTCGGTGTCGGGGGTGTAGTTGGCATCGGTGTCCACATCCGCCTGATAGCTGGTCAGGTTCTGACCACCCACGGTGAAGGTGGCGGTGTCGAACACATGGATCTCGCCGGATGCCAGCTTTGCCTTAGCCTCCTCGATGGCCTCAACGGTGCCGGCAGCAGCGGCCTGCTCGTTGATCTCGGACAGGACCACGGCGTTCTCGGCGGTGCCCTTGCACCAGTCAGCAGCGATCTCAGTGCCGTTCATCACAGACTCGATCATGTAGGTGAAGTAGGGCACCCAGTTGATGCTGGAGGACACGATGAAGGTGTTGGGGCAGGCAGACAGGGTGCTGCCGTTGTAGGAGACATTGGGCACGCCTGCGGTCTCGCAGGCAGTGGGGGCGCCCATGGAGTCAGCGTGCTGGCTGATGAGCTTGCAGCCCCGGTTGATCAGGGTGTTGGCAGCTTCCTTCTCGGCAGTCTCGTCGTACCAGCTGCCGGTGAACTGGACTTCCATGGTCACGCTGGGGCACACGGAACGGGCACCAAGGAAGAAGGAGGTGTAGCCGGAGATGACCTCAGCATAGGTGAAGGCGCCCACATAGCCGATCTTGGCTTCCTCGGCGGTGAACTCGCCCTTCTCGATCATTTCGTTCAGCTTCATGCCTGCGGCGATACCCGCCAGATACCGGCCCTCGTAGATGGAGGCGAAGGCATTGTGGAAGTTGGGGATGCCGGCGGTATGAGCGGTGGTGCCGGTGGCGTGGCAGAACTGCACCTCGGGGAACTCCTGAGCGGCCTGAGCCATGAAGGGCTCGTGACCGAAGCTGTCAGCAAAGACAACATTGCAGCCCCGGTCCGCCAGATCGGCGGCAGCCTCGTAGCACTCGTTGCTCTCGGGCACATTGGTCTTGAAGACGACCTGCTCATCGCTCAGGCCCAGAGCCTTGGTGGCCTCCTTGGCGGCATCGATGAAGTTCTTGTCGTAGGTGGAGTTTTCGTCGTGCAGGAAGATGAACCCGACCTTGATGTCCTTGGCGGCAGCAGCGCCGTCGGTGGCATTCTGGCTGGGGTCAGCAGCGTCGTTTCCGCCGGCGCAGCCTGCGAGCAGGCCCAGCATCAGGCAGACGACCAGCAGCATAGCGGTGATCTTTTTCATGTTTAACCCTCCGTGATCTTTCAGATGTGATTTCTGCCAAAGGCAGCCCGGGATCTCCCGGAATATGAGCCGCCGGATTTGTACGAATCGACCAAAAGCCCCCGGACAAAAAAGAAAAAGCAGGCTTAATCACTTAAACCTGCCACTATATGGGGATCTGCGCCCCGCGCCCAAGGGGGTGGGGAGCAAATCGGCTAATAGTCGCACCTGTGGCTGTACGGTAGAAACATTTGGGCCATTCATCCAAATCTATACTAGCTCTATTTATCTGTAACAAAATCGTAACATAGCGTCATATAAAAGTCAACATTTTACGACAATAATCTACAGATTTTACATTTAGCCCAAATGCCCGATCATTTTCACCGAAGAACATAGTCATTATGCCACTCCTTTCGATATTTTTGTATAGAATGATAATTGGCAACGAAAAAAGGATATGATACAATAAAGAAAATGCGTACTCGGTGCGCATGTCAAAGATGATTTCAGGAGGAATTTCCAGATGATGAAACATATTACCGACGATGTCCTCTATGTAGGCGTCAACGATCACGAGGTCGATCTGTTCGAGGGGCAATATGTGGTGCCCAACGGCGTTTCCTACAACTCCTATGTGATCGCAGATCAGCGCATTGCGGTGATGGACACGGTGGATCAGCACAAGGCTGACCTGTGGCTTTCCAATGTGGAAGAAGCGCTGGGCGGCCGCACCCCCGACTATCTGGTGGTGCAGCACATGGAGCCGGATCACGCTGGCTCTATCGAGGCTTTTGTCAACAAGTACCCCCATGTGACCGTGGTGGGTCAGTGCAAGACCTTCGTGATGATGCACCAGTTCTTCCCCAACATGAAGCTGGAGCACACTCTGGAGGTGCTGGAGGGGGATACCCTGTCTCTGGGCCGCCACACCCTGCACTTCGTCTACGCCCCCATGGTGCATTGGCCTGAGGTCATCATGACCTATGACGATGCCGACAAGCTGCTGTTCTCCGCCGACGGCTTCGGCAAGTTCGGCGCTCTGGATGTGGAGGAGGACTGGACCGACGAGGCACGGCGCTACTTCATCGGCATCGTGGGCAAGTACGGCAAGCAGGTGCAGGCTGTGCTGAAGAAGGCTGCCGGGCTGGATATCGCCGCCATCTGCCCCCTGCATGGTCCTGTGCTGTCCGAGAATCTGGGCTACTACCTGAACCTGTATGACATCTGGTCCAGCTACCGCCCCGAGAAGGAAGGCATCTGCGTCTGCTACACCAGCGTCTACGGTCACACCAAGGCCGCCGTGGAGCTGCTGTGCGAGGAGCTGAAGCGTTCCGGCGCCCCTGTGGTGGAGTGCTTCGATCTGGCACGGGACGATATGTCCGCCGCCGTCAGCGCCGCCTTCTGCTATGACAAGCTGGTGCTGGCCACCACCACCTACAATGCCGATGTCTACCCCTTCATGCGCACTTTCATCGACCATCTCACCGAGCGCAGCTTCCAGAACCGCACCGTTGCCTTCATCGAGAACGGCTCTTGGGCACCTCAGGCCTACAAGATCATGAAGAAGGCGCTGGAGGGCGCCAAGGACATGGTCTTTGCCAAGAACCATGTGACCATCCTCTCCGCTCTGAATGACGAGACCACCGGCAAGATCCGGGATCTGGCCCAGGAGCTGACCGCTTCCTACCGGGCTGCGGATCTGGTGGAGGAAAACAAGGTTGACCCCACCGCTCTGTTCAAGATCGGCTATGGTCTGTATGTGGTCACCTCCAACGACGGCAACCGGGACAACGGCTTCATCTGCAACACCGTCACCCAGCTCACCGACACCCCCTTCCGCATCGCCGTGAACATCAACAAGCGGAACTATTCCTGCGATACCATCGCCAAGACCGGCGTGCTGAATGTGTGCACCCTGTCCCAGGATGCGCCTTTCACCGTGTTCCAGCAGTTCGGATTCCAGTCCGGCAGAGATGCGGACAAGTTCGCCGCTTTCCCCTACACCCACACCTCCAGCAACGGTCTGCCCTTCCTGACCAAGTACGCCAACGGCTTCATCTCTGCCAAGGTCATCGACACCGTGGATCTGGGCACCCATACCATGTTCATCTGTGATGTGACCGAGAGCGCCGTCCTGTCCGACCGGGAGACCATGACCTATACCTACTACCAGAGCAATGTCAAGCCCAAGCCCGACACCGACAAGAAGGGCTTCGTGTGCGACATCTGCGGCTATATCTACGAGGGGGACGAGCTCCCCGAGGACTTCATCTGCCCCCTGTGCAAGCACGGCGCAAGTGACTTCTCCCCTCTGTGATCCCAAATCTAAGCAAGCAGGCGGCACAGCAATGTGCCGCCTGCTTGCTTTCCGCGGGCGCTACCGCAGAATAAAAGATCCGGCAGGAACCGCATGGTTCCTGCCGGGTTTTTGCGTTTTTATGGAGTTTTCATCATCTTCTGTAAATGACCGCCATCATATCGGGGCCGGTGTTGATGGAGATGATGTTGCCCACCGGGTAGCTGAGCACCGGGGGCTGATCCAGTTCTTCTTCGCAGGTCTGCTTCAGCTTCTCGTAGATCTCCGGGTTGCTGCCGTAGACCAAGCAGTAGGGCGTGCCGGGCTTGCGCTCTTTCTTCACCGTGTCCAGCAGTCCGCTGATGGCACGCTTGTCCCCCCGGAACTTGGACACCACCTTGGACGCCCCGTCCTCAAAGGTGATGAGGGGCTTGAGTCCCATGGCATCCCCCACGAAGGCGGCGGCGGCGCTGACTCTGCCGGACTTGCGGACGAACCGCAGGTTCATGGGCACGAACATCCCCCGTCCGTTGCGGACCCATTCGGTGATGGTGTCGATGACCTGCTGGGGGTCTGCGCCGTTTTGGGCGGCTCTTGCTCCCTCCACCACGCCCCAGCCGTAGATCATGGAGTAGGTCTGGGAGTCGATGATCTCAATGGTGAGCTGCTGCGCCGCTTCGGGATGCTCCTCGAAGAACATCTGCCGGGAGATCACGGCGGCCTGATAGGTGCCGGAGCCCTTGGAGTTGATGCTGGTGTGGATCAGATGGGTGTACCCCTCCTGCCAGACCTGCTCATACAGCGCCGTATACCGGGCGGCGCTGACCTGACTGGTGGTGGGCAGCTCCTCGCTGCGCTCCAGCAGGTCATAGAATTCCTCCGGGGTCAGATCCACCCCATCCAGATATTCCCTGCCCTGCACATGGATGGTCAGGGGCAGGATGGAAATATTCAGTTCCTGTGCCAATGTCTTGGGGATATCCGATGTCGAATCGGTGGAAATTTTGATTTTATACATAAGGTCGGTTCCTTTCTCTGCCGGGGGCAGAAAAGAAGGGCGATACTACTGCGCCTATCATAGAATACTATAATAATATACCGAATTCCCCGGCAAAAATCAAGTTCTTTTCCCCGGCGGAGGAACTTGCACTCTGGCGTGCGAATTTTTCTGCGCCAGAGTTGTTTATTATTGACATTTTTGATTCCGCATCTTATCATGAATATAGGCAATATATGCACATTTGCTTTGGTCTGCCGTTTCATTTCGAAAGGAGGAAATCCCATGAAGCAAAAAACTTACGCCAAGCTGTTGGCTCCCATTCCCTGTATCGCCTATTGCTCCACAAATCTGATGCTGAATGCGAATACTGCCGCAATGGGCTATGGTCTGCTGATCGTGCTGGTGCTGTTTGGGCTGTACACCATGATGGCGCCCCAGAGCTGGCTCGTCCGCTTCTCGGCAAAGCGCTGTCAAGAGGATCCCTTCGACATGGCGCCCCTGCTGGGTGCATCCATTCTTGTCATCGCCGTTTCACCGGTCATGTTTCTGGTGTGCAGGCACCTTGGCGCTCCCAGATACACCATCTTTTCCATTCCCATCGCCACCGCAGTCTATGAATTGGTGCTTTGGCTCCGCTGTCGCAGCACTCTGGGCATCCGGGAGATGGTCTTTGGCATGGTACTCGCCGGGTTCTTCCTGCTGATGGAGCTGACCGGGGCTTTGCTGCTTCTGCTGTTGATTCCCCTTGGGATCTTCATGCTCTACCGTCTGTTCTTCCACCTGTTCTTCCGCTCTTCCAAACAGGAAGAGACTTGACCCCATACACGCCAAAAGCCGAGAGCGGATGCTCTCGGCTTTTCCTATGAAAGACGCTCTGGCGTTCCTGCGCCCACGGCTCCCTTGCGTAAAGGGAGCTGTCACGCGAAAAGCGTGACTGAGGGATCGTGTTTCGGAATGTTCGGAAATCGCCAACCCCTCCGTCAAAAATCATAGATTTTTGCCACCTCCCCTTACTCAGGGGAGGCTTTGGTGCAGCGCCTTTGGGTAAACCTCTACGCAAGAACCTCTTTGACTTAAAAAATCACTTTGCGTACTTGCTGACCACGGCGTGCATGGCGTCGAACTGCTCTTCCATGTCCTTGACCAGCTTGAACTGGGTGCGGCAGCGGTCCAGATTGTGCTCCGGGCGGTGGATCCGGAAGTAGTGGTCGCCGTCAAGGTAGTCCGTCAGGAAGCGGATGCCGCATTCCAGCGTCATCAGCCGTGCACCCCAAGGCAGGTACTCCAGCTCCTCCGGGGTCAGGCTCCCCGCAGCACCCTCAAGGAACCCTCTGGTGAACACCTCGTACAGGTCGATGTCGAAATTCACCTTGGTCAGATCCTTCTCGTCCTCGGCGCTGTGGTTGGCGCCGAAGCGGATGGAATCACCGAAGTCGTTCATGGAAAGTCCGGGCATGGTGGTGTCCAGATCGATGACGCAGATTCCCTCGCCGGTGGTGCGGTCAACCAGGATGTTGTTCAGCTTGGTATCGTTGTGGGTGACCCGCAGGGGCAGCTTGCCCTCCCGCAGGGCCTGAAGCGCCACGGAGCAGTCGTTCTTGCGGTCCCGGACGAACTGGATCTCCTCAGCGGCATCCTTCACCCGGCCCACCTTGTCCGCCGCCACCGCCGCTTCAAACTTAGCGTAGCGGTCCTCGGTGTCGTGGAACTTGACGATAGTCTCGTGAAGTGTCTCAGCAGGATACCCGCCCAGAAGCCGCTGGAATCTGCCGAAAGCACGGGCAGAAGCCTCAAAAAGCTCCGGGGTAGCCGTCTGGAAGCAGTCGGTGTTCTCGATGAAGGGGGTCAGACGCCACACCTTGCCGTTGGAATCGGTGTAGAAGTCCTTGCCCTCTCTGGTCTTGACCAGGGACAAGGTCTCCCGCAGGGGATCGCCGCCGGCAGCCACGATCTTCTCCCGCAGGTAGGAGGTGATGCCCACGAAATTCTCCATCAGCTCCTCCGGGTGGGGGAAAGCGGCGCTGGACAGCCCCTGCAAAATATAGCGGACGGCGTCCCCCTCCTGCCCTTGGCAGACCACGCAGAAGGTATCGTTGATGTGCCCCTGACCGTAGCGCACAGCGCCCAGAAGGGTCTGGGGGAAGTCATAGGCGGCGAGCACCTCGCCAAGGATGGGCTCCTGCGCCGGGATATAAGGCATATTCATGGTAATTCCTCCAATTTCCATTGTGTTCTTTTCTTCAATTATAGTGGAATTTGCCCCCCGACGCAATGGCGTTACAGACTGATGTGGTACATATTTGGATTCTTTGTTCAGAAATAGAACAGTTCCTCGAATTTCATATCCAGCGCAATGCACAGGATCAGCGCCAGCTTCGCCGTGGGGTTGAACTGCCCCGTCTCAATGGAGCTGATGGTGTTGCGGGACACGCCCACCATGTCCGCCAGCGCCTGCTGGGAGATCTTCCGCTCCCCCCGGGCTTCCTTCAGCCGGTTCTTTAGAATCAGCTTATCATCCATCATCTCAGCCCCGCGCAGAACTGCCAAAAGCTGTAGACCGCCAGGATCAGCATCCCCGCCCCAAACGCGATCTCCCAGCCGTGCTTCAGCCGGATGCCCTCATAGACGAATGCCACCCCGGAATAACAGGAAAACAGGGCGATGATATCCCCCGCAGGACGCCCGTTGGCGATTTTCAGCGCCATCAGCACCAGTCCCAGCAGGATCTCACCCCACATGGCAATTCCGTCCCGCTTCACCCGGATCTCCTTTTCCCGTTCGTCCCCATAGGCATTTTCTTTTCGGCTTTTTGCCAGAATCTCTTCTCGATCCATCATGATCCTCCATTTTCACAGATGTACAAAGAACTGCACCACAAAAATCACAAACCCCAGCGCAAACAGACTGCCGCAGATCAGATGCCATCTGCTTTTCAGTCGAAAAAATGTACCCAGATAGACATATGCGGCATACCCCATCAGAATCGCCGGAAATTCATAGGCGTGAACCTGCGGTAAGCCCGCCAGATCCCCATGAATCACCTTCACCAGCCAGAAAAATGCACAAAGCGCCATGACCCAGAATACACTTCTGCTCAAGATCTTCTGGTACACCGTCTGCTCGTATTCGCTGCTGCGTTCCTTTTTGGCTCTTTGCAGAATCTCTTCTCGATCCATTTCGGATCCCCCTTTCTGATTTGCCAAGTTTACTTGGTAAAACAAATATAGCACTGCCAAGTAAACTTGTCAATACATTTTGCAAAGTTTTCTTTGCGAAATTTCGGGGCAGACGAAAGCGCCGACAGGAAAACCCGGTCGGCGCTTGGATCGCTTTACTTAAATTCCTCGGGGATGAAATCCAGCGTGATCTCCCGCACGGCAGGCTCCAGCCGCCGATAGACGACTCCGGCGGCATCCAGCATCCGCTTGGACGCCATGGTGGCCATGGAGTCGGCATACTTATCCGACAGGTAGACCACCTCCCGCACGCCGCTCTGGATGATGGCCTTGGCGCACTCGTTGCAGGGGAACAGCGCCACATACAGCTTACTGCCCCGCAGATCCCGCCCGTTGGCGTTCAGAATGGCGTTCAGCTCCGCATGGACCACATAGGGGTACTTGGTCTGCTCCCCCACCCGCTCCCACGGGAATTCATCGTCGGAACAGCCCTTGGGCATCCCGTTGTAGCCGGTGGAGATGATGATATGGTCTTGGGACACGATGCAGGCTCCCACTTGGGTGTTGGGATCCTTGCTCCGGCGGGCAGCCAGCATGGCGACCCCCAGGAAATATTCGTCCCAGCTAATGTAATCGTCACGCTTCATGGATCATTCCTCACTCAAAGAGTTCCTTCACGCTGTCGAAGAATTTCTTGATCTTCGGGGTGCCGGTGCCGTCCAGACTGCCCTCCAGCTGGCGCAGCAGCTCCTTCTGCTCCTTGTTCAGCTTGGTGGGGGTCTCCACCACCACGGTCACAAGCTGATCGCCCCGGCGGTTGCGGTTGCCCACATAGGGGATGCCCTTGTTGGCGAGGCGGAAGGTGGTGCCGGTCTGGGTGCCCTCGGGGATGGTGTAGGTCACCTTGCCGTCCAAGGTGGGCACCTCGATCTGAGCGCCCAGGGCCGCTTGGGTGAAGGAAATGGGCAGCTCGCACAGCACATTTGCCCCGTCCCGCTCGAAGAACTTATGGTGCTTGATGGCGATCTGAACCAGCAGGTCGCCGCTGGGGCCGCCGTTGAAGCCGACACAGCCCTCGCCCCGGACACGCACGGTCTGATCCGCATCCACGCCCGCAGGCACCTTGACCTTGATTCTCTGGGTGCGGCGCACCTTGCCCTTGCCCTTACAGGTGTTGCAGGGGGTCTTGATGGTCTTGCCCTTGCCGCCGCAGACGGGGCAGGGGGCGGTGGACTGCATGGTCATGCCCATGAACTTCTGGGTGGTGCGGACGCTGCCGCTGCCGTGGCAGTTGGAGCAGGTCTCGATGACCCCGTCGGCAGAGCCGGTGCCGTGGCAGGCGGCGCAGTCCTCGATCCGGGTCACGGGAACTTCCTTCTCCACGCCGAAAGCGGCTTCCTCAAAGGTCAGCTCCAGCCGGGCTGCCACATTGTCACCCCGGCGGGGGGCATTGGCGGTGGAGCGCTGGCTGCCGCCGCCGAAAATATCTCCGAAAATATCCCCGAAATCGCCAAATCCGCCGAAGCCGCCCCCGAAGCCGCCGAAGCCCGGGTTGAAATTGGGATCCACACCTTGATGGCCGTACTGGTCATAGCGGGCACGCTTATCCCCGTCCGACAGCACCTCGTAGGCTTCTCCTGCCTCCTTGAACTTGGCCTCGGCCTCCTTGTCCCCGGGGTTGCGGTCCGGATGGAACTGCATTGCCTTCTTGCGGTAGGCTTTTTTGATCTCGTCGGCGCTGGCGTTCTTGTCTACCCCCAGCACCTCGTAGTAATCTCGTTTGTTCTCAGCCATAATGTACTACTCCTCATATCGGATCCCGTTTTCCGCCGAAAAAGGGCGAAAAATCCAAGATCCCGTATACAGACCAACAGAGGGGCGGCAGAAGGGCCGCCCCTCATGATGATCGGGGTTATTAGTCGACGGTCTCGTAGTCAGCGTCCACCACGCCGTCGTCGCCGCCTGCGGGGTTGGCGCCGGCATTGGGGCCAGCCTGTGCGCCTGCCTGCTGGTACAGCTTCTCGGACACGGCGTAGAATGCCTTCTGGACGGCCTCGGTGGCGTCCTTGATGGCCTGCACATCGGTGCCCTTGTTGACTTCCTTCAGGTGGTCAACGGCGCTCTGGATGGAGGACTTCTCCTCAGCGGAGATCTTGTCGCCCAGGTCTGCCAGAGTCTTTTCGGTCTGGTAGATGGTCTGGTCGGCAGCATTGTGGGTGTCCACCTCGTCCTTGCGGGCCTTGTCCTCGGCAGCGAACTGCTCAGCTTCCTTCACAGCCTTGTCGATGTCATCCTGGCTCAGGTTGGTGGAAGCGGTGATGGAGATGTTCTGCTCCTTGCCGGTGCCCAGATCCTTGGCGGAGACCTTCACAATGCCGTTGGCGTCGATGTCGAAGGTGACCTCGATCTGCGGGATGCCGCGGGGAGCGGGCGCGATGCCGGACAGCTGGAACCGGCCCAGCGTCTTATTGTAAGCCGCCATCTCACGCTCGCCCTGCAGCACATGCACATCCACGGAGGACTGGTTGTCTGCGGCGGTGGAGAAGATCTGGCTCTTCTTGGTGGGGATGGTGGTGTTGCGGTCGATCAGACGGGTGAACACGCCGCCCATGGTCTCGATGCCCAGAGACAGGGGGGTGACATCCAGCAGCAGGATGTCCTTCACATCGCCGGTGAGCACGCCGCCCTGAATGGCAGCGCCCACAGCAACACACTCGTCGGGGTTGATGCCCTTGAAGCCTTCCTTGCCGGTGATGCCCTTGACGGCTTCCTGAACGGCGGGGATACGGGTGGAGCCGCCAACCAGCAGCACCTTATCCAGCTGACCGGCGGACAGACCGGCGTCGCTCATGGCCTGACGGACAGGCTTCATGGTGCGCTCCACCAGATCGGCGGTCAGCTCGTTGAACTTAGCACGGGAGATGGTCACATCCAGGTGCTTGGGGCCGGTAGCATCGGCGGTGATATAGGGCAGGTTCACATTGGTGGTGGTCATGCCGGACAGCTCGATCTTGGCCTTCTCAGCAGCCTCCTTCAGACGCTGCATGGCTACCCGGTCGGCGGACAGGTCGATGCCCTCAGCCTTCTTGAACTCCTCCACCAAATAGTTCATGATCCGCTGGTCGAAGTCGTCGCCGCCCAGATGGGTATCACCGGCGGTAGCCAGAACCTCGATGACGCCGTCGCCGATGTCCAGAATGGACACGTCGAAGGTGCCGCCGCCCAGGTCGTAGACCATGATCTTCTGCTCGGATTCCTTATCCAGACCGTAAGCCAGCGCAGCGGCGGTGGGCTCGTTGACGATACGCTTCACATCCAGACCGGCGATCTTGCCGGCGTCCTTGGTGGCCTGACGCTGGGCGTCGGAGAAGTAAGCGGGGACGGTGATGACCGCCTCGGAAACGGTGGTGCCCAGGTAGCTCTCAGCGTCTGCCTTCAGCTTCTGCAGCACCATGGCAGAGATCTCCTGAGGGGTGTAGCCCTTGCCGTCGATGGTGACCTTGTAGTTTTCGCCCATGTGGCGCTTGATGGAAGAGACGGTGCGGTCGGCGTTGGTGACAGCCTGACGCTTAGCCACCTGACCCACCATACGCTCGCCGGTCTTGGAGAAGGCGACCACGGAAGGCGTGGTGCGGGCGCCCTCAGCGTTGGCGATGACAACAGGCTCGCCGCCTTCCAGCACGGCGACACAGGAATTGGTTGTACCCAGATCGATACCGATAATCTTAGACATAATGAGTTCCTCCTATATGAATGAAAAGTTTATACATAGTTAGTTGGCAACCTGAACCATGGCGAAGCGAATGATCTTTTCGCCGGTCTTGAAGCCCTTTTGGAAAATCTGGCTGATCTCGTTCTCCCCCAGATCCTCACTCTCGGTGTGCATCACCGCATTGTGCAGATTCGGGTCGAAAGTCTCGCCCACCTCACCGTAGATCTCCACACCCAGGTCGGAGAAGATCTTGACCAGACCGGTCATGGTCAGCTCCACGCCCTTTTTGTAGGCGGTGTCCTCGGTGGGCTGGTTCATCGCCCGCTCCAGATTGTCGTATACCGGCAGGAGCTTGGCAATGGTATCGGCCTTGCCGTTGGTGTAGCTGGCATCCTTTTCCTTCTGGCTGCGCTTGCGGAAGTTGTCGTACTCTGCCGCCAGACGCAGGAAAGAATCATGCTCCTTTTCGTATTTTTCCTGATAATTCTCGGTTTCCTGAGCGGTCTCAGGGGTCTGCTCCGCCGTTTCCTCGGCGGTGACGGTTTCCTCTACTTCTGTTTCAGGGGTAGGGTTCTTTTCTTTTTTCGACACGATTATGCCTCCTTATGGGTTTCGTCGCTCACAGCGGTAGTCTCAACGCCGCCGGAAGGCAGCTTCATGTTGTTGGGTTCAGGCTTGGCAAACATGTTGCTCAGGCTCTCGGCAAAGTAGCTCAGCCGGGCAGTGACCTTGGCATAATCCATTCGGGTGGGACCCACCACGCCGATCATGCCCTGCATCCCCTCGCCGATGTCGAACTTGGTGACCACCACGCTGGTGTCCTTCAGTTCCTGGGCCACATTCTCCGGGCCAACCAGCACCTTGGTGCCGTTGTCATTGCTCATCACCGCCGGCAGGTTGGTGATGACCTCGTCATCCAATGTGGACAGCACCTTCTGTGCTTTCTCCACATCCCGGTACTCCGGCTGCTCCAGCAGGCGCATATGCCCTGCCACACGAACCTCCGCCTGCTGCTGTTGGTGCAGGGTGCTCATGGCGAACTCGGTGATGACAGGCACCAGCGAAGCGGCGCTGCCTGCCGAGCGCATGATCTTTTCCATCAGCTCGTGGGTGAAGGCCTCTGCCGGGATCTCCGTCATGGCGGCGTTGACCACCGCGGACAATAGCTTCAGATCGCTCTGATCCACATTCAATGGCAGCTTGATGAGCTTGTTGGTCACTTCTTCATTGCTGAGCATCATCACCAGAATGATGCTGCCCTCGCCGGCAAGGATCAGATCGTACCGCTTCACCGTGATGGTGCCCGCATGGGACGCCACGGTGATGGCAGGCAGCTCGGTGGCCTTGGAGACCATCTTGGCGACCTGATCCATCAGCTTATCCATTTTCTGCATCCGTTCTTCCACCGACAGGTTCATGGATCTTGTCTCGTCCATGCTCAGCCGGTAGTCCATCATCAGCTCATCCACATACAGCCGATACCCGGCAGTGGACGGGATCCGTCCGGCAGAGGTATGGGGCTGCTCCAGATAGCCCATGGCGGTGAGATCCGCCATTTCGTTTCGGATGGTGGCGGAGGAATAGTTCATATCCGGCAGCGCCGTGATGGCCTTGGAGCCGACGGGTTCGGCGGTGCGGATGTACAGGTCTACCACGCTGCGCAGAACCTTCTTTTTTCGATCGGTCAGTTCCATGTGTTCCTCCTTCGGATGTTTTAGCACTCCGCATCTCTGAGTGCTAAACATACTATACCCCTCCTGATGCCGAATGTCAAGAGAAACCTTTATGAATTATCTTTTAACATTTTGCCGGAACTATCCCAACTTTTCAAAAAAGAAAGCCCCGGTATCCATCTACCGAGGGCTGCATGCACACACATGGAAGATTCAGTATTTCAGGCACCGGCGCACCCGGTTTTCCGCCCGGTGGAGGGTGCGGCACACAGTGCTCTTGCATACCCCCCGCTCCCGGGCGATCTGCTCCATGGTCATCTGCCGGAAGTAATATGCCACCAGAATTTCCCGCTGAATGGGGGTCAGTTCGGATGCCACCACCTTTTGCAGCCGCTTGAGCTGCACCTGCCGGGGCAGGATCGGTCCTTCGTATCCGTCATAGAGTGTATTTCTCATTGCGGTAGTACCCCCTTTCGTAGTACCTGCGGGTCAGCTCCTCCAGTTCATTCATCTGGGTCAGCATGGGCGTCAGCTCCGCGATCCTGCGCTTGATGTGCCAGATCTCGTCCGGATCTTCCGCCTGCGCCAGCGCCTGACGCAGCTCCCTCAGCCGCACCCGCAGAGGCTGCGCCGCCTGACGGTACCCCTCGCTGAGCTGCTCCATGGTCATGGCTGCCACCGGGGACAATAGATGCACCGTCCATGCAGTCCGTAGATCTCTCTGCCGCACCGGGGGCAATGCCGCCGGGGTCTTTCCTGCTGGGGATCGGCGAAGGGCATCAGTTCCTCCTTCATTTGTGTCCGCTCCTTTCATGGGTAGAATGATTCGGTCTAGCTCGATGGTTTTGCCATCTATTTCCATATCCGACTGTACTACACAATCCGTGTGAAAACAATCGGATTGTGTAGCGTGGCAAGTTTCCCCTCTTTTTTTATGGGAATGGTGTTATGGTAGAGCCAGTTTACAGGAAAGAAGGATTGATGATATGCTGGGTGCCAGGATCGCCGCCCTGCGGCGGCACCGGGGCTGGAGCCAGACCGAACTTGCACAAAGGCTGAAGATCAGCGCCAGCGCTGTGGGAATGTATGAACAAGGACGCCGGGAGCCGTCGGCAGACACCATCGTTGCGCTGGCGGAGTCCTTCGGCGTGTCCACCGACTATCTGCTCACCGGCAGACCCCGGGACAGCGCCGACCAGACCGCCGCCGGGCAGGCGCTGAGCGAATCCCTCAGCGGCGCTCAGGCCATGCTCCGCCGTCGTCCGGAGCAGCCCTTCACCAAGCACGAGCTTGCCACGCTGATGGCGGCGCTGCTTCTGGAGTCTTGACGAACCACAAGATTTTCGGTATTGTATCTCCAGAAACACAAGCAGGAGGACAAGCCATGGAGGATCTGGATTATATGAAGCAGGCGCTGGCATTGGCGCAGGAAGCAGCAGACGAAGGGGAAGTTCCCGTGGGCTGCGTGGTGGTGCGAAACGGTCAGGTGGTGGGTCGGGGCAGGAACCGCCGGGAACAGGGGCGCAACGCCCTGTGCCATGCAGAACTGGAAGCCATCGATCAGGCCTGCCGCACCCTTGGGGGCTGGCGGCTGTGGGAATGCACCCTGTATGTCACCTTAGAGCCATGCCCCATGTGCGCCGGCGCCATCATCAACGCCCGGATCCCCCGGGTGGTCTACGGGGCTTCCGACCGCAAGGCAGGCTCCTGCGGCTCGGTGTGCAACCTGTTTTCCATGGAATACAACCACCACCCGCAGGTATGCTCCGGGGTTCTGGAGGAACCCTGCGCCCAGATCCTGACGGATTTTTTCCGTCAGCTTCGGCTGACCCTGCCCCACCGCAAGCGGTGGCGCAGACCGCAGACCCAAGACTGATTGATTCTACCCATCAACGGCTGACAAAAGGGGGCTTTTCATGAATTGGGAAAGCAGATGCATCCGGACAGGCGCCGCCGCGGTGCTGCTGGCCGGTATGCTCCGGCTCACCGCCAGCGGATTTTTCGCCCCGCTGGAGCAGGCATTGGAGGATCCGCTGCTGACCTCCTTTCTGGTCTACACCCAGACCGGACGGGTGGTGCGCCTGACCCCGGAGCCGCCGCCTGCGCCTGCCATCTCCCAGACTGTGCCCCCCGCCCCGAGCCGCCCAGAGGAGGCAGAGAAACTGCCCGTCTTTTCCGCCGACGATGCTGCCCGGATCGCCGTCACCTACCAATGCGACTACCAGCCGGACATGGGCTCGCTGCTGGAGCAGGAACTGGACTGGGATCTGCACACCGACCAGCCCAGCGTGCTGATCCTGCACACCCACACCTGCGAAAGCTACACCCGCTGCCCCGGGGACACCTACGAGGAATCCGGGGACTACCGGACGCTGGACCCGGGATACAATGTGCTGAGTCTGGGGGAATTGGTGGCAAACCGTCTGGAGGAAGCGGGGATCCATGTGATCCACGACACCGCCTTCCACGACTACCCCTCCTACAACAGCTCCTATACCAATGCCGCCGACTCCACCCAAGCCATTTTGGATGCAAACCCCGGGATCCAGCTTGTGCTGGATCTCCATCGGGACGCCGCCGACACCCCCACCGGGCAGCTTGTCACCGAATGCGCCATCGGCTCAGAACTGTCCGCCCAGCTGATGATGGTGGTGGGCACCGATGCCGGTGGGCTGGACAATCCCGGCTGGGAGGGCAACCTCTCCGTGGCGCTGAAGCTCCACGCCCTGTTGGAACAGGAGAACCCGGGGATCTGCCGCCCCATCAACTTCACCTATCACAGATACAATCAGCACCTCGGTCCCCACGCCCTGATCGTGGAGGTAGGCGCCGCCGGAAATACCCTGCCCCAAGCCAAGCTGGCGGCCAATGCGCTGGCGGATGCCATCATCGCCCTGTCCAATGGAACAGACTCCCCCAACTGACTTCAGTTGGGTTATTTTTTTGCTTGACATTCTCTGTCGCTTGGATTAAGATGTGATTATAAATTAAGTATTGTTTAGGAGATGATCCCCTTGACCCAAAGAGAGCGTCAGATCCTGCAATGGATCGAATCCGATCCCATGATCTCTCAGGCAGATCTTGCCCAGCGGATGGGCATCACCCGTTCCAGCGTGGCGGTGCATATTTCCAACCTCATCAAGAAGGGTAACATCGCCGGAAAAGGCTATGTGCTGCGCTCGGGCACCTATGCGGTGGTGGTGGGCGGTGTGAACATCGACATCTGCGGCAAGAGCAACGCCCCGTTGGTGGCAGGCGACTCCAACCCCGGCAGCGTCAGCATGAGCCTTGGGGGCGTGGGGCGCAACATTGCCCACAACCTGACCCTCATGGGCACGGATGTGCGGATGCTCACCGCCTACGGCGATGACCTCCACGGTCAGAAGATCGCCGCCTCCTGCTCGGAGCTGGGCATCGACCTGAGCCACGCTCTGCGCCTGAGCGACGAAGCCACCTCTACCTACCTCTACATCACCAACGAGGCCGGGGAAATGGCACTGGCGGTGTCTGACATGAGCGTGTGCCAGCGCATCACCCCCTCCTATCTTGCCTCCAACCTGCCCCTGCTGCAGCACGCACAGGTGATCGTGTGCGACGCCAACCTGCCCCAAGAGTCTCTGGTCTATCTGGCGGAGAACTGCACTGTCCCCATTTTCTGCGACCCGGTATCCACCATCAAGGCAGAGAAGCTGCGCCCCATTCTGGGCAGGCTTCACACCCTGAAGCCCAACCGGCTGGAAGCGGAGCTGCTCTCCGGCATCCCCATCCACAATAAAGAGGATGTGGAAAAAGCGGCCAAGGTGCTGCTGGATACGGGGCTGCGCCGGGTGTTCATCTCTCTGGGCGCTGACGGATGCTACGGTGCATCCCACACCCAGCAGCTGTGGATGCCCAATCTGCCGGTGAAGATGGTGAACACCACCGGCTGCGGCGACGCATTCATGGCGGCGCTGGTCTGGGCGTATCTGGAGGGCACGGATCTGGCCGGCACCATGCTGGCTGGGCTGGCTGCCGCCGGCATCGCCATCGAGACCCAGCAGACCATCAACCCCGCCATGAGCGCCACATTGTTAAAATCCCGCATTGCCAACGCAAGCCGGCAGGCGGAAATCATAATGACAGAAAGGTGAAATTTGCTATGAATCTGAATCGATATCTGGATGTAAAGCCCGAGGTGGCCGAGGCCATCGCCGCAGGCAAGCCCGTTGTGGCTCTGGAATCCACCATCATCTCCCACGGTATGCCCTACCCCCAGAATGTGGAAACCGCTCTGGCTGTGGAGCAGATCATCCGGGATAACGGCGCCGTTCCCGCCACCATCGCCATCATCGGCGGCCGTCTGAAGGCCGGTCTGACCCCGGAGGAGATCGAGTACTTCGGCAAGAAGGGTCAGGCCATCACCAAGGCTTCCCGCCGGGATCTGGCTGTGCTGTGCGCCCGGGGTGAGGACGGCGCTACCACCGTTACCACCACCATGATGATCGCCCACATGGCAGGCATCAAGATCTTCGCCACCGGCGGCATCGGCGGCGTGCACCGCGGCGCTGAGACCACCATGGACATCTCCGCCGATCTGGAGGAGCTGGGTCAGACCCCCGTTATGGTGGTCTGCGCCGGAGCAAAGTCCATTCTGGATCTGGGGCTGACCCTGGAGTATCTGGAGACCAAGGGCGTGCCCGTCATCGGCTACGGCACCGAGGAGCTGCCCGCATTCTACTGCCGCACCTCCGGGTTCCATGTGGACTACCGCATCGACACCCCGGAAGATCTGGCAAAGGCCTTCAAGGCGCAGAATGATCTGGGGCTCAAGGGCGGTATGCTGGTCACCAACCCCATCCCCGAGGAGTACGCCATGCCCGCCGACACCATCAACGCTGCCATCGATCAGGCAGTAGCCGAGTGCAACGCCAAGGGCATCCACGGCAAGCAGACCACTCCCTTCCTGCTGGCACGGGTCAGCGAGCTGACCGGCGGTGATTCCCTCGCCTCCAACATCCAGCTGGTGTTCAACAACGCCCGGGTGGCTGCCCAGACCGCAAGCGCCTACTGCAAGCTGTAATTTCCCTTAAAAATCTGCCCCCGGTCCGAACGCTGAACTGATCCAGTAAAAACGGACAATAGACAAAATCCCCCCTGATGTAGGATA
>CALADI010000043.1 GCA_937890525.1 uncultured Clostridia bacterium | reverse complement strand
GTCTTGATGCTCGTCACCTTGTAGGTGAGGGTCTGATCCAGCACATCTACATAGATCAAATCTCCCATTTGTACCTCTGGCAGATCCGTGAATCCCCGGTAGTCTGCCAGCCCGGAGTGGCTGGACACGCAGCAATGGGTGCCTTTGCCGCCAATAGGCAGGCTGGTGTTGGGCATATGCCCTGCGCCCACAGACATGGCGTGGTTGTCTACGCCGTGGTATATGGGCAGCTCTACGCCGATGGACGGGACTCTCAGCACCGCCATAGCACCATCCGGGGTGGAAAGCGTGTCCTGATACCCGGAGTTGGCAGGATCCAGCCCGTCAACGCTGCCGTCTTGCAGCCCGGAGTTGTACTTCTGCGCCGCCTCCAGATCCGCTTGCAGATCCCGGTCATCCTTTTGCTGGATCTGTTGGTGATACTCTGCCGCCACCAGAGATTGGTGGCGGGCATTGTATTGAAACGCAATAAACGGATAGCAGATAACCAAAATGCCAATCAGGACGATGGCAAACGGCAGATACCTCTTCCATCTACCGCTTTTTGCGGGTTTGGGGTCAGGCATTTTCCTTCTTCTTTCTGGCGATGATGAAGATGATGCCGAAGATCACCAGAGCAGCACCGGCAGTAACCATCACCAGCATGGCGGTAGAACCAGAACCGGGAATGTCGAAGCCGTGGGTGTTGACCACGCTCAGAGGTACGATGGCGTTGGTGGAGGTGGTGTCGGACTCGTCATTCAGCATGGTCACGGCATTGCCGTCCACAGTAGCGGATGCAGTCTGGTAGTTATGAGCCAGCTCCTTCTGGGGGATGTTCGCCAGCTTCAGATCCAAGCCGCCGTTGAAGTTGTACCGAGAGTCGTTCTGGATCACGCCCAGCACTTCCTGATCGGCATAGATGGAGCAGGGACGGGCAGGATCATCGGTAGAGGTGATGTCCAGCTTGATGTTCTCCTTCAGCAGCGTGTAGCCGTTGGCAGTCTCGATCTCGGTCATGATGTAGTTGTCGTCCTCAGTACCCTTGATGACGATCTGACCCTTCTTGCCGTTCCAGTCCACGGGGTGAATCCGAGTGGCGTCCTCCTCGTTGGGAGTATGGCCGGTGACATACCAGATGCCCTCCTTGGCGTTCAGGGTAGCCTGCACGAAGTAACCATCGCTTTCATTCTGAACCTTAAAGATGACATCATCGAACAAGGACTGATCTTCCTTCTGGTCGGAGAACTTCTTGGTCAGGTTGATGGCGTAGGTGTAGATGTGGCAGTCATCGATCAGGGTATCAAAGTAGTCGGTGGAGGTACGCTTCCAGTTCAGGACAACGGTGTTGGGGTTGCCAGCATCGCCGTAGACCATGGACTCGTCCGGGTTGAGCTGGGCGGCGTAGGTGATGCGGACGGTGTAATTGGAGTAACCGGCATACAGAGCGCCGTTGACATTGTTGGCAGCGGGAGCAGCAGCGTTGATCTCAGCCAGACCTGCCTCGGTCATGGCGATCTTCATCGTGGTGGTGCCGTCCTTGTTGTCGGTGCGCTGCATGGAGAACTTGCCGTCGGCTTCGTTCCAAGTAGCGACCTTCTGGGTGCATTCTGCGTCGCTGAACCACTCAACGACCACAGGAGTGTTAGCGTCGTAGGTCAGACCACGGCTCAGAAGATCCGTAAAGGTGTAGTCGGTGAGGTAAGTAGCTGCGGAGGTGATGGTGGGCAGAGTGGAAATGATCTGATACTCCACGATGTCGTTGGTGGATGCGGTGGCATTGTGGGCGAAGCCGTCGGTGATGACAGCGGAAGCGTTGTTCTTGCCGGTGTCCTTCTTGGACTCACGGACGGTCTTTTCCAGGGTGACGATGCCGGTGGCGTTCTTGGGATACAGGGTCACATCGTACATCCAGCGAGTACCGCCGTCCGTCACCTGAGTGGTGTTGCTGCCCTGTCCGTCACCGCCGCCGTTGACGCTGGTCATAGGCAGAGAAACGAAGAAAGGATCGGTGGAGCTGGTGACCATTTCGGGCACCTTGGTTTCTGCCAGCAGATACAGACCAACGGGCAGATTCTTTGCTTCGGTCTTGCCGTTCTCGTCGGTCAGGGGCATTGCCGTACCGCCCTGCTTGGCAACATATCCCTCAAGGGCGTTCTTCAGGACGGTTGCATTGTCGGTCTTTGCCTTGGCGATGGCAGCGTTCAGCACATCGGACTGGTAGTACCAGCTCGTGCTGTCCAGAGCGTTGGCGTTGGCATAGCTGTCCTTGCCGTCAACCAGACCGATGGCAGCCAGCAGATCAGTTGCGGTGTTCTTGGCGAACTTGTACAGCACCTCAATGTGGGCTGCGGTAGCGCCGTCCTTAGCAGCTTCGGAGAACTGAGTGATGTCAGCCACCTTGAGGTAGGTGTACTCCACGCCCTTCAGGGCGTAGCCGTTGGAGGTGTTGCCGTTCTCGTGGTTGGTGACCTTGTCATCATCGCCCTTGCGGGTAGCGCCGCCCAGGATGTCGTTGATGTTCTGGTCATACACGCCGGTGGACACATAGCTGTTCTCCGTCCACACGCCGTCCTTGGCGGCATTGGTGAGGTCGTACTTGTAGATGGTCAGCGAGCAAGGTGCATCCATGTTGATGGTAGCGTCCTTTACCGGGGCGGCAAAGGCGGTGACAGCCGAGGCTGCCAGCAGGGTTGCCGACAACGCCATGGTTGCCAGCCGTTTCAACAGGTTTCTCGTTTTCATTGATTTTTCTCTCCTTCTAAAAGATTGTATTTGAAAAACGGTTTCCCGTTTTTTCACAGTTTAGCGCCGCTTATTTGCGGTGCTTTTTCTTTTCCTCCGTTTGATCCAATTTAGAGGAAAAAGAGGTTGCTGAGAAGCCGATTAGCGCCAGTACAATGAGTGCTGCACCGATGAGCTGCACCACGGCAAGCTCTGTGCT
>CALADI010000042.1 GCA_937890525.1 uncultured Clostridia bacterium | reverse complement strand
TGTGGTCGCCGATGATCTTGATGGAGTTCTTGTTGGCGCCAACGGTGCCGTCGCCGCCCAGACCCCAGAACTTGCACTCGATGGTGCCTTCTGCGGCGGTGTTGGGGGAGATCTTCTCCTCCAGAGACAGGTTGGTCACATCGTCAACGATGCCCAGAGTGAACTCGTGCTTGGGGTTTTCCTTGGACAGCTCTTCGAACACGGCGAAGACGGAAGCGGGGTGGGTGTCCTTGGAACCCAGACCGTAACGGCCGCCGATGACCTGCACATTGGTTCTGCCGGCCTTGGCCAGAGCCATGACCACATCCATGTACAGAGGCTCGCCCTGGGAGCCGGGCTCCTTGGTGCGGTCCAGCACAGCGATCTTCTTGACGGTCTCGGGGATGGCAGCCAGCAGCTTCTCGGGGCAGAAGGGACGGAACAGGCGAACCTTCACCAGACCGACCTTCTCACCGTGGGCGTTCAGGTAGTCGATGACTTCCTCAGCCACATCGTTGAAGGAGCCCATGGCGACGATGATGCGGTCAGCATCGGGAGCGCCATAGTAGTTGAACAGCTGGTAGTTGGTGCCCAGCTTCTCGTTGACCTTGTTCATGTACTTCTCAACCACTGCGGGCAGAGCATCGTAGTACTTGTTGCAGGCCTCACGGTGCTGGAAGAAGATATCATCGTTCTCGTGGGAACCACGCATAGCGGGGCGCTCGGGGTTCAGGGAGTGCTTGCGGAAAGCGTCCACAGCGTCCATGTCCACCATTTCCTTCAGATCCTCGTAGTCCCAGATGGCGATCTTCTGGATCTCATGGGAGGTACGGAAACCGTCGAAGAAGTTGATGAAGGGAACGCGGCCCTCGATGGAAGCCAGATGGGCAACAGCGCCCAGATCCATGACTTCCTGCACATTGGTCTCGCACAGCATGGCGAAGCCGGTCTGGCGGCAGGCGTAAACGTCGGAGTGGTCACCGAAGATGTTCAGAGCCTGAGCAGCCACAGTACGGGCAGAGACATGGAACACGCAGGGCAGCAGCTCACCGGCGATCTTGTACATGTTGGGGATCATCAGCAGCAGGCCCTGAGATGCGGTATAGGTGGTGGTCAGGGCGCCGGCAGCCAGAGAGCCGTGGACAGTACCGGAAGCACCGGCTTCGGACTGCATCTCGATGACCTTTACGGTATCACCGAAGATGTTCTTACGACCCGCAGCAGACCACTGGTCAACATAGTCGGCCATGGGGCTGGAGGGGGTAATGGGGTAGATGCCAGCGACCTCGGTAAAGGCATAGCTGACGTGGGCGGCAGCAGTATTGCCGTCCATGGTTTTGAATTTTCTAGCCAAAATGAAATACCTCCTAAAGTATTACAAATTTTGTCGTGTATATGATACCATCAATTTGCTCGTTTGTAAAGCCGGGATTTTCTTCTTTACCACCGGTTTACCCCCTTTCAAACCGGGTAATTGGTGCAAATGTATCAAAGGCACACAAAAGCAGGCACAAACGGGATTGCCTTTTTGCAGGCGGTAGGGTATGATGTATCCAGTCAATGAATTTGTATACGGAGGGATGGGCGTGATTTGCAGCATTTCCACTCTGGCGATCACCGGGATTCAGGCAGCGGCGGTGACGGCAGAGTGCTATATTTCCAACGGATTGCCGGGATTCGATATCGTGGGGCTGCCGGATGCAGCGGTGAAGGAGGCTCGGGAGCGGGTGCGGGCGGCCGCAAAAATGAGCGGATTTGCTTTCCCGGTGAGCCGGATCACGGTGAATCTGGCACCGGCCAATGTGAAGAAAGCAGGATCGCAGTACGATCTCCCCATCGCCCTGAGCATCCTGTGCGCCGCGGGCGCCATCCGCCGCCCCACCGGCACCACCGCATTTTTGGGAGAACTGGGGCTGGACGGCTCGGTGCGCCCCATTCACGGGGTGCTGCCCATGGCGCTGGCTGCCAAGCGGGCAGGGATTGAGCATCTGTTCGTCCCGGCGGAGAATGCCGCAGAGGCCACGCTGGCCCGGGGGCCGCAGGTGTACGGGATCAAAGATCTGCGTCAGGTGGGGCAGATCCTCAACGCAGAGCAGTCTGCACAGCCGGAGGAGGAGTGGATCCCGGCGGAGCAGCCGGAGGATATGCCGGATTTTGCCGATGTGCTCGGGCAGGAGAATGTGAAGCGGGCACTGGAGGTAGCGGCGGCAGGCGGGCACAATGTGCTGCTGATCGGCCCTCCCGGTTCCGGCAAGAGCATGCTCGCTAAGCGGCTGCCCTCCATCATGCCTAAGATGACCCGGGAGGAGTCGCTGGAGGTGAGCCAGATCTACTCGGTGATGGGAATGCTGTCAGCAAAAGAGCCGCTGGTCACCCGGCGTCCCTTCCGCTCCCCGCATCATACCATCTCCAATGCCGGGCTTGCCGGCGGCGGCAGCGTGCCCAAGCCCGGGGAGATCTCCCTTGCCCACATGGGGGTGCTGTTTCTGGATGAGCTGCCGGAATTCCGAAAGGACACGCTGGATCTGATGCGCCAGCCCTTGGAGGATGGCCGGGTGACCATCTCCAGAGCCTCCGGCGCCGTCAGCTATCCGTCGGAATTCATGCTGGTGTGCGCCATGAACCCCTGCAAATGCGGGTGGTACGGGGATCCGAATGGCAGATGCACCTGCTCGGAGCACAGCGTCCAGAACTACCGCAGCCGGATCTCCGGTCCCATGCTGGATCGGATCGACATTATGGTGGAGGTGCCTGCGGTGCATTTTGAGGAACTTCGCCACAGAAAACCGGCGGAGCCCTCCCGGCAGATCAAGGAACGGGTGGATGCCGCCAGAGCCATCCAGAATGCCCGCTACGGCGCAGACAGCGGACGGTGCAATGCCCGTATGGATGCGTCGGATCTGCGGGAATACTGCAAATTGGACGACACCTGCGCCGGATTCATGAAGCAGGCCTTTGATGCTATGGGTCTGACGGCCCGAAGCTACGACCGGATCTTAAAAGTGGCGAGAACCATTGCGGATCTGGCAGGGAGCGAGCAGATCCGACCGGAGCATCTGGCAGAAGCCATCCAGTACCGGGCGGTCAATTTGGGAAATCCGTAATATACCAGTGAGTGGGAGAAAAATATGACAAGATTTTTTGTAGAGCCGGAAGAACTGGCGCAGGATGACCTGTGTCTGACGGGAGAAAACGCCGCCCATGCCAAGGTGCTACGGCTGAAGCCGGGGGAGCAGGTATTGGTCTGCGACGGACAGGGCAGCGAGTGCCTGTGCGCTGTGAGACAGACCGGAACGGAGGGCGTTACGCTGGATGTGCTTGAGCGGCGGTGCTCAGACACGGAGCCTGGGGTGCGGGTGAGCATCTACATGGCATTCCCCAAGGCGGACAAGCTGGAGCATGTGATCCAGAAGGCAACGGAGCTGGGGGCATACGAGATTGTGGCATTCCCTTCGGCTCGGTGCGTTTCCAAGCCCGACGACAAGAGCTTGAGGAAAAAGACGGAGCGTTGGCAGAAGATCGCAGCTTCCGCCGCAGAACAGTCCGGGCGTGGGCGGATCCCTCAGGTGGTGGTGCTGCCCAGCTTTACGCAGGCCTTGCAGCGGGCGGCGCAGACGGATCTTCCGCTGATCTTCTATGAAAATGAGCGGGCGACTACCCTGCACATGGCGTTGGAGGACAGCGATTTTGCGACGGCGGCGCTGCTCACCGGGCCGGAAGGCGGCTTGGAGGAGCGGGAGGTGCAGGCGGCAATGGACGCGGGATTCCGGGTGTGCACATTGGGTAAGCGGATCTTGCGGTGCGAGACTGCACCGCTTTGCGCCCTGTCGGCGGTGATGTACGCCGTGGGGGAGTTTTAACATTGGATGGGCTGACCGGCTCATCGCCGGACTTTGGGCTGGCGGTGAGCCGGTATTTTTTGATCTGCTTGTTCACAAAAATGTCTATTCTTTTTTTTAGAGGTGTGCTATAATGACTGAAAATGGTTTCCTATGCCTTCATTAGAGGGGGGATCCCGAAAGGAGATTGAATATGGGATTGTTCTCAAAGATTTTTGGCACCCGTTCTGAGCGGGAGGTCAAAAAGATCCAGCCGATGGTGGATCAGATCCTTGCATTGGAGAATGAATATAAGGCGCTGTCCGAAGATGCGCTGAAGGGTAAGACCGATGAATTCAAGCAGCGCCTAGCCTCCGGGCAGACGCTGGATGACCTGCTGCCGGAGGCTTTTGCCGCCATTCGGGAGGCTGCCGACCGGGTGCTGGGGATGCGCCCCTATCCCGTGCAGCTCATCGGCGGTATCGTGCTCCATCAGGGCAGAATTGCAGAGATGAAGACCGGCGAAGGAAAGACTCTGGTGGCTATCCTGCCCTGTTATCTGAATGCCTTGACGGGGAAGGGCGTCCATGTGGTCACCGTCAACGACTACCTCTCCCGCCGTGACTCGGAGTGGATGGGCAAGGTCTACCGCTATATGGGGCTGAGTGTGGGTCTGGTGGTTCCCGGCATGACCCCGGCGGAGCGCCGGGTGGCCTATGCCGCAGACATCACCTACTGTACCAACAACGAGTTGGGCTTTGACTACCTGCGGGACAACATGGCGATCTACAAGGAGGAGATGGTTCAGCGGGGACATAATTTTGCCATCGTGGACGAGGTGGACTCCATCCTCATCGACGAAGCCCGGACGCCCCTCATCATCTCCGGCAAGGGAGACGATTCCTCCCAGCTTTACGAGCTGGCGGATCAGTTCGTCTCCAAGCTGCGCAAGCAGGTGTTCGCCAAGACTGACGAAAAAGAGGTGCAGGATGACTATGACTGCGACTATTTCGTGGACGAGAAATCCCGCACGGTGTCCCTGACCGCTTCCGGTATTGAAAAGGCGGAGAAATTCTTCGCTGTGGAGAATCTGGCAGACCCGGAGAACGCCACACTGTCCCACCATATCAATCAGGCGATGAAGGCCCGTGGTTTGATGAAGCGGGACATCGACTATGTGGTGAAGGACGGTCAGATCATTATCGTAGACGAATTCACCGGTCGGTTGATGTACGGCAGACGGTACAACGAGGGTCTGCATCAGGCCATCGAGGCTAAGGAAGGCGTGAAGGTCGCAGGGGAGTCCAAGACTCTGGCCACCATCACCTTCCAGAATTTCTTCCGGCTGTACAACAAGCTGTCAGGCATGACCGGCACGGCGCTGACCGAGGAAGAGGAATTCAACACCATCTACAAGCTGGATGTGGTGGAGATCCCCACCAATCGTCCCGTTGCCCGGATCGACCACCCGGATGCGGTCTACAAGACCGAGGCCGGCAAGTTCCGGGCCATCGTCAAGCAGGTGAAGGAGTGCCACGAGAAGGGGCAGCCTGTGCTGGTGGGTACCGTTTCCATTGAAAAGAGCGAGATCCTCAGCAAGCTGCTGAAGAAAGAGGGCATCGCCCACAATGTGCTCAACGCCAAGTACCACGAGCAGGAAGCCCAGATCATTGCGCAGGCGGGCTATTTCGGCGCGGTAACCATTGCCACCAACATGGCAGGCCGTGGTACGGACATCATGCTGGGCGGCAATGCCGAGTACAAGGCGCTGAACGACCTGCGCAAGCAGGAGGTCAGCGAGGAGCTGCTGCAGGAGGCCAACTCCTATGCGGAGACCGATGATCCCGAGATCTTGGAGATCCGCAGACGCTATGAGCAGCTTTTGGAGCAGCACAAGGCGGAGATCGCCGGATATGCCGCCAAGGTGAAGGAAGCCGGCGGCCTGTTCATCATCGGCACCGAGCGCCACGAATCCCGCCGGATCGACAATCAGCTTCGCGGCCGTGCCGGTCGTCAGGGCGATCCCGGTGAGAGCCGGTTCTACCTGAGTATGGAGGATGACCTGATGCGTCTGTTCTCCTCGGAGCGGATCATGTCCATGATGGACACGCTGGGTCTGGATGAGGATACCCCCATCGACCAGAAGATCCTGTCCAATGCGGTGGAGAATGCCCAGAAGAATGTGGAAAGTCGGAACTTCCGTGCCAGAAAGAATGTGCTGGAATACGATGATGTGATGAACACCCAGCGTGAGATGATCTACGGTCAGCGCCGTCAGGTCCTCGATGGGGAGAATCTGAAGGATATGGTGCTGAACAATCTGCGCCGGGTCATCGATACCACCGTCGCCACGGTGACGGCGGAGCAGGGGGGCATCTGCAACCAGCAGGAGCTTTCGGCACTGCTGGCGCATATGGACAACATCTACTTCCCTAAGGGCTCGGTGCAGTTCACCGATGATGCGCTGGCTGCCATGAAGCCCGGAGAATTGGAGCAGGCGCTGTATGACCATGCCCTCCAGACCTACACTGCAAAAGAATCCCTCTATGGCGAAAAGCTCATGCGGGAGCTGGAGCGGGTGGTCACCCTGCGTGTGGTAGACGAATACTGGATGGATCACATCGATGCCATGGACGAACTGAAGCAGGGCGTGGGTCTGCGGGCCTACGGTCAGCATGATCCGGTCATCGAATACCGGGAGCAGGGCTTTGAAATGTTTGAAGCCACCATCAACGCCATTCAGGAGGAAACCGTTCGCAGAATGTTCCTTGTGCGGGTGCAGCCGGCTCAGGATGTGAAGCGGGAGAAGGTGGCCAAGGAGATCCATGCGGTGGGCAATGGGGACTCGGTGGTAAAGAAGCAGCCGGTCCACAATGCAGCCAATAAGGTGGGGCCCAACGATCCGTGCCCCTGCGGCAGCGGCAAGAAATACAAAAAGTGCTGCCGGGAGAAGGACATTGCTGCCGGCAGACAGTGACCCATTGGGAGAATACTATGGGATTTGTCAATGAAAAACGGGGAACGCTGGAATACTTGACCAGCAGCGCGATCCATGTTCCCCATTGCTTTTCCACCCGTCTGGGGGGCGTCAGCACCGGAGCGCTGGAAAGCCTGAACTTGGGCACCGGACGGGGGGATGATCCCCGGAATGTGCTGCAAAACTACCGCATCCTTAGCGAAGCGGTGGGTTTTGTCCCGGAACATCTGGTGTTTGCCCGACAGATCCACGGGGATCGGGTCCGCCCGGTTTCCCGGGAAAACGAGGGTGAGGGGCTGTTTGCCCCGGCGGGGGAAGCCTGCGATGCCCTCATCACCCACACCCCAGGGGTGGCGCTGGCGGTATTCACCGCCGACTGCACCCCCATCCTGCTGTGGGATCGCCGCACCGGAGCGGTGGGCGCAGCCCATGCCGGATGGCGGGGCACGGCGGGGGATATCGTGGGGAAAACGGTGCAGGCTATGGCACAGCACTACGGAACAGCCCCTCGGGATATAGCGGCGGCCATAGGACCCAATATCGGATCATGCTGCTTTGAGACGGACGGGGATGTGCCCGAAGCCATGGAATGCTTGCTGGGCGCAGAGGCCAAGCGCCATATTACCCAAATTGGGGATAAGTTCCATGTGGATCTGAAGGGGATCAACCGCCGTCTGCTGGAACGGGCGGGGGTGGAGCAGATCGATGTCAGCGATGAATGCACCGCCTGCCGTACCGATCGGTTCTGGTCCCACCGGGTGATGGGGCAGCAGCGG
>CALADI010000041.1 GCA_937890525.1 uncultured Clostridia bacterium | reverse complement strand
GCAAGTCGGCCAACGAGTCCTTTGCCCGCAGCGCCGTGGCATGTTTTGCATCCCAGCTTGATCCCACTATGGAGGAGATGGAGGACATCCGCACGGCAGTTTCAGAAGCGGTGACCAACTGCATCGTCCACGCATACCCGGATACCTATGGCATCATCACCCTGCGCTGCCGGATCTTAAAGGATCATGTGCTGGATATCGTGGTCAAGGATAAGGGAGTGGGCATCCCGGATGTGGCGCAAGCCAGACGCCCCATGTTTACCACCGGCGGTACAGACCGCAGCGGCATGGGATTTACCATTATGGAGAGCTTCATGACCTCCTTGGAGATCACCTCCAGCCCGGAGAAGGGGACTGCGGTACATATGCGCCGCAGGATCCAGAAGCGCGCATGAACCGTACCGAGGAACTGATCCGCAGATCCAAAGCCGGGGATCAGGCGGCAGGGGAGATGCTGATTCAGGAAAACAGTGGTCTGATCTGGTCGGTGGCTAAGCGGTTTACGGGCAGAGGAACAGAACTGGAGGATCTGTATCAACTGGGCTGCTTGGGCTTTCTGAAGGCGGTGGAGGGGTTTGATCTCGACTTCGGCACCCAGTTTTCCACCTATGCCGTGCCGAAGATCGCCGGGGAGATCCGCAGATTTCTCCGGGATGACGGCGCCATCAAGGTCTCCCGCACATTGAAGGAGCAGGCGCTTGCCATACGAACCGCCCGAAGCAAGCTGACCAATGACCTTGGGCGGGAGCCGTCGGTGAGTCAGATCGCCGAAGAGACAGGACTCACGCCTGAGCAGATCGCACTTGCCGAAACCGCTACGAAAGAGGTTGGATCCATCCAACAGGAGACTGGGGAAGATGGATTTACCTTAGAAAATGTGCTGACAGATACGGAATCCGAGGATCGTATGCTGGAGAAGATCGCCCTTCGGCAGGCTATCGAGCTGCTGCCGGAGCGGGAACGGATGGTGATCGGCCTGCGCTATTTCCATGGGCTGACTCAGCAGCGGGTGGCACGGATCTTATCGGTGAGTCAGGTGCAGGTATCCCGGATCGAGAAAAAGGCCATTTCCCATCTGCGGGAAAGGATCGAATAAAGGACTTTACCTTTCGTGGTTTTTGCTGTAAAATAAACTAGATAAACTATGAGACAGACAGGTGAAACCATGAATCAACAGCTACAGGAGCGGTACTTATCCGCCAGAAAGAACTATATTTCCGCCTGCTTTGCGGATCTCAATGATATGCAGCGTCAGGCCGTGATGACCACGGAGGGACCGCTGCTCCTGCTGGCCGGCGCAGGCAGCGGAAAAACCACCGTGCTCATCAATCGGATCGCCAATCTGCTTCGCTTCGGCAGCGCCAGCGACAGTGATCTCGTCCCGGCTTATGTGACTCAAGAGGATGTGGAGTTTCTGGAACAGCTTCCTTCGGAGCTGACCCCGGAGCAGCGCCGCCGTGCAGACCTGCTCTGCCGGGAGAATCCGCCGGCGCCTTGGAACATCATTGCCATCACCTTCACCAACAAGGCGGCCAACGAATTGAAGCAGCGTTTGGCGGCAGTGCTTGGGGATGAAGCCATGGATGTATGGGCGATGACCTTCCACAGTGCTTGCTGCCGCATCCTGCGGCGGGATATCGACCGTCTGGGCTATGATCGCAGATTCACCATCTATGACACTTCGGATTCCGAGCGGGTGATGAAGGAGATCATCAAGGACATGGGGCTGGATGACAAGACTTTTCCTGCCAGAATGGTGCTCAACCTGATCGGCAAGGAGAAAGACCGTATGGTCAGCCCCGCCCAATGTGCTCAGCAGGCGAAAGAGAACAACGATCTGCGGATGACCCATGTGGCAAGGGCGTATCAGCGGTATCAGGATCGCCTGAAAGAGAATAATGCGGTGGATTTTGACGATATCATCAATCTCACCGTGCGGCTGCTCCAAGAGAATGAGGATCTGCGGCTTCACTACCAGAACAAGTTCCACTATGTGCTGGTGGACGAGTATCAGGACACCAATAACACCCAGTATCTGCTGACCAGTCTCTTGGCGGGAGGATACCGCAACATCTGCGTAGTGGGTGACGATGATCAGTCCATTTACCGGTTCCGCGGTGCCACCATCGAGAATATCCTGAATTTTGAAAAACAGTATCACAACGCCCGCACCATTCGCTTGGAGCAGAATTACCGCTCCACCCAGTCTATCCTCAATGCTGCCAATGCGGTGATCTCCCACAATCTGGGCCGGAAAGGGAAGCGGCTCTGGACTTCCAACGAGGCCGGAGATCCCGTGATCTCTTATGAAGCCTATAACGAAGGGGAGGAGGCAAACTATGTGGCGGGGCGGATCATTGCCATGTCCCGTGGGGCGAATTTCAAGGATTATGCGGTCCTGTACCGCACCAATGCCCAATCCAACGCCATTGAATATGCCTTCAAGCGCAACGGCATCCCCTACCGCATCATCGGCGGTACACGATTCTTTGACCGGGCAGAGGTCAAGGATATGCTGGCTTATCTGTGCGTCATCAACAATCGGGCGGACGACCTGCGGCTGACCCGGATCATCAACAATCCCCCCAGAGGACTGGGTGCCAAGACCATCGAAACGGCATCCCGGCTGGCGGCATCGGAAGGATGCAGCCTGTACCATGTGGTCAGTGATCCCGACGGATACGCTCCACTGGAGAAGCCGGCGGCCAAGCTGAAAGCCTTCTCGGAGATGATCGAATCTCTGGCGGCGTTGCTGGATACGGACATCAGTCTGGACGAATTCTACGAGGAAGTGATGATCCGCACCGGCTATGCCGATATGCTGACCATGAAGCCCACCGAGGAGAACAAGACCCGGCTGGAGAACATTCGGGAATTGAAATCCAGCATCAATAACTATATACAGAACGCCGAGACTCCCACGCTGGCGGGATTCTTGGAGGAGATCGCCCTCTACACCGATATCGAGCAGTATGACGCTTCTGCCGATGCGGCGGTGATGATGACCATCCACTCTGCCAAGGGACTGGAATTTGACCATGTATTTTTGGTGGGCTTCGAGGATGGGCTGTTCCCCGGAATGCGCTGCATCGGGGATGAAGCGGAGATGGAGGAAGAGCGCCGGCTTTGCTATGTGGCCATCACCCGGGCAAAGCAGACGCTGGACATCACCCATGCCCGGCAGCGAATGCTCTACGGCAGAACCAGTTCAGCGCTTGTGTCCAGATTCCTGCGGGAGATCCCGGAGGACTGCCTGGAAAAGCGGGGCGGTCAGCGCCCGGCACCGGAACGGACTTCCTCTGCCGGCGGGTACGGCAGCTATTCTGCCGGAACTTCCAGAGTGGCAGCGGCGCGGAAGGAGCAGATCAAGCGCAGCGAAAGAAGCACGCTGACATCTACCGCAACTACATCCGCCCCTATGCTGGAGCTGAACAAGGGGGACATGGTGCAGCACGCAGCCTTTGGCAAGGGAATGGTGCTGTCGGTGATGAAGATGGGCGGCGATGCTCTGCTTGAGATCGCCTTCGATCAGGTAGGAACCAAGAAACTGATGGCGAAAACGGCATCGGTTCATATGAAGAAACTGTAATTCTTTGGGATGGGGCGCATATCATTTCCCGGAGGGGATGATATGAGGCGTCGCATCCGATGGGGCAGGAGAGTGCTGATCCTCCTGCTGATCCTGCTGACAGGAGGCTTTTTCTTCCTGCGGGGAAAGCTGTGGCCTGTGGTTCAGAATTTGGCGCAGACCAAGGTGCGTAATATCACTTCCGATCTGATCAACGATGCGATTCTGGAGCAAATCGAAGATGGGAATATACAATATGACCGAATCGTGTATTTTGAGAAGGATCTCAACGGACGGATCACTGCGCTGAAGACCAATATGGCAGAGGTGAACCGGCTGAAGACGGATATTCTGAACATTATCAACGATCAGATCATGGCGCAGGATACCGACCACCTTGGGGTGGCGCTGGGCAGTCTGATCCTGCCGGAGTTCCTTTCCGGTCACGGACCGGAGATCCCGGTGAAGATCCTGTCCATCCGCAATTCCGATGCCCAGTTCCACAGCTATTTTTCTCAGGCGGGGATCAATCAGACCCTACAGCAGCTGACCATGGATGTGATGGTGGATGTGACCATCTTAGTCCTTGGCAAGACGGACTCCTTCACCGTATCCAGTCAGGTGGTGGTGGCAGAGACCATCATTGTGGGGGATGTCCCCAACACTTTTTTACAAACCGGAGGCAATTATGGAACCGAAAGAACAAATAAGGCTCCTGACCCAGCGCCTTAACGAGGCCAATTACCAATACTATGTTCAGGACGATCCTCAGATGCAGGATTTTGAATACGACCGGCTGCTGCGGGAGCTGGAGGAGTTGGAACAGGCCAACCCGCAATGGGCGTTGCCGGATTCTCCTACCCGGCGGGTGGGCGGTCAGGCGCTGAGCCAGTTTGAAAAGGTTCAGCATCCCGTTGCGCTGATGAGCCTTCAAGATGTGTTTTCAGCCGAGGAACTGACGGAGTTTGTGTCTCGGGTACAGGAAACCTATCCTAATGCAGCGTTTTCCGTTGAGCCTAAGATCGATGGGTTGTCTGTGGCGCTGGAATATGAGAATGGGCAATTTGTCCGTGGTGCTACCCGTGGAGACGGTGTAGTAGGGGAGGATGTGACCGAGAACCTGAAGACGGTACGCTCCATACCCATGCAGATCCCAGATGCACCACCTAGATTGATCGTCCGGGGTGAGGTATTCATGCCCAAGCGGGTGTTCCATCAGCTCAATCAAAGCAGAGAGGATGCCGGGCAGCCTTTGTTTGCCAATCCCAGAAATGCAGCGGCGGGATCTCTGCGGCAGTTGGATCCCAAATTGGCGGCTCAGAGAAAGCTGGATATCCTCATTTTCAATGTACAGCTTGCTGAGGGAGTGGAATTTGAGTCCCACAGCCAGTCTCTGGAATATCTGCGCCAGCGCCGCTTCAAGGTCATCGACTCGGTCATCCTGCAAAATGCAGCCCAAGTCATAGAGCAGGTGCTTCAGATCAATGAGGATCGGGAGAAGCTGTCCTGCGACATTGACGGTGCGGTGATCAAGGTAAACAGCCTGTCCCAGCGCCAGGCATTGGGACAGACGGCAAAATTCCCCAAATGGGCGGTGGCATACAAATATCCTCCGGAGGTGAAGCAGACCGTTGTGGAGGACATCGTGATCCAAGTTGGCAGGACCGGGGTGCTGACTCCCAAGGCGGTGGTGCGCCCGGTTCGTCTGGCGGGCACCACCGTGACCAACGCCACCTTGCACAATCAGGACTTTATTACAAGACTGGATGTGCGGATCGGGGACACCGTGTCCATCCGTAAGGCGGGGGAGATCATCCCGGAGATCCTTGGGGTGGATGTATCCAAACGACCGGCAGGAACGCGTCCCTATCAGATCCCGGAAATCTGCCCCGTCTGCGGGGCACGGGTGGAGCGTGACCCGGATGGGGCATTCATTCGCTGCACAGCGCCGGACTGTCCTGCTCAGCTCAGCCGGAATATTGCCCACTTTGTCAGCCGGGATGCCATGGACATTGACGGACTTGGCAGCGCCATCGTGGATGCGCTGATCGAAAAGCAAGCCATCCGTACTCCGGCGGATCTGTATTATCTGACATTGGAGGATGTAGCATCCCTCTGGAAAAACGGAACGACGGCCGCCAAAAAGCTGATCGCATCCATTGAAGAGAGCAAGACCCGGGATCTCAGTCGACTGATCTTTGCGCTGGGCATCCCGCAGGTGGGCGCCAAGGCGGGCAAGACCCTTGCATCGGCCTTCGGCGATCTGGACAGCCTGATGGAAGCGTCCGAGGAGACGCTGACGCAAGTGGACGATGTGGGGCAGATCACCGCACAGAATATCCGGGACTGGTTTGCCCAGCCGCAGGCAAAGCAGATGGTGGAGCGCCTGCGTCAGGCTGGGGTGAATTTCAAGTCGGTTCGCCAGATCACCGATGACCGCTTTGCGGGCAAGACCTTCGTGCTCACCGGTGCGCTGACCATGTTCACCCGTGACGGGGCAACGGAGCGCATCGAGCTGCTGGGCGGCAAAGTCTCCGGCTCGGTGTCAAAAAAGACCACCTATGTGGTGGCCGGTGAAAATGCCGGGTCGAAGGAAAAGAAGGCAAGGGAATTGGGGATCCCCATTCTCACGGAAGAGGAATTCCTTGCCATGCTCCCGACAGAAGAATAAAAAGATCCTCCGTATGACAGGTGCATACGGAGGATCTTTTGCGTGTATGTTGGATTTACTGGGCGTGTTTGGCCTGCTCCAGCGCCTGGGCAAGCTGATCCGGGCAGGAGGTGGGCTTCATACCGCAGGTGATGCCCTGGGTGCGGGAGATCACTTCATCCACATCCATGCCTTCCACCAGAGCGCCGATGCCCTTGAGGTTGCCGTTGCAGCCGCCGATAAACTGGACATTGCGTACCTTTCCGTCCTCAATGTCAAACAGGATCCGAGAGGAGCAAGTCCCCTTTGTCTTATACTCGTACATAGTCTAAATTCCTTTCCAATATGTTTGCTCCCGAAAAATTCGGGAAAGACTGTCTAACCGATGAGATCTGCCATAACTGCGTTTACAAAGGCTGCAAGATCCGTGGGCGACAGGATCATCTGATGCCCCCGCTCGCCGGCGGATACGGCAATTTGATCGAATAGCTGACAGCTTTCTTCAAAGAAGGTGGGGTATTTCTTCTTCATTCCAACCGGGGAGCACCCGCCCCGCACATATCCGGTCAAGGGCAGCAGTTCCTTTACGGGGATCAGCTCCATGCTCTTGTCTCCGGCGGCACGAGCGGCCTTTTTTAGGTCCAATTCGCAGCACACAGGGATGCAGAACACATTGACCCCGGTTCGTTCCCCGCGGGCAACCAGAGTCTTGTACACCGATTCCGGATCCTGCCCCAGAGCATTGGCGGCATGGATGCCACTGAGATCGTCCTCGGTATATTCATAAAAAGCCTCCCGACATGGGATACCGGACTGCTGTATCAGCCTTACGGCATTGGTTTTTCCAGCCATTTTTTCATCACCGTTTCGTATTATACGACATTTATTTTCGGTTTGCAACGGGTATTTTTCGTATGATCTTGGGTATGATAGAGGAAAACAGGAGGGAATGCCATGAACGATCAGAAGAAAGATCCGCTGGACGAGCGCAAGGAAATGGGAAGCGACCTGACTTCCTCCAGATTGGGCAATATCTACACCTTGACAATCATCGGGCAGGTGGAAGGGCATCAGGTTTTGCCGGAAACGGTGAAAACCACCAAATACGAGCACATTCTCCCGCTGCTGGCTATGATCGAAGAAAGTGAGGAGATCGACGGACTGCTGCTGCTTCTGAACACGGTGGGCGGGGACATTGAAGCGGGGCTTGCCATAGCGGAAATGATCGCCGGAATGAAGAAGCCCACGGTGTCGCTGGTGCTGGGGGGAGGGCACTCTATCGGGATCCCGCTGGCGGTGTGCACCAAGCATTCCTATATCACCCCCACGGCTTCCATGACGGTTCATCCGGTGCGTATGACGGGACTGGTGATCGGAGCGCCCCAGACCTATCGGTATTTCCAGCGGATCCAAGAGCAGATCGCAGATTTTGTGACCCACAATTCCCGGATTTCCAAGGAGCAGTTTGAGGGGTATATGATGGCCACCGGGGAAATGGCAACCGATGTGGGGACGATCCTTTACGGCAAGGAAGCGGTGGCATCCGGTCTCATCGACGAATTGGGCGGGCTGAGCGATGCATTGGAAAGACTGCACGAGATGATCGCCCACGAGAAGAACCAGCCCGGTGCGCTGTCGGATTGATGGGAAGGCGTCCGCCGGACGCCTTCCTTTTTCTTTCGTAGATGGTTTGAATCTGGACATTCCTTGACAAATGTGATAAAATATACCAATAAATCCATGATGGGAAGGTATGCGTATCCATATGAATCTGTTACAAAATCTAATCATGGGGTTCGTATCGGGCTTTGCCGAACTGCTCCCTATTTCGGCCGAGGCCCATCGGGCCATTCTGTGCAGGCTGTTCGGCGTGGAGTCGGAAGGCAGCCTGTTTCGGCTCTTGATACATATTGCCTGTCTGGCGGCGGTGATTTATGGATGTCGAAATGAGATCCGCCACATTCGCCGGGTACGGCGGCTGATGAAGCTGCCTGCCAGACGCAGAAAGATCCAACCGGACGCCCAAACGGTGTACACCATTCGATTTTTGCGGACGGCCACGATATTGATGGTCGTACTGAAACTGCTTGGGATGCCATTGGACTTTATCGGGGGCAGAATGAATCTGCTTGCGGTTTCCCTAGCGGTCAACGGCGTTGTACTGATCCTTCCGGCTATGGTGCGCACCGGGAATAAGGACTCTCGGAATATGTTGCGGCTGGATGGTCTTGCCATGGGCGTTGGTGCGGGACTGTCTGGCATTCCGGGGATCTCGCCGATGGGCGCCGGAGTGTCGCTGGGTACTGCCCGAGGGATCGAGCGGGGCTATGCACTTTCCTTTGTCTACCTGCTGATGATCCGGGTGTTGGGGGTCAGCATTCTGATGGATCTTGCCGGACTTGTGATCTCCGGCGGAGGGATCAGCGTCATGGGGATCGTTATGGCGGCATTGGGTGCGGTATGTGCATGGTGCGGCAGTATGCTGGCAATGAAGCTGATGCGCACCATTGCGTCTTTTGCAAATTTTGCCGGGTTTGCCTACTATAGCTGGGGGCTAGCCCTGTTCTGCTTTATTCTATTTTTAACGGTGTAAGGAGGGGATCTTGTGGCACAGAAGAAGGTGACACAGGCACAGAAGAAGAGCGCGCAGTCCGGCAGTCAAAAACAAAAGACCACCGGCACAAAAAATGTCAATGGGAAGAATTCGAAACAGGGGAAGGATCGTCAGCAGCCCCAGAGCAGAGAAGCCGTCCATGTGCCCTGCCAGTGGATCTGTGCGGCGGTCTGCCTGCTGCTGTTTGTGCTGTTCTTGGTCATAGCCATGAATCAGAACGGTTTTCTTCTGAGCTTTATAAAGGATCTGTCCTTTGGTCTATTTGGAGCGGTGTCGTTCTATGTCTCCATCCCGGTACTGCTGTATCTGTTTGTGATCCTGGCATTCAGCGGAAAACAGCCTGTGCTGCTCAGAAGCTGCTGCGCGCTGGGGTTCGTATTTTTGTGTGGCTGTATTTCCCACCTGTGTGCCCAGCCCATCGGATTGGGCAGCGGATTCACCTATCTGAAGAATTTATACAATGGCGGTATTTCCAGCGCTACCGGCGGTCTGGTCTGCGGGCTGCTGACCGAGGGTGTCGTTGCGGCAGTAGGAAGGATCTTCAGCTTTATCGTGTTTATTCTGGGTGCGTTGCTGTGTCTGCTGGCGGCGTGCCGTATCACCATTCCCAGCTTGATCCGTGCCATTGAAAACAGACCCAGACCCGAGGATATTTTGGATGACCCCATTCCGGAGGCGCCGGAACCTGCGGCTATTGTGGTGAACCATATCGCCAACAAGCGGATCGAGCACATGGAGAACCGCCGGAGATTGGAGGCCCAGCGAGCAGCTGCGGCGGCGCAGGAAGCTGAGGAGGCGATCCGGCAGGAGACGGCAACAAGCAAGAGCCGCAGTATGATCCATGAGATCGAAGCCGAAATCGATACCCGGATCCCTGGGGAACAGAAGCAGGATCCATTGCCAGAAGAGGTTCCTGTGCAGCTCAGTCATGAGAATGAGCAGCTGTCTGAGGTGTTCGATATCCCGGCACAACCCGCCCCTGTGGCTGAGCCGGAGATCCCCCAGCAGATGCCGGAACTGAAGCTGGACATTCCTTCGGAAAAGAAAGTCACGGCAAAAGAAGCGGCGCAGTCGGCCATGGAGGTGGCACAGGAGATTGCCCAGAACAGCGCCGTGGAAAAGCCGGTCTACTGTTTTCCGCCCATGGATCTGCTTCGTCCGGCAACCTCCGGCGGCGCAGACGGAACGCAGGAAATGCGGGAAAATACCAAGCGGCTCAATGAGACGCTGGCATCTTTCCGTATTGAGGCACATATCAGCAATGTCACCCGGGGCCCCAGTGTAACCCGGTATGAGGTAGAACTGGAAAAGGGTGTTCGTCTGAACAAGCTGACATCCATGGCTGACGATATTGCCTTGAGTTTGGGTGCATCTGGCGTTCGGATCGCACCTGTTCCCGGAAAAATCTCCGTGGTGGGTATTGAGGTGCCCAATCAGGCCGTGACGACGGTATCTCTGCGGGAGGTCATCAGCTCCGGGGAATTTATCCGGGCGAAGAGCAAGTCCAGCTTTGCCGTGGGCAAGGACATCGGCGGAAGCTGTATCGTGGGTAACATCGCCAAGCTGCCCCATATGCTCATTGCCGGTACCACAGGCTCCGGTAAGTCGGTGTGCATGAATTCCATCATCATTTCTCTGCTTTATAAGGCAAGCCCCGACGATGTCAAGCTTATTATGGTTGACCCCAAGATGGTGGAACTGGGGATCTACAACGGCATTCCCCACCTGCTGATCCCGGTGGTCACCGACCCCAAGAAGGCCGCCGGCAGTCTGCAATGGGCGGTCACGGAGATGATGCGCCGCTACCGTACTATGTCCGATGCCGGTGTCCGGGATCTGGATTCCTACAATTCCATGATCGATGGCGGGGAACTGGAGGGGGAGCGTCTGGCTCAGGTGGTCGTCATCATCGATGAGTTGGCAGACTTGATGCTGGTTGCCGCCAAGGAGGTGGAGGAATCCATCTGCCGGATCGCCCAGATGGGGCGTGCTGCAGGCATCCATCTGATCATTGCCACCCAGAGACCTTCTGCCGATGTGATCACAGGTCTGATGAAGGCCAATATTCCTTCCCGTATTGCTTTTGCCGTAGCGTCCGCCATGGAATCCCGGATCATTCTGGATACGGTGGGTGCGGAGAAGCTGGTGGGCAAGGGCGATATGCTCTTTGCGCCCATCGGAAGCGGAAAGCCTGTGCGGGTGCAGGGCTGCTTTGTCAGCGATGCCGAGGTGGAGGCGGTGGCGTCCTTCGTGAAGGAGCATTATACCAACAGCTACGATGAAAAGGTGATGGAGGAGATCGAGAAGAAGGCGGCTCAGACCGGCGGCAAGTCTGCTCCCGCCACGGCTTCCGACCCGGACCCCAGTGCAGCAGAGGAGGCTTGGGACGAGATGCTTCCGGCTGCTGTGGAGGTCATTCTGGAAACCAAGCAGGCTTCGGTGTCCATGCTCCAGCGTCGTCTGAAGTTGGGTTACGCCCGGGCCGCACGGATCGTGGACGAGATGGAGGAGCATGGTATCGTCGGTCCCTTTGTGGGCAGCAAACCTCGTCAGATCCTAGTCACGCGGGAGCAATGGGAGCAGATGCGCTCCGGAACCCCTGCGGAGCAACATCAAGAGCAGCCGCAGGAGCCTAATTTCTTCGACGAGCCTGTTCCCGATGAGATCCTATAACACACATGGTAAGAACCGCCGGTGCAGACCGGCGGTTCTTTTTTTGCCTGCATAATCCTCGACCGGGGGCATAGGGTATCACAGGAGTTGATGCAAATGAAAACGCTACACGACCAACTGCGTACCATACTGCCCCAGCGGATCCGTCCGTTGCTGCCGGCGGAGGAGATCGGGAATCTGACAGAGATCCGCATGCGGATCGGACAGCCGATGATGCTGACCTATCTGCAAAGGCAGTCTTCCGTTGGAGAGCCCATTACCACGGAGGCTCTGAGCTTTGTGGTAAATACCGCCTGCCGTTATTCACCATGGAATGCCCGCAGCATCCATCAGGGATACTTGACAGCCCCGGGAGGTCATCGAATCGGCCTGTGCGGAGAAGCGGCAGGAGACGGAATGCGAACAGTCACTTCCCTCTGCATCCGGGTGGCGAAAGATCTCCACGGCATCTCCGGCAGGATCCCTGTTCAGGACTCCATTCTGATCCTTGGTGCGCCGGGCAGCGGAAAGACCACACTGCTTCGGGATTACATCCGCAGGATCTCCGGCAGCCCCATGGGCTCGGTCTGCGTGGTAGACGAGCGGGGGGAGATATTTCCCTTTTCCGGTGGGAAAATGTGTTTTGATCCGGGAAATGGCACGGATGTGATGACGGGGCGGTCGAAAGCCGAGGGCATCGACTGTGTGATCCGGGCGATGGGACCTAAATGGATTGCCGTAGATGAGATCACCCGACCAGCGGACTGCGATGCTCTGGTACAAGCCCTGTGGTGCGGGGTGAAGGTGGTGGCTACCGCCCATGCCGCAAGTGTGCGGGATCTGTTTTCCCGTCCGGTATACCGACCCATTGTGGATTCCGGAGTGTTTTCCACCGCTGTGGTGCTGCATACGGACAAGTCTTACCATCTGGAAAGGATCACGACATGATAAAATGGATCGGCGCTGTTTTGATCGTCGCAGGATGCGGCGGCATGGGGTTTATACGGGCGTGTGCCTATCGCACGGAGGAGCGGATGCTTGAGGAACTGGGCATGGCGCTGGAATATATGAGTTGTGAACTATCCTATCAGATGACACCGCTTCCCCAGCTTTGCAGGAAAACTGCCAATTTACTGCGGGGCAGGCTGAAGCCGGTATTCTTATCCATGGCGGAGGAGTTGGATCGTCAGGTGGCGCCCGATGCGCCAAGCTGTATGGGTGCGGTGCTGGCGGGAGAGCAGCTGCCCGACTCGGTTCGGAAGATCCTTGCAAGACTGGGCAGTGGAATGGGCTGCTTTGATCTGCCTGGGCAGATCCGGGGCATCGAGGGCTGTGCCGAGCAGACCCAAAGTGTCCGGCAGGAACTAGCAGACCATCGTCAGGATCGGATCCGCAGCTATCAGACCTTGGGGCTTTGTGCAGGAGCAGCTCTGGCGATCCTGCTGTTGTGACTATGGAGATCGACCTGATTTTTAAGATCGCTGCCGTTGGCATCATCGTATCCATTCTCAATCAGGTGCTATCCAGATCCGGACGGGAGGAACAGGCCACCATGACCACGCTGGCGGGACTGGTGGTGGTACTGATGATGTTGGCGCAGAAGATCTATGACCTGTTTGAATTGGTCAAACGACTGTTTAGTTTTTGATGGAACTATACTTACAGGCAGCCGCCATGGTGTTGGTGGCGGTGATTCTGATTTTACTGCTTGGCAGGCAGAGCAAAGATCTAAGTGCGATCCTGACCATGGCGGTCTGCTGTCTGGTCTGCATTGCCGCGGGGATGTTCTTAGAGCCGGTGGCCCAGTTTTTATCGGAACTTCGCAAGCTGGGTGATCTGGACAGTGAGTTGGTCACGGTGCTGCTGAAATGTGCGGGGATTGGTTTTTTGTCCGAGCTGATCGGTCTGGTATGTGCAGATGCGGGGGAGTCTTCCTTGGGAAAGGCACTGCAATTTCTTTCCAACGGCGTGATCTTATTTCTCAGCCTGCCCCTGCTGCGCCAGCTTGTGGCGATTTTACAGGAGGTGCTCATGCAGCTTTGAGACAAATGATGATCCTTGCAGCGGTACTGATTGCCTTGAGCATTCCGGTGCAGGGTATGGAGTTTACAGCTCCGCCGGCACCGTCACAGGTGGCACAGGCTGTGCCGGAGAAGGCGGATTCCTTTGGAGAGGGGCTTTGGAATGTGCTTACCTATGCCATGCAGCGTTGGAATCCGTCCCTGCATGAGGCTATGGGGGTGTGCCTGCGCACGGCAGCAATGGTACTGCTGTGCGGCATCGTCCGTCAGATCGCCCCGTCCATGTCCGGCAGGACCATGGAATTGGCAGAGACGGTAGGGGTGTCCATGGCGCTGCTGGAGCCGTCTGCATCTTTGATCCAACTTGGTGTGCAGACGGTGCAGGAGCTGAGCGAGTATGGAAAGCTTTTGTTTCCTGTGATGACTGGGGCATTGGCGGCGCAGGGAGGGATCACCTCCTCCACGGCATTGTATACGGGCACGGCGCTGTTTGATTCGTTGATCTCTACGGGGATCTGCAAGCTGATCGTCCCAATGATCTACCTGTATCTGGCGCTGTCCATTGCCAATGCAGCGCTTCAAATCGATCTGCTGGGCAGCATGAAGGCATTCCTGCGATGGACAATGGTTTGGAGCCTAAAGCTGGGGCTTTATCTTTTCACGGGGTATATGGCCGTCACCGGGGTGGTCAGCGGCAGCACCGACACCGCGGCCTTGAAAGCGGCGAAGATCACCATTTCCGGGGCAGTTCCCGTGATCGGCGGGATCCTGTCGGATGCTTCCGAGGCAGTTCTTGTGGGAGCAGGGGTGATGCGAAGCGCAGCGGGGGTATACGGCGTGCTGACCATCCTTGCTCTGTTTGCCGGGCCGTTCATTCGGCTGGGGGTGCAGTATCTTCTATTGAAGGGGTTGGGGGCGCTGTGCGGTTCTCTTTCCCCCAACGCCTCCGCTAAGCTGGTGGGGGATTTCTCTGGGGTCATGGGCATCCTGTTGGCCATGGTCAGCACCCAGAGCGTACTGCTGCTCATCAGTACGGTCTGCTTTATGAAGGGGGTGGGATAGATGAACGGCATTGGGAAATACATGATGTCGCTGGTGTGCGCTGGGATCCTGTCGGCGCTGGTACTGTCCATTGGGGGGGATAAGGGGGCAGGGGGGAGCATGAGAAAAATGCTGTGTGGACTGTTCGTGACTGTGGTTGCCATTGCCCCTCTGCGCAGCTTTGATCCCGGTGGCTTGACTGCTCCTTTGAAAGACTATACTGCAATGGCCCAGTCTGCCGCTGAGATGGGGATGACGCAGGCTCATGAAGCCATCATGCAGAGCATATCCCAGCAGGCGCGTGCATATATCTTGGACAAAGCCGAAGCAATGGGGGTGGAGCTGGATGTCCATGTAGAGGTGGATACGGATACCCTGTACCCGGTATTTGCCACATTGACCGGACGGGTGAGCCCCCGGGAAAAAGAGGTGATCACCGGGATCTTGGAAGATGATCTGCTCATCGAGAGGAGCGCACAGCAATGGAAGAACTAGAACCGAAGAGGCAATGGAAGGCATTGTGGGAGAAGTATCGATATGTCCTGCTGGTGGTGGGGCTTGGCTTGGTACTGATGATGATTCCGGTGCGCTCCGGGGCGGGATCTCGGCAGGAACCTCAACCCACCCAGTTGCCGGCGGAAGAATCGCTGGAGCAGAAGTTGGAGCAGGTGCTTGCCAGCATTCAGGGTGTCGGACAGGTCAGCGTGCTGCTCACAGAGAGCACAGGCAGCGAAACCAGCTTTCAGACGGATGTATCCTCGGATCAGCAGTCGGAGAGCCTGCGGCAAAGCGCTGATACCGTGATCGTGGAGGATCCCTCCCGTCAGGAGCGGGGATTGGTGCGGCGGGTAGATCCGCCGGTTTACCGGGGGGCGGTGGTATGCTGCCAGGGAGCAGACTCGGCACAGGTGCGGCTGCGGGTCGTGGAGGCGGTAGGCTGCGTGACGGGATTGCGCTCCGATCAAATATCCGTTGTGAAAATGAAATGAATGGAGGAATCATTTTATGAAAACATGGAAGAAAAATGTGGTGGCCGCTGCGGTTCTGGTAACGGTCTGCGCGGGAATCTACCTCAACTGGCTCTACACCGAGGGTGGTCAGCCCGTTTCCCTCACCGATAAGCTGGATTCTGAGAAGATCATGGATGACAGCATGCTGGTCATGGGCGACAATGCCCAGTCCCTTGCGGCGCAGGAGGGGACGGATCTGTCCAACACCACTTCGTCGGACTATTTTGCTTCGGTGCGGCTCTCCAGACAGGAAGCCCGGGACAGTGCTGTGTCCATGCTGCAAGAAGCGATGTCCTATGATGAAAGCGCCAGCGAAGCTTCCGCAGAGGAATTGGAGCAGATCGTTCAGGTGGCGCTGAGCGAAGCCCAGATCGAGAGCCTTGTGGTGGCAAAGGGCTATGCCGACTGTGTGGCCTATATGAGCGACGATGGGATCAGCGTGGCGGTTGCCGCGCCGGAGGAAGGACTCCAGCAGACGGATGTGGCGGTGATCACGGATATCATTCTGGCGCAGTCGTCCTACGATCTGGAGAACATCCGCATCGTAGAAGTGCAATAACCCAATGGCGCTGCGATGGCAGCGCCATTTTTACGCAGAAAATAGTTGTAATTTTTCATAACTGTGGTACAATAGAACAAAGTGGGTCGTGTCGCCTTGATGCGGCCATTGAACTAGGAGGTATATTACCATGGCTGATTACAAGCAGTATGTCACCCAGACTCAGGAAAACGGCAGCGTGATGATTTCCGAAGAGGTTCTGGTTTCCATCATCTATCAGGCCGTTGCGGAGGTCGAGAATGTGTCCCTCGCCGGCAAGCCCGGTATCAACTGGGGCAAGGGGATCAAAGTCACAATCGGTGACGACGAGCGGGTCGAGGTCGAGTGCTACATCAATGTGTCCTACAACCAGAGCGTTGTCTCTGCCGCCAATGCGGTGCAGGACGCAGTGACCAACGCGCTGGAGTCCATGACCGGTGTGGAAGTGTCCCATGTCCATGTGAATGTCTGCGGCATCGTCCGTCAGTAAGGCAGGCGCCATGACAAGAGGAAATGCCAGAGAACTGGCAGTACATTTGATTTACGGCGGTGAATTTACCGGGGATACCCCTGCCGAGACCATCGCCACCCGGCTGGAAGAAGCATATTACGAGGAACTGGCTCAGGAGAATGAGGTTTACGCCCAGCGTCCCACCGACCGGCAGGTCCGCTACCTGAAGCAGGTGGTGAACGGTGTTGCTCAGGCACAGGAGGAGCTGAACCAGATCATCGGCCAGTATGCCATTGGCTGGGATATCCGCCGGATCTCCCGGCTGACCCGCTGCATCATGCAGGTAGCGATTTTTGAGATTCTCAATCTGGATGATGTGCCCGACGGGGTCGCCGTGTCCGAAGCGGTTCGCCTTGCCAAGAAATACGATGAGGAGTCCGGTGCATTCGTCAACGGCATTCTCGGCAGCTTTGTCCGCAGCAGGGTTCAGTCTCAGGCTGAAGTTTCTGCGCCAGATGCCGGCAGCGAGGAATCCTCCGCCGAAGAGGTTGCACAATGATCCATACCATCGGCTTTGATACCAGTAACTACACCACTTCCATTGCCCGGTTTGACGGGCAGGATGGGGTCAACTGCTCCCGGCTTCTGAGTGTTCAGCAAGGGCAGCTTGGTCTGCGTCAAAGCGATGCGCTGTTTGCACATATCAAGAGCCTGCCGGAGCTTTCCGGCAGGCTGTTTTCGGATATGGATGCCGGCAGCATCGCTGCTGTGGGCGTGAGCACCCGCCCTCGGGCGGTGGAGGGCAGCTACATGCCCTGTTTTCTGGCGGGGATCTCTCAGGCTGCCCTGCTCAGCGAAGCGCTCCATGTGCCACTGTTTGAGGTGAGCCACCAGCAGGGGCATATTGCCGCAGCGCTGTGGAGCGCAGGGCGGATGGAGCTGATGGATCGCCCCCACTTGGCGTGGCATCTGTCCGGGGGAACCACAGAGCTGCTTCTGGTGGAACCCCACGAGAAGAATGTCACCGCCACCAAGATCGGCGGAACGACGGATATCTCCGCTGGTCAGTTGATCGACCGTACGGGGCAGCTTTTAGGCGTTTCCTTCCCTTCGGGCAAGGAATTGGATCGGCTCAGCCAAATGGCCCAGGATAATGCTGTGTTCCGGGTGAAGTGCCCCGGGCTCAGTTTTTCCCTGTCCGGCGTGCAGAACAAAGTCTGCCAGTACCACGAAGCAAAGGCTTCGGCAGAAGAGACGGCAGGGTATGCTTTGCGCTGTGTGGCACAGGCGGTGCTCACCGCTACCCTCCATGCGCAGAAAGAATATCCGGGGCTTGAGGTGGTATTTTCCGGGGGAGTTGCATCTAACTCCATGCTCCGTCGGGTGATGGAGCCGGTGAACCCGGTGTTTGCCCAGCCCCAGTATGCCACAGACAATGCCATGGGCGTAGCAGTGCTTGCTCACCGGCTCTTGGAGAAATGATATGGAAAGACAGATCCTATCCGTTGGACAGTTCAATGAATATGTCAAATACAAGATGGAAGCGGATCCCCGGCTGCGGAATGTGGCGGTTCAGGGAGAGATCAGCAACTACAAGATGTATCCCTCGGGGCACCACTATTTCAGTCTGAAGGACGAAACGGGGATCTTAAAATGCGTTATGTTCCGTTCCAGCGCTTCCAAGCTGCGGTTCCGTCCGGAAAATGGCATGAAAGTGGTTGCTCTCGGCGCGGTGAATGTGTTTCTCCGTGATGGTGTTTATCAACTTAACTGCACCGCTCTGATGATGGATGGCGTGGGGGAACTGAATGCCGCGTTTGAGCAGCTCAAGCGAAAGCTGGAGGCGGAGGGACTCTTTGATAAGGCACACAAGAAGCCGCTCCCGACTTACCCGGGGATCATCGGTATTATTTCCAGCGAGGCGGGGGATGCGGTTCATGATATTCTTCGAATTCTGCGTCAACGCTATCCTCTGACGCAGGTTCGGTTTCTGCCGGTGCGTGTTCAAGGTGCAGAAGCTCCCACAGAGGTCGCCGGAGCCATCGCCTATGCAAACCGCTACCGGCTGGCCGATGTGCTGATCGTGGGCAGGGGCGGCGGCAGCACAGAGGAACTGTGGGCATTCAACGACGAGCGCATCGCCAGAGCCATTTACCAGTCCCAGATCCCGGTGATCTCGGCGGTGGGTCATGAGCCTGATTTTTACATATCCGATTTTGTGGCGGATGTGCGGGCGGCTACGCCATCCAATGCGGCAGAAATCGTAGTCCCGGATCAGAATGCCCTGCGTCAGCAGTTGGATTCCATAGAGCAGGCGATGATCCAATCCGTCAGCCGGCACATTGGCAGATGTCAGGATCGTCTGGCGACGCTGTCCAGCCGCCCGGTGCTCAGATCACCGCTGGCATCCTTTGAGCAGCGGCGCAGGACAGTAACGCTGATGCAGACCAAGCTCAACAGTGCCCAAAACCAGCTTCTTGCGGGATACCGCCACCGTTTTGTGGCGCAGACGGCTAAGCTGGACGCCATGAGTCCGCTGAAGGTGCTCACAAGAGGTTATGCCATGGCAACCACAGAAGATGGCAGGATCGTCCGCAAGACCCGGGATGTTCATCCGGGGGATGTGATGAATGTGCAGGTCAGCGACGGAGTGATCCGTGCGCAGGTTCAACAGGGGGAACAGGAACATGAATGAGAAGAATATGAGTTTTGAAACCTCTCTTTCCAGATTGGAGCAGATCGTCCGTGCATTGGAACGGGGCGATATTGCATTGGAGGACTCGCTGAAGCTGTTTCAGGAGGGGACGCAGCTTGTGCGCAGCTGCCAGACCCTTCTGGATGAAGCGGAACTTCAAGTGAAAAAGGTTCTGCCCGGAGCAGACGGCACTCCGGTAGAAGGAGGATTTTCCGATGACACAGCAGTTTGACGCTACACTTCACACCTATTTGACGAAGATCGAGGAGGATCTGGAGCGCCGAAGCCGCCAATTTCCTGAGGAACCTCAGCAGAAACTGTTCGACGCTATGCGTTACAGCTTGCTGGCGGGCGGGAAGCGCCTGCGTCCCATCATGGTTTTGGAATTCTGCCGGATGTGCGGCGGGGATGTGGAGATGGCAATGCCCTTGGCGGCGGCCATCGAAATGATCCATACATACAGCTTGATCCATGATGATCTGCCCTGTATGGACAATGACGATTTCCGCCGGGGAAATCCTACCAATCATCGAGTATACGGCGAAGCCATTGCTATTTTGGCGGGAGACAGTCTGCTTACCGGGGCATTTGAAGCGGTGGCATCGGCAAATCTGCCCAGCCAGTCCCGGGTGGATGCAGTCCGTGTTCTGGCGCAATGTGCCGGTGGCTGCGGCATGGTAGGCGGGCAGGTGCTGGACATCATGAGCGAGGAACGGGAGTGTACCCGTCAGGAGATCTTGGATATCCAGAGCCGGAAAACCGGGGCATTGATCCGTGCAGCGTGCATGATGGGCGTGATCGCCGGGGGCGGTGACGAACAGCGTCTGGCAGCGGCGGGCAGTTTTGCCGACCACCTTGGTCTGGCATTCCAGATTCGGGATGATATGCTGGATGTGGTAGGCTCCGCCGAGAAGCTGGGCAAATCCGTGGGTACGGATGCCGAGAAGAACACGTTCGTTCGTTTGTACGGGCTGGAACGGTGTGAATCTCTGGTGCAGGAGCATACGGATGCGGCGCTTCAGAACTTGGATGCATTTGAGGACACCGATTTTATGCGGGAGCTTGCCCTCAGCCTGACCAACCGGGAAAATTGATCGAACATATGCCCCGCGGGATATCCCGCGGGGCATTGCTGTATACCGCTTGCTGCGTTTATAGATCCCTTGCGGGATTCATGCAGTAGACATTTTTCTCGTTGAGTTTTCTTCGGAGCAGATCCAAAGCTTCTCCAAAACGCTGGAAGTGGACGATCTCCCGCTCCCGCAGGAATAGGATCACATCGTTCACATCGGGGTCATCGCTGAGCCGCAGGATGTTGTCGTAGGTGGCGCGCGCTTTTTGCTCAGCAGCAAGGTCCTCGGTTAGATCGGCGATGGGATCACCCTTGGCGGCGATAGCCGCAGCGTTGAATGGAAATCCTGCTGCCGCAGCGGGATAGATCCCGGTGCCGTGATCCACAAAGTAGGGAGCAAAGGGGGAGCCTTCGATTTGGCTGTCCTTCAGATTTCTGGTAAGTTGATGAACGATGGCGCCGATCATTTCCAAATGGCCCAATTCTTCTGTACCGACAGAAGCATGGGAAAAAGCCTGTGCGGAAAGGACTTGACGGATCGGGTCGGCTGTGGTAGATTGAAAGAGACAGATCAGAGGTCTGCCTCGACTGAGCAAGGAGATGGATGCAGATGTACGATGCGGAAGTAAAAGTCATCACACTGCCGATTCGGCAGTGGCTGGATCAGTATTACCGCCCGGAGTGGTTTATTGAGTCTTGTAAAGCCTGCCCCAATTATGGCAGGATCTGGTCTTCCCCTCCGCTGGCGCAGGATACGCCCACGCTGGTGCGTCCCTTTTCCCAAATCCATATCGTTGGGGTCAAGGTGATTTATGATCCCCAGACCCGGGCGCTGGCAGACACTCCGCAGCGGACAGATCAGATCCGGCGTGATACCTATGGGCGGGTAAAGCGCGCCATGCTGGAGAGCCTTCTGGAAATCGAGCGATCTCTGCCGGGGACCTGGTGCATTGCCGCCGGAGAGTGTGAGTTGTGTCCCCAATGCAGCAGACTGCAAGGCACGCCGTGCAGGATGCCCCACCGGATGCGCTACTCATTCTCTGGGCTGGGGCTTGACTTGACCAAGATCGCAGAGAATCTTCTGGAAATGCCTTTGCTATGGCAGAAGGACGGGCTGCCGGCGTATAATGTGGCCATCGGTGCATTGCTGGACCGGCAGGAGCGGAGTCTCTCTCAGCACTTTGATGTGGCACAGGAAAGACCTTGGCAGCTGCTTCAAGAGCAGATCTTGGGTGTGCTGAACCAAATGGGATGTGAAGTGATGACCAAAGATGGGGACTTGCGCAATGTGTGCATGGTGGATCATGCCACAGGTGAGGAATACCGGCTGTCTTTCTCTCTGGGGGAGCAGGGGCTTGGTCACATGGAACTGGAGAACCAGACCGGCTCCGGCAGGCGGATTGATCAATTCTCGGATTGCCTTCGCAGGCGGTTCCCGGAACTGACCCGGCAGTAAAAATCGTATAAAAAGGGCTGCTTCGTGTGAAGCAGCCCTTTCTTGTCAGAAATATGTAATATTGACCGGTCGGGTATCCCAGCCGATGGCATTTTGGATGTCATCCAAATATGTCTGATCGGAGATGGTCATTCTTCCAAATGCCACCGCCTGCTTCAGGGGGTAAGACCCCATCACAAAGGACGACAAATCGGAAATGTCCGTACACAATGTCACATTGGCAGATGTTTGCGGAACCATCGTCACAGAATCACCGCTGACTTTCAAATAAATGGTGCGGTTGTTTCTGGAAAGGAAGGTATCGGTTACATTCAGAGCCAAGGTGAAATCACGGCTCACACGGTGACAGCACCGGTTCTGCTGGGCGAAATAAAGATCCAAATCAAAGATGCGGACCATGCAGCCCATGACCCGACGCCCCATCTCTTGAATGGCACCATCGTGGGCACGATTCTCACCGCTGTCGGGATTTGTGAACATGAGATGCAGATACTCATCGGTGGAGAAAATACGGATCCGTTCGATTTGGTCTGTCTGGGATGCGAAGAAGGTCATAAACTGCTGCAAAGTTTGCAGGTCGTCATAGACCATCTCGTGTACCAACAGATCGTGGTACATATCCGTGTAGTGATCCACTTCCACGAACTCGAAGGTGAGATAACCCGTGATTTTTCCATCCCGGCGGCACACCACCACATAGGGCTTCTGGAAAATCCGGTAGGGATCCATAAACGGATGAATGGTAGCACCGTGGGTGCGACTGGCATAGCGCCGATAGAGACGCAGGATCTCCTCACGGTCATCCTCGGTTGCGTAAGACAGCCCGGATTTGTCCCCGAAGGAACGAATATAGCAGGGGCGGGGGGTGTAGTATGTGTACTCGTTGCAGTGACCATAGCCCATTTTCCGGTAAAATGCGGGATTAAAGGGGTGAAGACACCCGATCGCAGTACCAGTCTGAGCATAGTACTCCATCATCACCTTCAGCAGAGCGTAGGCGACCTTCTCTTTCTTGTGCAGGAAATTGGTAGAAACATACGCCGGAGCACCCATCGAAACCATCTTTCCGCGAACATTGTAGGAAAAATCCATCATAAGGATGGAGCCGAGCAGGGTGCCGTCATCGTCGAAGCAGCCCAGATACCGCCCTTCTTCGGGGGTATGAAGCTCGGATTCCATGTTCGCCAGAAGTTCCGGCGGGGTCTTGGAAGGAAAGGAGGTGACAACATTTCGTGCCAACTGTTTGACCTCTTCGGGCCGAACAAATCTGATATCCAAAATTGGACACTCCTTTATAGTCAAAGTGGAAGAACCGGCTGGACGGTGTCTTCACGCACCAGCTTTGACAGTCTCATTATTGCACAGCAAAAAAGAAATGTCAACACCGGGTTCTGTGAAAAATGCTTGACAGCAGGCGAAAGTAGTGGTAGTTTAGAAAGGGACGGATACGGCGCAGTGTCCGGCCACAGCCTATGGGTGCGATGCAGCGTCCTGAACAAGTGTTTGTTCAGGGCGCTTTTTGCGATTTTTACTAATTACGGAAAGGATGAATGGAATGGGTGTTTTCAGTGTAAAGACGAAAATCGTGTTCGAAGACGGTCTGGACACCGTACTGGATCAGATCCAGAAGGCGTTCGTTGTTGCCGACCCCTTCATGGTGAGCAGCGGGAAGATCTCCTATGTCACCGAATGTATGGAGCGGGCAAACAAGCCTTATCGGGTCTTTTCTGAGGTTACGGTGGATCCGGGCATCGAGGTGGTGACTGCCGGTGTATCCAGCATGATCGAATTCCAGCCGGATACGGTGATCTGCTTCGGAGGTGGTGCCGCCATCGATGCGGCAAAAGCCATCGTTTACTTCGCCAACAAAACCAACCAGACCGGGGATCTGCTGTTTATTGCCATCCCCACCACCAGCGGAACCGGATCTGAGGTCAGCCGTTTCTCGGTGATCACAGATCGGGAGAAATCCATCAAATATCCGCTGATCGATGACTCCCTGGTGCCGGATATGGCGATTTTGGATGCATCGCTGGTGACCAGTGCACCGCCCTCCATTACCGCCGATACCGGCATTGATGTGCTGACCCACGCCATTGAGGCGTTCGTCTCCACCGAGCATAATGACTTTACCGACGCTGCGGCTGAGAAGGCCATCAAGCTGGTCAAGCATAATCTTTTGCGGTGCTATACCAACCCCAGCGACTTGGAAGCCCGTCAGGGGATGCACAACGCCTCCTGTCTGGCTGGCATTGCATTTTCCAACGCAGGTCTTGGTCTGAACCACGGCATGGCACATGCTCTGGGTGCGCATTTCCACATTCCCCATGGCAGAGCCAACGGCATTCTGCTGCCCTATGTGATGAGCTTTAACGCAGGCTGCGCCGAAACGCTGACTCCTGTGGTGAATCGCTATGCTCAGATCGCCCGTCTTATGGGCATCGACAGTTCCAGCATTCGCCAGAGCGCACTGAATGTGATCCGCACATCCCGGCGCTATATGGAGAAGCTGAACATTCCCACCAGCATTCGAGCAGCAGGCGTCAACGAAAATGAGTTTGAAGAGGCACTGGATGCCATGGTCGAGTCGGCTTTGGCAGACCGCTGCACCGCAAGCAACCCCCGCAAGTGCACCGCTGAGGAGATCAAGGCGGTATTCCGCAAAGCATATATCGGCAAGCTGCCCTAAAGGGTGCTCAGCCGTGCTCAGCGAATCGGAGTAGGGCTGGGTTTTGGCAAGTTTCGATAGGTCATTTCCCAGCCTACATCCCAAAAACAGGAATTTTTTCAATCATAATGTGAAATTATACAAAAACAGGTTGACATTTCCTGTAAATAGTGGTAATATTCCCAATAGAAGTAAGCGGGTATCGCTTGCTTTCAGGAAGAATTTAGTCAAGCAGGCTTCGGTGCGATGTCAGCACCGCCTGTAGCTAACCGAGTGAGCATTGCAGCTTCCGAGGAATGGATTCCCCCGGGGTTTGTTTTGCTTTTGGAGCGATGCTTGGTGCTTGGTCTGTGTCGAAAACAGCCGCAGCGGCCGTGCTCCCAAAGGAGTGAGCAAATGATTGAATTAGACGAGAAAAAGAGAATCATTCAGGAGTTTGTCCCCGGCAAGCAGGTTACGCTTGCCCATGTCATTGCAAACCCGGATGAAACTCTGTACACCAAGCTGGGATTGATCGACGCCAATGGCGCCATCGGTATTCTGACCATCACCCCCAGCGAAGGAGCCATGATCGCAGCGGATGTAGCCACCAAGGCTGCGGATGTGCAGATCGGTTTTGTGGACCGATTCAACGGCTCTTTGGTCATTACCGGAGATGTGGCTGCTGTGGAGGCTGCGATCCGGGATGTCATGCGTGTGCTGTGTGATATGATGGGCTTCTCTTCGGCGCCTGTCACCAAGACCTGATGGACAAACCTCAGAGAAAACAGCGCATGATGTTGATCGGCCGTTCCGCAGCGGGTAAAACAACCTTGTGCCAGAGGATCAACAACGAAGATCTGCGCTACCACAAGACACAAACCGTGCAGATCATCAACAAAAACATGATCGATACACCGGGGGAGTACTTAGAGCGATTCAGCATGCGCGGTGCGCTCATCGTTACTTCTACGGATGCCGATATCATCGTGATGGTACAGGACGCAACAGAGTCCGGAACCATGTTCCCGCCGCTATTTAGCAGCATGTTCGCCAAGCCGGTGGTAGGCGTCGTAACAAAATGCGACATCGCCACAGAGGAGCAGATCAGCCGAGCCGGGAAATATCTGAACAACGCCGGTGCGGAAGAGGTCTATTACATCAGCAGTGTCACAGGGCAAGGCGTTGATAAATTGGTCGAACGGCTGCATATTCAGTAAAGGGGAACAGTTATATGAGTAGCAACACAACGATCCGGGTTGTGATCGCAGACGACGAACCCATTACAAAGATGGATCTGCGTGAACTCCTTGAGGAAGCCGGCTATGAAGTGGTGGGGGAGGCATCCGACGGATTTGATGCCGTGGAGATCTGCCGCCAGACTCATCCGAATTTGGTGCTTCTGGACATTAAGATGCCGTTGCTGGACGGATTGTCCGCAGCCAAGATCATCCATCAGGAGGATCTGGCAGAAACCATCATGATGATGACGGCTTACAGCGAACGGGAGTTCATCGAGCAGGCGAAGGGGTGCGGCGTTGGTGGATATCTGGTCAAACCCATTGATGAGAAATCCCTGATCCCCAACATCGAGGTCGTGGTGAACCGCAGTCAAGAGATCGGACGGCTCCGCAAGGACATTGAAAAAGCCAATGTCCGGCTGGAAAGCCGGGTCTTGGTTGAAAAGGCGAAGGGTCAGATCATGCAAAAGCAGAACATGACCGAGCAAAATGCCTACGATTACATAAGAAAGCTGAGCCAAGCCAAACATCTTTCCATGAAACGCGTGGCAGAGATGATCTTGGCCAGATGCGAGGGTTAAGCCGTGGAAAGCATTGGGAGGATCTGCCGGAAATATACCGATTTGACGCAAGAGGATATCGGTATCATCGAGAATATGGCAAAGGTCCTGCCCACGCTTGCTGACTTAGAAGAAGCGGATATTTTCATAGATTGCCCGACTTCCGGTGGAGATGCCATCGTAGTTGCGGAGGCGAAACCTTCTCGGGTGCCATCATCCTATAAGAATTCTGTGGTAGGACTTCCTGCCAAGCAGGAGAATGAACCTGCTGTGGCAAGAACCTTCCGTCTGGGGATCGGCACTCGCCAGATGAAAGCAGTCACCCAAGAGAATGGACGCACCATTCAGTCGGTGGAACCCATCAGAAATGCAGATCGGATCATCGGTGTACTAATCAGCGAGAGACGTACATCCGAGCAGATCCAGTTGGACGATAAGCTCCATTTTTCTCAAGACAGTTACCAGACCATCGCAAAGAACCTGGCCCAGATGCAGGATGCCGACAACTGGCTTACCGAATGCATCGATGAAGCCTTGATTATGGTGGATGTTCTTGGTATTGTCGCTTTTCGGAACCGACAAGCGAAGAAATTATACGAAAAGTTAGGGTTTGTAGATGACATTCTTGGTCAGCCCTACAAACATGTGTGCCTTGCAGATCTTGAAGTGGCGATGTCCGGTGTTCGGGAGTACGCCTATATGGAGATCAGCGTAGGCTCCAGTGTTCTCAGCACGAAACGGGTGCAGCTGGATGTACCGGGAATGGATTTTGCGGTGATCCTTCGGGATATCACCCTGCAAAAGGAACAGGAAAAAGCCCTGATCTTGAAATCCGTTGCCATCAAAGAGATGCACCATCGAGTGAAAAATAATTTACAGACCATTGCCAGTCTCTTACGCCTGCAAATGCGGCGGACGGATGGGGAGGAAACCCGTCAAGTTCTCGGAGAGAGCATGAACCGGATCCTTTCCATTGCCAGCACGCATCAGCTGCTGGCGCAGAGTGGCATCGACGAAGTGATGATCGGTGAGGTCATCCAGAATATCACAAGCAACGCCCTCCGGTATTATAGTGCGTCACGGTTTCATGTGACCACTTCGGTAGAGGGAGATGCATTTCAAGTTTCGTCGGATGTAGCCACTTCGGTGGCTCTCATCATAAACGAATTGGTGGAAAATGCCATGAAATACGCCTTTCAAGACGGAGATTCCGGCTTGATTCGGATCATTGTTTCAAAAGGGGAGCTGTATTCCCGGATTCAAGTGATCGACAATGGAGGCGGATTTGATGTGGCAAACACCGATCGATCCAGATTGGGGCTGTCCATTGTGCGAACATTGGTACAGGATAAGCTCCACGGAGATCTGGAGATCGAGTCGGATCACCGGGGGACCCGGGTCAGCTTCGACTTTCGAAATAAAATAATGGACACAACTGATGTGACGTAACATCAGGGATGAGTACGGTGCGATGCAGCCTGGACGACAGAGGGGGACCTCTGCTGTTTGGGCTGCTTTTTTTGAAAGCAGGTGAAACCAATGCACGAAGTGATTTTAAGTGTGGGCATCGACATCGGTACCTCCACCACGCAGCTGATCTTCAGCCGATTGACCATTGAGAACCGGGCGAGCAGCTATACGGTTCCTCAGATCTGCATTGTTGACAAGGAGGTCATCTACCGCAGCAAGATCTATTTTACGCCGCTGCGCTCTGCAACGGAGATCGACGCTGATGCGGTGAAGAAGATCGTCCGGGATGAATATGCCGCCGCAGGTATGACGCCCAAAGATCTTCAGACCGGCGCGGTGATCATCACCGGCGAAACAGCCAGAAAACAGAACGCCAACGATGTACTTGCAGCCTTGTCCGACATGGCAGGCGATTTCGTGGTTGCCACGGCAGGACCGGATTTGGAGTCCGTTCTATCGGCCCGAGGAGCCGGTGCAGATGTGCTGTCCAAAGAAGACCGCACTTGCATCGCCAATCTGGATATAGGCGGCGGCACCAGCAATATCGCCTTGTACCAGAAAGGAACTCTGCGTGGGGTCAGCTGTTTGGATATCGGCGGGCGACTCATTAAAGTCAGCGACGGCAAACTCACCTATATTTTCCCGAAGATCCAGCGCTTGGCGCAGGATCATGGGATCACCATTCAGGTGGGTGACCGAGCCGATGTGGATGTTTTGATGAAGGTCTGCCGTCTGATGGCGCAGCAGCTTGCTCAGGCACTTCATTTGAGCGAGCCGGATCAGCACCACAGCGGTATGTACACCAACGATGGCAAACCTCTGCCGAAGGAACCCCGAGTCATGGGTGTGACCTATTCCGGCGGTGTTGCTGACTGCGTGTACGAAGTCAACGAACAAGATCCATTCCGATACGGTGATATCGGCGTGTTACTAGGTAAGGCCATCCGGGAAAACAATGCCTTAAACGGTGTGCGGCGCTATCAGGCAGTAGAGACCATCCGAGCGACGGTCGTTGGTGCCGGCACCCATGCCACAACGGTCAGCGGCAGTACGATCCGTTACGATCAGAAAACCCTCCCGTTAAAAAATGTCCCGGTTTTAAGAATATCCGAAGAGGATGAGGCGTCGCTGGAAACGCTGAAGTCCTCCGTCAGAAGCCAGCTGCCCCTGTATCAGCCGGAGGGAGAGATCGAGCAGATCGCGATCTCTCTGACCGGAGAGAAGCGCACCAGTTTTGCTCAAGTTCAAGAATTGGCGGCAGCAATCATCGAATGTGCGAAGGAGGTGATAGACGGCCCCTACCCGCTGATCGTGGTCGTAGAGAACGATATCGGCAAGGTGCTGGGTAATGCGCTGAATGTGATGCTTCACAATGAAAAGAATGTGATCTGCATCGACAGCATTCACGCAGCCAGCGGTGACTATATCGACATCGGCGAGCCGGTGGCAGGTGGGCAGGTCCTTCCGGTTGTGATCAAAACACTCATCTTCAATTCCTGAAAATCTGATTAAGAGGTGAACAACGTGATCCTAAAAACCAAACTCTTTGGCCATGTTTATGAATTCAAGTCCATTCGTGAAGTCATGGCAAAGGCAAACGAAGAAAAATCTGGCGATAAGCTGGCAGGCATCGCCGCCGAATCTGCTGAGGAACGCGTAGCCGCAAAGGTCGTTCTGTCCAATCTGACGCTGAATGACCTGCGTAATTGCCCGGCTGTTCCTTACGAAGAGGACGAAGTGACCCGTATCATTCAGGATGGCATCAACGAAACCATCTTCAATGATTACAAGAACATGACCGTTGCTGAGTTCCGTGAGTGGCTCCTCAGCGAAACCACTTCCTCGGAGATGATCCGCAGAGCTTCCCGTGGTCTGACCAGTGAGATCGTGGCAGGCGTCTGTAAGCTGATGAGCAATCTTGACCTCATCTATGCTGCCAAGAAGATGCCCGTGACCGCACATTGTAACACCACCATCGGTCTGCCCGGTACTTTCTCTTCCCGTCTGCAGCCCAACCACACCACCGATGATCCCACTGGCATCATCGCATCCGTGATGGAAGGTCTGTCTCTGGGCTGTGGTGACGCAGTCATCGGTCTGAACCCCGTTGACGATTCTGTTGAGAGCGTCGCCCGCATCCTGAAGATGTTTGACGAGTTCAAGAACAAGTGGGAAGTGCCCACTCAGATCTGTGTTCTGGCCCATGTTACCACCCAGATCGCCGCTGCTCAGAAGTTTGGCGCTCCTCTGGATCTGATGTTCCAGTCCATCGCCGGTTCCCAGAAGGGCAATGAGGCCTTCGGTCTGACGGCTGCTATGCTGGACGAGGGTCGTGCAACGATGCTCTCCAAGGGCACCTGCACCGGTCCCAATGTGATGTACTTCGAGACCGGCCAGGGCTCCGAGCTTTCTTCCGATGCTCACAATGGCTGGGACCAGGTCACCATGGAAGCCCGCTGCTACGGCTTCGCCAGACGGTATAATCCCTTCCTGGTCAACACTGTGGTCGGCTTCATTGGACCTGAGTACCTGTACGATTCCAAGCAGGTCACCAGAGCCGGTCTGGAAGACCACTTCATGGGTAAGCTGACCGGTCTGCCTATGGGCTGTGACGCCTGCTACACCAACCACATGAAGGCTGACCAGAACGATATTGAGAACCTGGCAACTCTGCTGGTTGCAGCTGGCTGTAACTACATCATGGGCGTTCCCGAGGGCGATGACTGCATGCTGATGTACCAGTGCACCGGCTATCACGAGGCTGCTGCTCTGCGTGAAGTTTTCGGTCTGCGTCCCATTAAGGAATTCGATATGTGGCTGGAGAAGATGGGCTTCTCTGAAAACGGCAAGCTGACCCCCAAGGCTGGCGATGCTTCCGTCTTCCTGAGAAAGTGAGGAGGTGCCAACTATGGATGAAAAGAATCTGAGAGCCATCATTGAGCAGGTACTTGCGGAAATGAATGTGAGCGCCGATGTGGACAAGGTCGCCAAGGCCTGCACCAACACGGAACAGGCACAGGTTGAAAGCGGCTGCCTGCCCGATATCACCGCCATCGACATTCGCAAGCAGTATTTGGTGAAGAATCCCGAGCACGGCGAGGAGTATGCCGAGCTGAAGGCTGCTGCCCCCTGCCGTCTGGGTATTGGCAAGGCTGGCGCCCGTTACAATACGCTGCCCCAACTGGAGTTCCGTGCTGCACACTCTGCTGCACAGGATGCTGTGTTCAGCGATGTGGATATGGACTTCGTGGAGAGCCAGGGGCTGTTCACCGTACAGACCCAGTGTGATTCCAAGGATACCTATCTGACCCGTCCGGATCTGGGCCGTAAGCTCAGCCCCGAGGCAGTTGAGACGCTGAAGCAGAAGGTCAAGAAGAACCCCACGGTTCAGATCTATGTCTCCGACGGCTTGTCCTCTGCTGCAGTTTCTGCTAATATTGCTGACCTGCTGCCTGCTATCATGCAGGGTCTGAAGAGCTATAACATCGATGTGGGTACGCCTTTCTTTGTGAAGTATGGCCGTGTCGGTGTTATGGACGAAATCTCCGAGCTGACCGGTGCTACCGTTACCTGCACCCTGATCGGCGAAAGACCCGGTCTGATCACGGCTGAGTCCATGTCCGCTTATATCACCTACAAGGGAACCGTGGGCATGCCCGAGGCTCGCCGTACCGTGGTGTCCAACATCCACCGTGCCGGCACCATCCCCGCTGAGGCCGGCGCACATATCGCAGAAATCATTAAGATCATGCTGGAGAAGAAGGCCAGCGGCACCGATCTGAAACTGTAATTGATTTTGGGAGGTTATTGATATGAAACGAGATCCGTTGCCCGCTCATGTTTTGGCAACCCGACTGATCCCCAATGTCTCTCAGGACATGGCGAAGGAACTTGGCTTGTCCCCTGAGATGAAGTCCCTTGCTCTGATCACCGCCGACAGCGATGATGTCACCTATACCGCTCTGGACGAAGCCACCAAGAAGGCTGACTGCAAGGTCGTCTACGCAAAGAGCTTCTACGCCGGCGCTGCCAACGCCAACACCAAGCTGGCTGGCGAGATCATCGGTATTCTGGCTGCCCCCAACCCCGCCGAAGCCAAGGCTGGTCTGGATGCCGCCGTTGATATGATCGAGAATGTCTGCCACTTCGTTTCTGCAAACGAGGACGACAGCATCTGCTACTACGCACACTGCATTTCCAGAACCGGTTCTTACCTGTCTGAGGGCTGCGGCATCCCCGAGGGTGAAGCCATTGCCTATCTGATCGCACCGCCTCTGGAAGCCATGTACGGCGTGGATGCCGCACTGAAGGCTGCGGATGTCCGTATGTGTGTTCTGTACGCACCTCCCTCCGAGACCAACTTTGGCGGCGCTCTGCTGACCGGCAGCCAGTCCGCTTGTAAGTCTGCCTGCGACGCTTTTGCCGCAGCGGTCGAGGCGGTCGCAGACCGTCCCAAGGAGTAATTTCTGAGCTCGCTGAGCGCAGGAAAAGGAGGCTCATATGAACGCATTGGGCATGATTGAGACCCGGGGACTCGTTCCGGCCATCGAGGCGGCTGATGCTATGGTCAAAGCGGCAAATGTGACCCTTACCCGCAAGGAGTGTATCGGCGGGGGACTGGTCACCGTGATGATCCGCGGAGATGTGGGTGCCGTAAAAGCAGCCACGGATGCCGGTGCTGCCGCAGCGGAACGGGTAGGGGAACTGGTCAGCGTCCATGTGATCGCCCGTCCCCACGAAGAACTTGAGCCTATGGTTGCGCCCCCGTCTGGGGGCGGCGACGATATGCCTGATCCGGTTCCCACTTGTGACGAAAGCTGTGAGGAGAATCTTGACGAGACTCCTTGTGCGGAGATCGAGCACCACGAAGATGCCCCGACTCCCGCGGAGGAGCCCCAGCCGGAGCCGACCGAGGAACTGACCCCGGAGAAGCTGTCATCTATGACCGTGACCAAACTGCGTACCACAGCACGGGATCTGAATATCGACAACATGACCAGAAAAGAGATCCGATTTGCAACAAAAGAAGATCTGGTTCAGGCCATTGGCGAATATTTGGAGCGCCGCTGAAGCGCAGTCTGGAAGCGGACTGATAGGAGTAATGCAATATGCAACTAATTGATAAGGATCTTCTGTCCATGCAGGAGGTTCGTGAGCTGGTAGAGCGTGCAAAGCAGGCTCAGCAGGAGCTGGCGCAGATGAGCCAGGCGCAGGTCGATCGGATCGTCCGGGCGATCGCCGACGCCGGTGTCCGCAATGCCAAGCGTCTTGCTCAGATGGCTCACGAAGATACCGGATTCGGTATTGTAGAGGACAAGGTCATCAAAAATATTTTTGCCAGCCGCGGTGTCTATGAGCATATCAAGGACATGAAGACCGTCGGCGAGGTAGCCAGAGACGATGCCAAGGGTCTGCGGACCATTGCTGTCCCTGTGGGTGTAGTGGCGGGGCTTCTGCCTTCCACCAACCCCACTTCCACAGCTCTTTACAAGGCAGAGATCTCCATTAAGGCAGGAAATGCCATCGTATTCTCTCCCCACCCTGCGGCGCTTCGGTGTATCTCCGAGACCGTCAAGGTGATCCGTCAGGCCATCAACGAGGCTGGCGGTAATGAGAATCTGGTCTCCTGCATCACCATTCCTACGATGGAAGCCACCGACAACCTGATGCGTCACCGGGATATCGCCATGATCTTGGCTACCGGCGGCAGCGCTATGGTTCGTGCGGCATATTCTTCCGGTACCCCCGCCATTGGCGTCGGTCCCGGCAACGGCCCTGCCTACATCGACAGAAGCTGTGATCTGAAGCTGGCAGTCAAGCGCATCTTGGATTCCAAGACCTTTGACAACGGCACGATCTGTGCTTCGGAACAGTCCATCATCTGTGATGAGGATATGGTCGATGCCATTCGTGCAGAGATGGAAGCTCAAGGCGCTTACTTCTTGGATGAAGCAGAGTCGGCTCAGCTTGGCAGATTCATTCTCCGTGCCAACGGCACCATGAACCCCGAGATCGTGGGCCGCAGCGTGGAGACCATTGCAAAGCTGGCGGGTCTGACCCGCGTACCTGCCAATGCTCGGGTGCTGGTGGCTCCCGAAACTGGTGTGGGTCGTAAGCATCCCTATTCCAACGAGAAGCTGGCTCCCATTCTTGCCTTCTATACCGGCAAGGACTACAAGGATGTCTGCGACAAGGTCTGCGAGATCCTGCATTACGAGGGCGCAGGTCACACCTTCTCCATGCATGCCAACAATGACGAGCTGGTGGACTACTTTGCAAAGCGTGTCCCCGCATCCCGGATCATTGTGAATACGGCCAGCGCACTGGGCGGCATCGGCGGTACCACCAATCTGCAGCCTGCACTGACGCTGGGCTGCGGCGCTGTGGGCGGCTCTGCCACCTCTGAGAATGTGGGCCCCATGAACCTGCTGAATATGCGCTATGTGGCGTATGGTCAGAAGGAACTGGAAGACATTCGCGCAGAAGTTCCCAACTGTGATGACGGCATCTGCTCCACGGCTCCCGCTATGGGTGAGATCGATGTGGACGCCATTGTTCGCAGCGTGATCGACAAACTGAAAGCACTCTAATCGCTATATCATTTAGGAGGAAGTTATTATGGCTAACAATATGCAGGCACTGGGTATGATCGAGACTAAGGGTCTCGT
>CALADI010000040.1 GCA_937890525.1 uncultured Clostridia bacterium | reverse complement strand
GTGTCCCCGGTTCAAATCCAGGTGCCGCTACCAAATCCATGAAGCGCCGTCAGGCGCTTCATGGAACAAAACCTGGCCCGTTGGTCAAGTGGTTAAGACACGGCCCTTTCACGGCTGTAACATGGGTTCGAGTCCCGTACGGGTCACCACAAAAACCCTTCCAGCAACTGCTGTGAGGGTTATAAGGAGGCTTAGCTCAGCTGGTTAGAGCGCTTGCTTCACACGCAAGAGGTCACAGGTTCGAGTCCCGTAGTCTCCACCAATCAAAAGGACATCCGAAAGGATGTCCTTTTTGATTTATTTGAATATTGTGCTGATGGGAGAATTTAGATAGGAAACCCTTGCAATTCCGGCCAGAATTCGGTATGCTGAACATGACAAATGGTGAAAATTCAGGTCCTGGCCAGGATCTGTTCCATTCCCGTTCGGGAATGGAAGCCTTTTGCCCAAAAATTTGAAAAAAGGAGAGATGTTATGAAAAAGAAACTGTTGTCTGTCATCCTGGCGCTGGCAATGGTGCTGAGCCTGATGCCCGTGGCATTTGCGGCGGAGGCGGATACGGCGACATCTTCAAATGATTTAGTTCCGTTTGAAGATAAAGCGGCAGAGAATGTTGTTACTGAAACCGAGGTCAAAACTGCCGATGAACTCAAAACTGCAATTGACAAGGCATCTTTAATTGTTTTAAAGAACAGTATTACGCTAACAGATAAGTTGGTTGTAGACAAACCGGTGACGATCGATGGCAAAGGAAATACCATTACCGGCACAGTGCATCTGAAAGATGGCACACTCAAAAATATGACGATTACCTCGAAAACAAATCAACTCTTGACTATCGGCAGCGATCGGGAAAATAAGATACGCATGGAAAATGTTACAGTCAAGTATTCTGTAACTGAAAGAGCTGGCGGTTCTGCTCAAACAGTAAGCGGAAACAAGGCAGATATTGTGATTACTGGATGCCGTTTTGTAAATGAGCCGAACAATGACGGTCAAACGGTTAATGCTCAGCAATGGTCGTATGGTTTATATATCAATAGTCAGGCAGATGAAGGCAGCATTCAATTTGTAGATAACGAATTTAACGGTGCATTCCGCACTATGCTGCCTAGCATCAGCGGCAATGTAACCATTCAGGACAATAAATTTGTGAATTCCGTATACAGTGTCGCAAATGGTCCGACATCCGGTGCCGGAGCGGAAGCAACCTGCATCACGACCGCGAGACCGTCCGCCAATGATAATTTTGTGATTACGGGCAATACATTCGATAATGCCGGCTCATTTTATTTTCAGCAGACGGAAAAGATTGATGTTTGCAGTAATGTATTCAACTTTGATACATTTGAGAATTATATCCAAACAAGTGGAGAGACTAAGTGTCCTCTCGATTTAACTGAAAACAGCTTTGTATTAGGCGAGAATGATTTGGTAATCATTGATAAAATCTCTGCTCCCGTGAAACTGCCGACAGGGCAGCGGGCAGTTAACTATTGGCCGTGGTATAAAACGCCTGATGATATCAAGCCAAACGACTACAGTTCTTATGGTTATGCCTACAATGCGGACGGATCTGTAACTTTTTATCCTGGATCGGAAGGCGCTCTTGTGGCATTTTTGAATCCCAATGAGGGTAACATAGGCGTACGGCTCGGCGATGTCATCAACCTGACGCAGGATATCACATTGAATAAGGCAATCCCTCTGGACAGATCTGTAACGATCAACGGCAATAATCGTGTGTTGTCTTCTGTTGATAACACCCAGGATTTGCAGGGCTGCATCTTCACCATCCAGAAACCCGACATCACAGTCAAACTTGACCGGGTCAATCTGCTGATTCAAACTGAAAATGCAAAGCCATTCTATTTTACGCAAAACAATGGTTCTATGAACCTCGAGATGACAAACAGCAAGATTAGCTGTGCATCAGATAAGAACGCTTATCTGATTAACCTGGTGCAGGGCGGTAAAGTTAAATATAACTTTGTTGGCAATGAGGTAAATGTCCCTGCGCGTGGTTTGTTGGTCAGCATCGCGAACGGTTCTGTGATTAAGGACAATGTGATCGATCTTCAGGGTGAAAAATCTCCCACTGGTCGCAGTGGCATTATGTCCCTCGTTGCTGAAAAGGGCGGAGAGCCTGTTACAATCACTAGCAACACTTTCAAAAACGCTAACCGCGCATTGGGCGTAGACCATTCCGATTTGGAAACGGCTAAACTGACCTACAATCAGAACAAGTTCCTGAATGTGCGCTTTGCATTGGAATTTGATCCGCGTACTGAAGGTGCCAATGCAGGAACCGGAATCTATGACCTCAAAAAGAACTATTACAGTTTTGACGGGATGGTATCTGCGCCGAAAGTGGAGGATGCGTCCAGCAATGGAGACCACTTGACTGGCGCAACCGAGTACAAGCCTGAGGGCGAGAGCCGCGTAGATAATTCAGTGTATTATGTAGCCGAAACCATGCGTGATCCGCAGGATTTGAACAACTACACGCCTTCTTCCGGCGGCCCTTCTTCCGGCTCTTCCGGCAACAAGACCGAAACGACCACCAATCCCGATGGTTCTACCACCACGACTGTGACCAAACCGGACGGCAGCAAGACCGAAACCACCAAGTATCCGGACGGTTCCAAGGAAGTGGTGGAGACTAAGAAGGACGGCACGACCACCACCACGACCACTGATAAGGAAGGCAACAAGACCGAAACAGTGGAAAAGCCCGACGGCTCTTCTGTCACCAAAGTGGACAACAAAGATGGCTCTGGCTCCACCACCACGGTCAGCAAGGACGGCGAGACCGAAACCACGGTTAGAGTGCCCCGCAGCATGATCGAAGAAGCGGGTGACGACGCTGTTCAGCTGCAGATGCCCGAGGCAGAAGCTGCTAAGGATGCGAATAAAGCACCCAGCATTACAGTTGACCTGCCCAGCGGTGAGACAGCAAAGGTAGAGATCCCGGTGAAGGATGTAACTGCTGGCACTGTTGCAATCCTGGTGAAAGAAGACGGCACCGAAGAGATCATCAAGACCACCGTTATGGGCGAAAATGGTGTGATCGTCACCCTGTCTGACGGCGACACCGTCAAGATCGTGGACAACAGCAAGGACTTTGCAGATGTGTCGGACAGCGCTTGGTATGCTGATGCGATCGACTTTGTTACAAGCCGCGAACTGTTCAATGGCACCAGCGATACCATGTTCTCTCCGGGTGTTGCCATGACCCGCGGGATGATCGTCACGGTTCTGGCTCGTTTGGACGGCGAGGACACCACCGACGGTGCAACCTGGTATGAGGCTGAACGCCAGTGGGCTATGGAGAATGGCATCTCCGACGGCTCCAATATGATGAACAAGCTGACCCGTGAGCAGTTGGTTACGATGTTGTACTGCTATGCCCAGTATAGGGGTCTGGATACTGCCACCACGGAAGAGAATCTGACTTCCTTTGCCGATGCCGCCCAGGTATCCGGCTACGCCGTGTCCGCCATGAATTGGGCAGTGGGCGCCGGCGTGATCAACGGCACGGACAGCGGCCTGGCCCCCAAAGCCACCGCCACACGCGCCGAAGTGGCCCAGATCCTGATGAACTTCGACCAGAAGTTCTGATCTGACCGCGGCAAAATTTTCAAAGCCTAAAAAAACCGGCGCGGATGCTCGTTTAGGAGCATCCGCGCTGGTTTTTGTTTGTGAAAAAAGAAAGATGCAAAGAGTGGACAGGGGAACGGAGGGAGTGTTCGACGGGAGAGTCAGTCGCCGCGCTCCATTTCCTGGGCCACCGCTTCTTTCAGCCCCTGCCAGGCTTCGGGGTGGTGCACATAATACAGGGGGCATTCCTTGCCGGTCACATCA
>CALADI010000039.1 GCA_937890525.1 uncultured Clostridia bacterium | reverse complement strand
AACAGAGGGCACTTTGGTTGGGTCTGACGGTTTTACGATGCCGGAGACGGTAGCGATGGAAGATGGGAGTCTGGGCACGCTTCAGATCCCGTCGATCGGGCTGACTGTTCCTGTCTATGAGACTGAGGACAACGAACTTGAAGCAATGGTCCATGGGGTGGCGCACTTCAAAGAAACAAGCTGCTGGGATGGTAATGTCGGATTGGCAGGGCACAACCAGGGCGTAAACACCTTCTTCCAGGACCTCTACAAGCTGGAGATCGGGGACACAATCACCCTGACAACAGCTCTGGGCACCAGGACCTACGAAGTGAGTATGAGCAAGGAGATCGATGAAACGGATTGGAGCTACCTCGAGCGGACTGACGATAACAGGATCACCCTTATCACCTGTGTCAATCACGACCTGACGAAGCGCCTTTGTGTACAAGGGACAGAAGTCCAGAAATAAAAACGAAACAGATCACAGCAAAATCACAGCAAATAGCCGGGCGACCACCCGGCTAGTTTTTGAGGAGAATGGAAGAGTATATGGGTTCGATTCCCATACCCCTCACCGTCATGCTGACATGAATTTTGCATGAAGCGGAAAGGAGAACCATTTATGAACCAGAACGCAAAAAGGCCAAGGACTGTCAAAATTCCGACCCTGATAATTTGGGAGGATGGAGATCTTACCCAGGTCAATCCGAATCAGCTGATATATCCCGTACTTGCCGAGTCTGAGAACTTCGTCAAGTTCAAAGATAACAACCGTTGCCTCACTCTGTACACGGGTGATTGGTGCGGATTGAAAAGGGGGCAGAAGTGAATGCCAATTTTCAGAGTTCAACGAACCCGGGATTACACGATCATGTCTAACCAGCATTTGCGCAATCCAGCATTGTCGTTAAAATCCAAAGGATTGCTATCGATGATGCTGTCGCTGCCTGATGAGTGGAACTATACGAACCGGGGCCTCGCAAAGATGTGCAAGGAAGGTGTGGACGCCATTGGCACCGCCCTGCGAGAGCTGGAAGCTGCCGGCTACATTGTCCGGAACCAACTGCGCAATGAGAAGGGTCAGATCACAGATACCGAGTACATAATCTACGAGCAGCCGCAGGACAAACCGAGTGAGCCATGCCCGCCCTCCTCCAAACCGCCCAAGTCAGGGGCAGCGGAACCAAAGAAAGGCAAGACGGGGAAGCGGAAGGCTGCCCCCAGCGGCACCGCCGCAGCATCTGAGCCGACCGATGGCCTCCAATGCCCGGGTATTGAACCGGAAGCAAGTGATTCTTCTGAGGCGTTGCCAAATACGGCTTTTCCATATACGACTTTACCATATACGGAAAATCCGGATACGGTTAAGCCATATACGGAAATGCCCGCGCAATTAAATACTAATAGAATAATTACTAATAGATCAAATACTGATAAATCAATTACTGATTCTATTCCTTTCCTTTCTTATCCTTTCTCATCTTATCCCATCAGCAAAGAAGCAGTGGTAAGACTGACGGAAGAGAAGCGAAAGGAAGCAGTGACTAACACCAGAGTAGAAAGCTATCGGGAACAGATATTGGAGAACATCGAGTACGAACATCTGTGGCGGGGGTTCCCCGACCGGAGAGCAGAGCTGGATGAGATCGTGGAGCTAATCGTCGAAACCGTATGTGCCAAACGCAAGGTTATGCGGATAGCCAGCGGCGATTTCGATGCGGAGATTGTGCGTCAGCGTTTTCTGAATCTGAATAGCGATCATATTTGCTATGTAATGCAATGCCTGAAGAATAATACCACAGAGATACGGAACATGAAGCAATACCTGTTGACAGTGCTTTTCAACTCTGTTACCACCATGAGTAACTATACCGCCTCTCAGGTGAACCACGACATGGTTTCGCCTGATTTTTAGGCGGTGCTTTTTTATGCAATGCGATCAGTATGAAATTGCCGAAAGGCGTTTTATAAATTTCTCAGAAGGAAGGAACATTTATGCAGACCAGTAAAATAACTGCCATTGTCAACCAGAAGGGCGGCGTGGGCAAGACCACGACTACCGCAAACCTGGGTATCGCCCTCGCACGGGCGGGAAAGAAAGTCCTGCTGATCGACGCCGATCCGCAGGGAAGCCTCACCATCAGCCTGGGCTATCACCAGCCGGACCAGCTGCCCTTTACACTGTCCGATGCGATGGGCCGCATCATGATGGACGAACCGCTGCGTCCTGGGGAAGGCATCCTGCATCATTCGGAAGGGGTGGATCTGCTCCCGGCGAACATCCAACTGTCCGGTATGGAGGTCTCCCTGGTGAACGCCAT
>CALADI010000038.1 GCA_937890525.1 uncultured Clostridia bacterium | reverse complement strand
ACACTTCTATTACTTCTTTATCGCACATCAGTAAATGCGCCGGGGATCCATCCGGGGGATCCGATCCCGGTGTTTGGTCTTGATCGCTTAGTCACGGAGGATCGAGTGGAGACCCAAGTTCCCCAAGAGGGAGCTTTTTCTTTTTATGCGGAATACCAAGGCTCGGTGGAGGATTTCCTGAACTCTGAGGAAGGACGGGTGTGGAAGGAAGAGATCATCCCCATGTGCCGGCGCAACCATGAGTCCGCCACCGTGATCCTCACCGACAATACCCAGAGCATCTACGCCTTCAACACCGGGGACGCTTCCATTCTGGAGGGGCGGGATCTGAACTACCAAGATTATCTCGGCGGCAGCAACAGCTGCTTGGTCAGCGCCGCCTACGCCCAGTACCACGGGCTGAAGGTGGGCGACACCCTGACGCTGGATCTGTATGATCCGGGATACACGGTAGGGGATGGAAGATTTCGTACCGCCAGAGAAGATGTAGGTCTGACAGCGTTCACCCCCTTCCCGCTGGTGGAGCAGACCCGGCTGGGGGTGTGCAAGGATTACCAGATCGTGGGGATCTATTCCGGCAGCAAGTTCGCTTCCGGCACGCTGAACATCCAGCCCAACACGATCTTCATCCCCAAGAGCTCGGTGCCTGACCCCCAGCGCTTTGAAGCTCACGGCACGGAGATGGATTCTTACATTCTGGAAAACGGCGCCGTGGAGGAATTTGAAGCCTATATGCAGGAGCAGGGCATGGGCGATGTATTCGTGTACTTTGACCAGAACTACGAGCAGGCGGCGCAGGCGCTGAATGCCCTGCGGCAGAACGCCCTGCGGATGCTGCTGATCAGCGTCGCCATCTTCGTGCTGGTGGCTGCGGTGGTGCTGTACCTGCAGATCCGGCGCATGAGCCCCGTGGCACGGGGGATGCGTCTGCTGGGTGTCTCCCGGCGGCGGGTATGGGCGGAATTGACCGGGGTCATGGCGTTCTGGACGGTGCTGGCCACCGCTGCCGGCACGGCCGCAGGCATGGGGCTGTACCGCAGCGTCACCCTGCGGATCCTGTCGGAGCATCTTGTCATGGATCAGACGGTGGTCGCCCTGACGGCGGCAGCTGAGCTGACGGTGCTGGTGCTGGCAGAGGTCATCGCAGCGGCGGTGGTCTCCGGCAGAAACCTGATGCAGGCAAGAAAGGGAACATAAGGAGGTGCGATATGGGTAAAAAAGGATCGTTTTCCCTCTGGGGAGCCACTTGCCGTGCCATGATGCGCCGCACTCTGGCGGGGGTGCTGATGATCCTGCTGGCGGCGGTGAGCACCTTCTCCGCCATCGGCTTGCAGCACTTGATCGCAAGGCAGCAGCAGTCGCTGGACAGAACCATTGCCGAAACCGCCATCTCCTGTGTGGTCACGGATATCAAGGGCATCGCCAGCAACGGGCTGAATATGTTCTCGTCCTATGTGGATCGGCTCACCGGCAGGATCGGTGAGCAGAGAGCGGATGAAGATCTGTCCGGCTATGTAAAGGATGTGAACGCCTTGGCTCACATCCCCATCGCTGCCCCTGCCGATACCGGGCTGCGGAAGATCCTGTCCCTGAGATCCGACCCGGAGCTGGATCCGCTGACGGGGGTGCAGGTCACATTTCTGGATGGCTGGGACGAGGGGGTATTCCAAACCGAGGAACTGGTGTGTCTGCTGTCTGGCACCTTCCAGACCCGCACCGGCGACGATGGGGCAGAATATATCACCGTTGCCTACTCCGATCATGAGCAGGGGCAGAGCCCCATGGAGCTGCGGGTGGTGGGCCATGTAACAGGCGGCCCCGCGCAGGTCATCTACTGCCCCTTCTACCAGCCCATGCGCAGCGATAACACCAGCGAAGCCTTTTTGGTGGACACCTGTTCCTTCACCATTCGGGACAACACCCGGCTGGAAGAGAGCAAGCAGGCCATCTATGATCTAGAGCTGTTCGGTCAGCCCAAGCTGTCCAATCAGGAGAACGGTCTGGAAAGAGGCGTGCTGGTGCAGGACGAGATCTTCAACAAAACCGTTGGCGAGATCCGGGCGAATCTTGCCACGCTGCACAAGCTGCTGCCCATTCTGCTGATCCTGTGTACGCTGATCAGCTTCTTCGCCGGATTCCTTGCCACCCGGGGCAGAATGAAGGAGTTCGCCGTCATGCGCTGTATGGGCATGAGCAAGTGGCGCATCTTCCTGCTGGTGGTGGGAGAGCTGTTCCTGCTGTCGGCGGTGGGCGGCGTGATAGGTTTCGCCGCAGGATGGATCGCAGAGGGTACGCTGGATCTGCGTTCTGTGTATTCGGCGGCGTCTATGATCGGGGTGCTTCTGCTGGGTGCGGCGGCTGCTGCCGTCCGGATCACCGGCATCAACCCCATGAAACTGATGAAAGTGGAGGATTGAACGATGCAGAATTTAGTTGCCAAGGATGTTCGTTATGAATATCGAACCGCAGTTCAGACCGTGAAGGCGGTCAACGGGGTCAGCTGCACATTCCAGCAGGGGCTGGTATACGCCATCGTGGGCGCTTCCGGCTGCGGCAAGACCACCCTGCTTTCTCTGCTGGCGGGACTGGATGTCCCCACCGCCGGAAGCGTAGAGCTGGACGGCGAAGCTACATCCGGTATGAACCGGGACGCCTACCGGCTGAACCATGTGTCAGTGATCTACCAGAACTACAACCTGTTTTACCACCTGACCGTGCTGGAAAATGCCGCATACCCCCTGTATGTGCGGAAGATGCCCCGGAAGGAAGCCGAACGCATCGCCCGGGAGAAGCTGCTTCAGGTGGGGCTTCAGGAGGATCAGTTCAAGCGGTTGCCCAATATGCTCTCCGGCGGTGAGCAGCAGCGTGTGGCCATTGCAAGAGCGCTGGCTTCGGGTACGGAAATCGTGCTGGGGGATGAGCCCACCGGCAATCTGGACAGCGAAAACAGCCGCAATATCGTGGACATCCTCTGCCGCCTTGCCCATGAGGAGGACCGGTGCGTCATCATCGTCACCCACGACCCCTCCGTTGCCGAGGCCGCCGATGTGTGCCTGCGGATGAAGGACGGGAAGCTGGAATAAGCAAAAAGGACACAGCCCGGGATGATATGCTACCCCCATAAGAGACAGTGAAAAAAGAAACAGTCTCTTATGGGGG
>CALADI010000037.1 GCA_937890525.1 uncultured Clostridia bacterium | reverse complement strand
CGGTTCGGGCTTTCCGATTCCATCAAAGGTGCTTCGCTGGATGTCCCGGATCAGATCTGAACTGCCCCAGATTGTGCGGACAGCACAAAAAGCCCCCTATGTAGGAAATATTCAGTTTTAAGCAGAGTGGCGCAGCGTCAGCGGCGCCACTCCAGTTTTATTCTGGATGCGCTCGTGGTTATAGAAGTGAATGTATCTGTCAATCAGATCATTGGCCTCCATGAATGTCTCCGGTTTATGCCGGTAGATACACTCTGTTTTGAGAATGGAGAAGAAATTTTCTGCCATTGCATTGTCATAAGGATTTCCCCGTCTTGACATTGACGGCGTTATCCCGTAAGATTGAGTTAGCTTAAAATATGCGTGGGATGTATATTGAAAGCCCTGGTCGCTGTGGAGCTGCAACTCCGCAGCGACTCTCTTTTCCTCCTGCTTCATTGCCAGCCGGATCGTATCCAGGTCAAAGGCCTCCTGTGCCATGGACGCCAGACCATCTATTCCACGGCGCAGATCTGTGTAACCGCAGACAATGTATAAACCTTGTCGGCACCGCTGAAGTCGCTCAGCATGATTTCAGCAGCCGCAGAACCATGCTGAGCGTCTCTGTATCTGCACCGCTGTGAATATCTATCTCTGCCCCTGTGATCCGGACAGCAACTGCTGCATCCGTGGAAAGTCTAGTCATTGGCGTGATCTCGGCGAAGCTGCCTGCGCATTCATGCTGTGCAGACAGTGCATGGAATAATCTCCGCTGCCAGTAATAGTAGGTCTTCTCGTTGAGACCATTTTCTTGGCACCAGCTGCGGACTGACATTCCACTGTTTCGGCATTCCATGTGTCTAACCGTTCTTGCTTGGATAATGCTTGTAGACTTTGTTCCATTTTTTGACCATCTCCCTGTATGCTGATTTTCTCCTTTAGAGTCTTTGGGAGAAATCCAGCAGTTTGGGATATTATCTCAAATCTATAGGCCGTCTGCAAGCCGTGGGGAGATTTAACGGTTACCGCAGTCGTGCCGGGGCGAAGGTTCCGGCACGACTTTTATGTATATCAGAAGAGGATCCAGTTTTTGAAGTTCCGGCGATCCATAGCTTCGGGAGAAGGCTTATCGTGCTCCGTTTTTTGACATGCTCTATCGCTCGTTGACCTGCTGAATGAGATGACGTCGGTGGGCAGCGATCGCAAGGGAATCTCTGATATAATTATGATGCAGAGAAGTTTATTGGACACATACCGTAGTAGAATGGTCACAAAGAAAAGAACACGGATTCTACAGGAGGTACGGTTATGGCATTTAGAATAGGTGGATTTGCTGCAGAGCATAAGGAAAAGAAGCAGGAATCACACATGGAGGAAACGAGGGTACAGAGCGCCCCGAAGAAATCTGTTGTGCAAGTGTATTTTGCTGAGAGCGGCAGGAAGCTGGCATATTACAATGATTTATTTGATCTGCATCGAGGTGATATGGTTTATGTAGATGGCAAGCTGGAGGGTCAGCGTGGTCGGGTCGTCGAAGTCAGTTATACTTTCAAAATAAAGCTATCTGACTATAAGCGAGTGATTGCTGTGGTGGATACCAATGTTAGCGGGCAGTTTTTGTGGCAGGCAGTCACTTTGTGACCTTTGAACCGACAACACTTCCGAGCAGCAAGGTCAGAACATGGTTTAAGGCGCCAGCAAAGGATGACGAGGAAATCATCAGTTGTAATGATGACAGCACATTCCAACTGTTGGATTTATTGAGTATGCAGATTACACATGTTATTGCAGAGCGTGGCTATGCGTATTATATGGAGAATCGTGTTAGATACATTTGCTTGGATGGGTTCCGGGGATATGCCATTGTTGAAGGCGGGAGCAGCTACGAAGTGGAATTTGAGTATCGAAATGGTGAGATCGGCAATCTGCTATGTGATTGTCCCTGTTCCTATAACTGCAAACACGAATTTGCTGTCATGCTTCAGCTGAAAGAAACGCTGGATTTGATAGCAAAGCACTATGCGGTAGAGTATGATCGAAGCGGTTATTTTGCCGCGGTGAACAAAGCCGCATTGTTCGACTTTGCCGTAGACAGAAAGGAAACAGGCAGTTTTACACTGTAAAAAGCGTAGAAAACAGAATGTGCCTGCATTTGTATTTACCTATGCGGTGCTTTATCATGGTGCGACCTCTTTTCAGTAGGTTGTTCCACAGGACCAAGAATCATTGACCGGGGGAGAAAATTTATGAAAGAGTACTTTTGTCCCAACTGTCGTGCAACATTAAACGACCAATCTGGATTTGAGCCATCATGTGGGACATGGACATGTACGGAATGCGGGATGCTGCTCATGGATGAAGAAACCTATGAAAGCGAACTCCTTGGCGGTGTGGCATGGTACTGTGACGCGTGTTGTGAACTGTTAAATAGGCAGGCTGGTTTTACAGATGTGCCTGGTTGGTGGCGCTGCACAAATTGCGGTTATATAAACGGTACCACAGAGAATGAAATCATCAATGCGGATCCTTCTGTGAAATGGCCGTTGGCGTAAAGGAAACATCTAGATATTACTGGTCCTAAGTCGGTGGCATGAGAACAGGAGACCCCGCCTCACATTAGAATAATATCAGCAAAATCACCAATTCTAATTGACAACAGGCAGGGTAGATGGTACGATATGCCTATCAAGGCGGCCGAGGAGCCGGACTACATAAAAAGGAAGTGTTATTCTTGGATGAGCAGAAGTTGATCTCAATGTACTGTGCCGGGGATCCGAACGCAAAAGTTCTTGCGGAAGAAACCTACGGCGAGAGCTGCCGGGAAATTGCCCGCCGGATCCTCAGGAGCCGCAGCGGTGCTGATGCCGTGTTCCAGAAGGTGCTGGATCAAGCGGAGAAGCAGATCCCCGCCAAGAATCCCCGAAACCTGATGTTCTACTTCTGGAAGCAGACCCGGAACCTGGCGCTGCCCCAGTTCACCGCCGGGGGAGAGGTGGAGTATGCCAAGGCGGAAGCCGCTCAATGGATGTCTCCCCGGCCGGCGCAGGAGCAGGAGATCGACGAGAAGCAGCTTCGCCGGTGCATCAACGAATTCCTCTACGGACTGCCGGAGCAGGCAAGAGGGGTCTTTGTCCGGCGGTACTGGTACTTCTTCACCCTTTCAGAGATCGCCGCCCAGTATGGGATGAGAGAAGATCAGGTGCAGCAGAGCTTGGAGCGGACGGGAAAGGAGCTGAAGCGGTATCTGCGGGAGCAGGAGCTTCGCCTGCCGGACGCCATGGGGTTCTTGAATTCCTTCGGTCATATTCGGGAGCAATGGGTCACGGAGGCCCAGCGCACCAAGGCACATGGCGCACCATGGGTCAAGTGGGCGGTGGCCGGCGTGTGCGCCTGCTGCATCCTTGCGCTGGGGATCTGGGGCGTGAGCCGGCTGTTTGCGCAGGATGATCCTGCGGCGACGGATCCGGTGGTTTCCACCACGGCGCCTGCGGAGCAGACGCCCACCGAGCCGGATGCAGACGAGCAGACCGAAGCCCCCACCGAAGCCCCGGAGGAGACTGAAGCCCCGACAGAAGAACCCACCACCGTCCCGGAGACCACCGCATTGGAGGTTTATGAACCGGCTTATCAGAAGATCCTGACGGCATATAATCCCGACCAAGTTTCAGATGATATCATGAGAGTGCTCTCCACGGTGTTTGCAGACCGTGGAGGACTAGTGGATTATTACGATGGTCGTTGGGAACTGATAGATTGTGGTAAAACGGATGATGGAGAGCAAATTGTAGATCTAACCGTCTATACCGATATCGATGAAGATTATCGTATCGATTTTGCAACATATCGGTACCGCGGTGAAGGCATAGATCGTGAATTTGCTGACGGAGCCGGATGGAATGTGATCGATGTGCCGGAGGAGCAAATAAGATCCATCGTATACGGTGCAGTTGATCACGCCGGGATCTCCGATGAAGTCAAGGATGAGTTTGTCTATTATATCCGCAGCGATGTTTATGGTCCTCATTGTGAATGGGAGGCAATCAAGACAAATCAAGATTTGGAATGGTATATCGTGAATACTTCTCCTATGTTGGATGACTCTGAGTCATATCCTACACTGTTCATGAAAAATCCGGATGCCGATCCCGGTGTATCCTCTTATGAGATAACCTCCATCTACTTTGATGGAAAGAGAGTGCAGAGGGGGTTATACAAAAAGACGATGGATGGACCACTTCCGTGGGAAGAATAGAGAAGTTGGGCAGCGCATTGGAATCCAATGCGCTGCCCGTTTTTAACGAATCTCTTCACTTTTGCCGGTGGCATAATCGATTTGGATCCCCGGCTGGACGTTGTAGCAGAACACATGGAATGCCACGCCTTCTCCTTGATCCTCCACCGAGTAGGCTTCCATCTGCACGCCCCGTGCCACCAACTCATCGCCTGCAAAGATGGGGCTCACCCGATACAGCACATGGTTGCCGGTTTCCAGCACATAATCCGCCACCATGTTTTCAAATGGCAGCATACCCTCCACATTCAGGTATCTGGTGCCGGTGATCAGGTTTTCCTCGTTGGCATTTTCTCCGGCCAGCTGCCAGCCGATCAGATGACATCGATTGTACAAACTCCCGCCGGAAATACCCTCGTATTTCACGCTGTGCCAGCCCGAGGGTTTGACGCTGCTGATGCTGCCGCGCTCGCCGTCGGGCATGGTCTCGGTACCGATGCAGGCAAAGGCGGTGCCGCATCGTCCCAGCCGATCCAAGGGGGAATACGCTTCAAAGACCCCCTGATCCAGTTCTTCCGGGGTGAAATCCGGCACATTGTCCCCGATCACCACATAAGGCTGGTCGGTAAATGCTGGGATCTGCGCCAGATCCATGGCAGGGGCAGAGGGGATCCGGGACTGATCCCACACGCCTTGAAAAATCAGAATGCCCAAGGCGATCAGCAGGGCTGCCAACGCTTGCCAAGGCTTCAGTTTGTTGTGCCGTTTCTTTGCGCTCATGGCTGATAGACCTCCATAGTAATGTTTTTGTGGCTGCTGCCGGGAAAGTCCTCCCGGTGGGTCAGTTTCCATTCCCCGGGAAAAACAAACTTCACATCGGACGGATAGGCCCGGTTCCAGCGAAACAGGATCAGCCGGTCAAATTCTTCCCGGCGGGACAGATAGTCCAGATCCTCGGCAAAGATCCAGTCATCGGCTTCGGCACAGGACAGATAATCCTCCCGGGCGATGACATCATCCTCCCCGGAAAACATTGCTCCGGATCGGACGCTCATGACCAGGCGGGTGGGCACAAGGTCCAGCAGACGGCGGCGCAGGAGCCGATCCTGGCTTTGCCGCCGGCCATTAAACTGCATCCCCATCCGGTCATCCACACACACAACAAGGGTCATGGTGATCCCTCCTTTCGATACCGTTTGATTGTACCGAAAAACATCTGATGTGTCAACGATGGTTTTTCTTGACACGGGAGATAAAATGTGGTATCTTTTCTAGTGAAATAGGCGAAGAAGGGGAGGTTCCGCTCCAAAATCTTCTCAGAGAGCGTATGGTTGGTGTGAATACGCAGGATCGTGTGCGGATGGTCGCCCCAGAGCTGCTTTCTTGAACCACAGTAGGGAAAGCCGGGTCAGCCCGTTACAGCGTGCAGGAGTGTCCGATTCAGTTCGGAAATTCAGGTGGTACCGCGGAAAGTGTGATTTTCGCCCTGAGCAGCAATGCTCAGGGCGTTTTTTCATTCCAGATATTTTGACAAGGAGAGAATGCATATGGCAAGAGAACTGCCGAAGGTGTACGACCCCCGTGAGGTCGAGTCCTCCATCTACCAGATGTGGGAAGATCATAAGTATTTTCATGCAGAAAAGGACGAGAGCAAGAAGCCCTTTACCATTGTGATGCCGCCCCCCAATGTGACGGGACAGCTCCACATGGGTCACGCCATGGACGCAACATTGCAGGATACCCTGATCCGCTTCAAGCGGATGCAGGGCTACAACGCCCTGTGGATCCCCGGCGTGGATCACGCAGGCATCGCCACCCAGATCAAGGTGGAGGAGGAACTCCGCAAAGAGGGGTTGACCCGCTATGATCTGGGCAGAGAGAAGTTCTTGGAGCGGGTGTGGGATTGGAAGCACCGCTTCGGCAACCGCATCGTGGAGCAGCAGAAGAAGCTGGGCGCAAGCTGCGACTGGGATCGTGCCAGATTCACCATGGACGAGGGCTGCTCCAAGGCGGTGCGGGAGGTGTTCGTCTCCCTGTACGAGAAGGGCCTGATCTACAAGGGCAGCCGGATCATCAACTGGTGCCCCAACTGCGTCACGGCGCTGTCTGATGCCGAGGTGGAGTATGTGGACAAGCCCGGTCATCTGTGGCACATCCGCTATCCGCTGGCAGACGGCTCCGGCGAGGTGATCGTGGCCACCACCCGTCCCGAGACCATGCTGGGCGATACCGGCGTGTGTGTCAACCCCAATGACGAGCGCTACAAGGACATCGTGGGCAAGAATGTGATCCTGCCCCTGATGAACAAGGAGATCCCCGTGGTTGCCGACGATTACGCCGAGATGGAATTCGGCACCGGTTGCGTGAAGATGACTCCCGCCCACGACCCCAACGACTTCGAGGTGGGTCTGCGGCACAATCTGGAGGTCATCCGGGTACTGGACGACAACGGCAAGGTCAACGAGCTGGGCGGCAAGTACGAGGGTATGGACCGCTATGACGCCCGGAAGGCCATCGTAGCCGACCTGCAGGAGCAGGGGTATCTGGTGAAGGTGGAGGATTACAGCCACAATGTAGGCACCTGCTACCGCTGCCACAAGGATGTGGAGCCCATTATCTCCGCCCAGTGGTTCGTGAAGATGAAGCCCTTGGCAGAGGAAGCCATCCGTGTGGTCAAGGACGGGGAGACGAAGTTCGTCCCTGAACGCTTCAGCAAGACCTATCTGAACTGGATGGAGAATGTCCGTGACTGGTGCATCTCCCGTCAGCTTTGGTGGGGGCATCAGATCCCTGCATGGACCTGCGCCGACTGCGGCCATATCACCGTTTCCAGAGAGGATGCCTGCAAGTGTGAAGCCTGCGGCAGCACCAACATCGAGCGGGATCCCGATGTGCTGGATACTTGGTTCAGTTCCGCCCTGTGGCCCTTCGAGACCTTGGGCTGGCCGGATAAGAACGAGGATCTGGACCACTTCTATCCCACCAGCGTGCTGGTCACGGGTTACGATATCATCTTCTTCTGGGTTGCCAGAATGATCTTCTCCGGCTGTGAGCATACCGGCAAGACCCCCTTCCACACCGTGTTGATCCACGGCTTGGTTCGGGACGACAAGGGCAGAAAGATGTCCAAGTCTCTGGGCAACGGCATCGATCCGCTGGAAATGATCGACCAGTACGGCTGTGACGCCCTGCGGATGAACATGGTCACGGGAAATTCCCCCGGAAATGATATGCGCTTCTATGTGGAGCGCTGCGAGGCCATGCGGAACTTCGCCAATAAGCTCTGGAACGCCAGCCGCTATGTGCTGATGAATCTGGATGAGAATGCAGTCAATCAGCTCCCCGATGTCTCTCAGTTGGAGACTGCGGATAAGTGGGTGCTGTCCAAGCTGAACACGCTGATCGCAGAAGTCACCGAGAATCTGGAAAAGTATGAGTTGGGTGTTGCGGTTCAGAAGGTCTATGACTTCATCTGGGATACCTACTGCGACTGGTATATCGAGCTGACCAAGGCCAGACTCTACTCCGAGGACGCTCAGCGCAAGCAGACAGCCATTCAGGTACTGGTCTATGTGCTGGATCAGATCCTGCGGCTGCTGCACCCGTTCATGCCCTTCATCACCGAGGAGATCTGGCAGAGCCTGCCCCATGAGGGAGAAGCCTTGATCGTTGCCAAGTGGCCGGAATACTCTGATGCGCTGGCGTTCAAGGCAGAGGAAGCGCTGATGGAGTCCGTGATGGAAGCCATCCGTTCCATCCGCAACCGCCGTGCGGAGATGAATGTCCCCCCCAGCAAGAAGGCGGCGCTGTATGTGCTGAGCTCCAAGCCTCAGGTCTTTGCCGAGGGCACCGGCTATCTGGAAAGACTGGCCTACGCCGATCAGGTGACGATCCTCGATGCTGAGCCTGCGGATCTGGACGGCATGGTCACCTGTACCACCGCAGATGCCAAGCTGTACATTCCCATGGGGCAGCTTGTGGATGTATCCAAGGAATTGGAGCGGATCGGTAAGGAACTGGAAAAGGCACGGAAGAATCTGGCTCAGATCGAAGGCAAACTGAGCAACGAGAAGTTTGTTTCCCGTGCTCCCGAGGCTGTGGTGGCAGCGGAGCGGGAAAAGGCGGCCAAGGCTTCTGCCTTGATTGCTCAGCTTGAGCAGAGCGAAGCGGCTCTGAAGAAGCTGTAATTCATTGAAATATAAGCGTGTATCTCATTTTCTGCAATGGGATGCACGCTTATTTTTTTGCTGTTCCTCTTTCGACGGGATATGCGTCCGGGTGGGAATATACTGGGATCATACCATTTTACCAAAGGAGGACAAACCCCATGAATTTTACCAGTTTTCTGGAAAATGGAACGCTTACCATTGCGCTGTCCGGGGAGATTGATCACCACCGTGCCCGGGACTATATCGATAAGATCGCAGCAAAGATCGAGACCTACACCCCCCATGCCTGCGTGCTGGATTTTACCGAGGTATCCTTTGTGGATTCCTCCGGCATCGCAGTGGTCATCAACTCTCTGCGCAGGATGGCGCAGATCGAGGGGAGCCTGAGCTTGACCGGGATCGGGGAACAGCCCATGCGGGTGTTCCGCACCTCTGGCATTGACAAGCTGGTTCCCATCAAGGAGGCAGTATAGAT
>CALADI010000036.1 GCA_937890525.1 uncultured Clostridia bacterium | reverse complement strand
TAGCGGTAGGTGCCGAAGTTAGTCAGTTCCTTCACCACACGCAGTTCCTTGATGTCCCGGGAAATGGTTGCTTGGGTGGAATAGAATCCCGCCTCCTGCAATTCCTGAAGGAGCTGCTCCTGTGTCTCGATATCTTTGGTGGAAATGATCTCCAAAATCTTTGCCTGTCGTTGGTTCTTCATGGAATACCCCTCCCGGTTTTACTGATTTCGGAACTTGTTGTTGATCACATCGTAGAAGCTCCTGTCCTTCAGCCGGATCAGTCTGGTCTCCAGCTTGGAGCATGTTATGGTTGCTTCATCCCCCATATTCAGCTTGAAGGACTTCCCCCCGTCCACCGCAAGATAGGCATTCCTTCTGGCATTGGGGGCAAGGCGCACCGTGATCTTTCGCTTATCCGAAGCCACAATGCATTTGCTGACGATATCGTGGGCACAAATGGGTGTAATCAAGATATTTCTGGCATCCGGCTCCACAATGGGACCGCCGGCAGACAGGCTGTAGGCCGTGGAACCGGTGGGGGTCGCCACGATCAATCCGTCCCCGCCGAAGCACATGGCCTGCACGCCGTCGCAGCATACATCCAAATGGACGATCCGAGCCACCGCACCCTTGGTGACGGTCACATCGTTCAGCGCAATATCGTGGAACACCTGCTCCTGCCCCCGGGTGACCGTCACATCCAGCATCAGCCGGGCGTCGATGGTATAGTCCCCGGCAGCAATGCGGGAAAGCTGCTGCAATTCGCCGCTTTCCAGTTCTGCAATGAAGCCCATGGTTCCGATGTTTACTCCCAAAACGGGAATACGATGCCGGGTGGCAGCCTTCGCCATATGCAGGATCGTCCCATCACCGCCAAAGCAGATCACCATATCCGCACGGTTCATCTCCCGCTCCAGGCGGGAAAAACGGATGTCCTTCGGCAGGGCAAAGGATCTGTCCACCTCGAAAGGCAGGCAGATCCGGGTCTCGACGCCAGATTCTTGAAGGATCTTCTGGGCGGCACGGACGGTTTGGAACCCGCTGTCCCGGTAGGGATTGGGGGTCAGGATCACTCGCTTCATACTCTCTTATCCTTTCAACGCCGTGTGCGCCTGCTGAACCACGAGGGCCGTGTCCGGTTCGATCCCCTCAACATCCGCCAGCGACAGGTGTCCCAAAAATTCGATGTTTCCCTCCGGTCCCTTCACCGGGGAATAGGTCAGCCCAAGGATCCTGAAGCCCAATTCGTGGGCAAGGCTCACAAACTGATCCAGAACCTCCTTGTGGGTCTGGGGCTCTCGCACCACGCCCTTTTTGCCCACCTTCTCTTTGCCCGCTTCAAACTGGGGCTCGATGAGGCACAGCACCTGCCCCGACTCCTGCTTGAGCAGCTGCCGGATCACAGGCAGCACGATCTTCAGAGAAATGAAGCTGACATCCACCACAGACAGATCCAGCGGTTCCCCCAGCTGCTCCGGGGTCACATAGCGGATGTTGGTGCGCTCCATGACCACCACCCGTTCGTCCGAACGGATCTTCCAGTCCAGCTGACCGTAGCCCACATCGATGGCAAAGACCTTCTTTGCTCCCTGCTGGAGCAGGCAGTCGGTAAAGCCGCCGGTGGAAGCGCCGGAATCAGAGCACACATAGCCCTCCGGACGAACGCCAAAGTCCCGCAGTGCCTTTTCCAGCTTCAGACCGCCCCGGCTGACATAGGGGCAGGCGTGCCCCCGAACCTCGATCGCCACGGTATCTTCGTATGCGGTGCCGGGCTTGTCCGCCTTTTGACCGTCCACATAGACGGCGCCGGACATGATGATGGCCTGCGCCTTTGAGCGTGTATCCGCATAGCCCTGCTCCGTCAGCAGGACATCCAATCTCTTTTTATTCTTCACGGGAGAGAACCTCCTGAACATAATTCGCAATGGATTCGGCATCCAAGCCGGTCAAATGGTACAGCGAAGCCGCATCCCCATGGGGGACAAACTCCGTGCCCAGATCCATACCCCAGACCCGCAGCTGTGGCGCAAGCTCCCGCATATTCCACGCGAAAGCTTCCCGAATGCCGTTGCCACGACATACTTCCTCCACGACCACCACATGGCTGCCGGTGATCTGGGAAAGGATCTGCTCATAAGGGATATGGGTAGTGGAAAGCAGACGAAGCACCGTCACATGGATGCCCCGCTGACATAGATCCTGCGCAGCTGCCAGAACCGGATTGATCATGGTGCCGTAGGTGATGATGGTGGCGTCCTTGCCGGTTTGATGGGTACATAGCCCATTGGGATCGCCGTGGAAGCCGCTGTCTTGATAGCTGCCTTGAGCGCCCCGAGGATAGCGAATGGCTACTGGGCCGGCGCAGTCTTTCACTGCCCAGCGCAGCATATCCTCCAATTCCTGATGGCTGGCAGGGCTGAGCAGCGTCATTCCCGGGATATGCCCCATAAAGCCCACATCAAACACGCCGTGATGGGTGGAGCCATCCTCGCCCACCAGTCCCGCACGGTCAACGCACAGCACCACATGCAGTCCCAGAAGTGCAATATCCTGAATGATCTGGTCATACGCACGCTGGAAGAAGGTGGAGTAGATGGCCACAATGGGGATCGCCCCCTGCTTGGCAAGACCACCTGCCATGGACACGGCGTGTTCCTCTGCAATACCCACATCATACAGCCGATCCGGGAATTCTTCCTTGAAGTCCAGCAGCCCCGTACCGCCGGGCATGGCTGCTGTGATGGCGCAGACTCTGGGATCCTCACGGGCGAGTTCCAGCGCTGTCTGACCGAAGGTGTCCGAGAAAGTCTGTTTCTTTGCCCCAAGTCCATGCCCGTCCACCGGGTCGAATTTTCCCACCCCATGGAACTTGGCGGGGTCATTCTCTGCCGGCTCAAATCCGTGCCCCTTGTGGGTCATCACATGGACAAGCACCGGCTTATTCATTTCCTTTGCCGTGCGGAGCACCTGAAGCAGTTCCGGCAGGTCATGTCCATCCACGGGGCCGAGGTAATCCAGCCCCATGTGCTCAAACATCGTACCCCGCAGCAGCTTGTGCTTCAGCCGTTCCTTCACCCGGTGGGTAAACTTGTAGATGGTGTCCCCTCCGGGGATATGGGCCGTCGCATAGCGGTAGAATTTCTTGAGGTTGGAGTAGCCCTCCTTGGTGCGGACCTTAGACAGGTGCATCGCCATGCCCCCCACATTGGGATCGATGGACATCTCATTGTCGTTGAGAATGATCACCATGGGTTCGCCGCTGCACCCCACATCATTCAGCCCCTCGTAAGCCATGCCGCCAGTGGCAGCACCATCACCGATTAGGGCGACCACACTGTAATTCTGCCCGGTCAGTTTTCTTGCCCGCGCCATCCCCAGCGCAATGGACACAGAACTGGATGCATGCCCGGCAACGAAGGAATCGCTGCCGCTCTCGCTGGGCTTGGGGAATCCGGACATTCCGCCAAACATACGCAGATGGTCAAAATCCGCCTGGCGACCGGTCAGCAGCTTATGGACATAAGACTGGTGACCCACATCAAAAACCAGGCGGTCTTGGGCGGTATTATAAACGGTTTCGATGGCCACGGTCAGTTCCACCACGCCCAGATTCGAGGCCAAATGCCCCCCCGTCTTAGCCACATGGGAAATGATGAACTCCCGGATCTCTCCGCAGAGCTGCTGCCGCTGGGCATCGTTGAGTTGGATCAGGTCATTGTGACCCTGAATATTCGGTAATATAGCCACGGTTTCACAACCTTTATGATTTTTTCTTTTTTTGCCCGGATCTGACCCCGGGGATCTGGCGCAGGCCATAAAGGATCTTGCCTGCAAAAAACACGATGGAAGTGCAGGAATTCACAGCGAAGCCCTTGCCGATAGCCTTGCCGCCCACAGTCAACGCCGCCACGAAAGACGACATCAACAGCGTGACGATATCCGGCCACGAAAACTGAAAATTGGATAAGATTTGAGCCGCAATGGTTGCCGAAGCCGCGCCGGAAACAACACCGCAGATATCGCCCACCACATCGTTGCAGATAGAGCTGACCCGCTCGGCATTGCGAAGCAGCATGATGCATTCCTGCGCACCGGCTACCTTGCGGGAAGCCATGGAATGAAAGGGCTTCTCATCGGCAGAAGCAACTGCCATACCGATCACATCGAAAATGATGCCGATAAATACGATGAGCAGCAGGATCACGAATGCAACAAACATATTGCTGCGCTTCATCAGTTCATCCGACGCCAGAGAGATCAGCCCGGAAATAAATATGGTCGCAACAAAGACCGTGAGCACCCATTTTCTGGTGCGGCGTTTTTCTTCTTTCTTTATGGAATCTGGATCCGGCTTTGCCACTGAGACCGCTCCTTATTGTTGATGATGTGACGACAGCAGACGAGATAAATCTTACGGCTTAGGTCGGGTATGTTTTCCCCAGAGAGAACCTGCCGTTGCCGCACAGGCGGTTTCCCTTTGATCTCAGCGCTCATGTGTTACCATACCATGAGAACCCGATTGCCACTTAGTCCGTACTGCAATCTCTCGTCTGCCCAATGAAGACAGCCTAGGTGATTTCCACAACAGAACGATCTAGCACTTAGCCTCTTTTGCAAATATGGTTTCCAGGGGCAATATCGGACACGGCTATGGCCATAACCGCCGTCCGCCAGATCCCCTTTCCCCGGCATATTCACTCAAGGCAGGCTACACTGCACACAGCACACGATTCTGTGCACCGCATTGCAGGTTCATACCAAGTTCGTACGCGAACGGCCCCCATCGGTTGGGGATGTAAAACGTCGTCGCACAAGAAATGGTCTCCACGGAAACCGGGTCGTATACCCCATGCCATTGGAGTGCGCCCTGAATCCTTAACCCCCAGCATCCACCCTAAACTGGGCGTAAAAAGCAGACACAAGGGACTTCATCGATATGCCCTTCATAGGATTTTTAGGCCCTATCTCGGAGCCAGTCGTTCCGACTAGGATACTGCGTCGTCATGTTCATAATAGCATATTTTGTATGGATATACAAGAGGTTCTTCCCGGATCTATTTGAACAATTCATAAATCTTTTGCCAGTCCGCATCATCTGGCGGGCAATTCTGCCGCATTTTCCCAAAAGTCACCACGATATCGTATCTTATGCGCAAAATCCCCACGGATGACCGGCAGGCGCTATTGCTATTTGGGGGGCGCTATGATATATTGACGGAAATACATTACATTGGAGGTATATGCAATGAAACGGATCTACACGGCGGTTCTTGCCTTGATTTTAGCCTGTACATTCGTCGGATGCCGTCAGCCCCATGCAGCTGACTCGCCCCAATCTTCCGCCCCCTCTGCCATTGCCCCCACGGAAGCTCCCACTTCTCCGCCGGAGACCACTCAGCCGGAGCCGAGCCTGCCTGCAGGTCACTCCCTCACCGTGGACGGTGATCTCATCACCGGGGGCAGCGTTATCTCCGATGGCGTCACATACGCACCGGCGGAGGAATTTCTCCGTGCCGTTGACGGCTTGGAGCTGATCCAAGAGGAGGACGGGACGCTGGGATTCCAATGGGATCTGCTCGATGTCGTGCTGTCCCCCGGGCAGCTCGGACCGGTCATCAACGGACGACCGCACCCCATGAAGCAGGAGATGCTCACCCATCAGGGGCAGATCTATGTCCCGCTGGAGGAGTTCTGTCAGATTTTGGGGATTTCCATCTTGAATGACGAAGCCCAGTCCCATATATACTGCACCAGCGGCATTTCCGAACTTCATGTTCCTCAAGGGGTATCCGTCCCGGTGCTGATGTATCACGCTGTCAGCGACGATCTCTGGGGCTTTGAGGAGCTATTCGTTAGCCCGTCGGACATGGAGCAGCAGCTTGCTTATCTCACCGAAAACGGATATGATCCCATCTTTTTCGAGGATCTGCCCGACCTTGAGAACTACGACAAGCCGGTGATCCTGACCTTTGACGACGGCTATCTGGACAACTACACCCAACTGTATCCCTTGTTGGAAAAATACAATGCGAAAGCTACCATCTTTGTGATCACCTCTGCCATGGGCGTCAGCCAGCGGAGTATGACCCGGGAGCAGGTCAAGGAGCTGTCGGACTCTGGGCTTGTCTCCATCCAGAGCCATACGGTGAACCACCCGGAATTGTCTTCCTTGGACGAAGCCCAGCAGTTGACGGAGATCCGGGACTCCAAGTTGGAGGTGGCACGGATGACCGGGCGGGAGCCCCATGTGCTGTGCTATCCCAGCGGAGAGCGAAACGAGACAACCAAGGAACTTACTGCCCAGTATTATAACTTCGGCATCGATATGAACGGCGGTCTGTACACCACCGGCGACGATCCCATGACCGTCAGCCGCTACTATGTCAGCCGCTACACCACGCTGGACGAGTTCGCCGCCATGGTGTCGGCAGATTAAACACGCCGCCCTTTATCGGTGGATGAACCAATCCTCCACGATATCCTCGTGGGTAACGACGATATCGATCCCGGACAGTTCCTCCTTTGTGAAGAAGCGAACCTCCTTGGATTCGCTGCTGATCCGGAATTCCGGCTCTTCCTCCAATTCAAGTGCGAACACCACGATCACCATGCGCCAAACGCTGCCGTCTCGGAATGCGGCGATGCGCCCCGGTTCGCCGTAGGATCTGAGCCGAACCAGACTTGACTCCGGCACCCAGATCCCCAGTTCCTCCCGGATCTCGCGAACCATCGCCTGCTTCTCCGTCTCCCAACCCTTGGCGCCACCGCCGATCAATCCCCAAGTGTCCGAATCCCGGCGCCGCTCCAGCAGGAGTCTGCCCTTGCAGGTTATGATCGCATTGGAGCCCAGATGTGCCCCCCGGGTGGTCTTGGGCGCATTGGGATCATTGCGATAAAATATGACATAGGACATGACGCATCCCTCCTTTTTTCTGATTATAGCACAGTCCGAATCCCCCAAACAAGGGGGACTACGGGAAATCACCCATGAAAGGAGTCTTTTCATGACGGAAAAAGAAAAAATGTGCCGGCAAATGCTCTACGATGCCAATTATGACGCTCAACTGATCCAGGAGCGCACCAGAGCCAAGGAACTTTGCCATGCCTATAACCAGCTTTCTCCCGCCCAGACCGATGCCCAGCAAGACCTGATGCACACCCTTCTGGGCAAAATCGGCGGTGAATTCAGCATTGCCGCCCCCTTCTGGTGCGACTACGGCTATCACATCCAAATCGGCAGAGACTTTTTTGCCAACCATAATACCGTGATCTTGGACGGTGCCCCGGTGCGTTTTGGGGATCATGTGTTCATTGCTCCCAACTGCGGCTTCTACACCGCCGGGCACCCCATCGATGCCCAGCGGCGCAATCAGGGCTTGGAGTATGCCTACCCCATCACCGTGGGGGACAATGTTTGGATCGGCGCAGGGGTGCAGGTGCTGCCCGGCGTCACCATCGGCAGCAATGTGGTCATCGGCGCGGGAAGCGTGGTCAACCGGGACATCCCGGACAACTGCGTGGCCGTGGGCAATCCATGCAGGGTGATCCGCCCCATCACCGAGGAGGATCTTCACTTCTGCTGGGATCGCAACGGCTTTTGAGCCGCCTGCAACGGCTTAATTTTGAAATCAGGAGGCGATCTTATGCCCTCAGGTTACTATTCCATTCTAAACTTATACGAGACTCAGAACGCTATCGGCTTTATCAAGCAGGATTTTCAGCACGAGCTTTCCCGCCGTCTGCATCTGATCCGTGCCACCGCACCGCTGTTCGTGGATCCCGCCACCGGGCTCAATGACGATCTCAGCGGCGTGGAGCGTCCGGTCAGCTTCGATATCCCCGGCGTGCCGGAGATCAAAAACGGGGCGCAGGTGGTACACAGTCTGGCCAAATGGAAGCGGCAGGCGTTGGGAACCTATGGCTTTCAGGTGGATACCGGGCTGTACACCGACATGAATGCCATCCGCCGGGACGAGATCCCCGATGCCCTGCACTCCATCTATGTGGATCAATGGGACTGGGAGAAGGTCATCACCCCCCAAATGCGTACACCCCAAGTCCTCCGTCGGACGGTGCAGGATATCGTGGATGCCATCTGCTCCACCCACACCGCTGTCAAGTCCATGTATCCCCAGCTTTCGGTATCCCTGTCCCGGGAGGTCAGCTTCGTGACCACGCAGGAATTGGAGGATCTCTACCCCGGCACGACCGGCAAGCAACGAGAGAACGCCTATGTCCGGGAGCATCCCACCACCTTCCTGATGAAGATCGGCGGAAAACTCCGCAGCGGTCAGCGGCACGATTCCCGTGCCCCAGATTACGACGACTGGGAGCTGAATGGCGACCTGCTGTTCTGGGACGATGTCCTGCAAACCGCCGTAGAGATCTCCAGCATGGGGATCCGGGTGGATGCCGCCTCCATGCGCCGCCAATGTCAGGAGCTGAGGTGCCAGCACCGGCTGCTGCTTCCCTTCCATCAGGCCGTGCTGTCCGGCGAACTGCCCCTGAGCATCGGCGGCGGCATTGGGCAGAGCCGGCTGTGTATGCTGATGCTGGGCAAAGCCCACATCGGTGAGGTGCAGGTCAGCCTGTGGCCCAGAGAAATTATCCGGCGATGCCACAGGGATCATATCTTCCTGCTGTAACTCAGCCGTTTCTAGGGGATAGATACCAACGATGGGCACGGATCAAGTATTTGAGATCGAATACCTGCACCCCATCCCCCACGCAGGCCCGGCAGCGGTAGACCTGAGCCTCCGCCCCGGTGCCGCAAATCTGCTTGGTACTGAGGATCTGGTCGATGTCGATCCGCTGCATTCCCTCTTCCGGCGCCTGCATCTGAAGCCGGAGTGGGCGGATCTGCCCGGCGGCTGAGCATACGCACAGCACATCCACCGGGATATTGGCTGATGTCATGGTCACATACCTCCCTCTTGTTTTTGCTTATTTTAGCACATTTGTTCGTATATAGCAAGAAGAAATCATTTCCTGTCGGTGAGATCCGGCAGACACAAAGGAGCATATCTATGTTGAGATTCCCATGTCTGGTGCTGGATCACGACGATACCGTGGTGGCCAGCGAAGCAAGCGTCAATTATCCCTGCTTTCTGCTGATGCTGGATCACTTCCGCCCGGGGCAGACCATGCCCCCGGAGGAATTCACCCGCTGGTGCTTTGATCCGGGTTTCGGCGCACTTTTGAAGGAAAAATACCATTTTACCGACAAGGAAATGGATGAGGAATACCAGATGTGGTTAGAATATGCCGCCCAGCACATCCCACCAGCTTTCCCCGGGATCCAACGGATCATCTCCCGGCAGAAAGCCGAAGGCGGACTGGTCTGTGTGGTATCCCATTCCAGCCGATACAATATTCTGCGGGATTACCGCCATCACTTCGGCATTGAACCGGATGCGATCTTCTCATGGGAGGATCCCGCACCCCAACGGAAACCCGCCCCCTATCCCCTGCTAAAGATCATGGAGCGGTTTCACCTCCGCCCGGACCAACTGCTGATGGTGGACGATCTGAAGCCCGGCTGTGATATGGCAAAAGCCGCCGGTGTTCCCATCGCCTACGCCGGCTGGGGAAGGGATCACACGCCCCAGATCAGCGCACAGATGCGTGCTTGGAGCGACTACGCCTTCGATACCACCGAGGATCTGGAGCAATTCCTGTTCGGGTAAATCCCCTCTTTTCCCCCCTTGACAATCGTGATATAATACATACATAGTTAGATTTAGGAGGTGAGCCCCTTGGAAAAGGCCGGCATCAAGGTAGTCGCCCGAAACCGGGAGGCTTATCACGAATATTTTGTTGAAGAGGAATTTGAAGCCGGGATCGAGCTGTTCGGTACTGAGGTCAAGTCCATCCGTCAAGGTACGCTGAACCTGAAGGACGCATGGTGCGGCATCAAGGATGGCGAACTTCTGGTCAACCAAATGCACATTTCCCCCTATGAAAAAGGGAATATCTTCAACAAAGACCCCCGTCGCCCCCGGCGTCTGCTGATGCACAAGCGGGAGATCATGCGCCTGTACGGCAAGGTGAAGCAGGATGGCTATTCCATCATTCCCCTGTCGGTGTACTTTAAGGGCAGTCGCGTGAAGCTGTGCGTGGGGCTGTGCAAGGGCAAGAAGCTATACGATAAGCGGCAGTCTGCGGCCGAGCGGGATGCAAAGCGGCAGATCGACCGTGCAATGAAGGAGCGTTATTAAATTATGAATCCTACTTTTAAGATCACCATGGAAAATGGCGGCGTGATTTCCGGCGAGCTGTATCCCGAGATCGCACCCCAGAGCGTTTACAACTTTATCGATCTGGCAAACCACGGCTTTTACAACGGGCTGATCTTCCACCGTGTCATCTCCGGCTTTATGATCCAGGGAGGCTGCCCGGACGGCACCGGCATGGGTGGCCCCGGCTACTGCATCAAAGGTGAGTTCTTCTTCAACGGGATCAAGAACGACCTGCGGCACAAGCGGGGCGTTCTGTCCATGGCACGCAGCCAGTCCCCCAATTCCGCCGGATCCCAGTTCTTCATCATGCATCAGGATGCCAAGCATCTGGACGGTCAGTATGCCGCCTTCGGCAAGGTGACCGAGGGCATGGATGTGGTAGATGCCATTGCCGCCACCAGAGTCGGCGCCGGCGACCGCCCCGTGCAGGAGCAGAAGATCGCTTCCATCGAGGTGGACACCCACGGTCAGACCTATCCCGAGCCCACCAAGCTGCCGGATCCCTACGGCCGTTTCTGACAAATGATCTGCGGGGCGCAAATGCGCCCCGCTCCACCGCCCATTTCCCTTCCCTTTTCTATATGGGGGCGTACCGGTTTCGACGGGGGTAGTGAGGCTGGAATAGCGGGTCGTGGCGCCTGACCACGATAAAACGGGCAATTTTTAAATTTAACTGACAACTCTAACGTTGCTCTGGCTGCCTAATTAGGCGCCCATCCGCCCCGGAAGGTCCACGAGCCGGGCTCGGGTGTGATCTGAGTGGAGACCGTGCGTACGCAAAGCTTTGCGCGTACCATGCATTATGAAGCTACCAAAACCGGCAGGGTGTTTGTTCCCGTCCGGTCAAGGGAATGTAAATAACAAACTGCACCCGGAGAAGTTCTTTCCAAGTTGCTTTCGGACAGGGGTTCAACTCCCCTCGCCTCCACCATGACAAAACCGCTCGAAACATTCGTTTTGGGCGGTTTTTTGATGCATTTGCGGGTAAATCATCACTTTCCCGTATGTATATATTTCGCATAATTTAACAGAATTTTCCTATATGCAATCAAATTTGGCAATGAATAACTCAAAATGACAATGAATTTGCTAATGAAATTCTGCTGTAAGCACCAAAACGGGGATAGATAATATAATCTGTCCCCGTTTTGTAATTTTTGTAGATACGATACGCAGTACTGTTCTATTTTGCTTTTACGGGCGCATCCCCAAGCCGCTGCCCGGCTGGGGATCACCCAGCCATCCCTCAGCAGTGCCATACGCCAGTTGGAGGATGAACTTGGCGTTTGTCTGTTTGAAAAAGTTGGGCGGAATATCCGGCTCACCGAACAGGGACGCTTTTTCCAGAGAAAAGTTTCAGAAGCCCTTGAAGAGATCCGATTCGCCACCAATATCCTCCGCTCCGGGGGTGCAGGCGCTCCCATCCCCATGCGTCTGGGGATCGTGTCCGGCGCATTGGCAGGCAACGCCGCCGCAGAGTTGCTGCGCTGTCTTAAGCAGGAGCCTCGGGATGTCTTTGAGATCACGGAAGATTCCTCCCCTCACCTGCTGGATCTTCTGCGTCAGGAGCGACTGGACATGGCCATCGTCAGCGAATCCCTGCGAGATCGCAGTCCCCATTTCCGCAGACTGTGCCGCAAACCCTTGTATGCCGCTGTGCCGGAAGATCTCCCTCTGGCGCTCTTACCCTCTGTTTCCCCGGATATGCTTCAGACATATCCGCAAATCGCTCTGGATCTGGTGGCCGCCGGAGGAGAGATCACCGTCACCACCGCTGAATTGGGCACCATACACCCAGAGATCACCTTTGTTCCGCTGGAAAACCGGTATCAAGCCCTGTATCTTTGCACTCTGTATGACAAATGGCTGGAGCCTCCAATTTGGGATGTAGCGGAGCGGCTTGTGGCTATCTTTCGGCAAAAAGATCCCCATGCCGCAATATAGCAACAGGGGCAGGAAACTCCTGCCCCCCTTTGGGTATTTGTTTTTATGACATCCATAAATAGTTGCACTACTATGGATTTTATGGTATTGTTTGAATATAGAAATGAAAACGGAATTTTCACTCGGAATATCCTACACATCTTAAGGTGGTGAAGTGATCATGATGAGATTCGTTGCGCAATACTGTGTACCTGTAGGATGGATTGGCTTCTATCTCTATCATGCCATCCGATTGAGTAAACCCAGTTCCAAAGTGAAAAATCAACTTGCCAAACATTATTCACCCAACCAAGTTCCTATTGTGCTCAAATGCATAGCCATCGGCGCATGGCTGGGCGTCCTTCTCACCGCCCTGTCTATGCTGGCAGAGATAACAGAAATGGCTGTGAACTCCAGCCTTACCGGATTATTCTGCGCATGCATCCTCTTATTTTACATCTTGATCGTGCACCTATGTGTCCACAGCAGCATCAAATAAATGCACGGTCTTCCTTACTTGCAGCGTGGGACTTTGTCCGAGACAGGAATTGGCAGTCGGGCATAAAAGTGGCGTTAGGATTCCTATGAAATTGATAATTAAAGCCTTTTTTGGTGATCGTTGACTGAGTGGAGAGAGATTAGGATGAATGAAGTACAAGCACACATTAATAATATTGCTTTTCCGAAAACACTAGAAGAAGTAGAATGGTTTATTGACGAACGAGGGAATTTTGACATTGAAGATATTCTATACGAAGCAAGAATATCAGGATATGTGGAATGGACAGTTCCTAAATGGACTAAAGTAGGAGACATTGTGTTTTTTATGCACAGCAAAACATCAAATTCTACAATTTCCAAGCTTTTTTCTGAATTAGAGCATACGAAACAATTATATTCGAACAGTTCCTATGAAAAATTGATTAAAGCGCTTTTTCATGGAAAAGAGCTGTATAAACAATATGGGGGAAAGATTTTTGCTATTGGTATGGTAGAAGGCGCCCCATTCCATGATGATTTGCTGATTGATTACCAGCAGAAGTTACATTGGAAATCAAAAATATATGCGAAAATCAGCAACTTGTGTTGCCTTCCGATCCCGATAAATATATCAGAGTTTCGTGATTTTATTACAATATCAAGACAAAGTGGCATTACACCTGTATTTGGAAAAGAATATGATAAATTAAAGCAACTAATCACAAACAAGAATTCTATACCTTATTTTTTCAAAGAAAGTATATCGACGGTCATTCCTCTTTCCAAGATTTCCACGGAAAACTGGTTAGAGCTTTCTTCTAGATATCGCAGATCCTTCTTTTTAGAATTACAATTCCGTACATATTTTGTTGATTATTTTCTCAAATATTTGGGGGATAATAAAACATATTATAGAGAATGTCCTTGCATAAAAATAAATCACAGCGATATTTTGCGGATAATGTAATTAGAATTGAAGGAAAATACTTGCCAGTAGAAATAAAACTCAATATTGCGGCAGAAAGGAACCTGCCGATGCAATTGTTGCAATACTGTATGACAGACTACATAATCTTGAGAGAGAATAAAACAGCATTCCCAGAAATCATACATAATAATTTTGTCCTGGTGATCGACACATTTAATATCTATTTGTTTGATTGCTTGACTTGCAGCCTTGTATCTATTGCAGATCTTGATGAAATCCAATGTATCGCCGATATTGCGATTTTAAAAAATGGATTGATAGATATTTTAGCCATTTAATGTAATTTTGGTCAGTGATGCCTTGACATATGCCATGGATATTGAACAGTTTCTATCACAATGGGAAAATATCAAGTGAACGCTGTATAAACTGAGTATCAGTCATTTAATATAAAAGTACGATAGCAATTTCGTTATCGTACTTTTATATTACATAAAAATAGCACACATACACACATATCAATAGAGGATTATGAAGTCTCATCTGGGGCTGCGCTTATGACGAAGCGAAAAAACAGAAGATAACGGAAATTGCCAAGGTCATTATGAGCAGAATCCTTGTATCCCGGAAAAGGGATATCATAGAATGGTCACATACCGGGTGATGTTGCGCTTCATCCGCTCGGCAGACTCCACCGCCGCTTCCAACGGTGAAAGCTCCGGATGCTCCTTCCATGCGCCCATGATGGAACTGCCGGCACAGCACAACGCCCCGTGCCCCAAGCTGTCAAATCCACAGGAGGCATTCCGGGCATTGGCGCCCGACACATCCAATCCGTCCACCAGCAAGAACAGATTGGGATATTTCTTTCGAATGGTGCGGAGCATCGTGGCGCTGTTCGCCCCCACCATGGCGCTGACTCGGGAGTAGCCGCAGCGCTCGATGGCAGACTCCGTCCACGGGCTGAGGTAGTCCGCCGCCGCCATATGTACCAGACGCCCGCCCGTTTGCAGATCCTGCAATTCCCGACCGGACTTGTTAGCTGTCTTGATGGCAACAAATAGATCCTTCTTACCCTGTGCCGCCGCCTGAACATAGGGCTTGATGCAGTCTGTCCCCGCATAGGGGCAGAGGGTCAGCCCATCGCAGGCAAAAGTATCCCCGGTCAAAAGCTGGGTGGCTCGATCGGCGGCAGCTCCCGGCTTTTCCAGCATCATCCAGTCGAGGATCACATAATAGCCCAGTTCTTTTGCACGGTGCATGACTCTGTGAAGCTGTCCGCTCCCATCTCCGCCAAGGAGAGCAAAAGACGCAAAATCCACCCGGATCGCCGGGACAATGTCTTTCAGCGCATCCAACAGCTCCTCGCAGTAATCTCCCACGCCCGAAGCAGTCTTGTCATAGCCCTCCGGCAAAAAATCATATACCGGCGCCAAAATCAGCGCCGACGGATTCTTGAATTTGCGAATACGATTCTGAAGCACATCGATGGACATAGCAGCCCCTCCCCTGTCGTTTTTTATATTGTATCATATCCCATTGTCGAAGAAAACCGTTAAATAAGATTTTCCATCTTGATTTTTCCCGATTCGGACATACTACTGGTGTGCAAGCGCACATTATAACAGAGGAGGACGAAACAATGAAAGCATGGCCCATTGCCATGGGTGTCGGACTGGCTGCCGGCGCCATGGCCACAATGATGCTGCCGGAACATTGCAGCGCAAAGAAAATGGTCTCCAAAGCCGCAGATAAGGTAGAGAACGCAGCCACAGAGGTGGCAGAGAAGGTACTCGACGAGATCACCAAGTGAGAAAAAGGCGCCGAAATCGGCGCCTTTTTCGTTACACGATATCCAGTTGGATGCTGCCATCCGGAGCATGGACTCCGATGGAATGGATGGGCTTTTCGAAGCTGTCGATGATTGCTTCGGAGATGGGATCCTCCAACTCCCGCTGGATGGTACGCCGGAGATTCCGGGCACCGTACACCGTGGAGTATGCCTTCTTCACAAGGAATTCCCGCACGCTGTCATCCCATGTCAATTCCAGACCACGACCGGCAAGGCTCTGCGCCAGCTCCCGGAGCATGATATCCGCGATGCCACGGAAATTCTCCTCCGAAAGGTGATTGAAGGTAATGATCTCATCCACACGGTTCAAGAATTCCGGTCTAAGGAATTCCGACAGCGCCTTCATGGTCTTATCCTTCACTTGATCGGTGGCAGTTCTGCCAAAGCCCACGCTGGCCACCCGACCCTCGCTACCTGCATTGGAGGTCATAACGATGATGGTATTCTCAAAGTTGACCAGCCGCCCCTGCGCGTCGGTGATCCGACCGTCATCCAGCACCTGCAGCAGAATATTCAGAACATCAGGGTGTGCCTTCTCGATCTCGTCAAACAGAACGATGCTGTAAGGTTTGCGGCGGATCTTCTCCGTCAGCTGCCCGGCTTCGTCGTAGCCCACATAACCGGGAGGAGATCCGATCAGCTTGGAAACCGTGTGCTTCTCCATATACTCCGACATATCCAAGCGGATCAGCGAATCCACGCTGTCGAACATATCGGAAGCAAGGCACTTCACCAGCTCCGTCTTACCCACGCCGGTGGGACCGACGAAAATGAAGGACACAGGGCGCTTCTTAGGGGAGATCCCCACTCGATTCCGGCGGATGGCCCGAGCGACGGCATCCACCGCCTCGTCCTGACCCACGATATGCTCCCGAAGCCGGTCAGCCAGTCCCTTGATCTGCTGGTACTCCTGCGCCTTGATCTTGCTGGCAGGGATCTTCGTCCACAATTCAATGATCCGTGCCAGATTCTCCATCGTCACCGCAGGAGGCGGCACCTGCTCCAGTTCCTCGATCCTTGCGGCCACTTGAAGCAGCTTGCTGCGCAGGGTGGCGATCCGCTCGTAATGCTCGTTCTCCGTATCCTCGGTGAGCATCCGCAGTTCTAACTCATAGTCATCCCGCTCCTTGCGCAGTTCTGCAAGCTGGGAGATCTCCTTAGAGCGCAGGTTCACATCGGAGCAAGCTTCGTCCAACAGGTCGATGGCTTTATCCGGCAGGAAGCGATCGGTGATGTAACGCTCGGACAGCACCACACATTGACGGGCGATCTCCGGGCTGATGGTAACGCCATGGAAGGCAGCATAGCTCTTGGCAATGCCCTGCATGATCTGGCAAGCTTCCTCAATGGTAGGCTCTGCCACAGAGACCGGCTGGAACCGCCGTTCCAGCGCCGAATCCTTCTCGATATACTTGCGGTATTCCGTAAAGGGGGTGGCACCGATCACTTGGATCTCCCCTCTGGACAGGGCAGGTTTGAGGATGTTGGCCGCATTCATCGACCCCTCGGCGTCCCCTGCTCCCACCAGATTGTGGACTTCGTCGATCACAAGGATGATATTGCCGCAGCTCTTGATCTCACCGATCAGGCTCTTCATGCGGCTCTCAAACTGACCGCGGAACTGGGTGCCCGCCACCAGCGCCGTCAGATCCAGCAGGAAAACCTCTTTGTCTTTCAGCTTATAGGGCACCTCACCGGCGACGATCCGCTGGGCCAGACCCTCTGCAATGGCGGTTTTACCAACGCCCGGTTCACCGATCAGACAGGGGTTGTTCTTCTGGCGGCGATTCAAGATCTGGATCACACGCTCGGTCTCCATATCACGTCCGATGACACGGTCAAGCTGTCCTTCTCTTGCTCTCTGGGTGAGATTCAGACAATAACTATCCAGGAATTTATGTTTTCCACCGTTTTTCTTGGATTTCTTTCCGGTTTCGCCGGACTGCTTCTCCTTGGCAGGATCCGCGGGCTCTTGGGGCTGCCGGGGTGCCATACTGTCCGACCCGAATAACTGATTCAGCAGCGGAAAGGTGGCGGTCTGACTCTCTACTTCGTCATCATCCCCATCCGGATCCCGGTCGATCTGGGCAAACATATTGCTCATCTCGTCGGTCAAAAGATCCAGATCCTCCTCCGAAATGCCCATCTGCCGCACCACATCGTTGAGCTGAGGGATGCCAAGGCTTCTGGCACATTTCAGGCAGTATCCTTCATTCAGAGTCGCCCCATTTTCAATTTTGGAAATAAAAACAACCGCTACATTCTTTTTGCACTTAACACATAATTTCGGCTGCATTCGGAATCACTCCTTCCCCGAAGTCGGGAAAATAATATCTTTCGGAGGCAGTATAACACACCTCCGAAAGAATTTGGCAAACAAATTATGAACTTAAAAGGAAAGGGGCTTCTCCACCTCAAAAGACACCTTGTCATCATCATACCACAGGTGCGTCATATACAGTCCCCCGGGAGGTACTGTAGGTCCGGCAGAGGTGCGGTTGCCCGATGCAAGGATACTGCCGATCTGCTCCGGCAGGATTTTCCCCTCTGCCGCATAGACCAGCGTCCCCGCCATGGCCCTCGCCATGTTATACAGGAATCCGTTGGCGCAGACACGCAGAGCGATCAGATCTCCCCTTCGCTCCACCTTGTAGTAATACACTGTCCGCACTGTAGAACGCACATCCGTGCCCACACTGCGCACAGCGGCAAAATCATGGGTGCCGACAAACTGATCCGCCG
>CALADI010000035.1 GCA_937890525.1 uncultured Clostridia bacterium | reverse complement strand
GGACATTTTTCGTACTTTTATCATAACACCTTCCCCAAGGGAAAGCAAGGCGATATTAGGGATTCTCTCCGATGCCTGTTACACGGCATCTTGGAGGCGGCATCCCAACGCACATATCGCATCCAACTGTACATCAGGGTTTTTCAGAGCGGCGATCTTGTGATCCCCGTCAAAATCGATCGAGCTAGAGACGGCTGTCGAGAGAACCAGCACGCCTCCCGGATTTTGTTCAACTTCATACAACCTCAAGTACGCAGAGCCGTCCAACGAGAGCCAATAAACCAGCATTAGACTGACATCCGTATCTGGCGCTGCTGCCAGTTTGTTGGTCAGATGCTTTCTCAGAGCTTTCTCCATATCGCATACATCATGTACCTGCATCTCCTCTACGGTATGGTCAGGGTACCTCACATATATTGATTGATTTATAGGTGTTTTTCTCTTTTCCTTGAGTTTCTGATCCTCCTCAGCCTTCAAGATCAGGCTATATAGCGGAGGAAACAGCGCAATAAAACCACCTACGAAAAATAGACCGGCAAAAAGTCCTTCTATTATTTCCATTATTTCCATCATATACCTCCAAAAACTTATCATTGAGTTTGCATATACCTAGATGGCTTCCGAAGGAGATCCGTATATGCTCGTGCCATGATTATTTTTCACACTCATACTCCGCTTCAGCATAATTGGTGGAAGAATACGCTACATATATGGATACCGCTAATGCAGCTATGGATATTATAATTGCGATGACATCCATTTTTGTCAGAATGCGCTCCTTTACAGTTTGCATCAGCATTTGGGGGTAGATTGGCTTTTCCCTGTTTAGTTGTTTCCTGTTTCTTACTTCTGCTTGCCATCTTTTGCACACTCCCTTTTTCTTTTATTATAGCAAACAGAGGTGTTTTTTTCAATCAACACCTTTCTCAAGGGAAAACAAGGCGATATTAAGGATTCTCTCCAACGCCTAACAGGACATCTTGGAGGCGGTATCCCATTGCACATACCGCATCCAACTGTGTGCCGGGATTTTCCAGAGCGTCAATCGGATTATCCCAGTAGATATCGACAAGCCCGAATATGGCGTGGGAGATCGTCAACTTGCCTGCCGGATTCTTGGAAACTGAAAACAACCACAGTTTCCAGAAGCGTTTTTCGTGGGCGTAATAGACCAGCATTTGACTGACATCCGTATCCGGCTCTGTTGCCAGTTTGGTGGTCAGATGCTTTTTCAGCGCTTTCTCCAAATTGCATACATTGTGTACCTGCATCTCCTCTACGGTGTGGTCAGGATACCTGATATACATGGTGATTGGCTCCGAGGAACTGTTCTCACGCTCTTTCATCAACTCATGCAGACCGACCAGCGGTAAGACAACGACAAATGCAAGGAGCGGCAGAAACAAATAATAAAATTCGTCATTACTCATATTAGCTACCTCCAGTAGATTTATAATGAACTTTACACCTTAGCTTAGATGCGATTTTCCAAATCCGCACATCGAGCTTCCAACTGCAATTTTTCTTCTTCCAGCTTTGCAATTTTGGAATACAACTGGGAGATATGCACACGCATATGCTCCTGCGGAATGGGAGAATCTTTGTAGCGAAGGTTGATGATTTCGACTTGACGCTGAACAGCACTTGTGCTGTTTTTGATTTCAATGAAGTCACGGGAATACCGCTTATTCATTGCGTCCAACTTATCGCAGATATTCTTCTCAACTTCGCTCATCTGGTTACTCAGATTCTCACGAGGCTCCTTGAGTTCGTACCGGGAAGAATACGCTGTGTATATGGACACGACCAATGCAGCAATAGCAACTATGAGAGCAACGATATCCATTTTACTAGAGGTTACCTCCTTCTTTTTTTCCTCCGATTCGTGTTGGAGGCTCCGCAAACTCGATTGTGCCGGAAGCGGCTTCGGTGAGGATCGGCGCTTCTGCCGGATCTGAAGAAACATTTGCAGAAAACAGTTTCAGCTTCCAGTAACTTTCAGCCGACTCCCAGCATACTACGAGCGTACTAACATCCATATCCGGGGAAGCTGTCAGTTTGGCGGTCAGCCGCTTTCTAACGACCTCCTCCATGGTGTCTCCATCAGCCACCTGCACCTTCTCTATGGTGTAGTCAGGATATCTCACATATATTGATTGGTCAGTAGGTGTTTTTCTCAGTTCCTTGGGGTCCTGATCCACCACAGCATCCAGCACAGCATCCAAGAACCGGCAATATGCCAGAGTGAACAGCACATAAAAACCGCCTAAGATAAATAGACCAGCAAAAAGTTCTGCTATTATTTCCATCATATGCCCCCAAAAAACTTATCATTGAGTTTGCATATACTTAGATAGCTCCCGAAGGAGATCCGTATACGATTGTGCCATGATCCTTTCACCCTCATACTCCGCTGCATTGTCGGCAGCTTGGTTTGCCAGACCGAACACCTCAATGCCGGACACGCCGTCGAATCGGACAGGCTGTCCATCCGATGACTCTGCGCTGTCCTTCCTGTACACCAAGTACAGCTCGGCATCATCTTCAAAATACACAAAGAAGAAGCGGTACTGATATTTGCCGGTATCGATATCCGGCGCAGCGGTCAGCTTGCTATCCATCGTCTTACGGACGATATCTTCTGCATCGTCTGTTTCCTCCAGCTCCTCCAACCGATAATCGGCATATATGATACACGCCGGATCATCCGGGGGTGATTCTGGCACTTCGGCGCTTCCCGAAGGAATGCGTTTTAGCATAAAACATATGACCGACATCACCAGAGCGACGATGGACGACACAACCCCGACGATGGACAACACAACCCCAATGAAAGCTGTGAAACTAGGCATCTTTCTT
>CALADI010000034.1 GCA_937890525.1 uncultured Clostridia bacterium | reverse complement strand
CCCAAGCCCACCAACCCGCCTGCACCCAAGCCCACCAACCCGCCTGCACCTAAGCCTACCAACCCACCTGCACCCAAACCTACCACCCCGCCTGCGCCTAAGCCCACCAACCCGCCTGCTCCCAAGCCCACAACACCGCCGCCCACACAGCCGCCTGTTACAGAGCATACTCATACATGGGTACATGAGCATACTGACGAGGTCGGTCACTGGGGTGAGAGTAAATTAGTCTGCCAAGAATGTGGTTGGTACTGCACGGAATCTCAGGCTGCGGCTGAGGGAATTGATGTTTACACTTACTATGGGCTGTACCATCTTGAGAAAGTGGAGGACGGATACATCAAACATAGCTATGAAGATACTCCTGACTGGGTGGTTGATGTCCCTGCTTCTGACAAATGGACCTGCTCTGGATGCGGTGATGTAGTGACAGAGGATCCGACTTGATACCCCTTATATTTTACGGAATTAGGATTTGCAATTTTTAGTGATTAGCTTTCCTCCTTGGGAAGTGCAATCATAGTGGTAAGACGAAAAACAAAACTAACGGAAAGGAACAAAAAATCATGAAAAAGACTTTGAAAAAGATGCTGTGCGGCGTTTGCTCTGCCGCCATGCTGCTGGGTGCTGTGACCTTCAGCGCCAGCGCTGCCCACCCCTTCACCGATGTCAAGGGCGATCAGTGGTACGCCAATTTCGTGGACTACGCCTATAACCACGGTCTGATGGCTGGTACTGGCAGCTATACTTTCAGCCCCAACCAAACCATGACCCGTGGTATGCTGGTGACTGTGATCCATGCCATCGCAGGCAAGCCTGCTCCCACCACGGGCAACCACTTTGCTGATGTCAAGGCAAACGACTACTTCGCTCCGGCGGTGACTTGGTGCTACGAGAACGGCATTGTGGCTGGCACTGGGGCAAAGACCTTCTCTCCGAACCAGAAAGTCACCCGTGAGCAGATGGTGGCGATCATGATGAAGTTTGCCGACCACACCGGCGCTGATGTGAGCAAGCGTGCTGACCTGTCCAAGTACAGCGATGCAGGCAAGATCGAAGGGTACGCCGTAGACGCTTTCAAGTGGGCGGTCGCATCCGGCGTGATCTCCGGCTCCAGCGACACAACCCTGTCCCCCAAGGCTGGTGCAGTCCGTGCTGAGTGCGCCGTTGTCCTCCAGAGATACGACGAGCTGCTGGAGAGCCAGAAGCCTGAGCCTGAGAAGCCCACCGAACCTGCTCCCACTGAACCCGCTCCTACCGAGCCGGAAGTGACCGAGCCTGCTCCCACCGAACCCAAGCCTACTGAGCCGAAGCCTACCGAACCTGCTCCCACTGAACCGGAAGTCACCGAACCGACCTGTGAGCATAAATGGGTAGAGGGTGCTTATGAGGCAGCGTGTGTCTGCACCAACCCTGAATGTGACTATGTCTGTTTTGCATCTGACGCTGAAAGAGCGGGTATGGATATTGCATTGTATTTCTACCGCAACCACAAGGAACAGATTGAAAACGGATTAACTGAACACTCCTACGAAATGGACGCAATCTTTAATCCTTTTTCTCTGCATCCGAACCGTTGGAAGTGCAGCGAATGTGGCGAAGAAACTGAAGTAGATCCCGCTCCCCACAAGCATGACTGGCTCCCCGCAGACGGCATCTGGATTTGCCGCATTTGCAACAAGGTCGTTATCGACGATCCCTATGGTGGACACGATCACATCTGGGTGCATGAGCATTTTGATGAAATCGGACATCAGGACAATGTGATTGAATGTAGCTGCGGCGCTCAGATCCCTGAGTCGGATGCCAAGAAGTTCAATATGAGCTTGGAAGAATACTGGAAGAAGCGTCACGCAGATCCTCTTAGTGCCCTTGACGGACGAATCCACACCAACCAGGGCATCAAGAATATGTGGGTCGTTGATACGCCTGCCTATGATACATGGACTTGCTCTGAATGCGGCAAAGTAGAAAATGTAGATCCGAATCAAGCATAAACTCTAGTATGAACTGAATTAACTTCCTCGAAGCCCGATTCATCCGAATCGGGCTTTTCTTATGTCCAAAACCGTCTGCAAAATGCAGACGGTTTTTTATATATAACAAATTCCATGAAAGGAGTGTAATTTTTGAAAAAAGCGAAAAAACCTATTTCCCTGCTGCTGGCATTTCTGATAGCAGTTTCTCTGATCCTGCCGTCAGTCCCGGCAGCACAGGCAGACAAGCCGCCGGGAGAAACGGCGGGTGAAGTGACACCCGAAGTTACCATCCCAGAGATTACCGTGCCCGAAACGACAGTCCCGGAAACGGAAGGCACTGAGCCGGTGCTTGAGACAACGGTTCCCACTTCCTCGGAAGCGACCGAACCTGCACCCACTGAACCGCTGGTGACAGAATCCACAGTCCCGGAAACATCTGCACCCACCGAGCCAGTGATGACGGAACCGACGGTCCCTGAGACAACGGTGCCGACAACCACAGCCCCGGAAGAAACCACGGTTCCTACCGAGCCACCTTTTGTGTCACCGACCCCGCTGCTGGATCAACTCCCGGCAGATTTCCAATTCAAAAGCGGCGACGCCATTGCATAAAGGATCCTGCTTCCGCAAAAAATAGCACAAAATCCATCGATCAGGAGGTCATCCTATGCGCCGTCTCCATTCTGCCGCCCTTGCCTGTGCGCTGGCCTGCGCCCTGCTGCCGCTGCAAAGCCAAGCCGTGGAAGTAACTGCCGGAGAATCCTACCGCTTCATCGCCAGCGACTTCACCCAAGAGCCAAATCAGCTATATGGTCTTTTCATCACCAATGTGCCCGATCCATCACAGGGGATCATCAAGCTGGGCGACCGCCGGATCTGCCCCGGGGATGCTCTGACCGCCCAGCAGATCGACCGGCTATGGTTCTGCCCTTCCCCATCCTCAGAGGACTCCGCCGCCCGGATCGCCTACTTCCCGGTTTTTGCTCAGCGGGTCGGGCCCCAGACTGTTCTGACACTCTCCGTCCGGGGCAAACAAGATCTGCCCCCCGCCGCAGAGGACAGCCGGATCGAGACATACCGGGATCTGCCCAACAGCGGGTCATTGCGCGTCCACGACCCGGAAGGACAGCCACTGACCTTCACGCTGGTGCGTCATCCGAACCGGGGCACAGTGGAGTTCAAGGAGGATGGTACCTTTGTCTACACCCCCGATCATGGAAAAGTCGGGCAGGATTCCTTCGTCTATACCGCTGCCGACCCCGCAGGAAACCGTTCTGCGGAAGCCACCGTTTCCGTGCGGATCCTAAAGCCCACCCCTCTGCCTGCGTATGTAGATACCGCAGGACTTCCATGCCGCTTCGCCGCCGAGTGGCTGAAGCACTCCGGGATATTTTGCGGAGAAAATGTAGGCGGACAGCCCTGCTTTCAGCCTAATGAGCCGGTATCTCAGGGGCAGTTTCTCACCATGCTGATGCAGACGCTGGATCTGCCTGTGGATCGGGGATCCGATCTCTCCATCCCAGAGGACACGCCGGTTTGGCTGCGCCCTTATCTCTACGCCGCCCGGCGCTCCGGGCTGATCCGAGAGTCCACCGCCGCATTCTCCCCGGAGCAGCCCATCTCCCGGTCAGAGGCCGCCCGAATGGCCGCATTGGCACTGAAGATCGCCGTACCGACCTCCGCGCAGACACAGCCCGCACCCCAGATCAGCCGCCCGGAGGAACCGCTGACCCGGTCAGATGCCGCACGCGCCTTATACAGTCTGAGCATCGCGCGCCAGCAAACCCGTCTGCGTTCGTTCTTTGGCTGATGGGTCAAAACAGGGTGGGGATATCCCCCGCCCTGTTGCACTATTTTTTACAAAAAAAGCAAAATAAACTGTTGACATTTTTCTCTATTGGTGGTATCCTTGTTTCAGTAAAGAAATATCGAAAGATGTTCTTTGCGGCTGACTGTGCGGTGCGTCACTCCAACGGCAATCCGCATAAATCCTGTATGTGCCTGAGCCATTCCAACGGCAGGGTACTAATTCTAAAATACAAGGAGACTGAAAAACATGGCATTCAAAACCGACATCGAGATCGCACAGGAAACTCAGATGCTCCCCATCACCGAGATCGCAAAAACTGCGGGTGTAGACGAAAAGTATCTGGAACAGTACGGCAAGTATAAGGCTAAGGTGGATTACAACATCCTCAACGAGACCGACCGCAAGGACGGCAAGCTGATCCTGGTCACTGCCATCAACCCCACTCCCGCCGGCGAAGGCAAGACCACCACTACCGTGGGTCTGGCTGACGGTATGCGCAGAATGGGCAAGAATGTTCTGGTTGCTCTGCGTGAGCCCTCTCTGGGACCTGTCTTTGGTGTTAAGGGTGGTGCCGCAGGCGGCGGTTACGCTCAGGTCGTCCCCATGGAGGACATCAACCTGCACTTCACCGGTGACTTCCACGCCATCGGCGCTGCGAACAACCTGCTGGCTGCTATGCTCGACAACCACATTTATCAGGGCAATGCACTGAATATCGACCCCCGCCAGATCACTTGGCGCCGTTGCGTCGATATGAACGACCGTCAGCTGCGTAATGTCGTGGACGGTCTGGGCGGCAAGACCAACGGTATGCCCCGTGAGGACGGCTACGATATCACCGTTGCTTCCGAGATCATGGCTGTTCTGTGTCTGGCTTCCGACATCACCGACCTGAAGCTGCGTCTTTCCCGTCTGGTGGTCGCCTATACCCGTGACGGCAAGCCCGTTACCGCCGGCGATCTGAACGCACAGGGCGCTATGGCCGCTCTGCTGAAGGATGCCCTGAAGCCCAATCTGGTTCAGACTCTGGAACATACCCCCGCATTCGTGCACGGCGGTCCCTTCGCCAACATCGCCCACGGCTGCAACTCCGTTACCGCTACCAAGATCGCTCTGAAGCTGTCTGACTACACCATCACCGAGGCTGGCTTCGGTGCCGACCTGGGTGCTGAGAAGTTCCTGGACATCAAGTGCCGCATGGCTGGCCTGCACCCCTCCTGCGTGGTTCTGGTCGCTACCGCCCGCGCTCTGAAGTACAACGGCGGCGTGCCCAAGGCTGAGACCGGCAACGAGAATCTGGAGGCTCTGGAGAAGGGTCTGCCCAACCTGCTGCGTCATGTGGAGAACATCACCAAGGTTTACAAGCTGCCCTGCGTGGTCGCCATCAACCGCTTCCCCACCGACACCGAGGCCGAGCTGGCTCTCATCGAGCGCAAGTGCAAGGAGCTGGGCGTCAATGTTGCCCTGTCCGAGGTCTGGGCAAAGGGCGGCGAAGGCGGTCTGACTCTGGCAGAGGAAGTTATCCGTCTGTGCGAGCAGCCCAACGATTTCACCTTCTCTTACGATGTGGACCTGCCCATCAAGGAGAAGATCGAGGCCATTGTCAAGAAGATCTATCACGGCGACGGCGTGAACTTCACCACCAATGCTGAGAAGCAGATCAAGACTCTGACCGAGCTGGGCTACGACAAGATGCCCATCTGCATGGCCAAGACTCAGTACTCCTTCACCGATGACCAGACCAAGCTGGGTGCTCCTGAGCACTTCACCATCACCGTGCGCAACATCAAGGTCTCCGCAGGCGCCGGATTCCTGGTGGCTCTTACCGGCGAGATCATGACCATGCCCGGTCTGCCCAAGGTTCCCGCTGCTGAGCGTATCGATGTAGACGAGACCGGCAAGATCACCGGCCTGTTCTAAAGCCCGTTTTTGAAAGCACAGGCGGCACGCCGCCTGTGCTTTTTGCGGTATCCCCCTGCCCCCGCTCCGTATTCGTTCCGGGGGTCTTATTGAAATCAAAAAGAGAGGTATATCATCATGGATATGACACTGGAATCCTGCCGCAGCTTTGTAGAGGTGCTGGCATCCAACGCACCCGCTCCCGGCGGCGGCGGCGCTGCTGCTCTGGTCGGCGCTCTGGGCACCGCTCTGGGCAACATGGTCGGCAGCCTGACCGTGGGCAAGAAGAAGTATGCCGATGTGGAGGCCGAGATCATTGCGCTGAAGGAAAAGTGCGACGCTCTGCAGACCGAACTGCTGGATCAGGTAGAAGCCGACGACAAGGGCTTCGTCCCTCTGGCCAAGGCCTACGGCATTCCCAAGGACGATCCCGACCGGGACCGCATTCTGGAGGAAGCCACCATCACCGCCTGCGCCGTCCCCATGCACATCATGGAGCTGTGCTGCCAGGCCATCGAGTACATTGCCGTCTTTGCCGCCAAGGGCTCCCGTCTGGCCGTCTCTGACGCCGGCTGCGGCGCTGTGTGCTGCAAGGCCGCCCTTCAGGCCGCTTCTCTGAATGTGTTCATCAACACCAAGAGTCTGAAGAACCGTCAGGTGGCTGAGGAGATGAACATCAAGGCTAACACCATGCTGGAAAAATACTGCGCTATGGCTGACGAGATCTTTGCACAGGTCCGCGCCAATTTCAACTGATCTACATACATAATTTAGGAGGACTATCTCATGGCTAAGCTGTTGCTGGGCAAGGAAGTTACCGATGCCCTGAATGCAAATCTGATGGAACGCACCGCCGCTCTGCGGGAAAAGGGCGTGACCCCCACCCTCGGGATCATCCGTGTAGGCGCCGATCCTTCGGACCTGTCCTACGAGAAGGGCGCCACCAAGCGCGCCGAACTGGTGGGCGTGAATGTGGTGAAGTTCGAGCTTCCCGCCGATGCATCCAAGGAACTGGTGCTGGAGACCATCGACCGCGTCAACGCTGACAATACCATTCACGGCGTACTGATGTTCCGCCCCCTGCCCAAGCATCTGAAGGCAGACCAGAACGAGATCTGCAACCGTCTGGATCCCAAAAAGGATGTGGACTGCATGACCCATATGTCCAACGCCGGTGTGTTCGAGGGACTGAACGATCTGGGCTACGCTCCCTGCACCCCCGCCGCATGCATGGAGATCCTGGACTACTACGGCATCGACTGCAAGGGCAAGTCTGCCGCTGTGATCGGCCGCAGCCTTGTGGTAGGCAAGCCCGCCGCCATGATGCTCATGGGCAAGAATGCCACCGTCACCGTCTGCCACACCAGAACCACCAACACCGCTGAGATCTGCCGCAATGCCGACATCATCGTGTCCTCCGCCGGCGTTCTCAACAGCCTGACCAAGGACTATGTCCGCCCCGGTCAGGTGGTGATCGATGTGTCCATCAACTGGGACGAAAATAAGATCAACGCCAAGGGCGGCAAGGGTGCCATCGCCGGCGATGCCGTGTTTGACGAAGTGGAGCCCATTGTTGACGCCATCACCCCCGTTCCCGGCGGCGTCGGCAGCGTCACCACCTCCGTGCTGATGAAGCATGTCGTGGAAGCTGCTGAAAAGGTCTAAGCCACAATCAAGAATGGGCGTTCAGCAGATCTCGACTCTACTGAACGCCCATTTTCTTTTGGAGGAATCAAGATGAACTCGAACAAACTTCGCAGCGATCAACAATTTATCAAACTGCTGTTCGGCTGCATTTCCCTGTGCTTCCTTGCTGCGGCCGTATTGATGCCTGACCGGGGGAACATGCTGTCCGGTCTTTGGCAGATCATGTCCCAGCCCGCCAAGGTCAGTACCAACAATTTTGCCGTGGGTGGATATGCTGCCTCCTTCCTCAACAGCGCTCTGGTGGGCGCTTTCTGCACAGGGCTGTTTTTCCTGCCCAAGGTCAGCGTCAACGGCAAGTCCGTTCTGGCTTTTGTCCTGCTGATGGGCTTCACTACATGGGGCATCAATCTGGTGAATATCCTGCCCAGCATGCTGGGTGTGCTGGTGTACTGTCTGGTAAAGCATGAAGTTCCCGGCACGCAGGTCAATGCCATGCTCTTCTCCACCGGCGCCGCCCCGCTGATCTCCGACCTGTTCCTGCGCTATCCCCACGCTGAGGTGGTGGGATACACCGGCACAGGCGTGATCCTTGCGCTGGCGGTAGGCATTTTGATTGGCTTCAGTATGCCCGCCGGTCTTGCCCACTCCCCCAAGGTACATAAGGACTTCGACCTGTACTCCGCAGCCCTGCCCTTGGGCATGATCGCATTCATGTTCCAAGCCGTGCTGTTCAAGGCTCCCGGCGTCGCCCTGCCTGCTGCTCCCGGCGCTGATACCTTGCAGGTCACCTCGGCGCAGATCGTCAACACCTTCTGCCTTGTAGTGTTCATCGGCGCCATCGTGTGCGGCATGGTATTCTGGAAGGGCAGTCTGTCCGGCTATGTCTCCCTTCTGAAGGCGGACAACTACCAAGCCGACTATCTCAAGAGTTATGGTCCCGGAGTTCTGCTGGTGAACATGGGTATGCTGGGTCTGTGCATGGTACTGTACTACAATCTCATCGGCGCTCCCATGAATAGCGTCACCTTCGGCTGCATCTTCTGTGTGGTGGCCTGCTGCGCTTCCGGCAGCAATCCCCGGACGGTCCTGCCCATCCTGCTGAGCTACTGGCTCACCTCTCTGGGCTTCAGCTGGCTGTCCGGCGTTCTGGGCGGAGAATTTACCAATATGGTGTACGCCCAGCCCATCGCCGTGGGTGCCTGCTTCGCCACCGGTCTGTCCCCCATCACCGGGCGGTACGGCATTCTTGCCGGTATGCTGGCCGCTGCGCTCCATGCCAGCATGGTCACCTGCATCCCGTCTCTGCACGGCGGCTTCTGCCTGTACAACGGCGGCTTCACCGCTGCGCTGGTGTGCGTGCTGATGGTGCCCCAGCTTGAGCGTTTCTGCAAAACCAAGCAGGAGCGGCTGGAAGCCCGCAAATAACGATTTCTGGCAGGCTCCTGCGCCCGATTTCCGGATGCAGGAGCCTGCTGTGCTTGACAGCTATGCTATAATACAGAAGTTACAGGAATTGCATTTTGAATATCGTGGTCATTTTCCCGGAAACGGGAAAGATGGATACAGGGGATCCTGTGGTGAAACTTGACTTTCCATTGATATTTGATATACTTATCCCGTAAAGAATCCCATTGATCCCTATATTATACCAGAAAGAAGGAAAGATTTATGGCTCAGGAATTAAAGCCCAACGAGGGCAAGCAGGGCATCACCGTGATCGACGGTGTTTCCTATCAGCGCCTGCCCATCCGCACCCATCTGGTCACTCTGGAGGATGACATCGTCGCCGTTGCCGACCAGTATGGCACCCCCGTCCTCACCGAGCCCGACGATATTCTGTTTATTTCCGAAAAGTGTGTGGCATGTACCCAGCCCGGCCGCGCCATCCCCCTGAAAGACATCAAGCCCCGGAAACTGGCAGTCTGGCTCAGCGGTCATGTCACCAAGACCAAGCATGGCATCGGTCTGGGCATGCCGGAGACCATGGAGTGCGCTCTGGTGGAGTGCGGCGTGCTGAAGATCCTCTTTGCCGCCTTTGTGTCTGTGATCGGCAAGAAACTGTTCCACAAGAAGGGCTGGTTCTATCAGGTAGCAGGCTACAAGGCACGCTCCATCGACGGCCCTTGCCACAACACCATCCCCCCCTACAACCAGTATGTGGTGCTTGGCCCCCTTCATCCCGATCAGGTGGCAAAGGATATCGCCGCCAAGATCGGCCACCGTGCCATGGTGGTAGATATCAACGATCTGGAAGGTCAGATCCTTGGCGTCAGCGATCCCAGCATGGACAAGGATCTGTATGTACGGATCCTCAAGGACAATCCTCTGGGACAGGACGATCAGCAGACCCCCATGGGCGTGATCCGCATCGTGAAATAAGTTTTCAGCGCCGCCGGAATGTTCCGGCGGCGCTGCTGTTTTGCGGCAAACTCTTAAAGATTCTTAATTGAACGCCGAAGCCATTCCCTTTTTCCTCACACAGCGGTATAATGAAAATACCACCAAGGAAAAGGAGGATGCTGCTATGACTGAGCAAGCTGTCGGCTATCAGATTTGGGTCAACTGGGATCATTGTGTAGTGTCCTTTCACCCGGAAAACGGATTCGATTTGGTCTATTTCCATTCCGAGGATAACTATCACGCGAACATTAGGATCCTCGTTCAATCCGGCTTTCGGTTTCAGTGATCCCGCCGTCCACCGTCGGATCAGACGCTCCACACAAATCAGACCGGCTGCAAGATGCAGCCGGTCTTTCTTGTTACAGCAGTTTTTCTGCCCATTCCTTTTCCCGGAATCCGGTGAGGATCACGCCATCGTGAACAACGATAGGACGCTTGACCAGCATCCCATCCCCTGCCAGCAGCTCCAACTGCTCCTCCAGCGTCATGGTGCTCAGCCGGTCCTTCAGCCCGAGGGACTTGTAGACCAGTCCGCTGGTGTTGAAAAACCGCTTCACCGGCAGCCCGCTCCGGCTGACCCACTGCGCCAATTCCTCATAGGTGGGATTGTCGGTCTTGATATTGCGCTGCTCATAGACAAGGCCATGATCGTCCAGCCACTGCTTTGCCTTCTGGCAGGTACTGCAGGGCGGATAAGCCAAAAACAGCATATGCGGTCACCTCCTTTCCTGCTCCATCATACCACATCCCTTGGGCCGCCTGCAATCCCTTTTTCCCAAGGGATCCTCATTTATCCGAAAATCGGTATATTTTTCCCGATTATCCGTTCTTATTCCAGCACACAGTCATTGTACTTCCAAATCCTGAATTTTTCTTAGGTTTTTCAAATTTTTTCACATCCGAAAAATTTCGCAAAAAATTTTACAATTATCGTCAAACATTGTGAAGAATTACCAAAAGAGATTGCAGATTGCATAATGAGTTGACTTTTTGTTGCATAATTGGTATTCTAATAGCACGAAAGAGATTCCGTGCGCCCAAATTCCGATAAGGATTTGATTTTCCAAATCCCAACAGAAGAGGGGCACATACAGTCTCAACAACTCAGGCGGCTGTTTCCCGATCCCATCGACGGTGCCGCTCTGGATGAAAGAGGTAAAATCATGGGTTTTTTTAACAAACTATTTGGAAAGTCCGCAGATCAGCTGTGCGCTCCCGTCGCCGGTCAGGCCGTTCCCGTATCGGAAGTGCCTGATCCCACCTTCTCCGAGGGTATTCTGGGTGACGGTATCGCCATCAAGCCCACCGATGGCAAGGTCTGCGCTCCTTGTGACGCTACCGTGGATATGATGTTCACCACCGGTCACGCTGTCAGCCTGGTCACCGAGTTCGGCGCTGAGATCCTGATCCATGTGGGTCTGGAGACCGTCTCTCTGGAGGGCAAGCACTTCACCATCCACGCTCAGAACGGCGAGAAGGTCAAGAAGGGCCAGCTCCTCATCGAGGTGGATATGGCTGCGGTAGAGGCCGAGGGCTTCAACACCATCACCCCCATGCTGGTGTGCAACAGCGCGGATTTCTCCACCTTCAAGACCATGACCGGCAAGACCGTCACCACCGCCGATCCCGTGATCGAGCTGGCAAAGTAAGCGGCAGGTGGCACATATGAAGCAAGGTTTAGGTTTACCCGTTTTTTCCGGTGTGGCCATCGGCCCCGCCGTTGTTTACCGTAAGAGCGAGCGTGTTCAGCCCGTCGCCTGCGGTACCCCCGATGCCGAGCAGAAGCGCTTTGATGACGCCCGGGAGACTGCCCGTCAGCAGCTTCAGGGGCTTTACGACAAAGCCGCTGCCGAACTGGGTGAGGAGAAGGCTGCCATCATCGAGGTTCAGATGCTCATGCTGGAGGATCTGGACTATCTGGAGGCTGTGGCTGCCGCCATCGCCGACGGCACCGATGCCGCTACTGCGGCTCTGGACTGCGGCGAGGAGTTCGCTCAGGTATTCGCTGCTCTGGACGACGAGTATATGAAGGCTCGTTCCGCAGACATCCGGGATCTTTCCCACCGTATCTACGACATTCTCTGCGGCAACACCGGCTTCCAGCTTCCCGAGGGCAGCTTCCTGCTGGTGGCGCAGGATCTGGCTCCCAGTGAGACCATCCAGCTCCCCCGTGAGCGGATCCTGGCCTTCATCACGCAGGAGGGTTCCTCCTCCAGCCATACCGCCATTCTGGCCCGCACCCTGAACATCCCCTCTCTGGTTCAGTCCGACATCGATCTGGACACCGCTGAGAACTGCACCGTGCTGGCCGTGGACGGCTTTACCGGTAAATGGTACGCCGATCCCGATGAGCAGACCATGGCTATGCTGAAGCAGAAGCAGGCGGAAGCCGCCGCCGACCGTGCCGCTCTGGAAGCCTACCGTGGCAAAGAGAGCATCACCAAGTCCGGCAAGAAGGTTCTGCTGTGCGCCAACATCGGCTGCCCGGAGGATGCCGAGGCTGCTGTCGCCGCCGACGCCGAAGGCGTTGGTCTGATGAGAAGCGAATTCCTCTATCTGGGTCGGGACACCCTGCCCACTGAGGACGAGCTGTTTGAAGCCTATAAGCAGGTCGCCGAGATCATGGGTGACCGTCCCGTTGTGATCCGCACGCTGGACATCGGCGCTGACAAGCAGGTGTCTTATCTGGGACTGGATCACGAGGAGAATCCCGCTCTGGGTCTGCGCGGTCTGCGGATCTGCCTGACCCGTGAGGATGTGTTCCGTCCCCAGCTTCGCTCCATCTACCGTGCCAGCGTGTACGGCAATCTGAGCATCATGTTCCCCATGGTGGCTTCTGTGTGGGAGCTGAAGAAGGCCAAGGCACTGTGTGCCCAGATCCGTGAGGAACTGATCGCAGAGGGCATCCCCGCTAAGGAAGTGCCCATCGGCGTCATGGTGGAGACTCCCGCCGCTGCCGTGCTGGCACACGAACTGGCACAGGAAGCCGCGTTCTTCAGCGTCGGCACCAACGATCTGACCCAGTACACCCTGGCGGTGGACCGTCAGAACGCCAAGCTGGGCGAGTTCTACGACCCCTACCACCCCGCCCTCATGTCTTTGCTTGCCCATATCGCCAAGTCTGCCAATGACGCCGGCATCTGGGCCGGCATCTGCGGTGAGCTGGGCGCTGACCCCAAGCTGACCGAGACTTTCTTGAAAATGGGCTACACCGAATTGAGCATGGCCCCCGGCCGTGTTCTGGAAACCAGAAAACGCGTTTGCGAAAGCGAGGTATAAATTATGAAAGAATTTACTCATGTGATCAACGATCCTCTGGGCCTGCACGCTCGTCCCGCCGGTATGCTGGTGAAGGCTGTTGCCGGCTACGACTGCGCTGTCACCCTGACCACTGCCACCGGCAAGGCTGATGCCAAGCGTCTGATGGCTGTCATGCGTCTGGCTGCCAAGCAGGGCAACGAACTGACCGTCACCTGTGACGGCGCCGACGAAGAGAAGGCCGCCACTGAGCTGAAGGCTTTCCTGGAGGCAAACCTGTAATTCCGTGACCGGAATTCTTGCAGGCGGGCAGAAATGTCCGCCTGCTTTCGGGAGCTTGCGGCTCCCCTCCCCTGAATTGGGCCACCTGACTGCTGTGGGCCGGCAGTCTTGTATATACGGCAAAGAGAATTAAGGAGGAATAATTCTAATGATGAGACATCTTCAGAAGCTCGGTAAGGCTCTGTTCCTTCCCGTTGCGATTCTGCCCATCTGCGGTATTCTGATGGGTCTGGGTTACGCTATGGCGCCCGGCGCTATGGGCGTGCCCGATGCACCTACTACTGGTGCACTTTACACGATCGGCTTCTTCCTGATCAAGGCTGGCGGCGCTCTGATCGACAACATGGCTCTGCTGTTCGCAGTGGGTGTTGCTGTTGGTCTGGCTAACGACAACGACGGCACCGCCGGTCTGGCTGGTCTGGTCAGCTGGCTGATGATCACCAACCTGCTGTCCACCGGCGTTGTGAGCACCATCGCTCCCAACATGTTCGAGTGGGCTGATGGCGCTCTGGCAAACACCGCCAACAAGGTCGCATTCGACAAGATCGAGAACCCCTTCATCGGCATCCTGTGCGGCATCATCGGCGCCACCTGCTACAACAAGTTCAAGAACACCAAGCTGCCTGATGTGCTGGCATTCTTCGGTGGCAAGCGCTCCGTCGCTATCGTGACCGGCGTTGTTTCCATCGTGGTCGCTGCCATCCTGCTGTTTGTCTGGCCCGTCGTCTTCGGTGTGCTGGTTGCCATCGGCAACGGCATCAAGAACATGGGTGTGTTCGGCGTTGGCATTTACGCTTTCCTGAACCGCCTGCTGATCCCCACCGGTCTGCACCACGCTCTGAACAATGTGTTCTGGTTCGACACCATCGGCATGGGCGACCTGACTGCTTACTGGGGCGCTCTGACTGAGGGCGGCGTCATGGCTAACGGCAACCCCGTTAACTGGTCCGTCGGTATGTACATGGCCGGCTTCTTCCCCTGCATGATGTTCGGTATCCCCGGCGCTGCTCTGGCTATGATCCAGACCGCTAAGACCACCAAGCGTAAGGCTACCATCGGTATCGTTGGTTCCGCTGCCGTCTGTGCTTTCCTGTGCGGCGTCACCGAGCCCTTCGAGTTCGCCTTCATGTTCCTGGCCTTCCCCCTGTATGTGGTTTACGCTCTGCTGTACGCCATCTTCGCTGCTGTCACCGTCGCTCTGGGCTACCGCGCTGGCTTCTGCTTCTCCGCTGGTCTGACCGACGCCATCTTCTCTTCCTTCCTGCCTGCTGCTAACAAGAGCTGGCTGCTGATCCCCATGGGCATCGCCGCCTTCGTGGTGTTCTACCTGGTGTTCCTGTTCGCCATCAAGAAGTTCAACCTGAAGACCCCCGGCCGTGAGGACGATCAGGACGGCGAGATGAAGATTGAGCTGGCCAACAACGACTACACCGCTATGGCTGAGATCATCATGGAAGGTCTGGGCGGCAAGGAGAATGTTGTTTCCATCGACCACTGCATCACCCGTCTGAGACTGGAAGTCAAGGACCGCCTGCTGGTTGACGAGAAGAAGATCAAGTCCTCCGGTGCTGCCGGCGTTATCCGCCCGGGCAAGACCTCTGTGCAGGTCATCATCGGACCGAAGGTTCAGTTCGTCTTCGACGAGTTCAAGAAGCTGGCTAAGTAATTAGCACTTCCAATCCCCATGGCCCACATGGACATTTTCCTCCCGGAGTTAACGCTCCGGGAGGATTTTTATGCCCTTGGGGGAGATCCCCATTGTTCAGTGCCCCATCCCCCATTCGTCTGTCACGCTCTATGCTTCTGTTTTACAGCACAGATACGGCACGGTGTATATCCTCAGTCACCCGGTCTAATCGTCGCTTCATCACCCGCTGATCGTCTTACAGGGCGCCCCCATCATCGATGCAGTGACAAACAGCCCCGTGTCGGATCATGTTCCGACACGGGGCTGTTTCATAGGTTATTCCTTATTCTTCCGGGAATCCGTAGCGCTGGCGGTATTTCTGGAACCGCTCGGTGTAGTCCACGCTCTCGCTCAGTTCACCGGCCTTCAGCGCATTGAGGTACTCATGGGCTTCCAGCTTACCCTCTGCTACTTGAAGCATCTCCACCGCAACATTGGAGCAATGGTCTGCGATGCGCTCATAGGAGGTCAGCAGATCCTCCAGCACAAAGCCGTATTCCACGGTACAAATGCCATCCCGGAGTCTGCGGATGTGCCGGGACTTGATCTCCTTCACCAGAGAGTCCACCACCTGCTCCAGAGGTTCCACCTTCATGGCCTGCTCCAGATCATTGTTGTCAAAGGCGCCTTGGGTTCGCTTCATCACCGCACGCACCGCCTTTTCAAGCGTGGCAAGCTCCTGCTGGGCTTCCGCCGAGAAGCAGATGCTCTTGCGGGACATTTCTTCCCCTGCCTTGGCAATGTTTACTGCGTGATCTGCGATGCGCTCGAAGTCGCCGATGGTATACAGCAGGGTGTTCACCGCCCGGTTGTCCTGCACGGGCAGGTTCGTTCCGGTGAGATTCACCAGATAGCTGCCTAGAGCATCCTCGTAACGGTCGGTCTGGCTCTCCAAGGTGCCAACCTGCTCCATGGTCTTGGCATCGAAATGCTTGGTCAGATCCATCGCCTTGCTCATGGCTTCGGCTGCGGCATCTGCCATCTCCACGGCGATCTGCTTGGCTCTCTGCACCGCCACCGCAGGGGTGGCCAGCAGGCGCTGATCCAGCAGTTCCGTTTCCTCCGGCTGCGCCGTATCCCGAACGGTGATGATCGCCAGCTTCTCCAGCAGCCCATGCAGAGGCAGCATCACCGCCGTGGTCATCAGATTGAAGCCCGTATGGATCAGCGCAATGTCAAATTCGTTGATGGTCTCGGTCAGGAACTGCCACGGGAAGAACATCCCGATGCCATAGAACACCGTAGCGAACAGCGCAACACCCACCAAGTTGAAATACAGGTGAACCATAGCCGTACGGCGGGCATTGCGGTTGGCGCCCACCGTGGAGATCAGCGCCGTAACACAGGTGCCGATATTCTGACCCAGAATGATGGGCAGCGCTACACCGCCGGTGATCACGCCGGTGGAGCACAGGCTCTGCAAGATACCCACAGAAGCCGAAGAGGACTGGATGATTGCTGTGAGGATCGCACCCACAGCAATGCCAATCAGCGGATTGGAGAAGGAGACCATCATGTTGGCAAACCACGCTTCGTCCTTCAGGAACTTCATGGATTCGCTCATGAGATCCATGCCGGTCATCAGCGCCATAAAGCCCAGCAGAATGGTGCCGATACCCTGCTTCTTCTCGGATTTGGTGAACATATACAGCACGATGCCCACGATACCCAGAAGGGGCGCCAGCGTGCTGGGTTTGAAAAGCTGGATAAGGAAGCTGTCACCCTCCAGCGCTGTCAGAGACAGGATCCACGAGGTCACCGTGGTGCCCACATTGGCGCCCATGATGACGCCCACCGCCTGTTTCAGCGTCATGATGCCGGAGTTGACGAAGCCCACCACCATGACGGTAGTCGCCGAGGAGGATTGGATCACCGCTGTCACCGCCAAGCCCAGCAGGAAGCCGCGGAACACCGTGGAGCTCATTTTTGCCAGAATGGTTTGCAGCTTGCCGCCGGCCTGCCGTTCCAGAGATTTTCCCATAATGTCCATGCCGAACAGGAACAGCGCAAGGCCGCCCAACAGCGTGACCAGCTTTAGAATATACATTGTCATGTTTTTTACCTATCCTTTTTTCATAATAGACCTTCGTTTGCATTTTGATTATAATTTGAAGAATTTGTAAAGTCCATTTAGGTTGTGAAATACTTATGTAAAATCTATGTAAAGTCAATGGTTTAGAATATGATCCGCAGGACATTCGGTTGCAATCATTTCGAGACTATGCTACAATTTTCTTGCAACAAGAATCCGCCTTCGGATCAAGGAAAGGAGCATAAACTATGATCTCTACCACTACCAACACCATCGAGGGGATGCAAATTCAGGAATATCTGGGCATTGTCTTCGGAGAAGTGATCTCCGGCGTGGACTTTGTGCGGGATCTCGCCGCTTCCTTCAGCAACTTCTTCGGCGGCAGATCCAACAGCTACGAACAGGAGCTTCTTGAGGCCAGAACCACCGCCTTGGCAGAAATGGAGCAGCGTGCTGCTACCCTTGGCGCCAACGCCGTGATCGGCGTGGATATCGACTACGAGGTACTGGGTTCCAATGGCGGTATGCTGATGGTGACCGTCAGCGGAACTGCCGTTGTGGTGGCATAACTTTTTTCCACAGATAGATAAAATCCCCTGTGCAAGCCTGTTTGCTTACACAGGGGATTTCCATATTAGGGATCACGGGAACAAGACGCTGATGGTGGTGCCCTCGCCGGGCTTGCTTTGCAGTTCCAACTTAGCATTGTGATACTGGGCGGCGTGCTTCACAATGGACAGCCCCAGACCTGTACCGCCGGATTGCTTGGAGTGGCTCTTATCCACCCGGTAGAACCGCTCAAAGACCCGGGACTGGTGTTCCAGCGGGATGCCGATGCCGGTATCCCGGACGCTGAGCACCCGCTTGCCGGAATTCTGGGTCACGCTGACCAAAACACTGCCCCCGTCCACATTGTACTTCACTGCGTTTTCCGTAAGATTGTACACGATCTCGCTGAGAAGCCTGCGGACTCCGGTAATGACGCAGGGACTCCCCTCCACCTGCAGATCCACATGCTTGCTCTGGGCAATGGGGCGCAAAGTCTCCGCCACATCCTGCGCCAGTTCCAACAGATCCACCGGCTCGGTGGGCAGCGGCGCACCCTCATCCAGCTGGGACAGACGGATGATATCGTCGATCAAGCTCACAAGCCGGGTGGCCTCCTTGCGGATATGCCCCACGAACCGGGGGGTATCCTCCGGCTTGACCAGCCCGCCTTCCAGCAGCTCGGCGCTGCCGATGATGGATTGCAGCGGCGTTTTCAACTCGTGGGACACATTGGCAGAAAATTCCCGCCGGGTGCGCTCTGCCGTATATTGTTCCGTAATGTCGAATGCCAGCACTACAGCGCCCATCACACTGCCCTGAGATTCGATGCGGGTCAAATCCAGCTGGTATTCCCTTGCATTTCTGGTCACATGGATCTGGCTGGCGCCGTTGGAGAACACCTGCTCCACCGCCGACTGCACCTCCGGCTTACGATCCACCGTGAGGAAATCCTGACCGATGCAGAAATCCGTTGCACCAAACAGTTCCTTGGCCGCCGGGTTGATGCTGAGCACCAGACGCTGCTTGTCCAACAGCACAAGCCCCTCCTTCATGTTGGAGGTGATCTGTTCAAACTCGTCGGTCTTATACTTCAGTTTCTTCATCTGGGAGCGGGTCTGCTGATGCAGCTGGTTGATCCGCTTCAACAGCGGCGTCACCTCTTCATAGGCATCGTTGTCCATGGGATGCTCCAGATCCAGCGCATTAAGGGGTCTGACGATCCGCTTGGCCATGCGAATGGACAGTACCGCCGACAGCGCCACCGCAATGATCACCACCAGAGCCACCGGCTGGAGCATGCCCCACATGACCACCGCTGAAGTAGCCCCGCTCACCGACACCCGAAGCACACTGCCGTCGGACAGCCGTGCCGCCTCATATGTGGTTTTCTCCGTCAGGGTCGAAGAGTAGCGTACACCGCTGCCTGTTCCATAGGTGAGCGCCTCCCGGAACTCCTCCCGGTTGGCATGGTTTTCCATGGATTCGGCATCTGCCTTGCTGTCGAAGATCACCCGTCCCTCCGGGGAGATCCATGTCAGGCGCAGGCGGTTGGATTCTACCTGCTCCAGATAGTCCAATCCGTTCAGTTCCGTTCCCGTTGCTGCCAGCATCAGTTCGTTTTTCATTTGGGTCATCTGAGCGCCGTCATAGTAGTCGTACAGCACCCCCATAATGACCCCAAGACTGCACAGCAGCACCACCGCTGCCACCGCCATGATGGATCGAAAGATCTTACCTGTCATGCTTCGGCTCCAGACGGTATCCCACATTCCGCACGGTTTCGATCATCTGTCCATAGCTGCCCAGCTTCTGGCGCAGGGTACGGATGTGCATATCTACCGTCCGGGTCTCCCCCAGATAATCCGATTCCCACACTTCGTTGAGCAGATGCTCCCGGGTGAATGCCATGCCGGGATGGGACAGGAACAGCCGCAGCAGCTCAAATTCCTTATAGGTCAGCATGATCCGCTCCCCATCCACATTCACTGTATGCTCGTCCAGATTCATCGTCAGCCCATCCAAGCGCAGGAGTCTGTGCTGCTGCTTGGGTTTGCACCGGCGCAGCACTGCCTTGACCCGGGAGACCATCTCCATCATGCCGAAGGGCTTGACCAGGTAGTCGTCCGCCCCCAGATCCAGGCTCTGGATCTTGTCATACTCGGCACCCTTGGCCGTTGCCATGATCACGGGGATCTGGGCCAGTTCCGGGTTTGCCTTCATTCTGGACAGCAGCTCCACCCCATCTGCGCCGGGCAGCATCACATCCATGATAACCAGTTCCGGCGTCTGAGTCTGGATGGCATCCCAAAATGCATCCCCGCTTTCAAAGCCCACAGCATCCAGCCCGGTGCTCTGCAAGGCGTATACCTCGATGTCTCGAATGCTGGGATCGTCCTCTACACACCAAATCATGCCTGTTCCTCCTTTTCAGGTGCTATATTTTTAGTGTACTCGGTTTTCCTCCGGAATGCAAGATTGCCAAATAGACGAAAAAGGACGAGACTATCATCTCGTCCTTTATTCTTATTTCATAAGCTTGCACACCAGATTGGTATATTCCACGGGATCCTCCAAGGGCAGGTCCGCCATCAGCACAGCCTGTGCGTACAGCAGCTTGGCATAATCCTCTGCCTTTTCCGGATCAGAGGTCACGGCATCCTGCATGGCCTTGACCACCTCATGATCGGGGTTCAGTTCCAGAATCCGACCCACAGGGTAAGCAAATTCCGGGTTCACCCGCTTCATGTATTTCTCCATCTCAAAACTCATGCCGCTCTCCGGGGACAGGGATACGGGGTGGCTGCCCAAGTTGTCAGACAGCTTGACCTCTTTGACCTTCTCGCCCAGCTTTTCGGAAACAAAGGTCAGCAGACCCTTCATCTCCTCCGCCTTCTCGGCAGCCTTGGCCTTCTCTTCCTCGGTTTGCAGACCCAGATCTTCCGACAGAGCATTACAGAAGCTCTTCTCGCCATAGGTCACGAGCGTCTGAGGCACGAACTCGTCCACATCCTCGCTGAACAACAGGACATCGTAGCCCTTGGAGAGCAGGGTCTCCACCTGCGGCAGCTTCGCCAGACGCTCCGTGTTTTCGCCGGGGGCGTAGTAGATCTTCTCCTGACCCTCTGCCATGGCATCCACATATTCCTTCAAGGAGATCAGCTTGTTCTCCTTTGCAGACCAGAACATCAGCAGATCTTGACAGCTGTCCTTGTGTGCGCCATAATCGGATACCGTGCCGTACTTCAACTGTCTGCCGAACACATCGTAGAACTTCACATAGTCCTCCCGCTGGTTTTCCTGCATATTCATCAGCTCGGACTTGATCTTCTTTTCCAGATTCCGGGCAATGATGGCAAGCTGGCGGTTGTGCTGAAGCATCTCACGGCTGATGTTCAGGGAAAGATCCTGACTGTCCACCACGCCCCGGACAAAACGGAAGTAATCCGGCAGCAGATCCTCGCAGTTCTCCATGATCATCACACCGGAGGAATACAGCTGCAGCCCAGCCTTGAAGTCCTTGGTATAGAAGTCATAAGGCGCCTTGGAGGGGACATACATCAGCGCCTTGTAGCTGACCGTGCCCTCGGCACTCACATGAATGGTGCGCAGGGGCTTGTTGTAGTCATAGAACTTCTCCCGATAGAAGCTCTCGTACTCCTCGTCGGTGACATCCTTCTTGTTCCGCTGCCAAATGGGAACCATAGAGTTCAGGGTGTCCATCTCCATGTAGGATTCATACTCGGGCTTGTCCTCGGGGCAGCCCTCCTTCAGCCGGGACTTAGAGACCTCCATGCGGATGGGATAGCGAATATAGTCGGAGTATTTGCGGATCAGAGAACGGATCTCGTACTCCTCCAGATACTGGGAATACTTCTCCTCCTCGGTGTCCTCTTTCAAGGTCATGATCACATCGGTGCCTGCCGTTTCACGGTCTGTCGGCTCAATGGTGTAGCCCTCAGCGCCGTCGGAGACCCACTTCCATGCGGTATCCTCGCCGTACTTCTTGGTGATCACGGTGATAGACTTGGCAACCATAAAGGCCGCATAGAAGCCCACACCGAACTGACCGATAATATCGATATCCTCGTTCTTGTCCATGGTCTGCTTGAAGTTCAGAGAGCCGGACTTACAGATGGTGCCCAGATTCTCCTCCAGCTCGGCCTTGCTCATGCCGATGCCGTTGTCGGACACCGTCAAAATGCGATTTTCCTCGTCCCGGGTGATGGTGATGGCAAAATCTTCCCGGTTCAGACCAACCTTCTCGTCAGTCAGCGCCGCATAGGCCAGCTTGTCAATGGCGTCGGATGCGTTGGAAATGATCTCTCTCAAAAAGATCTCCTGATGGGTGTAAATCGAATTGATCATCAGATCCAAAAGCCGTTTGGACTCTGCCTTGAATTGCTGCTTTTCCATAGTGCTTATCTCCGCTTCCTTTCAAAATTAGCACTCTTAATTATCGAGTGCTAAAATTATATCATATCCATGAGAAAAAGCAAGCCCCCAAGAAAAAGTTCTTTGATTATTCATAATTCTATGTTATATTTATGATGTATAGCTATGTTCCCGGTATAAAATCCACGGGAAATCACGAAAAAGTCAGATGTAAGGAGTAAGAAATGATCACGATCAGCAATTTAGGTATGCAATTCGGAGGACAGTGGCTGTTCCAGCATGTGGATCTGCAGTTCCTGCCCGGCAACTGCTACGGCATCATCGGCGCCAACGGCGCAGGCAAGTCCACTTTCCTGCGGATCCTGTACGGCGAATTGGATTCCACCACCGGCTCTGTCACCGTCGCCCCCAATCTGCGGGTGTCTGTGCTGAAGCAGAATCAGAACGCCTATGACGAGTATTCCATCATGGACACCGTCATTATGGGCAATCAGCATCTCTACGATGTGATGAAGGAAAAGGACGCCATTTACGAAAAGCCCGACTTCTCCGACGAAGATGGTCTGCGTGCCGCCGATCTGGAAGCGGAATTTGCAGAACTAGGCGGCTGGGAAGCCGAGAGCGACGCCTCCCGGATCCTGCAGGGTCTGGGCGTGCCCACCGAAAACCACTACGATATCATGGGCGACACCGATCCCCGTCTGAAGGTGAAGGTGCTGCTGGCTCAGGCGCTGTTCGGCAACCCCGACATCGTCATGCTGGACGAGCCCACCAACAACTTGGACATTGAATCCATCAACTGGCTGGAGGACTTCCTGCTGGACTTCCCCGGCATGGTCATCGCCGTCAGCCATGACCGCCACTTCCTGAACACCGTGTGCACCCACACCGTGGACATCGACTACGGCAAGATCAAGATGTATGTGGGCAACTACGACTTCTGGTACGAATCCTCTCAGATGGTGCAGGCCATGCTGCGGAACAAGAACAAGCGCAATCAGGAGAAGATTGAGGAATTGCAGCTCTTCATTCAGCGTTTCTCTGCCAACAAGGCTAAGGCCAAGCAGGCTACTGCCCGCCGGAAGCTGCTGGACAAGCTGACCGTGGAAGAAATGCCCTGCTCCTCCCGGCGCTATCCCTTCGTGGGCTTCACCCCGGAGCGGGAACTGGGCAAGGATGTGCTCACCGTTAAGGATGTATCCGTCACCGTAGACGGCGAGAAGCTGCTGGACAATGTGTACTTCTCCGTCAACCGCACCGACAAGATCGCCTTCGTGGGTGAAAACGAGCTGGCTCAGACCGCTCTGTTCCAGATCCTCATGGGCGAACTGGAGCCGGACGAGGGCTCCATCAAGTGGGGCATCTCCACCTCCCGCAGCTACCTGCCCAAGGACAATACCCCCTATTTCGAGGGCAACAAGTGCGAACTGGTGGACTGGCTGCGGGAATACTCTGCCAAGAAGGACGATGTGTATCTGCGTGGATTCCTTGGACGGATGCTGTTCTCCGGCGAGGATGTATTCAAGAGCGTGGATGTGCTCTCCGGCGGCGAAAAAGTACGCTGCATGCTGTCGAAGATGATGCTCTCCGGCGCCAATGTGGTGCTGCTGGATCAGCCCACCAACCATCTGGATATGGAGTCCATTCAGGCTGTGAACAAGGGGCTGGAAGCCTTCCCCGGCGTTGTGCTGCTGGCAAGCCACGACCACGAGATGCTGTCTTCGGTGTGTAACCGTGTCATCGCCTTCCAGCCCGACGGAACCATCGTGGATTACTACGGAACCTATGACGACTATCTTGCCAAGCAGGATGCCGCCAAGAAGTCCTGATTCAAAAAAGGAGAGCAAACCATGGAACGAATTCTGGATCTGATTTCCGATAAAATGGCACAGGCATTCAAAGATGCCGGGTACGATCCCGCCTTCGGCAGAGTGAATGTCTCCAACCGCCCGGATCTGTGCGAATACCAGTGCAACGGCGCTCTGGCTGCCGCCAAGCAGTACAAGTGCGCCCCCATCAAGATCGCCCAAGAGGTCGTCGCCCAGCTGGACGCCAACGACTACTCTCTGGTGGAAGCCGTCATGCCCGGCTTCATCAATCTGAAGCTCAGCGGCAGCTTCCTGCAGCAGTATCTGGAGCAGATGCGCACCAGCGAGGCCTTCGGTCTGGAGCGCAGCGGCGAGGGCAAGACCATCGTGGTGGACTACGGCGGACCCAATGTGGCAAAGCCCCTGCACATCGGGCACCTGCGCTCCGCCATCATCGGTGAGAGCCTGAAGCGGCTGTACCAGTACTTCGGCTACCACGCCATCGGTGACATCCACCTTGGCGACTGGGGTCTGCAAATGGGTCTGATCATCGCCGAACTCCACGAGCGTCAGCCGGATCTTCCCTACTTCGACCCGAATTTTGACGGGGAATACCCCGCCGAAGCTCCCTTCACCATCTCCGAGTTGGAGGAGATCTACCCCACGGCATCCGCCAAGAAAAAGGATGACCCGGCGTTTGCTGACAAAGCACACACCGCCACCTTTGAATTGCAGCAGGGACGCCGAGGCTACCGTGCCATCTGGCAGCACATCATGAATGTGTCCGTAGCGGATCTGAAGAAGAACTACGATAATCTGGATGTACATTTTGAGTCTTGGCTGGGCGAATCCGACGCCGACCCCTACATCCCTCCCATGATCGAGGACATGAAGAAGAAGGGTCTGCTGGTGGAGAGCGAGGGCGCTCTGGTCATGCCCGTAGCAGAGGAGACCGACAAGAAGGAAGTCCCCCCCTGCATTCTGGTCAAGTCTGACGGTGCTTCCATCTATGCCACCACGGATCTTGCCACCATCGTCCAGCGGATGCAGGACTTCCACCCGGACAAGATCCTCTACCTCACCGACAAGCGGCAGGCTCTGCACTTCGAGCAGGTGTTCCGTGCCGCCCGGAAGAGTGCCATCGTCAGCCCGGAGACGGAACTGGAGCATCTTGGCTTCGGCACCATGAACGGCTCTGACGGCAAACCCTTCAAGACCCGGGACGGCGGCGTCATGCGTCTGGAGCAGCTGGTTTCCGACATGACCGACTTTGTCCGTGCCAAGGTGGTGGAGAACAAGATCGTTGCCGAGGATCAGGTGGAGGCCACCACCAAGAAGATCGCCATGGCTGCCCTGAAATACGGCGATCTTTCCAACCAGCCCACCAAGGACTATGTGTTCGATCTGGATCGATTCGCCGCCTTCGAGGGCAACACCGGCCCGTACATTCTGTACACCATCGTGCGGATCAAGAGCATTCTTGCCAAGTATGGCGCTTGGGAGAATCTGCAGATCCAGAAGCCGGAAGATGACTCCGCCAAGGAGCTGATGCTCTCCATCACCAAGTTCGGCCCCACCATGGAGAGCGCTCTGAAGTCCTCTGCCCCCAACCTGATCTGCGCCTACATCTACGATCTGGCCGGCTGTGTCAACAAGTTCTACCACCAGAACCGCATTCTGGGCGAGGAGGACAAGGAAAAGCAGGCAGGCTACATTGCGCTGATCGGTCTTGCCAAGCGCATTTTGGAGCAGTGCATCCAGCTGCTGGGATTCAGCGCCCCCGACAAAATGTGATCCCTGTATCAAAAAACGCCCTGCTTCTGCAGGGCGTTTTTTATGGGATCCGCAATTCACAGCCGGACACCGTCAGCACCACGGTGATCTCCTGATCCGTGAGATTCTCCCCACGGATCCCCACCCGGTACCAGACGCCCCGCTGGGCATCCAGCGTCACGGGAGCGCCACCGGTGAGATAAGTCCCCTCCGGAGTCTGAGGGTGCTGTTCCTCCACGGGCTGCAAAAACACCGCCGTGTCCGCCGATCCCGGCTTCATGCGGACGGTGACCATCTGCCCCGCGGGGCAGATCTGGGTATCGGTGTAGACTGCCCCCATTGGGGTATGTGCTGGGATCCGAATGGTGAGCGCATACTCCCGCCCGCCGCAGGCGGTCATGGCGAACATCAGCCCCGCAAGGACAACCCATGTGAAAAAATGTTTCAAGACGCATCCCTCCTTTCCTCTATCCTAACACCGGAAATGTGGGCTTGCAAATAAAGAATTCTAAAAAAACCGGGTCAGAATTTCTTCTGACCCGGCTTGCTTACAGGGATCAATATGCTACGCCCCAGTAGATCATCTTCTTGGCAGGCTTGCCGCAGATGGGGCACACATCGTCCAGATGCTCCTGCTGGAAGGGGATGCAGCGGGAACTCATCCCGGCAACTTCCTTCATCTTCAGTTCGCATTCCTCTTCACCGCACCACATGGTTTTGATGAAGCCGCCGTTCTCCTCCTGAAGCCGCTTGGCCTCCTCCAGAGAATGAGCCTCATAGATGTGATCGGTGAGGTTCTTCTTGGCCTTGGCGTACATGCCGTCGTGAACCGCCTGCAGCTCACGCTCCACGGCCTGCTCCAGCTCCTCCAGCTTGACGATGGTCTTGACTCCATCATTGCGGCGAACCAGAACACACTGACCGTTCTCCAGATCACGAGGGCCGCACTCCACCCGCAGGGGAACGCCCTTCATCTCGTACTCGGCGCACTTCCAGCCCATGGAGTTGTCGGAATCGTCCATCTTCACTCGGAAGCCGGCTTGGATCAGACGATCCTTCAGCCCTGCCGCAGCATCCAGAACGCCGGGCTTGTGCTGGGCGATGGGCAGCACCACTACCTGCACCGGTGCCACCTTGGGAGGCAGCACCAGACCGTTGTTGTCGCCGTGGGTCATGATGATACCGCCGATGAGCCGGGTGGACACGCCCCAAGAAGTCTCAAAGGGAGCCACCTTCTGGTTGTTCTTGTCGGTATAGGCGATCTCAAACGCCTTGGAGAAACCGTCACCGAAGAAGTGGGAGGTGCCCGCCTGCAGCGCCTTGCGGTCGTGCATCATGCACTCGATGGTGTAGGTGGCCTCTGCACCGTTGAACTTCTCCTTGTCGGTCTTCTGACCGCGGGTCACCGGCATTGCCAGCACATTCTCACAGAAGTCGGCATACACATTCAGCATCCGCTCGGTGAACTCCTGGGCTTCCTCAGCGGGGGCGTGCATGGTGGGACCCTCCTGCCACAGGAACTCTCTGTGCCGCAGGAAGGGGCGGGAGGTCTTCTCCCAGCGCAGAACGCTGCACCACTGGTTGTACAGCAGGGGCAGATCCCGGTGGGACTGGATCACATTCTTGAAGTGATCGCAGAACAGCGTCTCCGAGGTGGGACGGATGCACAGGCGCTCCTCCAGCGGCTCGCTGCCGCCCATAGTGACCCAAGCGCACTCCGGAGCAAATCCCTGGACATGATCCTTCTCTTTTTGCAGCAGGCTCTCAGGGATCAGCATGGGCATATACACATTCTCCACGCCGTTGCGCTTGAATTCCTGATCCATGATATGCTGGATATTCTCCCAAATGGCATAGCCGTAGGGGCGGTAGATGAACACGCCCTTGACGGAGGAATAGTCGATGAGCTGCGCCTTCTTGCACACATCGGTGAACCATTGGGCGAAGTCCACTTCCATATCCGTGATCTGTTCCACATTCTTGTCTTTCGCCATATTTTTCATCCTCTCCGGGTAAAATCAAAAATTAACTACTATATTGTATCACATTTGTCAAGTATCTGCACGGATTTTTCTTGGGGTTCCGGGAGATTTTTCATCCCACCGGCAGAAATTTTCCCATTGTCGTTGTATTCCCGCGAAATTTCTGGTATACTGAAACCGAAACTGACAAACGGGGGTATTTCCATGAAATCCATCCGAGATATTTACAAGATCGGCGTCGGCCCATCCTCATCCCACACCATGGGGCCGGAGCGCGCAGCAAAATTCTTCAAAGAAAAGAATCCCTCTGCCGACCATTTTCAGGTGATCCTGTATGGCTCGCTGTCCAAAACCGGCGTGGGACACGGCACTGACCGGGTGCTGCGCAAGACTCTCAGCCCGGTCTCCAACGAGATCGTCTTCTCAAACGAAGCGTGGGACGGGATGCACCCCAACACCATGGACTTCACCGCCTACTGCGGCGGTCAGCAGATCGACGCCGTGCGCATCGAGTCCATCGGCGGCGGGGATCTGCGGATCCCCGGTCAGACCCATCTGGATTCCCCGGAGGTCTACCCGGAGAACTCCTTTGCCGAAGTGTCCGATTTCTGCCATTGGCGGTATGTGGACAAACTGTCGGATTATGTGGAGCTGAACGAGGGGCCGGAGATCTGGGACTTCCTGATGGAAGTCTGGCAGGTGATGAAGCGCTCCATCGATGACGGACTTACTGCCACCGGCACATTGCCCGGCGGACTGAATGTCCAGCGCAAGGCCAAGTTCCTCTATGAGCAGACCCATCCCCATGACAATCCCGCCATGAAGGAATTCCAGTTGATCTGCGCCTATGCCTACGCCGTGGCGGAGCAGAACGCCGACAACGGCATGGTAGTCACCGCTCCCACCTGCGGCGCCTGCGGGGTGCTGCCGGCTGTGCTGCGGTACATCCAGCAGACCCGGGATCTTTCCGATGAACAGGTGATCCGGGGCTTGGCCACCGCCGGTCTCATCGGCACCCTGACCAAGCGCAACGCCTCCATCTCCGGCGCCGAATGCGGCTGTCAGGCAGAGATCGGCACCGCCTGCTCTATGGCTGCGGCGGCTCTGGCAGAGCTGTACGGTCTGAACCTGGATCAAGTGGAGTATGCCGCCGAGGTGGCCATGGAGCACCATCTGGGGCTGACCTGCGACCCCATCTGCGGTCTGGTGCAGATCCCCTGCATCGAGCGCAACGCCGTCGCCGCCATGCGGGCCATGAACGCCTGCAACCTCAGCTACTTCCTCTGCGGCAGCCGGAACATCAGCTATGACATGGTGTGCCGTGCCATGCACGAGACCGGCGTCAACATGAACCACCGCTATCGTGAGACCAGCGAAGGCGGTCTGGCAAAAATCTACGCCCGAAGGACTTGAGCCTTCCCCTAAAACTTACAAGGGATCATTGGAACACCCAATGATCCCTTGTTTTTGTTGTTGGGATGATCACTTATCCATACCGCAGGCAAAGGCTGCATCCGTCAAGGCACGGTCATTTCGCACCGTGTCGAAATAGCGGAATCCCCCGGCAAAGTTATAGACTTCGTAGCCCTCCCCCGCCAGAATTCTGCTGGCGATGTAGCTGCGCAGTCCGCTCTGGCAGACCACATAGACCTTCTTGCCCTTCTCCACCTCGTCCAGCCGCTCCCGCAGAGCGTCCACCGGGATGTTGCGGAAGCCATCCATGTGCCCCCGCAGGTATTCCCATGGGGTGCGGGTGTCCAGAAGGGTCACGCTCCCGTCCCGGGGCAAAGTCGGCTCGTCTGCCAGATGCCATTGGCGCAGCAGACCGTTGGCAATGTTCTCGATCATGAAGCCCGCCATGTTCACCGGGTCTTTCGCCGAAGAATAGGGCGGCGCATAGGCAAGATCCAGATCCTTAAGCTCGGTGGCTTTCATCCCGGCATGGATGGCGGTGGCGATCACATCGATCCGCTTGTCCACCCCTTCGTATCCCACGATCTGAGCGCCCAGAAGCCGGTAGGTCTGCTTTTCAAACAGCACCTTCATGGTCATCAGCTTGCCGCCGGGGTAGTATCCGGCATGGCTCATAGGGGACAGGATCACCGTATCCACATCCAGACCCAAGCGCCTTGCGTGGGTCTCATTGATGCCGGTAGAAGCAGCGGTAAGGTCGAAGATCTTCAGCACCGAGCTGCCCTGACTTCCCTGATAGCGGCTGTCTCCGCCGCAGATATTGTCCGCAGCGATCCTGCCCTGCTTGTTGGCCGGGCCCGCCAAGGCGATCAGCGCATCCTCGCCGGTGACATAGTGCTTCACCTGCACCGCATCCCCTACAGCGTAGATATCCTGCACGGAAGTTTCCATCCGGTCATTTACCAGAATGCTGCCCTTCATCCCCAGCGCCAGACCTGCCTCCCGCGCTAGAGTAGACTCCGGGGCAACGCCGATGGCGAGGATCACCACGTCTCCATGGATGGGCTTGCGTCCCTTGAGCAGGACATCCACCCCGCCGTCTGCGTCCGCAAAGCCCTCCACCGTGCTGCCCAGCGCCAAATGCACCCCGTGTTTTCGCATCTCGGCGTGGATAAACGCCGCCATGTCTCCATCAAAGGGGTTCATGAGCTGCTTCGGGCGCTGGACGATGGTCACTTCCATCCCCAGTTCCCGCAGATTCTCCGCCAGCTCCACTCCGATGAAGCCGCCGCCCACCAAAACGGCGGACTTGGGCTTGCGCTCCGTCACATACTCCTTGATGCGGAAGGTATCCTCCACCGTACGCAGCGTAAACAGCTTGTCATACTGCATACCGGGCAGTTCCGGCATGACGGGCTTTGCCCCCGGGGAAAGGAGCAGCTTGTCATAGCTTTCCTCGAACACCGCACCCGTTTCCAGATTTTTAACCGTTACGGTCTTGCGCTCCGGGTGGATCGCAAGAACTTCGTGGCGCACCTTCATCTCAATGCGGAACCGGGCGAAGAAACTCTCCGGGGTTTGCAGGGTCAGATCCTCCGGGTTCTCAATGACTCCGCCGATGTAGTAGGGCAGCCCGCAGTTGGCATAGGAAATATACCCCGAGCGCTCAAATACCACGATCTGCGCCTGTTCATCCAGTCTGCGGATCCGAGCCGCAGCAGTTGCGCCGCCTGCCACGCCGCCAACGATCACAACCTTCATTTCATTGCTCCACCTTTCCAGAATAATCCACAATGCCGCCAATGTCATTTACACAGGTATACCCCAGATGCCGCAGCATCCCCGCCGCCTGACGGCTCCGGGCGCCGGAATGGCAGTAGACATACAGGGGGGTATCTTTATTGTCCGTCAGTGCACTGATTTTGTCAATGGTCTGAAGCGGTACATTTCTGCTGCCGGGAATATGACCCTGTCTGTACTCCTGCGGCATCCGCACATCCACCAAGATCGCCCCGGACTTGCCAAGGCACTCCTTTACGCCCTGATCGATATCCGCCCGCTTAAATAAATCGAAGAACCCCATGATCCTTCCTCCTTGTTTGTTCTTTGTGACCATAGGATACCCCATCTTTTTTCGGCTTTCCGTGATGAAATCACATAGCCAGCGCTTCCCATCCATGATAGAATAAAATCACCGGTTTTCAAGGCTATGCCGCAGCCGGATTCTAAAAGCACAGGTGATCGCCATGCGTTATTCCAATATCGTCCCCGGTCGGTTTCTGGATCGTCCCAACCGATTCGTCGCAAACATTGAGATCAACGGGCAGGCACAAGTCTGCCATGTAAAAAACACCGGGCGCTGCCGGGAACTTCTGCCCGCCGGCGCACAGGTCTGGTGTCAGCAGTCCGACAATCCCAAACGAAAAACCAAATTCGACCTGATCTGCGTACAAAAGGGCGCACGCCTCATCAACATGGACTCCCAAGCCCCCAATGCCGCCGTGATGGAGTGGCTCCGCGGGGGCGGTCTTGGCAGCATCACCGATCTGCGGGCAGAGACCGTCTACGAAGACTCCCGCTTCGACTTTTCTTTCGTCAAGGACGGGATCCCCTGCTTTATGGAGGTCAAAGGGGTCACGCTGGAATCCGACGGCATCTGCGCCTTCCCAGACGCCCCCACCCAGCGGGGCACCAAGCACATCAATCGTCTGATCCAAGCGGCACACTCCGGCTTCGGCGCTTATATTTTGTTCGTGATCCAGATGGAGCAGGTGCGCTGGCTCCACCCCAATGACAAAACAGACCCCGCTTTCGGGCTTGCCCTGCGGGAAGCCGCCGAAAACGGGGTGCATATTCTTGGGATGGATTGTACCGTCACCCCTGACTCCATGACTCTGCGCGATCCAGTGGAGGTACGGCTGACGGACTAAGGCTCTTCCATCACAGCTTTTCCAGCAGCGCAGGAAGCTGGGACAGACCTTGGATCTGGTAGTCCGGCTGGATCTCCGGTGGTGCATCCTTGCCCTGCGGGTTGACCCAGCAGGTTCTCAAGCCGCTGCGGATGCCACCCAGAATGTCGGAGGTCAGACTGTCCCCCACCATCAGCGCCTGCGTCCGGTCAAAATCCGGGATCTTGGCAAAGCAGGCATCGAAGAAGGCAGGCTCCGGCTTATGAGAGCCCAATTCCTCCGAAATGAACGCCTGCTCAAAATAGGGGTACAGCCCGGCACTTTCCAGACGGCTGTGCTGGACGCTGGCGGTGCCGTTGCTCACCAGAAACAGCCGGTACTTGCCGAACAGCTCCTGCTTCAGGGTCTGCTCCGCCCCCGGCAGGTAGTAGTGCCCCACCCCCAGCAGTTTCTCGTAGCTGCGGGCCACCGCCACGGGATCCGCGGTTTTTCCCAGTTCCCGGAACAGCATGGCAAAGCGATCCACCAACACTTGCTCCCGGGTGATCTCCCCCCGCTCCATCATCTGCCAATGGAGCTGGTTGATCTGGCTGTACCGGGCGCAAACCGCATCCGTAGGCTCCACACCGGCGCCACGGATGGCCTGCTGCACGGCGATGTGCTCCGCCTTTTTGAAATCAAGGATGGTATCATCCAGATCCAGCAGCAAAAATCGGATCATAGTTTCTTCCTCCTTACGATCTCATTGGCGATAGATGCAAAGGCAGGGATATCCAGCGTCTCTCCCCGGACATTGGGGGCAAGCCCCACCGACTCCAGGATCTCCTTTGCGCCGGTCTTGCCGAACTCCGGGAAACCGGATGCCAATCCGTTTTGCAGCGTCTTGCGGCGCATGGCAAAGCTGGCACGCACCACCCGGAAGAACACCGCCGGATCGTCGATCTGCCACGGCCGCTCCTTGCGTACCTTGAGTTGGATCACGGCGCTGGTCACCTTGGGCTGGGGAAGGAAGCAATGGGCCGGCACATCGAACAGGATCTGGGGCTGTGCATAGTAGTTGCAGAACACCGTAAAGGCACTGTAATCCGCCGAACCCGGCTGTGCCCCGATCCGCAGCGCCACCTCTTTCTGCACCATGACGGTGACGGATTCAAAGCATTCCGCCTCCAGCAGCGCTGACAGGATGGGCGATGTAATGTAATAGGGCAGGTTGGCGCAGGCCATGGGGCGAAGCCCGGAAAATTCCTTCTCCACCAGCGCCTTCACATCCATTTTCAGCACATCGTTCCACAGGATCTGAAGGTTATCAAACTCCCCCACCGTCTGCGCCAGAATCGGCTCCAGCCGACGATCCACCTCTACGGCGCAGACCTTGGCTGCCCGCAGGGCAAGCTGCTGGGTCAGAGGGCCGATGCCCGGACCGATCTCCAGCACCCCCGCCGTCCCGTCCACTCCGGCATCCTCGGCGATCTGCCGGGGCACCCATGGAGCAATGAGGAAATTCTGCCCCTTGGCCTTGGAAAAATGGAACCCATGGGAGGCCAGCAGAGGCTTCATCACTTGAATATTGCAAACATCGATCATAAAAAAATCCGCCTTTCTTCCGCTATGATAGCAGAAAAAAGGCGGGTTTGCAACATTTTTATCAGCCCAAAATATAGACTTGGCAGTTCCGCGCGCCAAACTGGATGCATTCGGCCACTGTATCGAAGTACAGGTCGATGCGGTTGCCGCCGATGTAATCGGGATCACCGCAGTCCTCTGCAGTGGCTACGCCGTAGATATACTGACCGTCGTTGGAGACGATGAACATCCGGGTGCCATAGGGGATCACCGTGGGATCCACCGCAATGGCGCCCACACGAGCCACCGTGCCCGTTGCGGTAATGCCGGGTTCAGACCAGCCTTCACAGCTGTAACCCGTGGCCAGCATGGTGCGTACCTCGTTGTAGTTCAGAGTCTCCCCGGTGCCCAGCGTGATAACGCCGTCGGCAATGTGGAGATCCTTCTCGCTGATGGGGATAGGTTCTACCCCGGTGCCGATCCGGATCTGCTCCGTCACCGGCTCACGCAGTACTTTGGTATTGAGGACGGTACGCTCGGACTCCTCTCCGTTGACATAGGTGATCCGTTCCTCTACCTGCTCCTCACCGTCAACCCCCGCTGTCACCACTTCTTCCTCACCCACCGCAAGGCTGTCGTCGTAAATAAACTCCGTGTCATAGCCGACGGCGCGGGTGTGGGTCTCATTTTGGAAGGTTCTGCGGTCAATGGCAATGGTCATGCCGTCCTCGGTCTGAGCCGAGGGCTCCACCGACAGGAGATCATCCTCCCCCACGGCAATGTCCAGCCGGGTCAGGAGTTCTTCCACCGTTTCTCCGTAAGTACCGGTCTTTAAGATATGTCCGGCATCATTGATCGTGACCATCTGGATCCGCTTCACATGGATCTCGGAATAGTCATCGCTCTGCATGGTGGTATAGGTATCATCTTTGCCCAGCGTCAGCCCCGCCTCATTCAGAACATCCGCCGGATCTGTTGCGCCGGAGCTGAAGATCATCACCCGGTCACCATCGGTGATCCGATAGGTATTCTGGGCGGCTGCGGGAATGGAAAACACGCATACGCCGATGACTACGGCGATCATCACCGCTGCAATGCGGGAAAGCGGGCTTCCTTTTTTCAAAACGAGCTGCTTGTATCTGTGCATCGAGTGTTACCTCCTTTCCTAGAATTGTGCAGAGATCTTTCTGTAAAAATCTTCTCATCTCAGCTTGTAACAAATGGTAACGAATCTGTTACGCATTCCGCAAGCCTGTCTTATTATAACAAACTTTATTCAAAAGTCAAGCAAAATCGTATTTTGCAGGAATTATTACAACTTTTTCAAATTATATGCCACTAATTTTATGTAAACTTATATGCAAAATATACGAGAATCCCACGCCCTTCGACGAAATAAATTGTAACATTCGTAACGCAAGTGAACATAATCGTAAGAATTATGTTACCATTCACCACTTTTCTGAAACCCGGTGTTATGGAACCTAGTTTTCCGGTCTGAACCGGACTTTTTCCTCCACTGGGACTCCATTTTATCTTCGGATCAAGGGTTGTTCTTCCACCCAGAAAGAACATTTGACTTCCCCGATTTTATGTGCTATGATTTTGATAGATAAAGTGCCGTGACGAAGACATGCGTCTGGAAAGGCCGCTCAGAGAGGAGCCTGTTTGCTGAAATGGCTCTGCGATACCACCCTGCACGATACCACTTCCGAGCCGCCCGGAGGAAATTCCGGGACGGGTGCGCCCGTTACCGCGCCAATGAGTGGCAGCGCCTAGGCGATGCAACCAGGGTGGAACCGTGGAATATGTCATCATATCCCACCCCTGATCTTTCAGGGGTGGGATTTCTTTTTTCTACCCCAATATCAAAGGAGGTAACAACCAATGTCTGAAGAAAACATCTACACGTTTGAAAATCCCGAATACCGCAAGACCTATTGGCACACCTGCTCCCATGTGATGGCGCAGGCGGTCAAGCGCCTGTGGCCCGAGGTGCAGCTTGCCATCGGTCCCGCCATTGAAGAGGGCTGGTACTACGATTTCGACGCCCCCTTCGCCTTCACCCCGGATCACCTCGCTCAGATCGAGGGGGAGATGAAGAAGATCTGCAAGGAGCGGCTGCATCTGGATCGCAGCGAAAAGCCCCGTGCCGAAGCCATCGCCTATATGCAGGAGAAGAACGAGCCTTACAAAGTGGAGCTGATCGAGGATCTGCCTGAGGATGCGGTCATCTCTTTCTACACCCAGGGTGAATTCACCGACCTGTGCGCCGGTCCCCATCTGGACTCCACCGGCCGCATCAAGGGCAACGCCATCAAGCTGACCCAGAGCTGCGGTGCTTACTGGCGGGGCGATTCCAACCGCAAGATGCTCCAGCGGATCTACGGCATCGCTTTCCCCAAGAAGGACGAGCTGGACGAGTTCCTGCGCAAGCAGGAGGAAGCCCGCAAGCGCGATCACAACAAGCTGGGTAGAGAATTGGACTACTTCACCACCGTGGACTACATCGGTCAAGGTCTGCCCATCATGCTGCCCAACGGTGCCAGAGCCATTCAGCTCTTGCAGCGCTGGATCGAGGACGAAGAGCAGAAGCGGGGCTATATCCTCACCAAGACCCCGCTGATGGCTAAGCGCGACCTGTACAAGATCTCCGGTCACTGGGATCACTATCTGGACGGTATGTTTGTGCTGGGCGACCCCAAAGACGAGAGCAAAGAGTGCTTCGCCCTGCGTCCCATGACCTGCCCCTTCCAGTATCAGGTCTATCTGAACAAGGCCCGTTCCTATCGGGATCTGCCCATGCGCTTGGGTGAGACCTCTACCCTGTTCCGCAACGAGGATTCCGGCGAGATGCACGGTCTGATCCGTGTCCGCCAGTTCACCATCTCCGAAGGACACATCGTCCTGCGTCCGGATCAGTTGGAGGAGGAATTCAAGAACTGTCTGGATCTTGCTAACTACTGCATGGAGACGCTGGGTCTGAAGGAGGACTGCTCCTTCCGCTTCAGCCAGTGGGATCCTGCCAAGGCTGGCATCAAGTACGAAGGCACCGCAGAGCAATGGGATCCGGCACAAGCCACCATGAAGACCATTCTGGACGATCTGGGCGTCAAGTACGAAGTGGGCATCGACGAAGCAGCCTTCTATGGCCCCAAGCTGGACATTCAGATCAAGAATGTGTTTGGCAAGGAAGATACCCTCATCACCATCCAGATCGATATGCTTCTGGCTCAGAAGTTCGGCATGGAGTACACCGACTCCGACGGACAGAAGAAGACCCCCTATATCATCCACCGCACCTCTATGGGCTGCTACGAGCGCACACTGGCGCTGCTCATCGAGAAGTACGCCGGTGCGCTGCCCCTGTGGCTCATGGGCACCCAGGTCAAGGTCATGCCCATTACCGACCGCGCCCACGAATATGCCAAGGGTCTGGTGCAGAAGCTCTCCGACGCCGGCATCCGTGCCGAGGGCGACTACCGCTCTGAGAAGCTGGGCTACAAGATCCGGGAAGCACAGGTGCAGAAGATCCCCTATATGCTGGTGGTAGGTGACCGGGATATGGAAAACGGCACCGTTTCCGTGCGTACCCGCAAGGGCGACGATCTGGGCGCTATGACCCCCGATCAGTTCATGTCCAAGTGCCTGATGGAGATCGCCACCAAGAGCAAGGAAGTCTGATTTTACAACTGATACAACAAAAAGCATCCGTATGAGCCTCGGCTCGTACGGATGCTTTTTATGTTTATTCTGCGGGCTTGACCTCCAGATGGTACACCACCTGCCCCACCGCCGTCTGTTCGATCTCGATGCCGTAGGTAATGTCCACCGTGCCCCCCTGCTCGCTCATGTCATAGCGGATCTTCCGGGCGATCACCGAGATCATCAGCACGCCGAACTCCACCTGATACAGCGACTCGTGGCGCACGCCCTCCTGAAAGATCATCCGGGACTGGACTTTGCCGCTGCGGCGCAAGGTCGCACCCCGCTGCCCCAAGCGGAAGGTGGTGGTGACCCCCTCCAAGCCGGTGAGGTCGCTCTCTTCGTAGCTGATCTCCCAAGTATCGTTGTGTCGGGCCAGCGTGCCCTCTGTGACCAGTTCGATCTCATCCGGCCCCTGCCCCTCATAGTTCTGGGTGCTGCGGATGCTCAGCATGACTGGGATCGGATTCATGCCCCTGCCTCCATCGCCAGATCCAGAAGCTGGTCGATCAACTGGCTGTAGGGCACACCGCTGGCGGCAAACAGCTTGGGGTACATGGAAATAGAGGTGAATCCGGGCAGGGTGTTGATCTCGTTGAACACCACCCGGTTATCCTGTCTGGTGACAAAGAAATCCACCCGGCTCAGCCCTTGGCAGCCCAGAGCGCTGTACGCCTTGACTGCCCATTCCCGCACCTGCTCGGCAGTCTCCTCATCGATCCGGGCGGGGACATAGGCGGTGGAAGTATCCGTGATATATTTTGCATCGTAATCATAGAATTCCACACCGGAGTCGATCTCTCCGCACACCGAAGCCATGGGGCTGTCGTTGCCCATAACTGCCACCTCGATCTCCTTGCCATCGATGAACTCCTCCACAAGGATCTTGCTGTCGTAGGTTGCCGCTGTCCGCAGCGCCGCCTCCAGCTCCTGCCGGTCATGGGCCTTGGACACGCCCACGGAAGAGCCGGTGCCTGCGGGCTTGACGAACATGGGGTAACCAAACCGGTTCTCCAACACATTCAACGCCCGCTCCATGCGGTTGGTCAGCTCACCGCTTCGCACAAGCTGCCACGCAGCCTGAGGGATCTGAGCCTGATCCACCACCAGCTTGGTCAGGGTCTTGTCCATCGCTACGGCGGAAGCCGCCACATGGGGACCCACATAGGGGATCCCGGCAAGCTGAAGCAGTCCCTGCATGGCGCCGTCCTCGCCGTTTTCGCCGTGGAGCACCGGGAACACCACATCGATCCGCTCCCGAACCACGCAGTCCCCTTCAAAGCTCAGCAGCCCCTGCCCCCGCACGGGAGAGATGGCTGCACGGCGGTTGCCCTCGAAAGACTCCCACTCCCCTGTGGGCAGCATGGAGTAGTCACTTCCGGTGAACAGGATCCAGTCTCCCTTCTTGGTGATGCCCACGGGGAAAACATGATACTTTTCCTTGTCTATGTTGTTCAGCACAGATTCGGCGCTGCGCAGGGAGACCTCATGCTCCGGGCTGACGCCGCCGAACAAAATGCAGACACTTAGTTTTTTCATGGTGTTGATCCTCACTTTTCCGAGATTGATATCGTGATTGTCATCTACTATATGATAAACAGGAGAAAAATACAAGTATTATTTCTTTTTCCTCTGGTAATTTGTAATTTTACTGGTATAATGAGAGTCACCCACCGAAAGGAGGATGCGCCATGCACATCGATCTGACGGCCAAGGAATTCCGGCGTCTGCTGGATCTGGTCTACATTGGAAACTGGGTACTCAATTCCACCCGCGGCACTGACCGCTTCGCAGACTATGACCATGTGGAGAGCAAACTCTTCGGTCTATGTCAAGGGACTGGGATGCAGGCTCTTGTGGAGCACAGCGGCGGCGAAGATGTCCCCTCCCGTGCCTTTGTGGAGGGCGGGATCCACGAGGCCATCGCCTATTACGAGGATGCCGTATTCTACGAGATCCTTGCCGAAGAACTGTCCCGCCGGGACATGGACTATCCCGAGGTCACCCCCGACAACTATGACGAACTGGTTCAGCGCATGCAAGGGTACATGGACGAGTTCCAAACCTGCGGCGTTGACCATCTGACGCTGGAAGACCAATAGGGCTCAAATGGCTCGCCGCAAGCTGCGGCGAGCCGTTTTGCTTTATTCTGCGCCTGCCAGCAGCGCCTCTCCTGCCCGGTAGATATCGCCTGCGCCCACGGTCAGGATCAGATCCCCGGGACGGGCATTCTCTCGCAGGTAGTCCGTCACCTCCGGCAATGTCTCGCAGTACACGCTGCCGGGGATCTGTGCTGCCAGATCCCGGGAAGAGATGCCGATGGTGTTGCGCTCCCGGGCGGCATAGATCTCCGCCAGAACCACCTGATCCACCCGGCGAAGCTCCCGGACAAAATCATCAAACAGCGCGTTGGTTCTGGTGTAGGTGTGGGGCTGGAACGCCAAGATCACCCGCTTGTAGCCCATGGTAGAGACAGCTTCGATGGTCGCCGCCAGCTCACCGGGATGGTGGGCATAGTCGTCGTACACATCTGCACCGTGGAAATTCCCCTTGTATTCCATGCGGCGGCCTGCTCCGCTAAATCCGGCCAATCCCCGCTGCACATATTCTCCGGGGATCTTCAGCATCCACGCCGCTCCTGCGGCAGCCAATGCATTCATCACATTGTGTCTGCCCACCACATGAAGCTGCACATGGGTGTACAGTTCCCCATCGCAGAGAATATCGAACTGACTCCAGTCCGGGGTGATGTTCACCGCCCGCACCCGATTGTGGGGCTCCATGCCGAAGGTGATGGCGTTCAGCCCCTGCATGGCATCCATGGTGTTGCGGTCGTCGCCGTTGGCAAGCACCCCTTCGGTTGCCAGCCCGGCAAACTCATGAAAACTCTTTTCGATGGAAGCCAGATCCTTGAAGTAGTCCAGATGATCCGCCTCCACATTCAGCACCACCGCCAGCGTGGGATAGAAATTCAGGAAAGAGTCGCAGTATTCGCAGCTTTCCAGCACAATGGTGTCTCCCTTGCCCACCCGGTGCCCCGCCTTGAGCATGGGCAGATAGCCGCCGATCATCACCGTGGGATCCGCCTGTGCCTCCATAAGGATATGGGTCACCATAGATGTGGTGGTGGTCTTGCCGTGAGTGCCGGAGATGCAGACCGCATGGCGGTACGACCGCATGATCATGCCCCACGCCTGCGCCCGCTCGAACACCGGGATCCCGGCAGCCCGGGCAGCGGCGATCTCAGGATTGTCGTTATGGGCGGCGGCGGTGCGGATCACGCAGTCAGCCCCCAGAATATTCTCCGCCCGGTGACCGATGCAGACATGGATGCCATTGGCGATCAGCTCATCGGTGGAGACGGACGCATTCATATCCGACCCGGTAACATGGATGCCCATGCCCTGAAGCACCAGCCCCAGCGGACGCATGGATACGCCGCCGATGCCGACCATATGTACCCGCTTCCCGGGGCGAAGATATTGATCTAATTTCTGGTTTCGTGTAATCATAATATGGAAGAACCCCCATGTATCAACTAATATAACTTTCTTATTATACATGAAAGCGACCCGGTTTACAACTGTTACTTTTCCCCAATTCCTGCCGAACAGCGGCGAATCCGGGGATCGATGCCGTATTTTTGCCAAAAAGACACGCCCCGGTGGAGCGTGTCTTTTTTCAAATGTTTTAATCCCGGCGGAGTGCCTCGATGGGGTTCAGGTTTGCCGCCTTGACCGCAGGCAGCAGACCGAACACGATACCGATGACCATGGAGAACACCACGCTCACCACGATGGCCGGTACACTGATGGCTACAGGGATCTGATTGTAAATGGAGATCACCTGTGCCAGACCGATGCCCAGCACCACACCGATCACGCCGCCCAAACTGGTCAGCACCGATGCTTCGGTGAGGAACTGGCGGCGGATGCGCTTCTTCTTAGCGCCCAGCGCCTTCTTCAGTCCGATCTCGCTGGTGCGTTCCGTCACCGACACCAGCATGATGTTCATCACGCCGATGCCGCCCACCAGCAGGGAGATGCTGGCGATCCAGATCAACTGCTGATTGGTGGAGTTGCTCATCTCCTGAAGCTGCTGCGCCTGCTGGAGCAGATCCTGACTGCGGTAGGCAATGCCTGTCTTTGTAGCAGCGCCATCCTGCTCCGGCTGCTCCTCCCCTTCCGGGACTGCGGCGGCAGATGTCACGATCTGCGTTTTGTTCAGCAGATCCGCCACTGCCTGCCCGGCCTTGGTCATGTCATCGGTGCTGTTGGCCTTCACCGCCACACTTTGGGGCTGGTCAAAGCGGAAGGGCACCGGCCACACGCTGTTGGGGATGAACACTCTGCCCGCAGAATTATCCGCATACATCATGTAGTCTTGATAGGTGTTGATGGCAGGCTGGAAGCTGCTGTCCTGCTCCACCACGCCCACAACCACAAATGGTTCGCCCTTGATCTCCACCACACCGCCCAGCGGATCGTTCTGTCCAAACAGCGCCGTAGCAGCCTTGCGGTCTACCACCGCCACCTTGCGGTATTGGTCGAAATCTCTCTGGGTGAAGGATCTGCCGTAGGCCATCAAATAGCCGTACACATCCATGTAGTTCAAATCGATGCCGCAAACTTCGCCGGTGAACATATTGGCGCCGGCGAAGATCCCTTCGCTGCCGGTATAGCTGTTATACAGGGATACCTTGGATACATGGGGCAGCTCCTCAAGCTGCCGTCTGGTGGCTTCGTCAATGGGACGGACATTGGGCGGCAGCGGGCTGTACGCAAAATCATACTCCCATTCGTCCTGATACAGCCGTACCGTGACCACATTGCTGCCGGCACCCACCAGATTCTCCTTGATCTGCTCGTTGGTGCCCTTGATGGTGGACACGATGGTAATAATCGCCGAGATGCCGATGATGATGCCAAGCATCGTCAGCATAGACCGCATCTTGTGTCCCCAGATCCCCTGGAAGGCTAGTCTGATATTTTCCATATTTCGCCCTCCTTAATATCCGTAAAGGTCCTGTTCGGTGCCCTCATAGGTCTTGGCGCCCTCTTTGACATGCTTGCCATAGGGGAATGCCACCAGATCCTCTTGGGTCACGCCGCCATAAATCGGGGTGTAGGATCCGTTCTGGGATACCCCGGTCTGGATGATCCGCTTCTCCAGAAGCCCCTTGTCATTGCGCACATAGACATAGCTTTCGCCGCCTTCGGTGCGGATGAAGGCATTCTGCAGGCACATCACCCCTTCCTGAGACTGCTGTGCCTGATAGGTAAGGCCCACATAGCTGCCCTCCATCAGATTGGCATCCTCGCTGATGAACACCCGGTAGGGATAGTAGGTCTGGTTGGGCTGGTTGTAATAGTAGTTATTTTGCTCATCGCTGGGATACTGCCCCACCTGAACCACTTCGCCCTCGAACATCTGACCGTTTTCCCAAGAGGTGACCATGACCTTCTGACCGATCTGCATGGTCTGAAGATCCATCTCACCCACGGAGCCCTCCACATAGAAGCCGCCGCCTCCATTGAGCTTGACCACGGGTTCTTGGGAAGCCAGCGCATTCTCCGGCTCAAGCACAGAGGAAATGGTGCCGTCAAATTCTGCCCGAACTTCCCCGGCAGAGGCTTCCTTCTTCATGATGTTCAGTTCCGCCTTGCCCATTTTCACATCATGCTCAAGCTGGACGATCTGTGCTTCCTTCTCCTTGCGCATGGCGATGAGTTCTTCCTCGGTATAGCCGGAATTCCAGTCGATCTGAGGACCGGGGTTGGAGTCCTCATCCTTGCCCGGAACAAAGAAACTCATCTGGTAAGTGGGATCACCGGGCACAGGAGCTGCGAAAAATGCAGGTTCCACCGGAGGCTCCGTAGGTACTTCGGTAACTTCCGGTTCGGTAACTTCCGGTTCGGTAACCTCCGGTTCGGTGGTTTCCGGTTCGGTCATCTCCGGCTCGGTAGGTACAGGCTCTGTCCCCTCCGGCTGGGTCGGCTGGGGGGCGGTAGGCATCGGTTCCGTGGGTTGAGTCGGCTCTGTGGACGGCGGCTGCACCGGATCCACTCTGGTGAATTTCAGCCCGTACTCCCGCTCAAAGGCGGTATCCGCCTTATCCTCCGGCGCAAGCTGGAACACCACATACAGGTGCTCCTGCTGGGGATCAGCGGCACATTCCTGCCACAGATATTCGATCAGATCCTTGCCGATGGTCTGCTGACCGGACAGCCAGAAATACAGCGGGGTAAGCACCGTGGCTCCGCCGCCCTTCTTATCGTACACCGTACCCAGCAGCTTGGGATCTTTGGGAGATTTGGTGTGGTCGATCTTCTCAGGATCGGGCTTGGTCTCCGGGGGCGGTGTGACAACCATGGGCTTCATGGCATAGAGCCGATCCAGTTCGGTGCGGGCATTGTCCAAGGTGATCTCTTTCTGCTGGACATCCAGATCTTTCCGCTCCAGCGCCAGATCCGACAGCGTGGTATCATAGGAGATCAGAAGATCCCCCTTCTTCACCTGCTGATCCTGCTGGACATGGATCTTGGTCACCGTCTGCGTCTCAGAAAGGTAGATGGTCTGGACTTTGTCCGTGGTCACCATGCCGGAGCTTTCCCCGCCATTGGAAAAGTAGTCCATAAAGCCCACCATATCCCAAGAGAACACCGCCACGGGCTCTGACTTACCGGTAACCATCACAATGCCGACCACCAGCGCCGCCACAAGAATCACCGACACCGCTGCGATCCATATTTTCTTCTTAGGCATCCGCATCTGCCGGATCCTCCTTTCTTCGGGACTGGGGAGCGTCGGTGATCAGCCGTCCGTCCAAAATGTGATAGATCTTATCCGCCCGCCGGGCGATGTCGCCCTCGTGGGTGATCATGATGATGGTGATGCCGCTCTGGCTGAGCTGACGGAAGATCTCCATGATCTGCTCGCCGGATGCGGTATCCAATGCGCCGGTGGGTTCGTCCGCCAGCAGCAGCTTGGGTTCGCCCACGATGGCACGGGCAATGGCCACCCGCTGGCACTGACCGCCGGAGAGCTGATTGGGCATGAACTCCAGACGCTCTCCCAGCCCCACCAGACGCAGCGCCTCCTCTGCCTTTGCCCGGCGCTCCTTCAGCCCCACCCCCCGGTAAAGCAGGGGCAGCGCCACATTCTCCACCGCCGTCATCTTGGGCAGCAGATAGAAATTCTGAAACACAAAGCCGATATACCGGTTTCGGATCTCCGCCAGCGCATCGTCGGACAGCCCGCCGATGTCCTGCCCGTTGAGCTCATAGCGCCCGCTGGTGGGCACATCCAGACAGCCCAGCAGATTCATCAGAGTGGTTTTGCCGGAACCGGAGGGGCCCATAATGGCAAGGTAGTCCCCCTCCTCCACCGCAAGGTTGATATCGTGGAGGATATGCACCGACTGCTTCCCCTGAATATAGGCTTTGTTTACATTTTCCAGTTGCAGGATCATATGTTATCCCTCCTGCACCGGCTCCTGAACAGGCTCGGTGTCCTGCTGAGGCTCTGCGCCGGCATCTACGGGAGCATCCTCTTGAGGCTGCTCCGGGATCTGGGGATCGGCAGGTTCCTCCGCCGGCTGGCTGGACACCGGATCACCGGGGAAGTCCGCAGGATCCCGATGGCTCACCGCTGCACCGTCGGCGCAGTTGGGGTTGGCGGGGTCAGCGATATAGTCCTGCTCCGTCAAGCCGCTGATGATGGGGTAAACCCCTGCCGCAGGATCGTACTCACCCAGAATGACCTCGGTCTTTTTCAGTTTTCCCTGCTGGGTCGCTGCCCAGACCTGCGCCACATTGCAGGCATTCTGCTCGTCGTAGCGCAGTTCCATCACGAAACTCTCCGGCAGCGCCAAGCCCGCCGTCTGAGCGCCCTGTGCGCCCACGCGGATATATACATGCTGTCCCAGCAGCAGCCCATCGGTGGATTCCAGTTCCACATAGAAGGGATAGCTGGTGGAAGTGTTCATCCCGGAGCTGTCCATCCCCATGCCGCCGATCACTGCGGAACTGCCGCCGCTGTTGCTGTCCCCGGCACTCTGGGCGGCATTGTAGTCCACCTTGCGCACCGTACCGTTCCATGTCTTGGAATCGTCGGTTCTGGACTGGATGACCACAGGCGTCCCCTCCATGATCCCGGCACCCAGACTCATCTCGTTGAGCATTCCCTTGACTTCATAGGCGCCCGCCTGCTGGATGACCATGAATGCGCCCTCACCCTGCTCGTTGATTTTGCGAACGGCGCCGCTGATGGGGCTCTTGACATCCACATCCTTCATCATCTTCTGGGTGTGGTCCACATCCTTCTGCTTCGCAGCCTTGTCGTACTCCGCTTGGGTCAGCTCTGTCTGAAGCTGGCGAAGCTGGATGTTCAGCTGGGTATAGTCATTGCCGGAGGCCGACTCCATGTCGCTCTCCACCGAGGAGATCTGCTCCTTCTTCTCGTCGATGGTGGCGTTCAGCCGATCCACCTCCAGCTTCTGCTTGTCCAGCGTCAGGCTCAGCTCATCGGCATCGTAGGAAAACAGTTTGTCCCCCTCGGACACCTGGTCGCCCTCGGCTACATAGATCTCCCGGACGGTCTTTTCGTTCTCCTTTTTGATCTCCACCGCATTCTCGCTGACCACCACACCGGCAAAACGGTCCGACGCCGTGGCTGTGCTGCTCTGGAACAGGGCGCCCACCTGCTGGACCGGAACGCCCTCGCTGCCGCCGCAGGCAGACAGCATCAGGCAGGCAGCCAGCGCAGACGCAAGTAATTTTACATTTGGCTTCAAAATAGGTGCCTCCTTTATCTTCTTTTAGAAAATCACAGAATAATGATACGATTGACCCATAGCAAAGTCAACCGTTTCCGGGATTAAGAAATCTGAATTTTATCACCATCGGGGGCAGTTTTCCGAGGAGTTCTGCCGGTATTGGACAGAAACCACATCACCGCCAGCAGCATAGCTAGGTACACCGATGCGCTGTTGAACCGCAGGATCGATGCCGAAAAATAGCAATGCACCACCGCACAGCAGCAGCTGATCCCCACCGCCGCAAAATCCACAGAAAATACCCGCTTAAAGTCCACGCACATACTGCCCAACGCCCGCAGGGCAAAATAGGCGATGAATGCGATCATCAACCCAAGCCCCACACCGCCGCACAGATAGTATATCCCGTGGAAATCATTTTCCGGGTCATACCATGTGAGAGTCTTTTCCTGTTTCCCAGAGAGCACATCGGTGTGCAGCGCCTCCTGCGCCATCCGGGAGCGGTTGATGCCGAACCACTTGGCAGAATCCGGCGAATCTTCCATCAACAGGTCGCAGAATTTCAGTTTTGCCGTCCTATTGTTGCCGACCACATCCACATCCTGGCTGTAATGAAACGCCTGCAAAGTACGCTCTGCCCCAAATCGATCCATCAGCCCCGGTACAAACAGGCGGTAGGCATCGGCCAAGGCATCCATGCGCTGTTGCTCATCCGCCCCATCCGGGGCAGCCGCTACAGCGTCAAACGCCGCCTGCTTCCGTTCAAAATTTCCCGCTACCGCCTTCTGGTTACGGAGCATCGGCGAAACCGGAAGCAGCACTGCGATCAATACCGCAACCATCGCCAAAGTCAGACTTTGCCGCCAACGCTTTCGGTCGATCAGCAGCAGGCACACCGCCATACCGATCCCGATGACCACTGCGGAAACATACGCCAGCCGGGTGCCGTATAGATACAGCCCACCAAGGCTCCCCGCCGCTACCAGCAGCACAGGAACTGCCTTTCCTTTCCATTTTGTCAGCGACCAGCCGATCGCCACCGGAGCCAGCATGGCTAGGATCGCGCTCTGCACGCTGGTAACATAGAACCACCCCCGGACACCCAAGCCCTTGTTGGGGTAGGTATACGGGTCCGTCCCCGTCAGCCGGCTCAGTAGCATCACCAGCAGGATGATGCCCATGTTCACCGCCATGCCGCCAATCACCGCCCGGACGCATTTTTCATTGCGCCGGATGAAGGTGACAAAGCACACCGTGGTCAGCGGCAGCATCATGATCCGCAGCATGTTGGACAGATCCCCAAATGGGGACACATATCCTGCCTGCATACACGACCAGATATGCCCCGCCAGATAGCCGCCCAGAACCAGACCGGTCAGCCAGTACAGCCGCTTTCGGTCAGACAGGACAAAGCCCAGCCCCACCGAGCCGCACAGCAGTCCCATTCTGAAAATCACCGTGAAAGCATTGGTGATGCCCATCTGCTCCTGCCAGTAGGTCGCCACATCCAGCACCGGCTGGCACAGGCAGTACACAAACACCATCAGCGGCAGGCGCCGGACGATGCCCTGTTTCCATGTTTCATATCGATCTTTCATAAAGATCCCCACATTTCCCTTGGATTTCAAACCGCTGTGCGGTCTGTTTTGCCCTGCCATTGTACCAGAAATGGTGTCATTGTTCAAGCGTCAACGAGATTCCTGCGCTTCCGAAGGCATGGTCGGAATCCCTCGCTTTCCTACAAATTTTTCCCGGAACCTATTGTGCATCCCGGGGCTTTTTGATATAATTATCAAAAAATGATTTATAATGGATGTGTATTGCTTTGAAGTATGGAATTTGGAAGATCGCGTCCCCTCAGGCATCTGATGTGAATGCGCTGGTATCCGGGGGCTACCCGCCCCTCAGCGCCATGGTGCTGGCATCCCGCGGGATCCGGGATACCCGGAAAGCCCATGAATATCTGGACTGCACCGGCACACTGTATGACCCCTTCACCATGAAGGACATGGATCTGGCCGCCGGCCGTGTGGGGCTTGCTATGACCCGTGGGGAAAAAATCGCCGTTTTCGGTGACTACGATGTGGACGGCATCACTGCCACCAGTCTGCTGACGGATTTCCTGCGGAAAAACGGCGCCAACTGCATCAGCTATATCCCCAGCCGCATGGAGGAGGGCTACGGGCTCAACAGTCTGGCCATCCGCCAGCTTCACCAAGAGGGGGTCAAGCTGATCGTCACCGTGGACTGCGGCATCACCGCCATGGACGAAGCCCTGCTGTGCCGGGAATTAGGCATCGATCTGGTCATCACCGACCACCACGAGTGCAAAGATGTGCTTCCCGCCGCCGTGGCGGTGGTAGACCCTCATCGCCCGGACGATCACTACCCCCACAAGAACCTCTCCGGCGTGGGCGTCGCCTTTAAGCTGGCGGCAGCGCTGTCCGGCGATCAGCAGGAGGTTCTGGACGAATACGCCGACATGGTGTGTCTGGGCACAGTAGCAGATGTGATGCTGCTCCACGGGGAAAACCGGGTGCTGGTGGCACGGGGGCTGGCATCTCTGCGCCACACCCGCCGGCCGGGGCTCGCCGCGCTGATCCGGGAAAGCGGCTGCTCCATGGACACCCTGTGTGCCTCCACCATCGGCTATAATCTTGCCCCCCGGATCAACGCCGCCGGCAGAATGGGCCGCATCGAACTGGCGCTGGATCTGTTCCTCACCGAGGACGAAGGCTACGCCGACCGTCTTGCCAAGGAACTGTGCGAACTGAACCGCCAGCGCCAAAGCGTGGAATCCCAGATCTACGATCAGGCCGTATCCATGCTCCCCGACGGCAAGCCCCCGGAGGCCATCGTCCTCGCTGACGACAGCTGGCATCAGGGCGTGGTGGGCATCGTAGCATCCCGTATGGCAGAGGAGTACTGCTGCCCCACCTTCCTGATCTGTCTGGATGGAGAGCACGGCAAAGCCAGCTCCCGCAGCTTCGGTGGGTTCAACCTGTTCACGGCGCTGAGCGTCCTTTCCGATCTGCTGGAAAGCTACGGCGGTCATGAACTGGCGGCAGGTTTCACCATTTCCCGGGAAAATATTCCCCAATTCCGCCGTCAGATGTGCCAGATCGCATCGGCGTACTATTCCTCCGGGGCACCACGAACCGTTCTGGAAGCCGACTGCGTGATCCCGCCGGAGCTGCTCACCGTGCGCAATATTGAGGCACTGACGGTGCTGGAGCCCTGCGGCAACGGCTGTCCCAAGCCGGTCTTTGTGATGGAGCGGCTGTATGTGGATCGGATCAGCATGGTAGGCGGCGGCCGCCATATGCGCCTGCGCTTTCGCAGCGCCCACCACACCATCAACGGCATTTTCTTCTCCACCGACGCGAAAGCGGCATCCATCGCCGCCGGAGATCTGGTGGATGTGGCATTCAATGCCCAGATCAACGAATACCGGGGGGAGCGCTCCGTCCAGATGAATGTGCTGGACATCCGCCCCTCCTGCTGTGCCGAATGCTCCCCGGAGCTGTATGGCTACGCATCTCTGCGCTCCGGCGCTCCTGTGGAGGACCCCATGGCGCTGCTGCCGGACCGCAAGACTCTGGGCGATGTGTGGCGGTATCTGGCATCCTGCGGCCCGACCCTTCAGGAAAACCCCATGTGCCTGTGCCGCAAGATTGTCCGCCGGTCTGGCAATCCCTTGAGTTTGGGAAAAATGCTGACCTGTCTGGACATTTTCCGGGATGTGGGGCTGTTGGAACTCCACCGTCAGCACAAGTTCCTGACGCTGGAGCTTCAGCACCGGGACACCAAGGCCGATGTAAATCAAAGTAAAACCATGCAGACCCTTCTGCATTGCAAAGAGAGCTGATTACTATGGAATCTTATCAGGAACACTATGACAGCATGATCCGGGCCATCAACAAATATATGCCCGGCACCGACCTTGCCATTGTGAACAAGGCCGTGGATTACGCCAACGAAAAGCACAAGCTGCAAAAGCGTAAGGACGGCTCCCCCTACATCATCCATCCTCTGGCGGTGGCGGAGATCGTGGCGGAACTGGGGCTGGACACCGACGCCATTCTGGGCGCCCTGCTCCACGACTGCATCGAAGATACCGATGCTTCCCACGACGACATTGCCAAGCTGTTCAACCCCACGGTGGCTGAACTGGTGGAAGGTGTCACCAAGCTGACCCGGGTGGAATTCACCACCCACGAGCAGCAGCAGATGGAGAATCTGCGAAAAATGTTCATGGCCATGTCCAAGGATATCCGGGTGGTTCTGATCAAAATTGCCGACCGGCTCCATAATATGCGCACCATGCAGTACCAGACTCCCCAGAAGCAGATCTCCAAATGCCGGGAGACCATGGACATCTATGCCCCTCTGGCGCACCGGCTTGGTATGCAGAAGATCAAGTGGGAGCTGGAAGATATCGCCCTGCGGTATCTGGATCCTGACGGGTACAACGAACTGATGTCCTATCTGAATGCCCACAAGGAGCAGGACGAGGCATTCATGAAAACCATCCGCAATACCATCCAGACCCGGCTGGCTGCCGTAGGGATCCAAAACACCACCTACGGACGGATCAAGCATGTTTACTCCATCTACCGCAAGATGAAGGCACAGAACAAAACCTTGGAGGAGATGTACGACCTGTACGCCTTCCGGGTCATCGTGGATACCATCCCCGACTGCTACAATGTGCTGGGGCATGTCCACGACCTGTTCAATCTGGTGCCCGGGCGGTTCAAGGATTATATCTCCACCCCCAAGCCTAATATGTATCAATCCCTGCACACCACCGTCATCGGCACCCAGGGCGTGCCCTTTGAGGTGCAGATCCGCACATGGGAAATGCACGAGACCGCTGAATACGGCATCGCCGCCCATTGGAAATACAAGCAGGGCGGCACCGGTGCCGGCGAAGAGAAGAACTTCGAGTGGGTGCGCCGCCTGCTGGAGAGCCAGCAGGATACCGATGCTGAGGACTATGTCAGTTCTCTGAAGGTGGATATGTTCGACGACGAAGTGTTCGTCTTTACCCCCAAGGGTAAGATCGTCAGTCTGCCCGCAGGCTCCACCCCCATTGACTTTGCCTATGCCATCCACTCCGGGGTCGGCAATGCCATGGTGGGCGCCAAGGTGAACAACCGCATTGTTAACATTGACTCCAAGCTGAAAAACGGCGACATCATTGAGGTGCTCACCTCCAAGTCCGCCCGGGGTCCCAGCCGGGACTGGCTGAACATCTGCCAGTCCAATCAAGCCCGCACCAAGATCAAGCAATGGTTCAAGAAAGAGCGCCGGGAGGAGAACATCAGCCACGGCCGTTCCAGCTTTGAAGCCGAGATGAAGCGGATGAATGTGCCCCTGAGCGCGCTGAACGACCCGGAGCTTGCCCCGGTGCTGCTGAAGAAGCTGTCCTTCGAGAACTGGGACGATATGTATGCCGCCATCGGCTACGGCGGACTGACCGCTGTGAAGGCCGTGGGCAGGATCCGGGACGATGTCAACCGCTCCATCAAGGTGCAGACCAACGAGAAGCTGATCCCCTCTCCCCTGCGCCTTGCCCCCAACGCCGAAGCCAAGAAGGGGCGTCACGCCGACAACGGCGTGATCGTGGAGGACATCGACTCTTGCATGATCAAGTTTGCCAAGTGCTGCGCTCCCGTCCCCGGGGATGCCATCGTCGGCTTCATTACCAAGGGCTACGGCGTATCCATCCATCGGGCAGACTGCCCCAACGCCGCCCACCGGGATGACCCCAAGGAAGCCGCCCGCTGGGTGCGGGTGCGCTGGGCCAACGGGGAGGATCAGCCCTTCGAGACCACCTTGGAGCTGGAATGCATCACACGAGACGGTTTGCTGCTGGATCTTGCCAGCACCATGACTGCCACCCGCGTGCGGGTCAAGGAGCTCAACGGCAAGGATCTGCCCAACGGACACAGCGTGTTCACCGTGCGATTCGAGGTAAAAAATGTAGCGGAGCTGGATGCTATCCGCTCCAAACTGCTGAATATTCGAGATGTTCTCGGCACCCGCCGGGGGCAGAACTAAACGATACTCATAATGATATGGAGGTTGCGCCATGCGTGCCATTTTGACCCGTGTCAAATCCGCCAGCGTCACCATTGACGGTGAATGCGTAGGGAAGATCGGCAAGGGATTTCTCATTCTGCTGGGGGTTGGCCCAGAGGATACCGAACGGGAATGCCGGGCCTTGGCAGAAAAGGCTCTTGGACTTCGGATCTTCGAAGACGAAAACGGAAAAATGAATCTCGGACTGGAGCAGGTGCAGGGGCAGGTATTGGTGGTCAGCCAATTCACCCTGTACGGCAACTGCCGCAAAGGACGCCGTCCCAGCTTTACCGGGGCGGCTGATCCCCAGCTTGGCAACGCCATGTATCTGCGCTTTCTGGAGCTGTGCCGAGAACTGGGGTATGAGCCTCAGCACGGGCAGTTCGGTGCGGATATGCAGGTGGAATCCATCAACGACGGGCCTGTTACCCTGATTTTGGACACCGATGAACTGCTGGATCGGAGGAGAGGATCATGAACATCATACGCCTGCCCTTAGGCGATTACCAGACCAACACCTACATTCTCTATGCCGATGGCTGCGAAAGCTGTCTGGTCATCGATCCAGGCTACGAAGCCCAGACCATTCTGGCACAGACACAGTCCATCGGTCGGAAAGTGGAAGCCATACTGCTGACCCACGGTCATTTTGACCATGTGGGTGCAGTCAAGACCATCGCCGCCGAGACCGGCTGCCGGGTCTTTATTGACCCTGCAGAAGATACCATGCCCCGCATGTTCACCGCCGGGGCGCTGTACTATACCGACACCTACCACGAGGGAGATACCTTCACTCTGGCAGGACTGACCTTCTGCGTACTTTCCACCCCGGGGCACACCCCCGGCTCTGTGTGTCTGGATTTCGGCGAGGATCTCTTCACCGGGGACACCCTGTTTGCAGGCTCCTGCGGCAGAACGGATCTGCCCGGCGGCAACGGTCATCAGATGCGCCAAAGCCTGCTGCGGCTTTCTGCCATCCATAAGCCCCTGAAGATCTATCCCGGTCATGGGGAAGGCTCGGATCTGGATCACGAGAAGCGGTTCAATCCCTATCTGGGGGGCTGCCTATGAAACTGCGTCTGATCGGTCACCAAGACCGGTATGCCGTGGAGCAGCTTCAGCTTGCTCTGTTCCCTCTGGAGCCCATGGAATACACCGAAGCTCCCTTTGATGGAGACGGCGCAGTTTCCACCCTGCACCGGGGGGCCGTGTGGCTCACCGCCACCACCTGCATCGCAAAGAACGGTCAATGCCACAAGGCTGTGAAGCGGCTGCGTGTATCGGAAGAAACCGTGCGGCTGCGCCGCCGGATCCTGCAGCAGAGCTACTATCTGGCCGCCCTGCCCCTGCTGGATCAAGCGCCCCCATGGGGCGCTTTGTCCGGCGTGCGTCCCACCAAGATCACCACCAAACACCTGATGGAGGGCGGAACCCCCCAGTCGGCAGACCGGCTGATGCGTGATACCTATTTCGTATCCCCCCAGCGCAGCGCCCTTGCCATTGACTGCTCCACCGCCACAGTAAAGGCGGCATCCCTACTGGAGCCTTCGGATGTATCGCTGTATGTGGGCATCCCCTTCTGCCCCACCCGCTGCACCTATTGCAGCTTCGTCAGCCGCACCATCGGCCGTCGCACCGAGCTGCTGGAACCCTACTTACAAGCGCTGCTCACGGAGATCCGCCACACGGGAAAATTACTGGAAAGTTCCGGCAAGACCCTTCGTACCATCTATATTGGAGGAGGAACTCCCACGACCCTCAGCAGCGACCAGCTCCAGCGGCTGATGTGCTGCATCCGTGAGTCCTTTGATCTGTCCCGGTGCATCGAATTCACCGTGGAAGGAGGACGCCCGGACACATTGGATCAGCAGAAGCTGGACACCATCGCCCGCTGCGGCGCTGACCGGGTCAGCATCAACCCCCAGACCATGATCGACTCGGTGCTGCGTGCCTGCGGACGGATCCACGGCGCTGCCGAGATCCGGCAAGCCTATCAGCAGGCGGTACAGTCGGGATTCAAAGCGATCAACATGGATCTGATCGCAGGACTCCCCACCGATGGGTTCGACGGCTTCCGCCGCTCTCTGAACGAAGTGTTGGAGCTTGCACCGGAGAACATCACGGTGCACACCCTTGCCATCAAAAAAGGCGCCGATCTATACGACGACCGCCGGGGGCTCCCCCCTCAGCAGGAGGTTGCCGCCATGGTGAACTACGCCGAAGAGGCGCTACGCGGCGCCGGATACCTGCCCTACTACCTCTACCGCCAGAAGTATATGTCCGGCAGTTTCGAGAATGTGGGCTGGTGCAAGCCCGGCACCGAGTGCCTGTACAACATCTACATGATGGAGGAACTGCACACCATCATTTCCGTGGGCGGCGGCGGTATGAACAAGGTAAACCTCCCCGACGGCACCCTAAAACGGTTCCACAACCCCAAATTCCCGGAACAGTACATTGAAATGCTGGACGAGGTGCTCCGGCAGAAGGAAGAGCTGTTCGATCTGATGAAAGGAAGCATATAATTTTGGATACCCTGATCTCAAATGTCACCATCGTGACCATGAACGAACGGATGGATGTACTGGTGGGCGGTCATGTAGGCATTACCGACGGCAAGATCGTCCATGTCGCCAAAGTCCCCCCCAAGGAGCAGCCCGCCGAGATCATCGACGGCACCGGCATGGTGCTGATGCCCGGTCTTGTGAACTGCCACACCCATCTGGCCACCACCCTGCTGCGCAGCTACTGCGACGAACTGAGCCTGACCCAAGCCCTGGAGATCCAGCTTCAGAAGGAAGCCCACATGGATTCCCGCTGCGCCAAGTCCGCCGCTGTGCTGGGTGTGGCGGAGTGCCTGCGCTTCGGCATCACCTCCGTCAGTGACCTGTACTACTATCCCGAAGCCACAGCCGAGGTCATTGCCGACAGCGGCATGAAGGCGAATCTGTCCCTTTCTGCCTATCGGTTCATCGACCAATGCGAGGAATTCGACTTCCATACCGACGAACAATCCACAGAATTGCGCCGGGTTGTGGAAAAATGGCACGGCTATGACAACGGCCGGATCAAAATCGACGCCGGCATATACGCCGAGTACACCAGCAACTATCCCCTGTGGGAGGGACTGGCAGACTTCGCCGCCGAGAACGGCTTGGGCTTCCAGCTTCACCTTGCCCAGAGTCAAGAAGAAGCCGACTCCTGTCTGGATCGCACCGGACTGAGCCAAACTGAGCTGCTGAGCTGCCACCGGGTGCTGGATGTGCCGGTGACTGCCGCAGGCTGCAACGCCCTCAGCGAGATGGATCGCAAGATCCTCGGCAAGCACAAAGCCACCGCCGTGGTGCTGCCCATAGCAGACGCCAAGCAGGGACGAAGCTGCGCCCCCATCACCGAATGCGTGCAAGCCGGGATGAATGTGGCGCTGGGCAGCGACGGAGCCGTGGAAGCCGGTAATGTGGATCTGTTCGAGGTCATGCGTGCCGCCGCCATGAGTGTCCGTGCTTCCCAAGGCAAGGCCGACGCGCTGCCTGCTCAGGCAGCGCTGATGATGGCCACCGTCTGCGGTGCCCGTGCTCAGGGTCGTGCTCAGGAGTGCGGCATGATCAAAGAGGGCATGGATGCGGATCTGGTTCTTGTGGACTTCTCCGCCCCCCACCTGATGCCCTGCCACAATGTGATGAATGCGCTGGTCTTCAGCGCCAAGGGCGGCGATGTGGCCATGACCATGGTGCGGGGCAAGAAGCTGTATGTCAACGGCAGATTCCCCACATTGGATATTGCCGCCGCCGTGCAGGACATCACCGAATACGCCATGGGCAAGCTTTTTGATGAACCCCACAAGAACTGATAGGGGGATTCCCGTGTCCAATACCAAGAAACAATCCTTTCTCCACGGCGCGGCGCTGCTGGCGCTGGCCACCGCCATCGTCAAGGTCATCGGGGCGCTGTATAAAATCCCCCTCAACGCCATCATCGGCACCCGGGGGTTTGCCTATTTCAACACCGCCTACGATATCTATGCGGTGCTGCTGATGATATCCACAGCGGGACTTCCCTTGGCCATGAGCCGTATGATCTCCGCCGCCAGCAGTCTGAACAACACCCGGCAGATGAAACGGATCTACCGCACCGCCCAAGGCATCTTCATTGCGCTGGGCTCTGCCGGTGCGCTGCTGATGACGTTGTTCTCCCATCAGCTTGCCGCCTTCCAGCAGCAGCCCAACGCATGGGCTGCCATTGCCTGTCTGGGTCCGTCGGCATTGCTGGTGTGTATGATCAGCGCCTTCCGGGGCTTTTTCCAAGGACAGGGCAACATGATCCCCACTTCCGTCAGTCAGGTGATCGAAGCTGTGATCAAGCTGACGGTGGGGCTCGGCGCTGCCTTTGTCCTGCTGAAGCTCACCCGTTCCATCCCGCTGGCAGCAGGCGGCGCCATTCTGGGCGTCACCGTGGGCTGTCTGGTGGCAGTCGGGTATCTGTTCGTCCTGTTCCAGAGGGCATACCGCAATCTGGAACAGGGGGATCCCAGTCAAAGCGTTGGTTCTTACCGCTCCATCGCCCGGGAGCTGCTGTGCATCGCCATCCCCATCACTATTGGCTCTGCCGGGCTGCAGATCCTGACCATGATGGAGGTCAAGGTCTACATGACCCAGCTTCTCGCCACAGGATTTACACAGGACATGGCAGATTCCATGAAGGGCATCTACAACATGACCCAGACCATCTACAATCTGCCCTGCGCCTTCATCACCCCGCTGACGGTTTCCGCCATCCCCGCCATCACCAGCGCCCTGACCCTGAAGCAGTTTGACCATGTGCGCCGCACCGAGGAGTCCGCCTCCCGGATCACCGGGCTGATCTGCATGCCCTGCGCCGTGGGTCTGCTGGTTCTGGCAGAGCCGATCATGGCACTTCTGGGGGGATATCAAGGAGAGGAGCTTGCCCTTGCTTCCACCCTGATGCGGGTACTGTCCGTGTGCGTGGTGTTCAGCTCCACGGTGATGCTGACTAACACCATCATGCAGGCCCACGGTCATGTGAATCTGCCGGTGGTCAATATGTTCGTGGGCGGTGTTTTGAAGCTGACCATGGTCTACTTCCTGTCCGGCAACCCCCGGATCCATATCATCGGCGCTCCCATTGCGTGGGTGTGCTGCTTCGTGTGCATCACGGCGCTGAACTTGTTCGCCATGGCGAAAGCCATCCCCCACCCCCCCAGAATGGTTCGCAACATGTGCAAGCCTTTCGTCGGCGCTCTGGTGATGGGCGCTGTGGTCTACGCCGTGTACTACGGTCTAAGCCAGCTTCTGCCTCTGACCACAATCCTTGGCAAGCTGGTGTGCAGCGCTGTACCCATTGCCATCGGCGCCGCCGTATACGCGGTGTGCGTAGTAAAGCTCAAGGCCATCACCCGGGAGGACTGCATGCTGCTGCCCAAGGGAGAGCGGATCGCCAAGTTCCTGCATCTGGACAGCTAATAGGGATTTTTCCGATTTTTGCGAATTTCCCTTGCATTTCTTCATAAAATATGGTAGGGTTAGAATCTATTATCATGCTAAATAGAGAGGTAGCCATAAATGAACAAAACCGAACTGATCGCTCTTGCCGCCGAGAATTCCGGTCTGGCAAAAAAGGACGCCGAGCGTGTGATCAACGCTGCGCTGGATGCTGTCACCAATTCCCTGATGAACGGCGAGAAGGTACAGCTCTCCGGCTTCGGCACCTTTGATGTAAAATCCCGTGAGGCTCGCACCGGCCGCAACCCCCACACCAAGGCCGCCATCGAGATCCCCGCCACCAGAGTCCCCGTGTTCAAGGCCAGCAAGGCCATGAAGGATCTCATCGGCAAGTAAGGAGACGGATCATGCGGCTGGATAAGTATTTGAAGGTCTCCCGTCTCATCAAGCGCCGCACCGTAGCCAACGAAGCCTGCGACAATGGTCGTATCAGCGTCAACGGCCGTGTGGTCAAGGCGTCCTATGATGTGAAGGTAGGCGACAAGATCGAGATCGCTCTGGGCAGCCGTACCTTGGCCGTCCAAGTGCTGGAGGTTGCAGAGACCGTCCGCAAGGACGATGCCGCCGGCATGTACAAAGAGGTCTGACCCCGTTAGGGTATAGCAAATCCCGGAAAAGCAATGCTTTTCCGGGATTTGTTGTTCTTTATCAGCCGTTTACTGCCGCAACAAAGCGGTTGAAGCCTGCTCTGCCCTCCGGAGTATTCTTGTATACGCCGGCATCCTCTAGAACCTGGGCAAATACCTTGCCGGTCTCCTTCAGGATCAGATCCAGCGCATTGTCCGGGGTGAAGGTGTACTGCTGCTTCAGCTCGTCCACCCAGTCGGCGTGCTTGCCGAGAATCTCATCGCCACGGATGTCCTTCCCTGCCGCAACAGCCTCAGCCAGAGCAGTCAGCTCGCCCTTGAGCCGGCTGGGCAGCACCGCAAGACCCATGACCTCGATAAGACCGATGTTCTCCTTCTTGATGTGGTGCTTGTCCGCATGGGGGTGGAACACACCCAGCGGATGCTCCTCTGTGGTCAGGTTGTTCCGCAGCACCAGATCCAGCTCGTACAGCTTGCCCCGGCGGCGGGCAATGGGGGTAATGGTGTTGTGGGGCTCGCCATCGGTTTCCGCGTAGATGGTGCACTCGGGATCCGAATAGCTCCGCCATGCCGCCAAGATCCGGTCTGCCAAATCTGCGATGCGGACGGGATCCTCGCCGTCCAAACGGATCACGCTCATGGGCCACTTCACGATGCCCGCCTGAATGTCGTCATAACCGGCGAAGTGAAGCTGCTGATCCACGGGTGCCGTCTCCATGGCGAAGGTATAGTGACCGCCCTGGAAATGCTCGTGGCTGAGGATGGAGCCGCCCACGATGGGCAGATCCGCATTGGAACCCACGAAATAATGGGGGAAAGTACCCACAAAGTCCAGCAGCTTCTCAAAAGCGGAGCGGTCGATCTTCATGGGGGTGTGCTTCTGGTTGAATACGATGCAATGCTCGTTGTAGTAGACATAGGGGGAAAACTGCATGCACCACTGCTCCCCGGCAACGGTGATGGGGACCACCCTGTGGTTCTGGCGGGCAGGATGGTTCATCCGCCCGGCATAGCCCTCATTCTCCACACACAGCATACACTTGGGGTAGCTGGATTGGGGAGCATTCTTGGCGGCTGCGATGGCCTTGGGATCCTTCTCCGGCTTGGACAGGTTGATGGTGATGTCCAGATCGCCGTAGTCGCTGGCGTACTTCCAGCGCATATCCTTGGCAATGCGGTAGCGGCGGATGTAGTCGCTGTCGCAGCTGAGCTTGTAGTAGTAGTCCGTTGCCGCTTCAGCAGAATCTGCAAACTTCTCCCGGAAGGTGCGGATCACCTCTCTGGGCATGGGGGTCAGCAGCCCCATCAGTTTGGTATCAAACAGATCCCGGGCGGTGATGTTGTCCTCACACAGCCCATTGGCACAGGCGTAGTCCAGAAGCCCCTTCAGGATCTGCTCCAGATCCTCGATCTGCTCTTCATGGCTGGGGATATACTCATCCTTGCCCAGCGCCTCCAGCAGACGGTTTTGCAGCACCATATGATCCTCCGGCATTGCCAGCCCTGTGTTCATGGCATAGGAGATCAGCGAGTCGATATAAGTCTCAATTTGCATCATTCATACCTCCATTTTTACGCCGCCCTGAGGACGGATATCCAGCACATGGCAAGCGCCCTCACCCAGTGCACCATCGATGCCCTGACGGAAAGATTCCAAAATCTCCATGGGCACAAAAGCCTGCACCGTACCGGCGAAGCCGCCGCCATGGACCCGGTAGGCACCCTTGCCCTGCAGGTAGTGCTCGCACAGCGCCAGCGCCACCGCCATGGCCTGCTGATCCACATAGCCCAGAGGGATGACATTTTGCAGATACATCCAAGAGGAGAACCCGGATTCCTTGGTCAGCTTCAGGAAGCCCTCGAAATCCCCCCGCTCCAGACATGCCACCTGCTGGGGCACCCGGCGGTTCTCATTATACTCGTGGATGGCACGCATCACCGCCCGATCCGGGCAGACCTCCCGCAGCTTGGAAAGTCCAGCGTAGAACTCCTCCTCGGGGATCTCGGTAATGACCTCCTTGCCGAAGAAGCGGCTGACCTCCTTCAGCTCCCGGGTGACTGCCGCATACTCGTCGGTGAGGTCGGCATGGTCGGCACGGGAGTCGATGATGCACAGGGCATGCCCGGTGGTGGAGAAATCAAAATCCACCGGGCGGATCACGGGATGATCCTTGTCGGCAAAGTCAATGGTCACCAGCCCGCCCACAGCAGAAGCCGTCTGATCCATCAGGCCGCAGGGCTTGCCGAAGAACACATTCTCGGCATACTGACCGATCTGGGCGATCTCCGGTTGGGAAACCTTGGCGTCGAAGAAAAGATGATTGATGATCGTGCCCACCAGAACCTCATAGGCGGCAGAGGAGCTCAGTCCCGAGCCGGGCAGCACCGTGGACTCCACATAGGCATCGAAACCCTGCACCCGGCAGCCAAGCTGGACAAACCGGGCAGCCACACCCCGAACCAGCGCCGGAGTGCTGTTGATCTCCGACTCCACCGGCTCCAGCTGGGATAGCTCCACCTGACACATGGGATAGCCCTTGGACTGGATTCGGATCTTGTCCGTGCCGTTGACCCGAACCGCCGCCTGAGTATCCAGATTCACCGCACCGGCAAGGACACGGCCTCTCTGATGGTCGGTGTGATTGCCGGAGATCTCTGTGCGCCCGGGCGCAGAGAAATAGCTCTGGGGCATCTGCCCGAATACGGTCTGGAAGCCATCATCCAGCGCCCGCTTGCGCTCAGCGCTTATATACAAAGTGGGTACGCTCATTTTCTTTCCTCCTGATACGGGAATCCGAAAGCCCCCGGACTCCAAAATAAGACATTCTCATTATACAGCCTAACGGCAGAAAATGGAAGTCCCCTTTTCCCTCTTTCTCCTGTCTTTGCCCCTGCTTGTACCGGAATGCTCTCCTAAGAAAAACCTCCCCCCGGCATGATGTCCGCCGGGAGGAGGTTTGACTGAATCACCGGATCAAATGCCGTAAAGCAGCCAGATGTAGATATAAGCCGGAACGATGGCCGCAAAGGTAAAGGGAATGCCGATCTTGAAGAAATCCGCATTGCGTACCGTGTAGCCCTCCCGGCGCAGGATGCCGATGCCGGTGATGTTGGCAGAAGCGCCAATGGGGGTGCAGTTGCCGCCCAGCGTAGCGCCGGAGAGCAGGCCAAAGTACAGCGGCGTGGGATCCACCCCCAGCTGCGTGGCCAGACCTGCGATCACCGGGATCATGGTGGCCACATAGGGGATATTGTCGATAAAGGCAGAGATCAGCACGGAAGCCCAGACGATCACCGTGTACAGCACGAACAGATTGCCGCCGCCTGCCTTGGCCAGCAGCGTCGCAGCCGCATCGATTACGCCCATGTTGGACACGCCGCCGATCATCAGGAACAAGCCCACCAACAGACCGATGGTCTCAAGATCGATGGACTTTAAGGGGCCTGCCACCTCTGCGATCTCCCCGGTCTTGGCAAAGTGATAGATCAGCCCCACCGCCAGCAGAGCGCAGCAGATCAGACCGTTGGTCACATCCGGCTTATTGGGGATGAAGGAAGCGCAGATCAGAAGCACGATCGTACCCACCAGCAGCACCGTGGGCACATAGTCCGTCACCTTGGTCACAGAGGTCTGCGTGGGGATCGGGCTCTTTTCCTTGCGGAAAATGAACGCCAAGATCAGCGCCGACAGCAGCGCCCCCAGCTCCACCGCAAAGAAGATGGAGGGTTTGCCCTGATACCAGAAGAAGTCCATAAAGCTCATGTCCAGCGCACTGCCCAGCATGATGGCGGTGGTGTCGCCCACCAGCGTTGCAGCGCCCTGCAAGTTGGAGGATACCGCAATGCCGATGATGAAGGGCACGGGATTGGTCTTGAGCTTGCGGCAGATCTCCAGCGCCACAGGGGCGATCATCAGCACCGTGGCCACATTGTCCACAAAGGCAGAGATCACACCGGCAAACAGCGCCAGCGCCACCGCCGCCATCTGCACATTGGGCACATGATCCATCAGGCCCTCCGCCAGACGCTCCGGCATTTTACTGTCAATGAACAGTTGGACGAGTCCCATGGTTCCTGCGATCATCAGCAACACATTAAAATCCAGCGCACCGATGATCTGATCGGCAGGAAGCATCCCCGTCAGGATGAACAACACGCCGGAGCCCAAGGCGATGAAGGGGCGGTATTTGCTAAAGGTCAGCATCAAGATGTAGGTCAGCGCAAATAAAACGATGGCATATAGCATATTGGATCTGATTCCTTTCTCGTAGTTCGAAGAGATCATCATACCCCATTGACCCGCGATTTTTTGTAAAATTGCGTCTGAGGCAACCGATTGCGAATTCTTGCTTGACAAGTCCCCCGTGGGAGGATATAATACCTATGAATTTCATAGGACAGTTCGTAACCATCCTGTCGGTAAACAAAACTAGGATCTCCCGCTGCGGCGGGATTTTTATGGATGGGCGCATTTTGCGTCCATTTTTTGTTTTTGTAGGGATGGTTTGGCTGTTCGGCATCAGGAAGGAACACCGAATATGAACAAGAACACCAAATTCATCACCTACGGGGCAGTCATCGCTGCTATGTACTTCGCCCTCACCCATCTGCAAAATCTGCTGCTGCCGGGATCTGCCACATGGGCGATCCAATGCCGCATCTCCGAAGCGCTGTGCGTGCTGGCATTCTTCACCCCCGCCGCCATCTGGGGGCTGACGGTGGGCTGCCTGCTGTTCAACCTCAGCTATGCCGGCGCTCTGCCGCTGGATCCGCTGGTGGGGAGCCTTGCCACATTGTTCGCCGCATGGTGCATGTGGAAGCTGCGCAACTGCAAACTGTTCGGCATCCCCGTGCTGGGGCTTGCCATGCCCGCCCTGTTCAACGCCATTTTGGTCGGCTGGGAACTGACGGTCTATCTGGGGGACACCGGCTTCACCATGGCCGCCTTCTGGATCAATGCCGTGTATGTAGCCATTGGCGAACTGATCGTCCTCGCCGTACCGGGCGTTTTGATCTATCTTGCGCTGATCCGCCGGGATCTGTACAAAAAGCTGCTGTGATCCCCTATGTAAAAAGCATCCGAATTCAATCGGATGCTTTTTTCTTTGGGGAAAGGGGGATCAATCCTCCCGGAACACGAAGCCGTTTTCATCGGCAGACTCGATGATGGCCAGAGACTTCAAGGGGTAGCCCTCGGCACGGAGTTTGTCACCGCCATGCTGGAAGCCCTTCTCCACCGCAACACCAATACCAACCAGTTCCGCACCGGCCTGCTGCACGATCTCCAGCAGCCCGCGCATGGCTTCGCCGTTGGCCATAAAATCATCGATGACCAAGACACGATCTTCCGAAGTGATCCAGTCCTTGGAGCAGATCAGCGTGACCTTCTTCTTATAGGTATAGGAGAAAATGTCGCTCTGGTACAGTCCACCCTCGATGTTGTCGCTCTTGGCCTTCTTTGCGAACACCATGGGCACGCCGTATTTGTACGAACACACTGCAGCCAGCGCAATGCCGCTGGCTTCTGCCGTCAGGATCTTCGTCACCTTGGAAATGTCAAAATACTTGGCAAATTCGTCGGCGATCTCTCCGATGAAACGGGTGTCCACCTGATGATTCAGGAACCCATCCACCTTCACGATGTTGCCCGGCAGGATCTTTCCATCCCGAGCGATGCGCTGCTTCAATGCTTCCATAGTACCCTCCACATAGTTTGAAAAATCATATCCATATTATTGCGGATTTTGGAGAAAATTGCAAGACTCCGCCTCAGCATTTTTCTCTAAAAATTTTAATCAAAGGCAAAGCCCAAATAGACCTGCTCTGCCCACGCATTTTCATCCAGCCGAAGCCCCATGGCAAACGGAACGCTGTTGCCGGGGGCACGCCATTGAAGCTTTTCCTGCCCCAAAAATCCTGCAAACCCGGCAATTCTCTCCCGGTTTCCCAGAAACTCCAAGCATCTTTCCGGTTCCTGCCTGCTCACCGCCGCCAGAAAGTCCTCCGCCCGGTAGCAGTCCGCCAGGCCATCCAGAAACCGGGTATTTTCCCCGGTCTGCACCAATCCGCCTTTCGGCAGATAGCCTTGGCGCAGGTCCATGTACGCCTCTGCCCCGATCCGCTGGGCAAAGGCGCTGCCCCGGGCGTCAGTCTGACCTTGATCCACCCGGCTCACCATACGGTAACCCCGGGCTTCGTAAAACCGGATCAGAGACTCCGACGCCGCCACCAGAAGCACGGCGCTGTATCCCCTTTGGCGGAGATGTTCCTGTGTGTTTTGCAGCAGGTCTGTGGCGATCCCGCGCCCTTGGAACTGCCGCCGGGTGGCAACTCCGTAGATGTATGCCATCTTCTGATCCCCCGAAGTGCAGTCAAACCAAAACAGCATTCCTGCCAATTCCCCTTGGCACAGGGCGATCCTACACCGCTCAGGGGCATAGGCACGGGTGAAGAACTGCCGGATAAAGGGCTCTTCATCCCCAAAAGCCTCCTGCCAGAGCGTCATCATCGGTTCCAGTCTGCCCGGATCCCCCGGTGCAAACTCAGTCATCGTATTCCTCCACGATCAGGTGCGCCCAGCACTTTTCCACCATGTGATGGGGATTGTAGGACAGTTTTGCCTTGCGCAGACCGGTAATACCCAGATCCTCTTCCCGGTTCAGGTATTTGAGGTTCGGGTATTTTTCCCGGAGATACCGGGCAAACTCCCGATTGATCATGGCGTATGCTCCGGGGACTTCGGCATCCGCCTTCTCAAAATGCACATCCACCGTCTCGTCATCCATAAACGATCCCATGGTCATGGCCGCCAGCCGTCCCCCGGCGTACAGCACCAGTCCGTCCAGCCCCAGCGCCCGGAAGTTGCGGAACGCCCGTCCAATGGCCACCTGCTCGGTCTGGATATCCTCGTGGGGATTCTCCATGCTGCGGCGGTAGTACCAGTTATCCACCATATTTTTGCAGGCCGGAAGAGTTGTCTCATCCAAGGGCTTCACATAGAAATCCGGGTAGGTCTGGACGAATTTGTTGGCATGGTTGCGCTTCTGCTGGAACTTCCGTCCCTTCAGATCCGCCAGATCGTTGATATCGTAGACATAGTCAAAGCTGTCCCGCCCGCAGTGGAACCGAAACTGACCGGGATACCATTGCTCCAGAAGCTCTTTTTCCTCGTGACCCAGTCCCGTCACCCGGAAGGGGATGCCCCGCTCCTGCGCATCCCGGATCACCGCATCCACAGCGGCTTTGGGATCGGCAGATCCGGCAGGGAACGGGTAAACCGTATTGCCCGAATAATGGGAAAAAATGGCAAGGCGGTCTTCTACCACCGCAACCTTCTGCCTGCCCCACATATAGAGATTTGCGAAGGAATATCCGCAGCCCCGATGGGCAGCCGCCTTCAGATAAGGGAGGTATTCCTCCCGTTTTTCCAGATCTACTTTTTGAAAATCGATCATGATTCTATCCCTCCTTTGCCCCATATTATACCACAGTTTCTGGGTTTCCTCAACAAAAATCCCCAGACTCCTTTGGTGAAATCGCACGAAATTTATCCGTTGAAAATCTGTAATTTTTTGATTGATTTGAGTGGATAATTGCAGTACAATGTCTCTATTGAAACGCAGGATTGTTCGATCATCTTCAACGCTGTTTTTCATCCGATCAAATAAACAGGAGGAATTGCTATGAATCCCAATGTACGACCCGATACCATGGAGCGTATCACCACCCAGGCTCTGGCTCAGACCTTTATCGCTGAGCAGGTCACGGCGATCCGCAATCAGGTAGGCGATAAGAAGGTGCTGCTGGCGCTGTCCGGCGGCGTAGACTCTTCCGTTGTTGCCGCTCTGCTGATCAAGGCCATCGGCAAGCAGCTTGTGTGCGTCCATGTCAACCACGGTCTGATGCGTAAGGGCGAGAGCGAAGACGTGATCCGTGTGTTCGGCGAACAGATGGATGCCAATCTCATCTACATCGACGCCACCGACCGTTACCTCGACCTGCTGGCCGGGGTTTCTGAGCCTGAAAAGAAGCGTAAGATCATCGGCGAAGAGTTTATCAAGATCTTTGACGAAGAAGCTGCCAAGCTGGAGGGTATTTCCTTCCTTGCTCAGGGCACCATCTACCCCGACATCCTGGAGTCCAAGGGCGTGAAGGCACACCACAATGTGGGTGGTCTGCCCGAGGAGATGGATATGGAGCTGGTCGAGCCCCTGAAGCTGCTGTTCAAGGACGAAGTCCGTGTGGTTGGCGAAGCGCTGGGTCTGCCCCACGCTATGGTCTACCGTCAGCCCTTCCCCGGCCCCGGTCTGGGCGTGCGCTGCCTTGGCGCCATCACCCGGGATCGTCTGAACGCTCTGCGGGAGGCTGATGCCATTCTGCGGGAGGAGTTCGACAAGAACGGTCTGAACCATGTATGGCAGTATTTTGTGGCTGTGCCCGATTTCACCAGCGTCGGCGTGAAGGACGGCAAGCGTTACGAGGGTTGGCCCGCCATCATCCGTGCTGTCAACACCGTGGACGCCATGACCGCCACCATCGAGGAGATCCCCTACCCCGTGCTGCACCACATCACCGACCGGATCACCCACGAGGTCCCCGGCATCAACCGTGTCGTGCTGGATCTGACCCCCAAGCCCATCGGCACCATCGAGTGGGAATAAATCGAGTTGCTTAAAAAAGCCAGTGTTTATGCGGGTTTCAGCGATTTC
>CALADI010000033.1 GCA_937890525.1 uncultured Clostridia bacterium | reverse complement strand
GTGCAGTCCGTGCTGAGTGCGCCGTTGTCCTCCAGAGATACGACGAGCTGCTGGATGCCAGCCAGAAGCCGGAACCTGAGAAGCCCACCGAACCCAAGCCTACTGAACCTAAGCCTACTGAACCCGCCCCCACCGAGCCGGAGGTGACCGAGCCTGCACCCACTGAACCCAAGCCCACCGAACCCAAGCCTACTGAACCCGCTCCCACCGAGCCGGAAGTCACCGAGCCTGCCCATGAACACAAGTGGGTGGAGGGTGCTTATGAAGTCTACTTTGTCTGCCACACTTGCGGGTGGGAATGCAACGAATCTCAAGCTGAGGCAGCGGGAATGAATATCGTTCAATACTGGACTTTTAACCATCAGTATTCTGAATGTGACGCTTCTTACGGCGAGTACGCAAAGTTCAATTCTTCTTCCCTTCATCCGAACCTCTGGAAGTGTAGCGAGTGTGGCGAAGAAACTGAAGTAAACCCCAACTAACATATCAAAACCTGAATCCTTCCTTTCTTTTTGTAAAAGCCCGGTTCTTTTGAATCGGGCTTTTCTTATGTCCAAAACCGTCTGCAAATGCAGGCGGTTTTTTCATATATACCAAAATCCATGAAAGGAGAAATGCAATGAAGAAAACTCAAAAAGTAGTTGCGCTTCTACTGGCGGTGGTGCTGACCGTTGGTGCAATTCCGCTTTCGGCTTTTGCAACCGAGCCGGAAGCGACGGCAGCAGCTTCGCCGCAGGAAACGCAGCCGATTCCATCGGAGTCACCTCCGGCGGAAACGGTTCCTGCTCCGAAGCCGACGGAACCCGCACCGACAGAGCCGGAACCGACGGAAACGGCACCTGCCCCGGAGACAACGGCTCCCACCGAGCCAATGCCTACTGAGTCGGAAGTAACCGAACCGCCCATCCCGGAAACATCTGCTCCAACCGAGTCGGAGATGACGGAACCGACGGTTCCTGAGACAACGGTGCCGGAGACGACAGTCCCGGAAACGGTGCCAGCAACCACAGCCCCGGAAGAAACCACGGCACCTACCGAGCCGCCCTTCCTGTCACCGACACCGCTGCTGGAACAACTCCCGGCAGATTTCCAGTCCATAGTGCAAGTGCCGGAGGTCATGAAGGATAATCTGGTGCTGGATGCGCTGACGGAACTGGGATATCCCGTGGAACAACTCCAGAACGCCGGAGTGCTGTACGACTACAACTACACCTCCATCCTGCTGCCGGAATCATATCGGACAGGGATCCCCTACGGAGGTGGCTCTACCGGGCTGGAAAGTGTAGATCATTTCCGCACTAACGGACTGGTCTGTGCGTCCTTTGTGTCGTACTACCTCTGGAACTTCCTGCCCCGGAATGGGGTCAACACCACCATGCTTACCGAGAATTTCACCGGGAACTATGCCAGCGTGCCGGATGTGAGAGCATTGCTGGAGGCGGCTGCCGCCAATACTGCTCAAGCGCCGGATGATGTCCATGTTCTGAAGCGTGAGCGCAAGGACTTGGCGGAAGCCGCTCCCGGAGATCTGCTGTTCTATGATGACGAACACTGTGCGATCTACCTCGGCACAGCGGATCTGGTGGACAGCTTCACCGGCGAGATTCTGGAACAGAATGCCATCTTCCTTGCTCATTGCGGCACAAACCGTGGGGTGGAGATCGCCACCAACAGAGAACTGGAGGCATCCGGCTTACAGCTTACAAACATCTATTCTCTCAAATGGTCGGATGGTATCGCAGAACCCAATGACGATTACTTCGTACAGGTAGGAGATGTGGTTTACCTTTCCGGCGGCAGAGAGGAAATCGAGCGGTACGCTGCCCGGAAAACCATTCAGGTCGTCGATATGCAGTTCATGAGCATCGGTGATACATGGTATGACTACTATGTGAATCTGGATGGTAAAAATGTAATCATGGACTGGGACAGAGGCATGATTAACGAGATGGGTTATGCCAAGCTGTCTGACGGCACCATCGCATACTGCATTGAGCCGTGGCGGGTCATGCCGGACGGCACGATCTACGACAAGCCCTTTGACGCATGGCATGATACCAAGCGTGAGGGCATTGCCAGAGCCATGGCGTATGGCTCGCCCAACAACGGTGATACATCCAGAGAGGGTATGTTCGCTACACAGGTCGTTCTGTGGGACATTGCCTGCGGCTATCGTTATCTGGATGGCAGCTACACCATCAACGGCACACCCTTCACTTCTACCCCATTCCAACGGGCTATCGCCAATAACCCTGCGATTCGGGAGAAGTACAATCTCATTATCCAGCGCATGGGTAAGCATGGCACGATCCCCAGCTTCACCTCCTCCACAGAGGGAGGTATCGGTGCGAACCAGACAATCACGCTGCGGCAGGCATCCAATGGCACATACACCGCCAGCGTGAAGGACTCCAAGGAAATTCTGCCTGCGTTCCGATTCCCCAGCCCGATGGCGGGGGTGACCTTTTCCTACAGCGGATCCACCCTGAATATCACAGCAACGGCAGAGGCGGCATCTAAGCTGGCTGCTGGTGTGGTGGTTAAATCCCGTCGGAGTTCTGCGCCGATCAACAAAAACGATCCCATCATCTGGACAAAGGACGGAACAAATTCCAATGGTCGTCGTTATCAGGAGATCGTATCGATTCCCACTGGCATCGACCCGGTTCCGTGCTTCTTCAAGGTCAAGGCTGAGGTCAACCCCGGTGCTGCTACCGTCAAAAAAACCTCGGATGGATCCCCTGCTGGGTACTGCTTCAAGATGTACAAGTGGGAGGGCGACAGAAGTTACTACGGTAAGACTGATGCCAACGGCAATATGTACCAGACGGATGGAACATTCAATAAACAGACTGGCGGCTATGAATGGACAGGTCTGACTGACGGCACATATACCTTTAAGGAGGTTCTGACTGCCCACGGTGCTGGGCAGGTGTTCCCGACCTCATGGCGAATCACCGTAACGGACAAGCACGGTAGAGTCACCTATGACAAGCTCTACACTGGCAGTCAGATCATCAAGGAACCCAATGGCGATGCAAGACTGGCAGATGTCAAGCATCCCGTTACAGGTCTTTCAGATGGCGGTCGGCTGACCATGACCATTCACAATTCTGCCTATGATGCCCCCTTTACTCTGAAAAAGTCCATGAAGGGCGATCCAGACATCATCGCCCAGCTTCAAGGAAATAAGTGTTACAGCCTTGCCGGAGCGGAGTACGGGGTCTACAAAGGCGGTACATGGCAGGAAACCATCACGACCAATGCCAATGGTGAAGCTCACTCTGCCAAGCGATACCCGGATGGCACAGTGCTGACGGTCAGAGAAAACAAAGCGCCTCCGGGCTTCAAGCTAGACAACACAGTGCATACCATCACCATCCGTAGTGGACAGACCAATGTGCTGAATGTGGCTGACGAACCGACATTTGACCCTCGGTCGCTGATGTTTGAAAAGAAGGATCCAAAAACTGGGCTATCTGCCCCACAAGGTAACGGTACATTCCAAGGTGCGGTGTTTCGCTGGGATTACTACGATACCCAAGACTGGAGCGGATCCCCAAAGCGGACATGGTTCTTTGAGACGGACATTTATGGAGTACATGGCTATCGTCCAATTTATTTGGCAAGTGGATACAACAGCGACGACCTCTACTTCAACAAGGAAAATGGTACAAAGCTATATCAGCTTCCTGTAGGTTCCGTAAAAGTCACCGAGGTAAAGGCTCCCGCTGGTTACGGTCAAATCCCAGAACTAAAAGCCACCATCACCCAGCCTACAAACGGTGGTAAGGCAGAGTTCAAGTGGACACCTGAATCCGCTGCAATCGTGCAGAGTAAGGACGGCAAGTACCTGTTCCCGGAGCCGGAAGATCCCAGCACCTTTGCATCGATCTCCATCCAGAAGCATGATGCTGACACCGGCGGCGCTGCTCCCAGTTGGGCAAATTTCGCCGGGTGCGAATTTACCGTCTATAACCGTTCTGCCAACCCGGTCAAGATCGGCTCTTTCCCCACGGCTGCTCCCGGCGAGGCTTGCTATGTGCTGACGCTGGACGCTGCCGGTCGTGCCGCTACTGGCGCTGAGTTCCCTCTGGGTAAGTACGAGATCCGAGAAACCAAGGGTAATGCCTACTATCAGTGCAACACCGGCTGGTCGCAGACATTTGAAGTCACCATGGGCGGCACCACGGCATTTTCCTTTACCGTGGCGAACACCCCCGTCAAGGGTCACATCCAACTGACCAAGATCGACAGCACCGACGGTAAGCCCCTCACCGGCGCAGTCTTTACGGTGACGCACCCAGATGGACACACCGAAAACATGGTGGAAGAAGCCAATGGGATCCATGCCCTCCGCAACCTGCGCTATGGCAAGTACACCGTGCAGGAAACCAAAGCCCCGGATGGCTTCCAGCTCGATCCCACCGTGTACACCGTGGAGATCACGGAAAACGGCAAGGTCTATGAGGTCAAGACCCCCGGCTATGAGGGCGTAGCAAACGCTCCCGTCCCCGGCTCCATCTCGATCCAAAAGGTAGACAGCCACGGCAATCCCATGCCGGGTGTGACCTTTAAGCTGGAGTACAGCTTGGACGATGGGAAGGTCTGGAAGCCCGTGACCAGCAGAGCGCCGGATGCGCTGTTGACTCCCGGTACATCCTCCACGCCTAACATCGTGGACGGTGCGCTGACCACTGACGCAGGCGGTAAGATCCGCTTTGAGGGACTGCGGATCAATTCCCAGACCGGCAATGTGAAATACCGACTGACAGAGGTCGCAACCACAAATGGGCATACGCTACTTGCCGGGACTGCCTTTGAGGGCTACATCACCGCCGATAAGGTCGATATCACCATCCGGGCAATCAACGGTACGGCGTTTGAACTGCCCACCTCCGGCAGCACAGAGCTTGCCGTGGTGCAGCTCATCGGTGCAGCAC
>CALADI010000032.1 GCA_937890525.1 uncultured Clostridia bacterium | reverse complement strand
ACGGGAGTGTGACTTCATCGACTGCATCGCTTGGCGGCAGACCGGCGAGTTCGTCAGCAAGTATTTCACCAAGGGACGCATGGCAGTGGTGTCCGGCAGGCTCCAGATCAGAGGATGGACGGACAAGGATGGAAATAAGCGCCGCAGCGCTGAGGTGGTGGCTGAAAGCGTCTACTTTGGAGACAGCAAGCGCCCGGATCCTGGCGCATCTGTCGGAGATCTTCCCGCATACGCTGCTCCTCCCATTCCTCCGGCATCGGATTTTGAGGTGCTGAACGACGATGACGCTCAGCTCCCGTTTTAATGGATGGGAGGTGCCCAGCCATGGCGCAGTTTAAGCAAGATCAGTATGACCGGGCAATGCGCAACAACAACGCTCTGGAGTATGTCCAGCGTCAGGGCTACGAGTTGGTGAAAGAAGGGCAGTATTACCACCTCAAGGAACATGACAGTCTGGTATTTTCCCCGCAAGGCAGCTGGTTCTGGAACAGCCGTGGGATGAGCGGCAAAGCCATCGACTTCATCCGGGACTATGAGGGCAGATCCTTCGCAGAAGCCATCCTCATCCTCGCCGGTGACAGCAGCCAGCCACCGTCCCACCCGGATCCGAAGCTGGTGCCAAAGGCTGCCGCTGCACCCCAGCATACCCCTTTCGTCCTCCCGGAAAAGTCCCCGGAAAACAAGCGTCTGTACGGCTACCTCTGCCGCACCAGAGGAATATCCTACGAGATCGTCACCGAGATGATCCGGCAAGGCATTGTGTATGAATCCATCTTCCGCAAAGGCGGAAAGGAGCTGCACAATGCCTGTTTTGTTTCTCTGGATCGAAACGGGAAAGCTCGCAGCGCTTTCCAGCGTGGCATTACCACCGACTCCACCTACAAAGGAGAGATTCCCGGAGGAGACAAGCAGTTCGGCTGGCTGCTCCGGGGGAAACACCCCAACCGGCTGTATGTCTTTGAAGCAGCCATCGATGCTGCCAGCTATGTGAGCCTGCTCCACCGCAGGGGCGCAGATCCCCTGCTGGATGCAGACTATCTGGCGCTGGGCGGCCTGTCTCTGGAGCCGGTGAATCGCTACCTGCTGGAGCATCCAAGGATTGATACCGTCCATCTGATGCTGGACAACGATGAGTGGGGCATCAATGCCGCCAAGCGATTCCGTCTGGAACTGGAGCAGAAGGGCATTCATGTCCACCTCCAGCTCCCAGATACCGGCAAGGACTGGAATGATACCCTGCGCCACGAGGTTGAGATCCTCCCGCCTAAGATCCACCGATGACTGCCCCATCGGTTTTACATAGACAACGAAATCTAAAAATCAAAAGGAGCGAAAACAAAAAATGAATTTTCTCACAACTATCAATGCAGACCTGGATCTGGATACCCTGTTTGGCGGCATCATCGATGTGATCATCAAGATCGGATTCTATGTCGGCGTGATCCTCGCCGTTGGCGGTGTGTTCTCCCTGATCCTCGCCTACCACGATGACCGTACCGATGATCAGACAAAGGCGATCCGAAAGATTGTCGTTGGCGGTGTCCTCATCGGCCTGCGGATCTTCCTCCAGATGGCAGGCATCATCCAGTGATCCCCACCAACCTCCCGCACAATGTGCGGGAGGTTCCAAGAAAGGAAATCCTATGCTTGAAAATATGCTCAAAGACATATGCGGCGCAGATCTCTTTGCCAGCATCTACGAGACACTGAGTATCAACCTGTTTTCCCCGGACGGGAAATATGCCATGATTTTAGATGCGGTGCAGACACTCTACAATGTGATCATGCCCATCGGTGTCATGGTAATGTTCGTCTATTTTTTGGTGAATCTGGAAAAATCCTGCGTGGATGAATCGTTCACTTGGGAAAAACTCTGGTATCAGTTTGCAATGTTGCTAGCTGCAAAATTTATCATGGAGCATGGCTTCGAGATCTTGCAGCTGCTGTTCAACATCGGCTTGGCAATCACTGCAAAGATCAACAATGCCATTTCTGCCACCAATCCAGAAGTAACTTTCGACGCCGCAAAAATGATCGAGGACTTTAAGGCGGAATGGGGATTTAACGGAATGTTGTCCTTCCTCTCTACCGCATTTCTGTTCTGTTTCCTGCTGCTGCCGTGGCTGATGAGCTGGCTGATGGGGCTGTTCGTCAACCTGATCTGTTACTCCCGTGTGATCGAGATCTATGTCCGAGCAGTCATGGCACCCATCGCCCTCAGCGACTTCTACCATTCCGGCTTCCAGTCCACCGGCTGGAAGTTCCTAAAAGGCTTTTTCGCCATCGCCCTTCAGGGCGCTCTGATCCTGGTGATCTCGGTGATCTTCTCCCTCATGCTGCAAGCCATTCTCATCACAGATGCCCGAAATATGTGGACATTCATCGGCAGCTACCTTGCTTTCTACGGAGCGTCCTGTATGCTCATGTTCAAATCCCTACAACTCACCAAAGAGCTGGTGGGTGCTGTATAAGGAGGGAATCATGAGCCGCCATATCAACAATCGAGAGCGCCGGAACCGAATGCTCATCACCAGCGCCGTGTGCTATGCTGCCGTGGTGCTGTACAGCATCCATCTGGGGTATTTACTCCGACAAAACAACGGTACGCTCACCTTTGATATCGTAACGGGTGCAATCGACCATATGTTCCTGCATCCCTTCCGGCTGTTCCCCGCAGATCCCAAGGTCGTGGGGATCGCAGCGGTCTACGCCCTGCTGATCCCCATGATCCAGTATTCTTCTTACCTGAGCAAGAAAAACTTGCGTCCCAATGAGGAAGTGGACTCTGCCCGCTGGAACGAGGATCTGAAAAAATTCCGAGAAAAATACACCGCCCAACCTCTAATGGGCACCGGCAGTCCCAACATGATCTTCTCACAGGAGATCTTTTTGAATATGGACTCCTACGCCACCGACCGCAACAACAACGCCATCGTGTTCGGCGCTCCCGGTACCGGCAAGTCCAGATTCCTGATCAAACCCAATATCCTGCAAGCGAACTGCTCCATGGTGGTCACAGACCCCTCTGGAGAGCTGTACGAGTCCACCGGGGACTTCCTCCGGCAGGAAGGCTTTTATGTGGTGAAGCTGGATCTTACGGATATGGAGTCCTCCAGCCGCTACAATCCCTTTGCCTATGTGAAAACCGATACGGATATTCCCAAACTCATCACCACTCTCATCACCAATACCACGCCAGAAGGACAGCAAGCGAAAGACCCGTTCTGGGAAAAGGCAGAAACCTCCTTGCTCACCGCCCTGAGCTTCTATGTGTGGAAAGAGATGGAGCCGCAGGATCGGAATTTTTCCATGGTGAAAGATCTCCTCAATGCAGCCGGTGAACCCTGTGTGATCGAAGGAGAAAATGGAAAGAAAGCCACAACAATCAGCACATTGGATGCCATTTTTGCCAAACTGGAAGCGGAGGTGCCAGACCACATTGCAGTCCGATACTACAAGACCTACAAATCCGCCACCGCCCCAGAGACCATCTCCTCCATCCTGCTGTCCTGCCAAATCCGACTGCAAGCATGGAACATGGATCAGATCCGTGATCTCACAGACACAGACGAGATGCAGCTATCTCTGGTGGGAGATCGTAAAACCGCCCTGTTCTGCGTAATCCCAACCGCCGATACCACCTATAACTTCATCGTCTCCATGCTTTACACCCAGCTGTTCGATACCCTGTATGCCCACGCACAGAAGCAGCCGGGAAACCATCTAAATATCCCAGTCCGCTTTCTGCTGGACGAGTTTGCCAATATCGGCAAGATCCCGAACTTTGAAAGCCGGCTGTCAACCATGCGGAAATTCTGGATCTCCTGTACCATCGTGCTGCAATCCATCGGTCAGCTCAAGGCAATGTATCCAAAAAAGTGGGAGGCGATCATCGGTGACTGTGATTCCCTCGTATTTTTGGGCGGTAACGATCAGGATACCTGTGGGTATCTCAATAAAAAGCTGGGCAAGTCGACCATCTGTGTCATCAACACACAGCAGACCAAAGGGCGCAGTGGCAGCTATACCGTCAGCTACAACAAGCAAGGGCGTGATCTTATGACGACCACAGAGCTGTCAACCATGTCCAATGATGACTGTATCTATATGCTTCGTGGCGAGCCACCGTTCTATACCCGCAAATTCGACTACCTGAAACACCCCAACTACAAATATACAGCGGACGCCAAACGCAGCGCCCCTGCCCCAAAGAAAGGAGAAACATGGAGATCCAAATCAACAAAGACATCGGAAAATACGAAGCAAAAAATGTCGGGCCATTCACCTACCGACAAGCCCTGATCGTGGCAGCTGCCGCCCCGGTTTGCATCATGATCTACGCCAGAACATCCGACTTTCTCCCTGTGGATGCAGCCGGCTTTCTCACATTTCTTCCGGCAATCGTGGCATGGCTGTTCGGGTGGTGCAAACCATACGGGATGCCCATGGAGCAGTTTCTGAAATCCGCATTTGTCAGCAATGTCCTTGCACCGGCGAATCGGAAGTACAAAACCGGCTCCCCCGACACCACCTCCAGCAACCAGAGGAAGAAAAAGTACAAGCGCCCACCAGAGGGCGTAGCATAAGGAGGCACCCATGTTCAAAAAGAAAACCAAGACCCCAGAAGAGCTGGAGCAGCAGAAACAGCTTCAAGAGTCCACCGACTTCCTGCTTCAGCAGAAAGAGGATGCCGTCCAAAAGCGGGCGCTTGCTCAGGCTGCTCAGCAAAAGAAGAAGGCTGCCAAGCCGATATCCAAGAAAAAGGCAGCCAAGAAGCTGAAGATCCCGAAAACTGCTCAGGATACCATTCCCTATACCACCGTATTCCCGGATACAGGGATCATCGAAACGGTACCCGGCACCTATACCAGAACCTACCACCTGGAGGATGTAAACTACCAGATCGCATCGGATGCCGAGCAGGAGTCCATGCTGCTGCGCTACTGTGATCTGCTCAACAGCTTCGACTCCCACACGCCTTTCCAAATCACCATTAACCAGCAGGCACGAGACCGGCAGGAATTCACCGAGGAAAATATGCTGGCGCTGGAAAATGACGGATTGGATGCCCTCCGTACCGAGCGGAACGAACGGCTGAACAGGAGTATTTTGGCAGGGCAGAACGAGCTGGTGAAATCGAAGTACCTGACGGTAGCCGTCACGGACAGCACCTACGAGCAAGCTCAGATCACATTTTCCCGGCTGGATACGGATCTTGCCACGGCGGTGCGCCGGATCGGCGGAGCCGGTCTGACCCCCATGAATGCAGCCAGCCGTTTGGAGCTGCTCCACGACATCTATAACCCGGACAATGTGGGACTGTTTGGAAACAATGTCACGCTGGATAAAAACGGTACGCCGGTGTTCCAGCAGGAGCGTTTCCGTTTTGACTTGATGCAGCAGATGGGCTTGACCACCAAGGACATGATCGCCCCGGAGTCCTTCACCTTCCGCTCCGACTACGGTATGGTAGGCGGTATGTTCTTCCGGGTTCTCTACCTGAAAACATACCCGGAAGCGCTCCGGGACAGCTTCGTGAAGGAGATCACCGATATTCCCTGTAAGATGGTCTATTCCATGCACTTTAACTCCATAGAGATGGATACAGCCATGAAAAAGATCAAGGCGGATCGTAACAACATCAATGCAGCGCTGACCAAGCGGCAGCAGCAGGCATCCGGCAGCGGGTACAGCGTGGATCTGGTCAGCCCGGATCTATATGATGCATCCGAGAGCAACCGGGCGCTGCGGCAGGATCTCACCAAGAACAGCCAAAAGCTATTCCATGCCACCATGGTCATCGCCCACTTTGCCCCCAGTAAAGAAAAGTTGGACGAGGACACCAAAGCCTTGCAGGGTGTGAGCAGACGGTATCTGATGGAAATCGCCCCTCTGAGCTGGCAGCAGGAAAACGGACTGTCCGCAGCCCTGCCCCTGTGCAGCAATCCGCTCCAGATCCGTCGGGCATTGGTTTCCCAAAGTGCCGCCGCTTTTATGCCCTTCGTGAATCAGGAGATTCACGATCCCACCGGCATCCCTTACGGACGAAACGCCGTATCCCACAACCTCATTAAGTTGGATCGCCGCCTCCAGAAAAATGGCAACGGTATGATTATGGGATCTCCCGGCTCTGGTAAGTCTATGCAGGCAAAACACGAGATCGAGGAGGTAATTCTTGGATCCAACGATCAGGTGATAGTGGTTGACCCGGACGGCGAGTATCGCCCCATGGCAAAGCTGCTCCACGGCGAGGTGATCCGCATCGCCCCTGGCGAAAAGGCGCACCTGAACCCCCTGGATATCAATATGAATCTGGACGCTGAGGACGATCCTATCACCCTCAAGACCAACCTGATGCTGTCCATCTGTGAAGCCATCATGGGCAGCCGGTACGGACTGACTGCTGCACAGAAGTCCATCATTGACCGCTGCGTAGGTGAGATCTACAAGCCGTATCTGGAGTCCTACAATGCAGAAAGGGAAAGCTATGACGCCCGGAAGATGCCCACCCTGAAGGACTTCTATGAATCCATGCGGATGCAGGCAAGTTATGATGCCATGCAGCTTGCGGACGCTCTGGAGATCTATGCCATCGGCTCTCAGGATCTTTTCGCCCACCAGACAAATGTGGATCTTTCCAATCGCTTCATCGTGTTCGACATCAAGGACATCGGCAATTCTCTGAAGGTGCTGGGCGAGCTGGTGGTTCTGAATCTGATTTGGAACCACATCGTAGCCGGCAGAAAACAGGGCAAGATCGTCTGGTTCTATGTGGACGAAATGCACATCCTTTTCAAAAATACCCAGTCGGCAGAGTTCCTGCGAGAGACCTACAAGTTGGCAAGAAAATACGGCGGCATCCCAACCGGCATCACCCAGAATGTTACGGATCTACTGGACAACGATATTGCCCGAACCATGATCCAAAACACGGAATGCATGATCACCATGAGCCTGTCTGCCATTGACCGGGCACAGTTGGGCGAGCTGCTGGGCATCTCTCCTGCTCAGTTGGAGTACATCACCAGTGCAGATCCCGGACACGGTCTGATTTACGACGGCAGAAATATCGTGCCGTTCCAGAACGAAATGCCCAAGGATACCAAGGCGCATGAAGCCATGACCACCAAGCTGACCGAGGTCAAGGAGATCGAGCGTCGGCATCAGGAACAGATAGCGCCATGAATTTCATGGCGCTGATTTCATTTAAGGAACGGAGGTGATATCAATGGATTTTCAGCAGCTCACGAAAAAGCTGGCACAGATCCGGCAGGAATGTGGTGCCCTGGATGAAAATATCCTGGAAGCCAAAGCTGGACAGATCCCGGAATCCTATATGGAGGGGCATTTCCTGTATACAGAGTCCCTGTTCTCAGCCGGGCGTACCCTGCTCCAGCAAGCGGACGCAGAGCCGGCAGAACTGGAGCAGTATCAAAATGAGCTGGATCAGCTCTACCGCCATTTTCTCACCGCCAAAGGATCCTACATGGACTCTGACGAAGAAATGGAAGAAGAATTGGCTGAGGAAATGGAGGAACCTTCAGAGGAACTGCCGGAGGAGGATGAGCAGCTTCCCCCTGTGTTTTCGGCAATGCCCAGCAAACAGAGGAAAAAGAAGAAGCGAGTCATCTACAAGCCACAACTCCCCACCGAAGCAACGGCTCCCCCACAGACGGAGGAGGAATATTACCGACAGCGCCAGCAAGAAGCAGACGATGCTCAGGCGCAGCAAGAACGGTTGGAACAGAAGATCCAGTCGGATCGGCAGCGCAGAGAAACCCTCCGCAGCTACCATGCTGCTCAGCAGGAGCTGTATTACGGCTCCCCACAGCCCAAGCCGTCCCATGAAGAACCGACCTATGTTCCCCCGCAGGAAGTGAACGACCGTGGGACGGCAGATCCGCTGCCCTACTCCCCGGAGGAGGCCGCAGCCGTTCGCCGGAAAGAAGGGCAAGTTCTCAGCGCCCGGGAAGAATGGATCTTGGAACGGGATCATCAGTCCATCAGATCCCCCGACAATCCCAGAACGCAGGAGCAATTCCAGCGCCAGCGCCAAGAGGAAGCATTCCGGGAAGTGGAGCGGCAGGAACAGAAAGTCCAGCAGCGACAAGCGGATCAGCGCCAGAGGAAAACCCTCCACGGCTATCACGCTGCCCAGCAGGAACTGCACCACGGCTCAAAACCGCCTGACCCATCCTACAAAGGATCGCACGATCCGCAGGAAGTGAGCGACCGTAGGACGGCAGAATATCACTCGTTAAATCCAAACAGAGCCGAACCTGCCCTATATTCCAGTCATGAGAAGCGGTACGATGAACGGAATCGCCTGAAATCCGCAAATGCAACGCAGCAATCCCGCCCCACGATTGCCCCGGAGGAGGTCACAGCAGCCCGCAGAAAAGCAGCGGCAGGAAAAATTCTCAGCGCCCGTGAGGAGTGGATCTTGGAACGGCATGATTCGTCCAACAGCGTGTCCAGCGTTCCCAGAACACCGGCGCAGTTCCATCGCCAAGAGGAAGTATTCCGGGCGCCTGAACATCAGAATCAGAAAGCCCAGCAGCGACAGTCGGATCAGCGCCAGAGGAAAGCCCTCCACGGCTATCACGCTGTTAGCCAAACGGCACATTACCATGCATCCGCACTGCTGCCAACTTCTGCTATTTCCCCTAAAACAATACAGTCCCGGCACTTGGAACAACAGCAGCGGATCTGGAACCATCAGCCGGGAGCGGAACGATTGGCACAAGCGCTCCAGAATCCTATCCACGGGGCGGCTACGCCGGAACAGAAAACAGCTCATGTCCGGGAATACGGGCAGTTCACCCAAGCAGAGCAGGCTGTCATCCGTCATAATCAGCCCAGACAGCCCGTCCAGACCTACCGTCTGGCGGCTGTGACCCAGCGCATTGGCGGCACAGCCTATTCGCTGACCATGCGGCTGGGACAACGAGCCGCAGGAAAGACAGATAATGATGCAGTCAATGCCTTCCTCACCGGCAGCTACTATGTGTCTGCTGCCTACTCTGCCGCCCGAATCCCATTTTCCAGATCGGCATCCGCTCCTTTGCGCTCCGGCGCAGAGCGAGTGACCGGGGATCAGTTCATCGCCCAGCGAAAGAGCATGATACACGAAAAACGAGAGATCCGCTCCCAGATCGCCACGCTTCAGCATCAGTTGGGAAAGCTGACAGATCCCCGGTCTGCTGAAAAAGCAGAGAAGATCCGCTCTAAGATCTCCAATCTCACCACACAATCTGCTGCCCTCGATCTCTCCATCCGCAAAATGGACTGGGTGGTACAGCGGATCCATCATCAGCAGTGGGATCAGGAGCTGGTGAGGTTCCTGTCCGTTAAAAATGGCGGGAAGATCCCCACAGATCCAAGATCCTTGCAGGAACTTACCGGCACATACCTTGCCGCAAAAGAGCGCCAGATCATGCAGCGCATGGCCTGTACCGGCGCTGTCAATGCAAGCGGCATCGCCATGGAGATCGAAAAGCTGAAAACCTACGGACAGCACCTGAAGAAACAGCTCAGGATCCTGCAAAACAAACCCACCCTCACAGCATCCGAGCGGACGCTGCTGATGAACATCAGAGGGCAGCTCAAAGATGTGGGCAATCAGGTGAGGACGCTCACAGGTTTGCAAAGGAGCGTAGAAAATCTGAACTACCTGCGTCAGCGTAGCGGGCAGCTCCTTCAGCGTGCCTACAAAAAGAGGAACCGAAGAATCGGCACCGGGTATCTGCTCATGGGACTGCTGCTGAGGCCCGTGGATGCAGGCAGAGACAGCAACACCGAGTGGCTGTCCCCCACAACCGTCCGTGCCGGCTACATGGCGGCCAAAGCTGCCGGAAAAGCGGCGGTGTTTGGGGCAAAGCTCCCCGGCAAAGCCCTCAAGACCTTCGCCCCGGATGTGGATCGTGCCATGCGTTTCTACTCCCGGCACTACATGAATTCCGCCAGAAGCGCAGTCTCCAAGGCAACCCCTCAATGGATCAAAAAATCCTACCGTACAACCAAGAATGTGGTAACTGCTCCTGCCCGGGGGCTGAGATCCATCAAGACCGGCATCCACAATGCGGTATTCCGAGCCAAACAGCGGTTTGCCCAGACCAAGCTGGGCATGGCAATGGCGAAGGTCACATCCGCTGCCGGAAAAGTTGGCGCTGTATTCAAGACAGTCTTTCTTGCGGTCAAGGGGGTCCTGCTGGCGCTGCTGGGCGGTCTTGTGGCGTTCCTACTCATCGCCGCAGTGATCGTGAGTTTCGTATCCCTCATTGTGAGCCTGACCACCTCCAGCGTGATCCTATCTCCCAACTCCAGCCCAGACGGAAAATTTGATATGACCGTCTATGCCGCAGCCGTCCGATCTGAGATCCAGGACTTCAACTCGGATGTGGACAGCATCCGGGCGCAGTACGAAAACGACCCGGACTACGACGAGGTGGATGTGGAGTATTCCGGGGCAAACAACCTCCGGGAGATCCTTGCCATGATGGCTGTGCGTATGGAGCAGGAGTTGGACACCACCAAGAATCCCCATGTCATGCCGTACCTTGCATACCTAGTCCGGCAAAGCCATACATACACCACCGATGAGACACACTATACCTGCTCCGGCTGTGAGCAGCGGGAAGTGACCGTGATGGAGAAAGACCCCACTACCGGGCAGATGAAGCCGGTGACGAAGCTGGAATGGTACTGTCCCGGTCATATCGATGTGCTGATCTCTATCGATGTCTGCTCTTTGCGGGAGCTTTTCCAGAGGGATGGCTACCCGGCAGACGGTCTTGCATGGGACGGCTGGACGACCGAGAACCAAAATTGGGTAGAAGCCATTTTGGAGATGGACTGGACGGAACTGTATACAGGACTGTCCCCCGGTGGCGGCACCAGCATCGGAACCATCATCACCGCAGCCGATGAGCAGAAGATTTGGACTCGACTGAAACAGATGACCGGCAATGCCTATGGCGCAGCCGGACTGATGGGCAACCTGTATGCCGAGTCCGGGCTGTCCTCCATCAATCTGCAAAACGACTATGAGCAGTTCCTTGGCATGGATGACCGCACCTACACCGCAGCCGTGGATACCGGCACATACCAATCCTTTGCAAACGATCATGCGGGATACGGCATCGCCCAGTGGACGGATCCTGGACGAAAAGCCAATTTGCTTGCCTTTGCAAAACGCAGAAGTACATCCATCGGAAATCTGGATATGCAGCTGGACTTCCTTGCAACCGAGCTGGAAGGCTCCGTGCTGACCACCCTGCAAAATGCGTCCTCCGTCCGGCAGGCTTCGGACAAAGTCCTCGTTGACTTTGAACGGCCAGCCGACCAGAGCGATGCAGTCAAGCGAATGCGAGCATCCTTTGGCGAATACTTCTACAACAAGTATGAAAAGGGCATAGCATCGGAAGGCAACCTGACCGAGAAACAGATCCGGGTCATCCAAGTGGCTACCAATTCGGACGCCTACGGCATCCCCGCTGATAAAGGCTACTGCCAAGCATGGGCAGCTCAGGTCTACGGAGCAGCAGGTCTGGAAGTGGATGGATCCTGCTGTGCCTATCATAGCGGCATAGCCTACGGCATCAGCAGCGATTGGAACAGCGTCCCTCCGGGTGCTGCCGTGTATGGATATGCCGGCAACCAGTATGGTCATGTGGGCATCTATGTGGGCAATGGGCTGGTTTACCATAATATTGGCGGCGTGGCCATTGATACCCTGTCCGATTGGGTGCAGTACTACGACGGCTTTGCATGGGGCTGGCTTGCCGGAGAAGATCTCACCCGGTGAATTTGAAAAGTAGTAATTTCAGGCGCATAATCTTATTGAAAAATAAGATTCTATCATCCAATATTCTATTGAAAAGTGTTATCCTGAGATGTATAATAACATTGAAAAATAGTGAGGAGGAATGAATATGCTGTACCGAAAGATTGCTTCCGTGATTGACGACCACCTTTCTTCGGATTCAAACAAGATCCTTTTGGTGGATGGCGCACGGCAGGTTGGAAAAACATTCATCATTCGTCATGTCGGAAAGAAGCTCTTTCCTAATTTTGTAGAGATCAACATGGTAGAGGACTCCCTTGGAGATCGTCTTTTTTCTGAAGTAAAAAGCGTTGATGATTTCTACTTGAGACTCAGCATTCTTGCTGGTGATAAAATGGATCAGAAGGATAACACTTTGATTTTCATTGATGAAATTCAGGTCTATCCCCATCTGCTGACCCTTCTGAAATTCCTTCAGCAAGATCAGCGGTTCACCTACATCGCCAGCGGTTCCCTGCTCGGCGTGACCCTATCCCAGACCACATCGATCCCCATGGGCAGCATCCGTAAGATTCGGATGTTTCCTCTTGATTTCGAGGAGTTCCTGTACGCCAACGGTGTCAGCCAGGCGGTCGTTTCTGTTATGCGGCAAAAATTTGAGTGGAAAGAGTCTCTGGACGAAGCCACCCACAGGAAAATTATGGATCTGTTCCGTAAGTTCCTGCTGGTAGGCGGAATGCCGGATGCGGTCAATAGTTTTGTGCAGGACAAAAATATCCGAACCTTGCGGCAGCTCCAGAGAGAGATCCATGACTATTATGCGACCGATGCTTCAAAATACGATGAAGAACGACGCTTGAACATTCGCCGTATTTACGACATGATCCCATCTAACATGGAGAATAAGAAGAAGCGGGTTAGAGCCAAGGAGATCGAGAATAAGCAAGGCAAAAAGTTTTCTGACTATGCAGATGAATTTGAGTATCTGGTAAGTGCAGGAATTGCGTTGGAAGTGCAGGCGATCTCCAACCCCACCTTTCCGCTTATCGAAACCGCCGGAAAAAATCTGCTCAAGCTGTATTTGAATGATGTGGGGATCTTGACCAGTATTTTGTATGGAAACAATGCTCAAGCTATACTGGAAGATCAATGCAGTATCAATCTTGGCTCGGTCTATGAAACTGTGGTTGCAAGCGAGCTGATCGCCCATGGCTATCGGCTGTATTACTACGATAACCGCCGCAACGGTGAAGTGGACTACCTGATCGATGACTACGACAGTCTTTCGGTTATCCCCATTGAAGTCAAATCGGGAAAAGACTACACCATTCATAGCGCTCTCAATAAGTTCCTGTCCAATTCTGATTACCACATTCACAAGGCATTTGTGGTATCCAACGAGCGTGAGGTCTTTACCAAGGGAAATATCACCTATATTCCCGTGTATGACATTATGTTTTTCCAAAACTAATACCATTCCCCGCTAAAAATCCCGGATCAAAAGTCCGGGATTTTTTCTATCCGCCCTGAGAAAGTCCCCTTTAACGGACAACCCGTCTGTTACCCTAACCACAACAAAATAAGAAAGAAGGAGATATCATGAAAAGAAAGATCCTGACCCTCACCCTTGCCTTGCTGCTGTTGTTGGGATGTGCGATCCCCGCATTGGCTGCCCACGCAGAACCCGAAGCGACCCGTGAAACCTACATTGTGGAAGAAAGCCGCAAGCCTCTTGACCCGGAAGAAGTCCTCAAGAAGTTCGGGTATATCGGACTTCGGGGCATTCCTCCCTTGGGCTTTTCCGGCACCATTTTGGTAGAGATCCGCAGTCTTGATACCGATGAAGTCACCACCTTGGAGCTGACATACAGCAATATGTATATCAATGGCACCAATCTCCCCAAAGGAGACTATGTGATCGACCGGGCGTACCTGAAGAACGGAGATCACTTCTATGTGGATGTGTCCGAGATCGGGGAGCTGCATCTGACCCGTGAGAAGAAAACCTATGTGGATCTGGTGATCCGGGTGAACGATGAGATCCAAGAAGAACTGGATCATATCCGCAATGATTTTGTGCCCAATCCTCCGGCAGCCGAACCCACCGAAACTGCCCCAGCTGGGGAGGTAACGGTATCCGAAACCACAGCCCCGGAAGCAATCCCGGAGACTACCACCGAAACCACGACCCCGGCAGAGCCTGAATCCACCGCCCCTTCCGACACTCAGACAGAAAAGGAAAGCAGCCTTCTGTCCAAGATCGTGACATCCCTGGCAGCTGTTGCCCTGTTCGCTGCCTGCATCTTTGGCGGTGTCTGGCTGGTGCGTTGGATTCGCAGCCGAAACAACTGATAACCCCACCGGGCGGGGGAAATCCCCCGCCCATCGCAACAGGAGGATAAAAAGTGGAACGACAACAAACGACGAAAGTGAGCCACTATGTAGATCTTGCGAAGCAGACTGCAATCAATGTGGCTGCCACCCCAGCGGCATGGAGTTCTTTCCTTGACTTTTCCGCTAGAATGTATAAGTATAGCTATGAGGATCAGATCCTCATGTATGCCCAGCGTCCAGATGCCACAGCTTGTGCTGAGTATGAGATCTGGAATCGGAAAATGAATCGCTATGTGAAGCGAGGATCCGATGGCATTGCCCTACTGGTGGACGATGGACAGTACACAAAACTGCGGTATGTGTTCGATATCACAGATACCGGGGTGGGCAGAAATGCAAAGTCCCCCCATCCGTGGATCATGGAGCAGCGGCATCAGGCATATGTTCAGCAGCGCTTGGAGACCATGTATCAGGTGTCCGGCACAGACCTTTCCGAGACCATCCGAGCCGTAGTGGAAAAGAAAGTGCAAGCCCATTGGCTGGTGGATCAGGAAGATATCCTCTGGTCATTGGAGCAAAGCGGACTTTCCGAAGCAGACCAGAAGGACTTCGAACAGCAGTACAAGGCGCTGCTCACCGAAAGCAATACCTATACGACGCTGCGGCGGTGCGGTTTTCCTGCCCAGTTCCCGGAGGAGAAGTTTGCGGACTTCCTCACCCGGTTCGGAACCTTTGAGATAGCAGTGCAGCTTGGCAATGCCAAGGTACGCAACGACTTCAGCTTGTTAAGACAAATCAGCCAATGTATCCAGCAGGCAGAGCGGCTGGCATTGGTCAATGAAAGGAGATTTGAACGCTATGAAAATCGAGGAAGGACAGAAGCTGCCGGACAGCTACTACAACGAGAAGAACGGACTGACCTATCGGAGGGAGGGGGACTACTTCATTCCCGACCTTCAGATGAAGCAGGAGGAGCCGGCACCGCTGGGATTCTGGGGCAATCGCCGTCGGACTTATCTGAAGGAACACCGTCCCGGAATGTACTCGGCAATGCTGCTGTCTCAGGAGCTGTACCCCCATCTGAGGGAGATCGACAAGACAGCGGAGCAGCGCATGGAGACCATGATGCCCGAACTGGCGAAGGCAGCCGGAGCAACCATGGCGCTGAGGAGCAGCGATCCCATGAAGTGGGCAGCGCTGATGGAAAACTGCCGGAATCAGGCACGGGAGATCATCATGGCGGAGCTGATCTGCACCTAAAGCCCCAAGCTGAGGTGGATGGACAGTTTTCCATGTTTGCCCCTGAAGCCCAGCAAATGACATATGTGACAAATGCGGAGAGCAATCAGCCCTCCGCATTTTCCTTTTCTCAGGAGGATATTGACCATGTCCTGCGGCTGGGGGGCAATGTGGATCACCACCGGGAGATCATCACCGACATTGCCCAAAAGCAGATGGAGGATCTGCCTGCCAGACTACCAGAGCTTTATCGTGGCGGCAACGGATTCATTCGTCCTTCCGGCAGCCGATACTGTGCGTGGTTTGCAGTGGATGGGATCCACCTTGCCCAAGGCTCGGCTGCTGCACGGCATCCCAACGCCAAGGTGATCTCTTGGGAGGATGCCGCCCAGCGGATCAGCCAGCTGCTGGAAGCCGGACAGTTTGCCACCACCGTGGAACTGGCAGAGGCGGAAGGTTACTTCCGCAATACCATCTCTCAGAATCTTTGGTATGTACACCATGACCGCAACGATCAGGCGGCGCTCTATCTGACTTGTCTGGATCAGCCCAGAACCGGCGCCCCGACTGAAGTGGCGAATATTGCCGAGAAGCTGTCCAAGCCCCACTTCCGTAAGGAACTGGTGGAGGAGTACGAACAGTTCCTCCGGGCATATGCCAAGGACAACGACCTCATGCGTTTCCACTACCACAAGCATGGTGTGATCTACCAGAACCTTCTGGCGTTGGAACTTCCCCGTCGGGAATTTGACGGATCCATGATCGCTCCTCCCCAACTGGAACAGTTCATTACAGAGGACGAACTGGATGCCGCAATCGCTGGCAGAGCTTCAATGTCGGGTGGTGCAGAGCGTATCTATACATTCTTTTCCCAGCCCCACAACTCAAAAGAGAAAGCCGATTTCCTGAAGGAAGAATATGGGATCGGCGGTCAATCCCATGCCCTGTCCGGCGCAACCGGCAGCGGTGTATGGACGGACTCCAAGGGAATGCTGTATAAAAAACAGGAATGCAAGGATGTCCTTTTGACATGGCCGCAGCTTGCCGCCCGGATCGATACCCTGATCCGGCAAGGACGGTATCTGACGGCTCAGCAGGCAGCAGCCTACGCCCAGATGCAAGATGCCAAGCTGGATGAGCAGGAACTGCTTGCAGAAGTAGCAGCGCCTGACAAGCCCGCCCCCCTTTCTGCGCCGGAGGGAATCGATCTTGACCAGCCTGCTTCCGCTGCCCCCGAAACTGTTTCACCCGTCCAGGATGTTCCCGAATATCTCTGGAACTATCACAAGGGGGAAACTGCATATCTGGACGATACCGCCTACAAGATCACCGAGATCTCTGACCATCATATCGACCTGATGGATCCCACCTTGGTCTACCCCATTACCAGAGTGGAAAACCGAGAAAGCTTTGAGCGGACGCTGGAACTGGATGACCGCAATTCGCACTTCAAATTCCCCACTTCCCAAGAACCTCTTGTGACGGTCATCTGGTCTGAAAGTGCTGAATTGGAGGACGGTCAGAAGCTCCCGCTTCACCAAGCGAATGCGCTGTTTGGAACGCTGGATGCTACCCGTCGTGAGGAGCGGGAAGCCCCGGACTACGAAGGATCCTGGTACGACAAGACAAAGTTCCGCATTGACTTTGTGAATGACGGCAGTCTGGAGTCCTATGAAGGGCGGCAGGACTTTGGTGACGGAGACGGCACCCTGCTCCAGCACATTCGGGCGGTGTATGAGAGCCGGACGGATTCCGGATATCAGCAACGATATACAGGCACCTATGGTGCGGATGCATGGCCGGAAGAAGCTGCCGCCATCGAACATCACAGCAAGGTTTGCACCATCCTAGAGCTGCACGACTCCCTCTCCAAAATGGAGGCAGCAGCCAAGAAGATGCTGTCCGTAGACGAGGAAGAAAAGAAAGCGTATGCCACCGCAATGCTGGACTATGTGCAGCAAAGCCGGATCGCCGCCAATATGGGGCATCCGCTTCCTCAATTGCCGGCAGAGCCGACTCAGGAACCTCAGCAGACGATGGAATATCGTCTGCTGGATCGGCTCAAGTCGGACTGTGACTACTTCCTTGGAGGGGGAAATCGATCCCCTAAGCAACTTTGGGCTGGAGATGTGCAACTGCAAATCAAGAAGATGCGCCAGCTCTATGATGCCCTGTCTGAAAAGCCGGAATGGCTGACCCCGGAGCAGATCGATCAGTACGAAGCTGCCATGCAGCCCCCCTATCAGGTCACAACCTATCATTCCGTCGAAAACGGATACGATGATAAACGGGACTACCAAACGCTTCAAGCGGCACAGGCGGCTGCTCAGGGCTTTGTGGACGGCTCTACGGAGCCGGACGGATTCCGCTACGAGGGTGCTGCCATCTACTCCCGGTCGGAGAAGAAGTACATCCAGCAGTTTGGGGATTTCCCCCTGCCGCAAAATCAGGACTTGGCAGAAAAGACAAAGCAGGCAGATCCAGAGCGGAATAACGATTCCGTCCGCCGCAATGCCCAGAACTTCCAGATCACTGACGATCATCTGGGAGAAGGCACACCCCGTGAGAAATTTGCTGCAAACATCGCCGCCATCCGTCTGCTAAAGCAACTAGAGGAAGAAAAAATGCAGGCGCTGCCGGAACAGCAGCAGATCTTGTCGAAATATGTCGGATGGGGTGGACTGGATGATGCCTTCGATCCTGAGAAAAAGTCCTGGGCGAAAGAATATGAACAGCTCAAAGAGCTGCTGACCCCGGAGGAGTATGCCGCTGCCCGTGCCTCTACCCTGAATGCCCATTTCACTTCACCGACCATCATCCGGGCGATGTACGATGCGCTTGCTCAGATGGGCTTCACAGGCGGCAGGATCTTGGAGCCGTCTATGGGCGTAGGTAATTTCCTTGGGATGCTGCCGGAGCAGATGCAGGGCAGCAAGCTCTACGGCGTGGAACTGGACTCCATTACCGGCAGACTAGCCCAGCAGCTTTACCCCAAGGCAGAGATCACCATTGCCGGCTTTGAAACCACCGACCGGCATGACTTCTTCGATGTGGCCATTGGCAATGTACCCTTTGGACAGTACCAAGTGAATGACCCTGCCTTCAATAAGCTGGGCTTCTCCATCCACAACTATTTCTTTGCCAAGGCACTGGAACAGGTGCGTCCCGGCGGTATCGTGGCATTTGTCACCAGCCGCTACACCATGGATCAGAAATCCTCTGCCGTCCGTGCGTATCTTGCCCAGCGTGCGGAATTGTTAGGTGCAATCCGGCTGCCCAACAATGCGTTCAAGGCAAACGCCGGTACGGAAGTCGTATCTGATATCATCTTCCTGCAAAAACGGGAACACCCCATCGTCGATTCCCCGGACTGGGTGCATTTGGATCTGACCTCCGGGCATCTTCCCATGAACAGCTACTTTGTGGAACACCCGGAGATGATCTTGGGGCAGCTTACCACCAAGTCCGGGCGTTACGGCGAGGAGCTGACGGTACTTCCCACCCCCGGAGCAGATCTTGCACAGCAGCTTGCCGGGGCAATCACCCAGATCCAAGGCAGATATCAATGCGTCGAAGCCCCTGCCGAAGTCCTCATCGAGGCGATCCCGGACAGTACGGTGCTTCCTGCCGACCCGGAGGTGCGGAACTACTCCTACACCATCCGTAGCGGAAAGGTATATTTCCGTGACGGCGATGTGATGACCCTTGTGGAGGGCAATACAGAGCGGCTCACGGCATTGATCGGTCTGAGAGATGCTGCCAATAAGCTGCTTCAGCTCCAGATGGATGACTGCTCGGATGATCAGCTCTCCCAGCAGCAAGCGGTTCTAAACGAGACATATGACCGCTTTGCAGAAAAATATGGGCGGATCAACGACCGGGCAAACGCAAAGGTCATGGATGCCGACAGCGCCTACTACCGTCTGTGTTCCCTTGAACAGCTGGACTCCGATGGCAATTTTAAGGGCAAGGCAGATATTTTTACCAAGCGCACCATCGCCGCTGCCAAGCCGGTTGACCGGGTGGACACCCCCAGCGAAGCCCTTGCGGTGAGCATTGGATACCGTGGCGAGGTGGATCTTGCGTATATGTCTCAGCTGCTGGATGGTATGCCGGAGTCCGAGATCACCGACAAACTCAAGGGAGTCATCTTCCGGGATCCCCAACAGGATGACCAATGGGTCACTTCCGATGAATACCTTTCCGGCAATGTACGGCAGAAGCTGGAGTTTGCAAAGTTTGCAGCGCAAACAGATTCCAGCTACGCCGTAAATGTGGAGGCGCTAACGGAAGCTCAGCCTGAATGGCTGGATGCAACCGAGATCAATGTCCGGCTGGGCGCCACATGGATCGACAAGGACATCATTGGGCAATTCATGTATGAGACTTTTGATACGCCCAGATGGCTGCAACGAAATGTGAAAGTCGAATTCTGTCCGCAAACTGCCGAATGGGAGATCTCTAACAAAACCTATATCAGCGCAAACGATACTGTGGCATACAGCACCTACGGAACGGAACGGGTTAGCGCTTACAAGATCCTGCAAGACACGCTGAATCTGAAAGATATCCGAGTCTATGACTATATCGAGACTGCCAACGGAACGAAAAAAGCTGTTCTCAATGCAGAAGAAACCGCCGCTGCCCAGCAGAAGCAGCAGCTCATCAAGAATGCATTTGCAGACTGGATCTGGAATGACCCCAAGCGCCGGGAAACTCTTGTGAATGAGTACAATCTGCGGTTTAATTCGACTCGCCCACGGGAGTATGACGGCAAGCATATCGTGTTCGGAGGAATGAATCCCCAAATCACCCTCCGGGAGCATCAGCGCAATGCCATCGCCCATATCCTCTATGGTGGAAATACCCTCCTAGCTCACGAGGTAGGCGCTGGCAAGACCTTTGAAATGGCTGCCGCCGCAATGGAAAGCAGACGTTTGGGGCTGTGCAAGAAGCCCTTGTTCGTGGTTCCCAACCATCTGACTAAGCAATGGGCTTCGGAATTTCTCACCTTGTATCCGTCGGCAAATCTGCTGGTCACAACCAAAAAGGACTTTGAACCGGCAAATCGCCGGAAATTCTGTGCCCGGATCGCCACCGGCGATTATGATGCCATCATTATGGGACACAGCCAGTTTGAGCGGATCCCCATGAGCATGGAGCGTCAGCAGGAGATCATCCAAGGTCAGATCGATGACATCCAAGCAGCGATTGCAGACATGGCTGTAAAAAGAGGGGAACACTTCAGCATCAAGCAGATGGAGCAGCAGCGCAAGACGCTGGAAAAGCGGCTGGAAAAACTCTCCGCCACAGACCGCAAGGATGATGTCATCACCTTTGAGGAACTGGGCGTTGACCGACTGTTCGTAGACGAAAGTCAGGCGTTCAAGAATCTGTTCTTGCACACCAAAATGCGAAATGTTGCCGGCATCTCCACCTCAGATGCGCAGAGATCTTCTGATATGTTCATGAAGTGCCGATATCTGGACGAGAAAACCGGCAGCCGTGGCGTGGTCTTTGCCTCCGGCACCCCGGTATCCAATTCCATGTCCGAGCTGTACACCGTCCAACGGTATCTTCAGTATGACAAGCTCCAAGAAATGGGTCTGACCCACTTCGATGCATGGGCATCCACCTTTGCCGAACCCACCAGCTCCATTGAGCTTGCCCCGGAGGGAACCGGCTATCGGGCACGGACTCGCCTTGCCAAGTTCCATAATGTGCCGGATCTGATGAACCTGTTCAAAGAGGTAGCGGATATCAAAACGGCAGAGGAACTGCATTTGCCGGTGCCGGATGCTAAATTTGAAACCGTCGTGGTCAAGCCCTCGGAACATCAGAAGGAGCTGATCCAGAGCCTGTCCCAGCGAGCTGACCTTGTCCACAACGGCAATGTGGATCCGTCCGTGGACAATATGCTCAAGATCACCACCGACGGCAGAAAAATCGGACTGGATCAGCGGCTCATCAATCCCATGTTGCCGGACGATCCGGGCAGTAAAGTGAATGCCTGTATCGCCAAGGTGCAGAAGATCTGGCAGGACACCACCCAGCAGCGCAGCGCTCAGATGATCTTCTGTGATTTCTCCACCCCCAAGAAGGGCAGCAAGTTCAATGTCTACGATGATATCCGCAAGAAGCTCATCGACTCCGGCATACCCAAGGAGGAGATTGCTTATATCCACGATGCAGATACCGAAAAGAAAAAAGCTGCTCTCTTTGCCAAGGTACGCTCCGGGCAAGTAAGGATCCTGCTGGGCAGTACCGAGAAAATGGGAGCCGGCACAAACTGCCAAGATCGGCTCATCGCCCTGCACCATCTGGATGTGCCATGGCGGCCTTCTGATATGACCCAACGAAATGGTCGGATCATCCGGCAAGGCAACCAAAACAAAGAGGTACTGGTCTATCAGTATGTGACAGAAGGTACTTTCGATGCCTATCTGTATCAGACGCTGGAGAACAAGCAGAGATTTATCAGCCAAATCATGACCGGCAAATCCCCTGTGCGTTCCTGCGAGGATGTGGATGAGCAGGCGCTGAACTACGCTGAGATCAAATCTCTGTGCGTCAGCGACCCCCGAATTGCCGAGAAGATGAATCTGGATCTGGAGGTCAGCCGTCTGGAGATGGTCAAGAGCAGCTACCTGAAGAACAAGTACCAGCTTGAGAGCAGGATCATGAACTACTTCCCCGCTGAGATCCAAAGTACCATCGTTGCAAGGGATGGCTTTGAACAGGACATCCGCACCGTGGAAGCCAATCCTCAAATCAAGGACTGCTTTGCTGGAATGCAGATTGGAAAAGCCATGTTTACCGACAAGGAACAGGCTGGTACTGCGGTACTGACCATATGCCATAGCTTGAAAAACTCTGAACCCATCCATCTCGGTTCTTACCGTGGCTTTGACATGAAACTTGCCTACAACTCGCTGGAGAATGAATACTTCATCACGCTCCGGGGCGCTATGAGCCATAAGGTGGCTCTTGGAACGGATCCACGAGGAATCATCACCCGGCTGGATAATGCTCTGGCAGGCATTCCCAAACGCCGAGACTGGGCAATAGAACGGATCGACGAACTGGAAAAGCAGATGGAGAATGCCAAAGTGGAAGTGCAAAAGCCTTTTGCTCAAGATGGTGAACTGACTGAAAAGAAAGCCCGGCTCACCGAACTGAATATCATGCTGGATCTGGACATGGCCAAGAATTCCCAAACTGCCGCCCCAGCGCCGGAGGAATCTCTGGAGCAGGAGCTGCCCCAACCGCCGGTGCAGGAAAAGCGCAGAAACGCTCTGGATGAGATCCGAGCATCTGCCAAACAGTTTGCCGCAGACAACCCCCAGAAGTTCGACCGCAGCGCCCCTACCCCGACACAGGGACGCACAAGATGACCATATGCCCCTCTGGTATCAGAGGGGCATCCCACAAGAAGGAGTGGAACTATGGAAATTGAGATCTATCAGATCAACACAGAACGAGACAAGGACGATCTGTGCTTCATGAATACAGATTTCCTAAAGCGAAAGAACATCACCGAGATCCCTGCCAGGATCTACGACAAAGTTTTCGACGGAACAGTCAACTGCCAAACGCTGGAGGATGTGTACCGCAAGTTCAATATCGAGCATCCGTTTGGATACACGAGCCGTTCTCTTTCGGTTTCCGACATTGTCCGAGTCAAGCGTTCCGAACCATCCGTAAAAAAAGGTTGTTATTTCTGCGACAGCATCGGATTCAAGCGGGTGGACTTCCGCTACGCTCTTGCAAAGGATGCCAAGAAACAACAGAAGAAAGTCGTTGCCAAGGCGCTGGGGATCTCCCTTCGTCAGCTCCGGGCACGCCAATACAACTTGGGGCAGCTTCAGGAACTGGAACGAGGCGCAGTCAGAGGGCTTGACATTCGCACCTATGCCGACCCGGCATTTAGCAGTCAGCAGATGTATCAGATCCGCTGCGATATGAAAAACCACAAAGATGTGAGCGCCTACGCAAAGCCCGTCTATGATACCGATCAGATGTTGGAGATCCGGGATGGCGTTGAAAATGGACTGGATGTCTCCCGCTATGCAGATCCTCAATACGACGGCTACCAGATGCGCGAAATTCGTGAAGGGATGGAGCACGGGGTGGATGTGTCGATCTATGCGGATTTGAAGTATGACAATGGCCAGATGAAAGCGATCCGGCAAGGGCTGGAGAGCGGTGTGGATGTGAGCCAATATGCAGATCCCAAGTTTAATATGTGGCAAATGGAAATGCTGCTTCGTGGTCTGCAAAATGGACTGGATGTGAGCCGAATTGCAGATCCGGCGATCTCTGCTGCCGATATGTCCAAGGCGGTGGAGCGGATGATGGAACAGCGTAGTATGGAAGCAGAACAGAAAACATACACGATTCAGGACATCGCAGATGCCATGCATAAGGTAGATGTAAATGCAATGCAGGGTGGTGTAACGGAAGTTTCGTTTCGATGCGGAAATGACCAGATCGATATTCAAGGGTACACGATTGAATCCGGGTGGGAAGCCTTTGAAGGAAGTACCGCAGTCTGGGAAAATGGGCATTTGCTGTATCGAAGAGGTGCTGCCCATGTAGATGACTACCGGCAGGAAACATATACCTTGGGACAATATCCTGAGTATTCGGAAATGGTATCGTATTTGCAGAATAAATATCAGGGAAAATCGTTCGATGTGGTAAAGGAAAAAGTGCCGGAGGTACAAGAATCCTTTGAACGACATTGGGAGAATCCCGCATACCAAAAGTCTTTGGAAGCAGCGCAAGCAAAAAAGGAAGCCCCAAGAAGTTCGCTGCAAGAAATTGTTTCGTCCGCAAAGGAATATGCACAGAAGAATCCTGAGAAGATCTCTCAGAAGAATTCTCCCCCAAGCCGGGGCAAGGTGCGCTGATACAAAATGCCCCTCTGGCAGCAGAGGGGCATCCCATGATGGAGGTATTTATGGCAAAAACAGAACAAAAGCTGATGGAACTATACCGCAAGCTCCTACAAGATAGTTATCGATCCGAACTACTGAGACAGAATGGCGTCCTGAGATATGTTTCGTTTGAAAAACGAGGCAGGCGGTTTATTGCAGCATATGATGAGGCGCAAGATCGCTATTGTTTGGGAGAGTTGTTTGCTTCAAACCATATACCAAAGCGGGACGATATCTCCCTGCGATTTATCGGTTTCTTCCGAGAATACTGTAAGTCGGTCATCCGGGAGAGAAAAATTCTGACAACTTCTTGCCCTGATTACATAGCAGATCCGTTCATCTATGAACAGATTTACAAAGACTGGCTTCTCCGGGAAAGCCTGTCGGTCAGCGGCATATGTGCCAGCATCCACAAACAGGAGAAGCTGTCCGAAATATACCAGCTTCTTCGGCAGGACGGATATCGTGCGGATCTGCTTCTCAAAGATGGTCAGATCGAGTATGTGGCAGTCCCCGTCCATGAGCGTGTGGTCATCATCGACTATTACTCTGATCCATATTACAATTTTGGAGAGGTAGGCTGCATCTATGGCAAGGAAACCCACGGAGTCAGCTTCTTCCATGGGGTAGCGAAATATGAATCGACCATGCTTGAGCAGTATGTATCGCAAATCAATCCTGAACCAGTTCTATATCTGGGCGGCATGGAGAAATACCGGGAGCTGTGTGCATTGGCTGAAAGTGATTCGGATGACCCTGACCGTGTTGCAGAGCTTCAGGAGGCATATGAGCATACTGCTGATGCTGCCCAGTACCGCATGGCATATGAAGCGTGGCTGGAAAAGGAACAGTTTACACGACAATAGGAGGTGCTGTCTATGGCACTATGGAACCGAACATCATCAAAACCAGAGCCGAAGCCCCGGCTTGAGCCGTGGGAATACGCCAAACAAGTAACGGAAGCCCAATGGAAGTCCGGAGAGCTGCCCCTTGGCTGGTATTGCTATACACCGAACAATGTTATCTGGATTGGATTGAAGCCGGATGATGATTGCACACGGCTGATCAGCAGTCCGGCAATGCAGCGCCCGCAGGATTTGGACGAGTGGCTGGGGATCCCCACGGAGCTGACCCTGCACCCGGAACGGATCCCAAAGAAAGAATCCTTCGAGGAGCTTATGAGACAGATCCGGGGCAACAGCGGTCGGACTTCCATCACGCCGGTACAAGAGCCTGAGCCGGAACAAAAGCCAGAAAATCCGAAAAGGAAAAAAACTTCTGGGCGCCGCAGACCTATTGAGATTCATTTTTTCCTTTCAAAAGAAGAATTTGAACACTATCGCCGCAGAGTTGCCCGTTCTGGTTTGTCTCAGAGTGAATTCCTTCGCCGGGCTGCATTGACCGGGCGCATCCAGATCGAGGAACGGAGCCTTAGCAACATGGCGATTCTGGACGAACTGGAACTGCTCCGGGCAGAGATCGGCAGACAAGGCGGTCTGCTCAAGATGGTCATCAAACCCAATGAGGGACAGCGAGAGCTTGCCCCGGAAGAATGGAAAGAGTTAGTACAGACCATTCGTGACATTGAGCGGCTTACCAAACAACTTACCAAATGGGGAGATCGACTATAATGGCTGTTATCGTCCATAATACTTCCAAAACCGCTACATATGGAGATATCTATGAATACTACCGCTACAAGCATATGGAAGATCAGACCACAGGGCATTACGAACCCGTTTTGGATGAAAATGGACTGCTTCAGGAGCGGGAGAACTACGCTCTGGCTTATGTAAATGCTGCCGGAGCAGATGATGTGCCAGAGCGTTGGGAAATTGCCTGTGTCCGCACCAATGTGGCATTTGGAAAAAATCGTGGCTATAACGATGACAAAAATCACGAATACATCATCTCCCACCCGGAAGAAGATCGTCCCAATATGACCATGGAGGATCTGCTGGAGGAAGGCAAAGCCTTTGTCCGGGAGAATCTACAAGGCTTTGATGCCCTAATTGCCGTCCACCGGGACACAGATAATGACCATATCCATATCACCATCAACAGCGTTCGTGCTGTAAATCGAGCGGAACAGCCATGGATGTTCCGAAATGATGATGGTAATGTTCCACTTTGGGAAACAAAGGCCGGATTTAAGCATCAAGATTCTGCTGAATTCCGACGGCATTATCACGAGTGGCTTATGGAGTATACCAGATCCCACGGCTGGGTGGTGCAGGACAACAATGCCATTGCAGATGAACGCAAGCGCAGCAAGGGCATGGATCAGGATCGGCTGGAGCGTGTCCTATGGATGGCGGCAGCATCCAGCCACAGCGTACACGAGATGCAGCAGATCCTCAAAGCAACGGAAGGGATCACCCTGACCATCCGTGGCAATACATGGAGTATTTTACCCCCGGATCGGAAAAATCCCATCCGGCTGGATACGCTGGGCATCGACCCGGCGCAGATCCAGGAAGTATTCCAAAAGCAGCCGTACTCAGCCCCTGCTGCCCCGGAGCCGGCAGAACCGGCAGATGTGGCAGAGATAGATCCTTTCCCGGAAGAGCCGCCTATGGTGTTCCCATCCTCCCCCGGAACTTGGTGGACAGATGGCTACAAACAGGCAAGGAATCTGCTATACGGAACCAAAGATACCCCCGCACAGCCGGAGCAAGCATACGCCCTGCTCCAACAGGAGGCTGCCGCAGGAAATGGATTTGCCGTCCATGACCTCGGCAAGCTCCATATGCAGGGACTTGGCTGCCAACAGGACGATGCCAAGGCGCACCGCTATTTTCAGGCAGCCATGCAGATGTTCCGGGAGAAAGAACCCACCGAAAGAAAGAAGGGATATATGCAGTATCGGATCGGCAAGCTGTATGCCCTTGGGTGGGGTGTGAAGCAGGACTACGAAGAAGCTGCCGGATGGTTCCAGAGCGCCGTCCACGGCGAACGGAATGCCCCAGCCGCCTACGCACTTGCAAACCAATATCTCCGGGGACAAGGCGTTCAGCGCTCTGAGGAGCAGGCGTATCAACTATTCAAAATCGCAGCAGACAGTCCTGCCGGAAATCCCTTTGCATCCTATGAATTGTGGCGGATGAATCAAAAGGGCATTGGCACCCCTGTCGATCCGGCAGAAGCCCAGCGCCGAGCCAAACAGGCGGTTCAAGGATTTGAAAAATCCGTGGATGATTCCCCGGATGACCGTATCTTTTACCGGCTGGGAACCATGTACGAATCCGGCACAGGCACCGAAAAGGATATCGACACCGCAAGGCGCTATTACGAAAAATCTGCTGCCCTAAAAAACGGTGATGCCATGTGTGCCCTTGGAAAATTGTATCTTCAAAAAGAGTATTCATTCTATAATCCAACCACCGCTATCTCCTATCTGGAACAGGCAATCGATGCAGGAAATCGCACAGCAGCATTCCGGCTTGCCACCATGTATCACAAGGGCGTTGATGTGCCCAGAGACTTTGAAAAGTCCCTCCTTTATTACCGGCAGGCAGCTGACGATCCGGCCGCACCCAACGCCTATGCAGCCTACGAACTGGGACGGATGTATGAAAAGGGAGAAGGCATTTCCCCGGATCCGGCAGAAGCTGCCAAGTGGTATGCCACTGCATATCAGGGCTTCTGCCAGCTGGAGGAGAACGGACGGGGCGATGACCGCCTGTATTACCGCATGGCAATGATGAATCTCCACGGAGTCGGAACGCCGGAAGATGTCCGCAAGGCAGCGACATATTTTGAAAAGGCGGTAGCAGGTGGAAATACCTTTGCCGCTTACACTCTAGCTAGTATGTACCGCCAGGGCAATGGAGTCGCTCCAGACGACCGGCGTGCCTTACAGCTATATCTCATGGCCGCAAACAACCCCACCGGCTCCAACGCCTATGCAGCCTATGAGCTTGGGCGAATGTATCGTGAGGGCATTGGAACCGCCCCGGATCCGGCAGAATCGGAACGGTGGTACGCAACTGCCTATCGGCGTTTTTGCGCCATTGAAGCCGCCGGAGAAGCTGTGGATGACCGGCTTTACACCCGAATGGCTCGGATGCTGCAAGAGGGCTTAGGCGTGAAGCAGGACGCAAGGGCGGCGGCTGCATACTTAGAAAAAGCGATTGAAGCTGGCAGCTCTGGTGCCATGTTCACCTTTGCCGGGATCTACCTCAACCGCACCGGCGGCAGCTACGATCCGGCAAAGGCAGAGCAGTTATTGCTCCGGGCATCTGAAGCAGGATCCGCCTACGCCCAGTACCGGCTGGCACATCTGTATATCCGGGGAGATCACCTTCCGCAGGATTTGGCGGAAGGGATCCGTCTGCTGGAAGCCTTGCCCCACCAGTCCCGGGAGAACATCCGATCCGAACTGGAGGACGAGCTGCGGGTGATCCAGACCCAGCGACGGAAAGAGGGAGAGATCTCCACCCGCTACCAGACATCAGCCGACGGGCGAAAGTACAAGGAAAAACAGCAGCAGCTTGCGGATCAATACCTCGACCGATGGCATGACAGCCTGATGCGGGAAAAGGCGCTTCAGAAAAAACTGAAAGCCTTGAAAAAAGAAGAACGCATGGCTGCCAAAGAAAAGCAGCGGCAGCCCCAACCAGAGGAAAAGAAACAGCGCAGATTTGGTCGTTCCCTTTGACCCCTTGCAATGTCAGACATAGTGGGGGTTTGGGGGCGCAGCCCTCAACAAGTCCTGTATGTGGGGACGCAATGTGGACACAGCGTGTCCACATTGTGTCCTCGCATACGGATCTTGTCCTAACACTCCCTACCGGGAGGAGGTGAAAAAAAGATGTTTTTCCACCCACCTATTCGGTGGGTGGAAAAACGCCAACCAGAGGAAGAAAAAAGGGGCAAAAAACCAGCCCTCTGGAGCCGATAGAAAATCCTGAAATGACCTGGGCATCGTCCCGAAAAAACTGGTTCGATCCAGCAAACAAGAAAAATAGAGAGAGGTGAACAAAAATGATGTATCTGCATCCCGTGGCAATGATCCCCAACGACCTGATCAACGACACCGCTGTTCAGTACAGTACAAAGCGGATCGCTGTGGCGCTGTTGCTGCTGTCCGGGCGGAAGAACCGATCCGTCACCGTCAGCATCGCTGCGCTGGCTCGGATCGCCCGGTGCAGCACCACCACCGTGCAGCAGGCCATCCGGGAGCTGGTCAACGGCGGGTACATCATCAAGAGCCGGAACTACCGTTGGAATGAACGGTTGGGGCGGCTCGGCTACGCCTCCAATAGCTACTGCTGGGTTCGGCGCACCGGCGGCTACACCATGGTGCGCCGGGAGATCCTGGGCTATGATCTGACCCCGGCTGCCTTTGCGGAACTGCTGTACCTGTACCGCTGCGCCGGTCGGACAGGCAGGGCTTTCCCCTCTCTGCGGCAGATTGCCGGGCTTCTGAAGGACGCCTGCGCCGCTGGTCTGGAGATGGCCAAGTCTACCGTGTGCTATGCCGCAAGGGCGCTGAGCGTGGCGCAGGCGGCCATCCGAAAGCATTGCAAAAAGATGGATCAATCCCATGCTGCCAACTCCTACTACCTCACGGATCTGGTGGTCAGCCGCCCCATCGCCGCACCCTGTGTGGGGGGTGGTCCGAAATCTGACAAGCATATATTTATTAACCAGATAACGATGGGCTTTAACGAGAGGAAAGAAAAAAGTGGTGTCGCTCAATTCGGCAGTTTGACCAGTTTTGACGAGTACGAATACGACGGAACCGGCGTCCGGGTCCATGTCTATGCCCCGTATGATGAGCTGCTGGCATAGGGGCAGTCTACCCTTTTGGCGGAATCTCTGTCCGCCCCAGAAAAACAAAAAAGAAAAAATAAAAATTTGATCATCAGGATAGCGGGGTGTAGCAGAGCAGGATCGATCTGCTGAAGATCACCCCTGCGGGGCTGCAAGCCCTGCCGTGACGCAGTAGGAGTTGTCCATAGAAGCTGTCCATGCCCGACAGGGTGTGGGCAGCTCTGTGGGCACACTCCGGGAAAAAGAAACACCGGCGCTACCGCCGGAGAAAATGGAGGAAAAGAAAAAATGAGTAAGACAGACCGAATTTTAGCGGAGCTTTTGACGGGTGATGCCGACATGGACAACCGGCTGCGGAAAGCCTTTGAGCTGGGGATCCGGCACGGCGCTGCGGCAGATCGGGAGTCCATAAAGCGTAGCGCTCAGACGGATCAGGTGACACGGCTGCTGATCGTCCTGATGCGTCGGCAGCACATCGATCTGGAGCAGGCCATGGCAATTTTTGAACTTTCGAAAGACGACCGCAAAATGTACCGGCTCATCATTGAGGGACGGCAGAAGCAGAGCCGGGGGTGATGAGATGGCCAAGATCTACCGGCTGCTTGCCGGACTGTGGGTCTGCCTCCTGTTGGTGGCTGCTGCGACCGCACCGGCTACCGCAGCCATGCCGGATGCCACGCTGACCGTGGCGGTTGACTATACCGATGGGCTGCATCCCCCGGAGGATCTGGAGCATACCTCCTTTGCGCTTCGGGGCGACGCAGGGAAATATCTGATCGCAGAGCTGGAGCAGGATGGTGTATACCGCTGCACCGGCTGGACGGCGGATCTGAAGGGCGCTACGGCTCTTGTAGCTGGAGCAGATGGATCCATCTCCGTCACCGGGCTGAGTGCCGGTGACTATGGTCTGCTCCTGACAGAGGGAGTCGATGGATATGACCTATTGCGGGAGTCTCCGATCCGGCTGGAGGAGGGACAGACCAATCAGATTACGGTGCGGATTCCGCCGGAGCTGGAACTGCCGGATCTCTATCCTACGCATCGGATCTGGGCGCTGGCGCTCTTGAGCGTGGGTCTATTGATATTTATCCTGGCACTTGTGCTTCATGCCCGGAGATGACAAGATCCCCCTGATGTAGGATAATAACTACATTAGGGGGGATTTCTTTTTTTGACCATTTTTCTTCTTTTTGTGCATTTTGTTGTCTTTTCTCTTATTTTTTTGTCTATTTTTCTTGCTTATATCTCTCTTTTGATATTGACTTATTTGTAACTCCATGCTATAATATAGTCACGCTAAAGGAATACCACAGACATCAAGGAGGACTTAATAATGACGATTGATATCTACTGCAACTATGGCGTGCTGGGCGCCGAAAAGGTCAATGTATACACCTACCATAACCCTCATGCCCGTGCCGTCTGCTGGGATCGCCTGACCGTTGAGATCCCAGCAGGCTGGGAAGTGTGGGAAAGTCAGTCCGGGGAAACCCTGCTGGTCGATCCGGCTGGAGTGAGTCATCTGATCCACGAAGTCCTGTGCGGCAGCAATGTCCCTTTTCTCCGCTATTATGACCCCCAAATTAATGCAGATCGGTATTACAAACTTACTATCGTAGGTTAAAGCCATAGGTGGGGGGATCCCCCCGCCTACCCAAGAGAAGCAAACAGGAGGTAAATAAAAATGGCAATGTATGTTTTTGACAAGTGGTCTGAATATGGTTCACTGAGCCGCCCCGATTTTGACGATGCCGAAATGGACGAGGCTTACGATCAGTTCATTTTGAACGAGCTGAATGAGTTGTCCAAGAATCTGGTTTGGATGGAGGATCTTTCCGAAATCTGGTATGACGGCGATGAAAAGCCGTCTGAACTGGACGCAATGGAGTTCCGGGACAAATGGGAAGAGATTTGCGAAAACGCATATGACTATGTCGTGGATAACCATTAAAGCGGGGGGTGCCCCCCGCCTACCGCCAAAGGAGGGTATTCAAATGATGGAATTAAAATTTAAGTTCGATGGAATCGATGGCACAGCAAGGCTAAAATGCACGACTCCTAACAAATATGGAAATATCTGCGCTGAAATAACATGGGGCGGGTTGGTAATGAGACCTACCTTTCGCTCCGTAAAAGACTTTATCGCATTCGTCGAAGATAGTGATAGGATTGCTCGGCTGATAGAGGAAACAGCTCATTGCCATGTCGAATAACATCCCGGTAAAAGGAGGAAACACCATGGAATATACCACCATCATTCTGCGGCACGCTGACGCCAGGGCACCGAAGTTCTCCGGGCTGCCTATCGATCTCGAAGGGTTTGCATTCAACCATGACGAGGACGCCATCGAGATCCGGCGCTGGCCGATTGAGGAAGAAGCAGAGGCAGTTGCATCCCTTTCTGAGCTGACCTGCACCATCGACACCACTCGGTGTGACGCTGAGGTGAGCGAGTATTGGCTGGAGCGCTGCACCATTGACGAGGACGGATGGGCTGACGAGATCGAAGGTCCCCGCTTCGCTGAGTACAGCTATGTGACGCCGACGAAAAGCCATCTGTTCGACGCTGGCGAAGCGATGAAGGTTGCTTCTTACTACGCCGAAGATAATGATCTTGTGATCACCGGCACACCGGTCTTTGATGATGCAAAAGACGCATGGTGTGTGACTGCCACAGACTGCGGATTTAACCGCACGCTGGAAATCCGTGCTGATCGGTATGGACACGAAGAGGTTGAAACGAGATAAGGAGGATACTACAATGAGTAAGATCTATTTCATCCCCAACGCCGAGCACATGGACGCCTGGTTCGGCAGCGATTGCCCCGTCTGCATGGATATAGCAGAGGTTTACGACCGGGGCTGGGACTTGCTACGCATGGGGCTGGACGAAGCGATGGATCAGCTCCACAAGGCATCCGATGCTGAGATCGCTAAGTACGGCGTTTACGACTCCCCCATAGATCCCGACATCATGGCACTTGCCGAAAGAATCCGAACATCTGACATCTGGATTTTAGAAGACGCAAAAAAACTATGCGTCGCCGCTAAAATGGAGTCCGAGTGGGAATCCGCAGACGGAGACACTTTCGAGTATGTCATACAAGAAGCCGCCGACAGACTCGGCGTGGAAATCTTCTGATCCGTCAGCCACTATCGGCGGGGATTACCCCGCCACCCACAAAAAGGAGGATATTATGAAAGTTGGAGATCTTATCGGAAATTACATGGAGGCGTACGAGGGCACCGATATCATCGTTACCGCCATTGACTACCCCGAGGTAATTTACTACAACGAAGAAGGGGAGAGAGAAGATTACGGCCAGGTAACGCACACCTTGCCCCCAGTAGTGACATTCGACCTCTCAGACGGGACTCATTGGTTCGAGGATTTCAATTTCACAAGCCCCACCAGAGAGAGCCTAGTCTGCGAAACGATTGGCACAGACGACGAGGACTACTACCGCTTGGGCAGAAACGGACACAAATACCGAATCAAATGGATCGACGAGTGGGAGGAAAAGGAGTGGGTGAGAAAACACATTGAAAAATATCTCAGAACCCACAAGTCACAGTAAAAAGCTTATTCATCAACCACTATCGGCGGGGATCATCCCCGCCAACCGCAAAAGGAGGGCATTATGAAAAAGATCATCAACGGCAAGGTTTACGACACCGCCACCGCCCAATGCGTGGGCGAGTGGAGCAATCCCTACACCAGGCGGGATTTTAACTGGGTCGAGGAGACCCTGTACCGCAAGCGTACCGGGGAGTTTTTTATTTTCGGCGAGGGTGGCCCACGCTCCCAGTACGCCAAGGAAGTCGGCACACGGCAATGGGCCAGCGGAGAGCGGATCATGCCCCTGACCTGGGACGAAGCCCGGGAGTGGGCGGAGGAAAAGCTGTCCGCCGACGAGTACGAGCAGGCGTTCGGCGAGGTCGCCGATGATGACAGCAAGGCCTACCTCAATGCCTATATCCCCACATCCTGCATTGAGTACGCCAAGCGCGCCGCTGCTAAGCAGGGCATCAACCTCAGCACCTACATCGAGTCGCTGATCTCCAAGGAGATGGACTGATGCTCCACTCCAATTTTCTGTATAAAGCCTGCCGAAACTACTCCGGCGGGCTTTCCGAACCGGATCTGTTGGGCAAGAGCATCCTGTGCTACGGCAAGCCACGCTCCGGGAAAACAGCCACCGTGGGCGTGCCGTTTCTGGATCATGCCGTCCGCTCCGGCGAGTCGGTTGTGCTGTGCGTGTCTGATTCTACTGCCTATGCCCCGATCCTCGACCGAGCGGCAGCCGATGGCTACCAGATCATCACGCCGTCGGATTCCCCCATTTTCGCAGCACCCCTTTCGGATGCTGCATCTCTGCGCCGGTGGGAGGATTTCTCCGACCCTCTGCTGGCGCAGTTGGAGGATGCTCCCACAGTTCTGACCTTCCCGGCGGCCGATCCTGATACCGTGTCCAATCTGGATTGCCTGCTGCTGGATCTGTGCGCCGGGGACGATCCCGACCGCCGTGTTTTTCTCCAGCGCACCGTCAATGTGCTGATCGATGCGCCGTTTTTCAATTTTGCCGATTTTGCCATGCTGATGCAGTCCCCCGGCGTGCGGGTGTGTCTGATCGCCGACTCTGGCATTGCCGATCCTGCCATCCGATCGATGCACGCAGGTCGGATCCGCAGCACTCCTGCCGGTGCCGCCCTCTGGCGGTTTCTTCAGGATGCCCAATGCGAAAGCCGAGCAATGGACGGTCTTGGTGTACTGATGCGCTGCACGCAGGTGGTCATCTGCACCGGGATTTCCGGCGTCTCCCCCCAGACCCACCGGGACTTTATCCAGACGTTTGTCCACTCCCGCAAGCTGTCCGGGCGTTATCTGGTGGTGGAGGAGCTGCCCACCGTATTGCCCCTGGATCTGCCTGTTACCACGGATCCTGCCCTTGCGGCAGATCTCACCGAGCTGCCCATGGATCAGCGGATGGATGCCCAGCTCCGTATCATCGAGCAGACCATCACGCCCGGTCGATGGGTGGCCATGCAGGACGGAGCGGTAAAAACCCTCTATTTCCACGGGCTTTATATCCCGGTGACCTTTTACAAGCCCGACAGTGCCTACGCATGGCTCTACGCCCATCTGAGCGCCAACCACCTCACCGATGCTGTTTACACCGTCGAGAATCGATCCTGCGCTGCCGTTTCTGCTCCCATTGGAGACGGTGTGTCCACCGAGATCCGCATTGAGCTGGTTCCCAACTCAGCGTTGGACGCCCTGCGTACCACGGCGCTGGGTGAAGCGCTGGAGCTGCTGGAGATGGACGATGCCCTGTCAACTCAGCCGGAGGACGCGCCGGACGGCAGTAGCCAGCTGTCCCGTTTGGAGGATCTTCTGGGGGTCGAGGCGCTACCAGAGGATCCGGTCAATACCTGCCCGGAGGAGTATCGCTATGTCCCATATGTGCCGCCGGTGGACTCTGTCCAGCCTACGCTCAAGCCCCTGCCGGACTCCCATGTGGTTTTTCTGGGCGGTCACCCCAACATGGTCAAAAAGATCCGGCAGATTTTCCCGGACTGGAAATATGTGTTTGACGATTCCACCCGGCATCGCACATTTGCCCCGGACGATATCATTTTTTTCTGGACGGCTCATGCGTCCCACAAGATGATGCGGTTCGCATTCTCTCGGCTGCCGGACACCGGCAATGTCCACTATGTCACCGCCACCAACATCGACCTGCTGATCCGTCAGATGGAGGATCTGTATAACCAGAGGATATAAGTCCCAGGCCTGCGTGGTCAGGGGTATCTGGAGGAAGAAAAACCGCCACCCAACTTCTGCACCATTGGTGCAGAAGTTCCCAAACAGAAATAAAAATATTCTTCTCAAACCGATTGACAAATATAATTATATGTGTTAATATATAGGTGTCAGGAGGGAAAAGATGAAAAGCTACTCATCCAGAGAGGTTATCTCGATGTTAAAAAACGATGGCTGGTATCTTGTAAATGTAGTTGGGAGCCATCACCAGTTCAAGCACCCGGAGAAAGCCGGTCGTGTTACGGTGAAGCACCCTGACAAAGATATCCCTCGAAAAACACTTGATAGCATCGAAAGACAGTCGGGGATCCGGTTTCGGTGACCCGACCCCCTCCTGACAAGCCAAGTAGCTCATGACCATGAAACCAAGAATCGGAGGTGCTGATTTGAAAAAAGTAGAACGATATTTCTATCCTGCCGTGTTTGGCTATGAGGACGGACAGGAGATCTCTGTCGTATTCCCGGATCTTGATGTTGCAACCAGCGGAGAAACCGACGAAGATGCGCTGTTGTCTGCTCGAGAACTGCTGGGCTGTGTGATGTACGGTCTGGAGGAAGATGGCGCTGAAATTCCGATTCCGTCGAGGCTAGATCAACTTCACGCCGCAGCCAACGAACGGATCGTACTGGTGGATGTTTATATGCCATCAGTCCGTATGGCCGAGAATAATCGGTCTGTCAATCGAACGGTAACATTGCCGGCATGGCTGAACGCTGCGGCGCTTGAACGAAACATCAACTTCTCGCAGGTACTCCAAGAAGCGCTGAAGCAGCAGATCGATGTTTAAGGAACTTCCTGTATCTCATTACGAAACATGAAAATGCAAAAATCGCCCATACTTGTTCCCTTTGGAGCAAGTACAGGCGGGAGTGTTCAAAAAATATTGACATTTTACTGCTAGAGCGGTAAAATAATAGAGAAAGAGGCAGGCGTTCTGCTGACCGTTCCCCGGAGGATGTACAGATCGTTCAAGGAACCTTAATCAGGATCGATGCCGGCTCTCCCCTGCTCTACTTTTTCGGGGCAAGGATCAACACGGAGAATAATGGGTCTATCAAGCCCATGATCGGGTCAGAAAAAGACCCGCCTTGCTACTGCTAATAGTAAGGCGGGTAAAGGCTTGTGACAAATGTTGCCGTTATCACAACAACATCTTAACAAACCAACACGGTTTTGTCAAGAGACAATTTGTTGTGACAGCGCAACCATAGCGAATCGAGAAGGCTGGTAGTCAGCCGATCAACGCCGTAACACCCCATTGCAGGAATGCTTGGAATGGTCATCCAAGGAGTGTAGCGTCTGACCAATCGACTGGTGAATCGCCCCAAAAGGGGTGTGCTCTGACCGCTGAGTGACGATAGTGATGTATCGGTCGCAGTAGGTTCTAGCAGAGAGACAAGTACTCCGATTCGTGTCTGTACAGATCACAGCAAATTGAAATGTAATGACGCATTTCCTAGGTGCTGAGATCTTCAACACCTAGGAAATTTGTCGTTATGGAGCGGGTAATGGGAATCGAACCCACCTCTCAACCTTGGGAAGGTCGCATTCTACCGATGAACTATACCCGCATCGTCTTCTCAGATTATATCACATCACTATTCATTTTGCAAGCATAATTCTTCGCCACTGTTCGATTCTTTTTTTGCCTGTCCCGCCCGGGGATAACTGCGCCCCATCCGGGAAGAATAAGGACGAGGTGAGTGTGATGAAGAAACATCCGACAGTCAACAATACGGTGGATCTGCGGCTGGATCCCGAGGCTCGGCTGTGCCCCGCCTTTGACTCGGTGAGTATCAAGAAATTCGCTGCTCCGGATGCCGGAGAAATGGGTGTGCGGGTTCTGGACAACTGCGCCGAGGAACACATCATGTAGCGCCGGGCTTCCGGCGCTACATATCCGCTGTACTGTGTGAAAAATTTCCACTGTTTCTTAACAATCGTTCATGGCATTACGGTTCATTTTATGATATAATTTTTATCATAATGACCATTTACAAAGGAGAGCATCAATGAGAGGTATCCCTTCCCTGATCACAGACATCCGAAAATCCGTATTTACCGAGGTGGCAGCCATGGCTTATGCCGGTGGCGATTACAGCCACGCGGAAGATCTTCCCTATAAGATCGTCCCCGGCGACCAGCCCCTGCACCGGGAATCCATCTTCCTGGAGCGTGCCATCGCCGGCGAGCGGGTGCGCCTTGCCATGGGGCTTGGTGTACGCCCTGTCCAGACCCGCACTCTGATGACCGACGGCATGGACGCTGCAGCAGTGGCTCAGCAGTATTATGAGCCGCCCCTCATCAACATCATCCCCTACGCCTGTCACGCCTGCCCCACCAAGCAGTACCGGGTGACGGAGAGCTGCCAAAACTGTCTGGCGGCATCCTGTCAGAAGGTCTGCCCTGTGGGTGCCGTCTCCTTCCAGAACGGCAAAAGCGTCATCGATTCGAACAAGTGCATCAAGTGCGGCAAATGCGCCGCAGCCTGCCCTTACAACGCCATCATCAAGCTGGAGCGTCCCTGTGAAGCTGCCTGCGGCGTGGACGCCATCACTTCCGGCCCGGATGGCCGCGCCTTCATCGATCAAGACAAGTGCGTGGCCTGCGGTCAATGTCTGGTGAGCTGCCCCTTCGGCGCCATCGTGGACAAGGGACAGATCTTCCAGGTCATCCAGTCCATCCTGAAGGGAGATCAGGTCATCGCCATTGTTGCCCCCGCTTTTGCCGGCCAGTTCGGCAAGCACGCCACCCCCGGCAAATTCAACGCCGCAATGAAAGTATTGGGCTTCGACCGGGTGGTGGAGGTCGCCATCGGCGCAGATATGTGCACCATTGAAGAAGCCAAAGACTTTATGGAAAAAGTTCCGGCGGAACAGGATTTCATGGCCACCTCCTGCTGCCCGGCATGGCACGCTATGGTGCAGAAGTTCTTCCCCGCCCAAGCCAAGAACATCTCCATGACCTTGACCCCCATGGTCTACACCGCCCGGCTGATGAAGAAGCGGTTCCCCGACTGCAAGGTGGTCTTTATCGGACCCTGCGCCGCCAAGAAGCTGGAGGCCATTCGGGAGACCATCCGCTCGGATGTGGATTTTGTGCTGACCTTCGAGGAATTGCAGGGTATGCTGGAAGCAAAGAAGATCGATTTTGAGACCATCGAGCCTGTGGATGTGGTCAACGAAGGTACCGCCGCCGGCAGAGGATTCGCCGTATCCGGCGGCGTTGCCGGAGCCGTTGCCAATCTGATCCACGAAACACACCCCGACCACGAGGTCAAGATCGCCCGGGCTGACGGTCTGCGGGAGTGCAAGAAGATGATGCAGCTTGCTAAGGCCGGGAAGTACAACGGTTATCTGCTGGAGGGCATGGCCTGCCCCGGCGGATGTGTGGCAGGCGCCGGTACGCTGCTGAATGTGGAGCATGCCACCCGTGTCATCAACCGCTACACCGCCGAAGCCGACAAGACCAGCCCGTTGGAAAGCGATTACCGCCACACCGGCGAAAAACTGGATTGATCCCAAGCAAAAATTGGAGCGCCCAAATCTGGGCGCTCCGTTTTTTATAGCATATGGATGATCCGGTCGGTATAGGCTTGCGCCGTGATGCCCTGCTCCTGCCCCACGGTCAGCGGGCATTGGTTCAGGGCGACCTCCAGACGCGCCGCCTTCTCCCCCTGTCCCATATGCCGCAGGAGCATAGCCTCTGCCCGCAGGATGCTGGCGGGGTTGGCATAATTCTGAAGCCCCTGCTCCACCAGTCTGGGGGCAGAGCCATGGATGGCCTCGAACATGGCATATCGGTCGCCCACATTGGCGCTGCCCGCCGTGCCCACACCCCCTTGGATCTGCGCCGCTTCGTCGGTGATGATGTCCCCGTACAGGTTGGGCAGGATCACCACTTGGAACTGATGGCGCAGCTCCTCGTTGAGCAGGTTTGCGGTCATGATGTCGATGTACCAGTCATCCACCTGGATCTGGGGATACTCCTGCGCCACTTCGTGGCACACCCGGGTGAACATTCCGTCGGTTTTCTTCATGATATTCGCCTTGGTGACGATGCTGACCCGGTCTTTTCCGTTTTGTTTGGCATATTCAAAGGCCGCCCGGGCGATGCGCTGGGTACCCGGCTCGGTGGTCACTTTGAAGTCCATGGCAAGGGAGTCAAGCTCCACACCACGGCTTCCCAGCACATATTCCCCTTCTGTATTCTCTCGATAGAACACCCAGTCGATGTTCTCCTGCGGGATGCTCACCGGGCGCACATTGGCATAGAGATCCAGTTCCCGGCGCAGCGTCACATTGGCACTCTCCATGCTCCCGCCCATGGGGGTGGTGGTAGGCCCTTTCAGCAGCACATCGCAGGCTTTGATCTGCTCCATGACCTCCTCCGGCACCGCCTTTCCCTTTTCCAGTCGGTTCTCGATGGTAAGCCCTTGAATGTCCTTGATGACCACCTTTCCGGAAGTCAGTTCTTCTGCAAGCAGAGCATTCAGCACCCGCTTCGCCTGCGCCATGATGACCGGGCCGATGCCGTCGCCGTCGATCAGACCGATGACCACCGTCTCTTTCTGAGATAGATCCACCTTTCGGGGGTCCATTTGGGACGCCCGATCCATTTGCTCTTGAAGCAACTCACGAAACCGGCTGCACGCCTGATCCAACTGTGTCATTGTCCGCCCTCCTTTGTGTAATTGAGCAATCCGCCTGCCAGCACGATGGCCTGCTGTCTGGGAGTCAAATCACACCGAACCGGGAAGCTCCTGCCGGTGGTCTGATCCTGCACCTCCCCTTCGCCGGCTCTCAGCGCCTGCTCTACCTGCTCCATGGTCAGCCGGTGTCCCTGCGCCACAGCGTCATAGTCCTCCGAGTTCTGGAAGGTCAGGGGCAGGATCCCTGCATTGATGAGATTGGCAGCATGGATCCGGGCAAAGCTCTTGGCAATGACGCACCGGACGCCAAGATACATGGGCACCAGCGCCGCATGCTCCCGGGACGAGCCTTGACCGTAGTTGCTGCCGCCCACGATGATGCCGCTGCCGTCGGACTGCTGGGCACGGCGGGGAAAATCGGGATCGCACACCTCAAAGCAGAATTGAGACAGGTATGGGATGTTGGAGCGGTAGGGCAGGATCTTTGCCCCGGCGGGCATGATATGATCCGTGGTGATGTTGTCCCCCACCTGAAGCAGCACTTCACCTTCCAATTTCGAGGGGAACGGCTTTGCTTGAGGGAAGGGCTTGATATTCGGTCCTCGAAGCACCGGTGCGTGCTCCGCCTGCTCCGGGGTCAGCGGCGGCAGGACTGCCGAATCGTCCACCGCAAAGTGCTCCGGCACCGCCACCTGAAGGGGCTGCCCCAAGGTGGTCGGGTCGGTGATGCACCCGGTCAGCGCCGAAGCCGCCGCCGTCTCCGGGGATACCAGATATACCTGCGCATCTCTGGTGCCGCTGCGCCCCAAGAAGTTGCGGTTGAAGGTACGCAGGCTGACACCCTCTGAATTGGGGGCAAAGCCCATGCCGATGCAGGGACCGCAGGCGCATTCCAGCAGACGCACACCACTGGCAAGGATCTGGGTCAGCCCGCCGCAGTCAGCGAGCATGCTCAGCACTTGGCGGGAGCCGGGGGATACCGATACACTGACCCCCGGGGCAACGGTTTTGCCCTTTAGGATCGCCGCCGTTTTCAGCATATCTAAAAGAGAGGAGTTAGGGCAAGAGCCGATGCACACCTGATCCACCTTCGTCCCCGCCAGCGTCTCCACCGGCACTACCCGGTCCGGGCTGTGGGGGCAGGCGATCATGGGCTTGACCGCAGAAAGATCGATGGTGATGGTCTGGTCGTAGACCGCATCGGCATCCGATGACAGAGGGACGAAGTCTGCCTCTCTGCCCTGTGCCTTGAGGAACCGGCGTGTCACCTCGTCAGAGGGGAAGATGGAGGTGGTTGCCCCCAATTCCGTGCCCATGTTGGTGATGGTGGCGCGTTCCGGCACAGATAGCGTCGCCACGCCTTCGCCGCCCCATTCCACGATGGCACCCACACCGCCCTTGACCGTGAGCCTGCGCAACAGTTCCAAACTCACATCTTTCGCTGATACATACGGGCGCAAATGCCCGGTCAGCTCCACCCGAATCATCCGGGGCATGGTAATATAGTAGGCGCCGCCGCCCATGGCAACTGCCACATCCATGCCCCCCGCTCCGAAGGCCAGCATTCCCAGACCACCGGCGGTGGGGGTATGGCTGTCCGAGCCGATCAATGTCCTGCCGGGAATGCCGAAGCGCTCCAAATGCACCTGATGACAGATTCCGTTGCCGGGACGGGAGAAATACACGCCATGCTTGGCAGCCACCGTCTGAAGATAGCGGTGGTCATCGGCATTTTCAAAGCCGCATTGCAGGGTGTTGTGATCCACATAGGCCACGCTGCGCTGGGTCTTGACTCGCGGGATCCCCATGGATTCAAATTCCAGATATGCCATGGTTCCGGTGGCATCCTGCGTCAAGGTCTGGTCGATCCGCAGGGCGATCTCCTGCCCTACCTTCATCTCCCCGGAGACCAGGTGCTCTGCGATGATCTTCTGTGCGATGGTTCTTCCCATAACGACTCATTCCTTTCTGTCAAACGGCCTTGCGCCTGTGTGAGATGGATCGCAGTCTGCTTTGCCGCTTCCTCCGCCTTTCCGGCGGCAATGGCTTCGTAGATCCTGCGGTGTTCGCTTACCATATGCCGGTCGTACTGCTTCTGCTCCAGCGCCGCCCGGCGGAACCGGGCGATCTTGCGGTGCAGGGGCAGAAGAGTGTCCCGGATCACATTGTGTTTTCCGGCGGTGCAGAGCAGCCCATGGAACTGCCCGTCGGTCTGGCTTAGATGCTCCATATCCTCTTTCTGGCAGTAAAATTCCTGTAGTTCCACCAGATGCTTCAGCTCCTCCAGCTCCGCGTCGGTGGCATTGCAGGCGGCGTAATAGGACGCCAACGGCTCCACGGATCGACGAATCTCCATAATATCCTCCAGATCCTCTTTTGTAATGCCCAGCACCACGCTCCCCTTGCCGGACTCCTCGATCAGACGATCCTGCTCCAAGCGGCGCAGCGCTTCCCGGATGGGGGTCCTGCTGACCCCAAGCTGCTCCACCAGCTTCAGCTCCGTTAAGATCTGCCCACGGGGATAGACCCCCATCACAATGTCCTGCTCCAGCTTGGCGTAGACCTGATCCGCCAGCGAGGTGGTCTTAAATCGTGCCATCTCTGCCCCTCCATGAGTTGTATTATTGTATACAATAATACAACTCAGCCAACTATCTGTCAATGCCTTTTTGCCTGTCCGATCCATCTTTTATTCAGACATATTTCGTTCAAAATTTTTTCACAATTCAGTCGAAAACAATTTACAACCAAAAAATCTTGTGATATATTAGTTCCAATTTATTTTTAAAGGAGTGTGTGCCTATGAAATTGCGGAATCGTCAGGTCGTGTTGGTCAGCATCATGCTGTTCTCCATGTTCTTTGGAGCCGGAAACCTGATTTTCCCCCCGTTCCTCGGCCAGAATGCCGGCGACCATACCGTCGGAGCTTTTCTGGGATTTCTGATCACAGCGGTGGTGCTTCCGGTGCTGGGCGTCGTTGTCGTCGCCAAGTTCGACGGATTGGATCGTCTCGCCAGCAAGGTGGGCAAGCGTTTTGCCTTTGTCTTCACCATTTTGATCTACCTCTCCATTGGACCCGGGCTGGGCATTCCCAGAGCGGCTTCCGTCCCCTTTGAGATGGCAGTTGCTCCCTATCTCCCCGCCGGCGCTCCCGTGAAGCTGTGGATGCTGGCTTACTCCTTCGTATTCTTCCTCATTGTCCTGTGGCTGTGCCTGACCCCCCAGAAACTGGTGGAGCGGGTGGGCAAATTTCTGACCCCCACGCTGCTGGTGCTGATCGTGGTGTTCTTCGGCTTCTTCGTGTACAAGGGCGAGACTGCCGTTGCCGCCGCTCAGCCCGCCTATCAGCAGTCCGCCTTCATGCAGGGCTTTGTGGACGGCTATCAGACCATGGATACCATTGCGGCGCTGAACTTTGGACTGGTCATTGCCACCACACTGACTGCCTTCGGTGTGAAGGAAAAGAAAAGCGTGGTCAACTACACCGTGGTCTGCGGTCTCATTGCAGGCAGCATCCTCTCCGTGGTGTACATGATCCTGACCTACATGGGCATGCAGAGTTCCGGCGTCTACGCCATCGGGGAAAACGGCGCCGTCGCTCTGCGCCAAATCGTCTATCAAGTGTTCGGCGCTCCCGGCGCGGTTCTGCTGGCCGCCATCTTCACGCTGGCATGCCTGACCACCTGCGTGGGACTCATCAATTCCATTTCCCTGTTCTTCTCCACATTGTATCCCAAGCTGAAGTACAGAATGCTGGTGTATGTCATCACCGTCTTCTCCTTCGTGGTGTGCAATCAGGGGTTGAACACCATCCTGAGCATCTCTGTGCCCATCCTCAATGCCATCTACCCCATCTCCATCGTGCTGATCGTGCTGGGGCTGACTGACGGCTTCCACCGCAAGAATCGGTTCCTGTATCCCTGTGTCATCGCCGGCACCGGGGTCATCAGCGTGATCCATGCGCTGCGCGGACTGATCCCCCTGGGATTTGTGGATCGGCTGTGTTCCTTTGTCCCCCTGTATCAGCAGGGCTTTGGCTGGTTCCCGGTTGCCGTGGTCATGGCGCTGGTGAGCCTGATCCCCTACAAACTGAAATCCCGATGAGCAAAGCGCCCGGATCCTGATCGATCTGGGCGCTTTTTCGCAGAAAGAATTGACCCCGGGAAAATTTCTGGTATACTGAAAAGAAAAAGGAGGTTCCTTATGGATCTGAAAGAATTAAAGGAGAAAATGGATCAAGCCCATTATATTTATGACGACACTCTTGCCACCGTGCTTTCTGTGGCGCTTCAGTTGGGACGCCCTCTGCTCATCGAAGGCGCCGCCGGCGTGGGAAAGACCGAGATCGCCAAGGTCATGGCTTCGGCGCTGGATCGGGAGCTGGTGCGGATGCAGTGCTACGAGGGTCTGGACGAGAGCAAGGCGCTGTACGAATGGAACTACCAGAAGCAGCTCCTCTCCATTCAGGTGAACATGGCGTCAGAGGATCGGGATGCCCTGACCCGCAGCCTGTTCAGCGACGAATATCTGCTGGAGCGCCCGCTGCTCAAGTCCATCCGCTCGGAAAAGCCCGTGGTGCTGCTCATCGACGAGATTGACAAGGCAGACGAGGAATTTGAAGCCTTTTTGCTGGAACTGCTGTCGGAAATGCAGGTCACCATCCCCGAGGTGGGTACCATCCGTGCCAAGAGCATTCCCTTCGTGGTGCTGACCTCCAACCGGGCACGCCCCCTGTCCGAAGCCCTGCGCCGCCGGTGCGCCTATCTATACATCCAGTATCCGGATGTGCAGAAGGAGCTGGCCATCCTCCGGGCAAAGCTGCCCTATGTAGACGAGCGGCTGTGCGCTCAGGTGGCTTCTGCCGTGGCGAAGCTGCGCAATCACGAAGCCATTCTGAAGAAGCCCTCCATTGCAGAGACTTTGGACTGGGCAGCAGCATTGGATGCCCTGGGCATCAAGGAACTGACCCCCGACGCTCTGCGGGACACCGCCGGATTCGTTCTGAAAAACAGCGAGGATCTTGCGGTAGCGGAATCCATGAACCTGACTTCCGTCGGCTGTGGCTGTTCCTGCGGGGGACATTCCCATGGTTGATCCTCAGGTCTATCTGGAGAAGATCTCCCTGTTTTCCCGGATGCTGCGGCTGAAAGGAATGACGGTGGGGCCTCAGGAGACCGCCGATGCCTGCCAGATCCTCATCCATCTGGGATTTGAGGACCGGCAGCAGGTCAAGACCGCCCTACGGACGGTGTTTGCCAAGTCCCGGGAGGAGCAAATGACCTTCGATCAGGTATTCGACGGCTTCTTCATCTCCGAGGATCGGATGCGCCTGCAAGCCCAGCAGCGGCAGGAGGAGGAAGCCCGGATGGAGCAGGCACGGCAGGAAGCCCAGCGGGATCTGCAATTCAACGGTCAGCCCATGGAGCTCACCGAGGAGCAGCGGGATGCCTACATCGCCATGTCCGAACAGCAGCGCGAAAAGCTAAAAGGTTTTATGGAGCGTTACAAGGACAGCGCCGAGCGCAATCCCAAACTCTACGGCAATTTCATCCATTCGGTATTCGCCCGTGCCATCTTGGAACAGCAGATGCTCATGGAGAATGCCGCCACCGGCTGTGACGGCACCGACCCGGAGATGGGACTGCTATACCGGGACATCTCTCAGTTTCAGGACTCCGAGATCCCCAAGGCCATCTCCATCATCCAGTCCATCTCCCAGCAGATCAACAGCGAACTGTCTGCCAAGCGCAGCAGGAACGCCCATTCCGGAGCGCTGAACTTCCGCAAGACCATCCGCAAAGGACTGGAGACCGGCGGCAGCTTCTACCGCCTGCGCTACCGTCAGAAGCGCCAGCGCAGGAAGAACCTGCTGATTTTGTGCGATGTCTCCGGCTCTATGATGCAGTTTTCCGAGTTTGCCCTGCGGTTCATCCAATCTCTGAATCAGGTATCGGAGCATTCCCGGATCTTCCTGTTTTCCGAGGATCTTCTGGAAGCTGATCCCTTCCACCTGCAAAACATGGATCTATTCCGCAATTATGTCCGGGATTCCGGCGCCTACGGCCGGGGGACGGATCTGGGCTCGGCGCTGGAAAAGCTGACCCGCATGAAGCCTGCCGTGCTGAATCCCTCCACCACGCTGCTGATCCTGTCGGACACCAAAACCGTGGATCAGCCCCGGGCGGTGCAGGCTCTTCTGGATGCCAAGCGCCTGTGCGGCAGGATGCTCTGGCTCAACCCCATCCCCCAGAACAAGTGGCAGTATCTTCGCAGCGTGCAGATCATGGCATCCTTGTGTCCCATGGTCTCATGCAGCACCCTCAGCGCCTTAGCCAACGCATGCAAGAAACTGGCAGGATAAAAACGCCCCCCTGAGGGGGCATCCAATAAAACAGTACGAGTATAAAAACAGAGAAGTGTGCGCATGAGGTTGTTTGATTTTCTCGAAAAAAGAGACCTGTCTACTTTTTTCTAACAGAAAATAGGTATTTTTTGTCAATAACTCGCTCTTCGATGTATAGTAAGTACAGCATGTCAAAAGAGAGGTTGGTAAAACTATGGCTCAATGTAAAAAATGCGGTAAGAAAGGATTGTTCTTACGCCTCGATAAGAATGGCTTATGCGATTCTTGTGTAGCATCGATTCGCCAGCAGGCTCTTGAGAAAGCAAGAGAATCGGAAAGAAAACTGGAAGAAATGAAACGCAAGCGGCAAGAAGTCGATAGGATTGTGGATGAACAGCTAAAACGCTTAAACAACGCTCGTGAGGAATTCGAGAAGTCCGAAGAATATGACAAGCTAATCGCAGTGTATGAAGATGTGTTTTCAGCCCCTACTCCGTGGAATGCTGCAAGTCATAAGCTAAGGTTGGTTGGATATTATCAAAAATGCAAGCAGTGGGATAAAGCCTGGGCTTTGCTAAATGCAATATTATTGGATTATCCCGACGAGGTATTTAGAGTTAGAAGAGCTCAATATCGTCAGTTAAAGGACGAAAAGAAATATGATGAGTCATTAAAAATATACCTCCTCTATAAGTTCAACGATTGCAAATCTATATCCTGCTGGCCTGATGTAAAAGAGCGTGAGTACAACTCTTTTTTGAAGGAAGCGCAATCTCTTGCAAAAAAAGCAAAGCTCGATATAAATGCAGTTCCAGAACTTGCAGATATATTTATTGAACTCGTAGAGAGTCCACGGTCCAGCGAAGCAACTGCCACAAAGAAGTTCAAAGAATGGTATGGAAAAATGGCGAAGTGAACATTTTCCCTGTCATCCCAGCAAAGCAGAAAATAGAGAATACAAGGCTCAAAGAAGTTAAATCAGGTCTTTGAGTTCTGCAGATTTGTTTGAACAGGTATGGATTTTGTGATGTCAGATGAATTCTATATAGTTGACAAATGATAGAGCAAGATTCTACCATGGAGCCAAATTTTACCCTCATGAAATCTTGTTGGGGAGTGTCTTCCCCAAACCCTGCTAATTTGAAAAACGGGAAGCACATGACTTGAATCATGTTGCTTCCCGTTTTTTACTATACTGTTTTATCGAACCGCCCTCTGTGGGGCAGTTCAATGTGTGAACTGCTCTACAAGGGGGTGTTGCTTTTAATAGAAGTAAGAAAACAGTGTGGCACCTGCCACCGTCAAGATCCCCGCGACGGCAATGGACAGGCTGCTCATAGCGCCCTCCACCTGCCCCAGTTCCAGCGCCTTGGCCGTGCCCACCGCATGGGCGGAGGTTCCAATGGCTACCCCCTTGGCGATGGGATCGGTGATGCGGGTCAGGCGGAACACCGTCTCGGCACAGATGTTGCCGAAGATCCCCGTCAGCAGGATCACCGCCACGGTGATGGAGACTTGACCGCCCAGCTGGGCAGACACATCCATGCCGATGGCCGTGGTGATGGACTTGGGGAGCAAGGTGACATAGGCCTGATGATCCAGCCGGAACAGCACCGCCAGCACCAGAATGGCACACAGGCTGGTCACCACACCGGAGAGGATCCCCGCCATCACCGCCCGGCGGTTGCGCTTGAGCAGCTCAAACTGCTTATACAGCGGGATCGCCAGACAGATGGTGGCCGGGGTCAGCAGATAGCTGATGTACTTGGCGCCGCTTTGATAAAACTCATAATCGATGTCAAAGACCAGCAGAAACCCGATGCACAGCACCATGGAGATGAGGATGGGGTTGAACAGGGGGCTTTTCAGCTTCTGCTTCAGCAAAGAACCGACGCCGAAGGTCAGCACCGTCAGCATCAGACCGAAATAGACCGACTCTTGGAAAAACTCAGACATGGGGCTGCTCCTCCTCTTCCTTCCGTGTGGTTTTGGTAAAATGCTGGGTCACTCTGCCGGAGACCGCTATGACCACCACCGTGGATACCACCACAATGACCCCATAGCTCACCCAAGAAGTGCGGATAATGCCCCATGCGTTCATCAGCCCTACCGCCGCCGGGACAAACATGATGGGCATGATCTGGACAAGGAAATCTCCCACTTCCTCCACCGCCGACAGCTTCAGCAGCCCGGTTTGCAGGCAAGCAAATAAGATGGCAATGCCATAGATGCTGGCAGGAATGGGCAGCGGGATCACATGGTTCAGCACTTCGCTGACAAAGGTGATGGTCAAGATCACCCCAAATTGTTTGATGTATTTCATACTTCCTCCCATAGATACGGTTCCCAAAAGGGACATATTTCGTCCATTATATCATATCCGGGCAAAATCACAAGGGATGTTTCCTTTTTTCGGTTTTCCTCCCGTTCTCCCGTCACAATGCGGCAAAACTCCCCTCCTGAGCGCAGTGGATCGACCACCGCAAAACAGGAAGGGAGTATGTTATCTGTCCGCCATATTCCTTCGCTCAATGCTCACGCTTGGAGCCCCAGAAGAACAGCGCCACAGTACCCGGGCCGGTGTGGCTGCCGATGGTGGTGCCGATGTGGTTGATCTCTACCTTCCCCGCAAGATCCGGGAAAGCCTCCTCCACCAGCTTGGCCACCGCAACGGCGTCCTCATAGCATCCTGCCTGAGAAATATAGCACTTGCCATGGTATTGCAGCCCGTCCTTGGCGCACAGCTTCATCTGCTCGGCGATGCGCTTGATCACCGCAGGCTTGCCCCGCACCTTGTAGCGGGGGATCAGCTTGCCCTCGTCATTCATGTTCAGCAGAGGGCAGATCTTCAGCGCCGTACCGAACCATCCGGCCGCCTTGGTGATCCGTCCGCCCTTGACATAATAGCTCAGATCCGTGGAGAAGAACCAATGGTGCAGCTCCAGACGGTGTTCCACAGCCCAATCGTTCAGTTCTTCGATGGTCATGCCCTCATCCCGCAGATCCGCCAGACGATCCATCAGCAGACCGTAGCCCGAGGAAGCCCCCAGAGAGTCCACAATATAGATCTTCCGCTCGGGATAAGTCTCCAGCAGTTCGTCCCGGGCGATGCAAGCAGAGTTATATGCGCCGGACAGCCCCGAGGACAAGGTCACATGGAGAATATCCTGCCCCTGCTCCAAAAAAGGCGTAAAATATGCAATAAATTCCCCGGCGTTGATCTGAGAAGTGCTGGTGGGCGCTCCCTCGCTCATGGCCTGATAGAACTGGTCGAAGGGCACCGACTGCCCCAGATCATCTTCATACTGGATGCCGTCCAGGGTAAAATGGTAGCAGGCGTAGGAAATATCCCGCTGGATAAAATGCTCTCGGCTCAGGTCTGCGGTGGAGCAGCAGCTTAATACATACGGTTTCATATGATCCACATCCCAACTTATTTAAATTACAGTCTCTTCCTCTTGGGGGACAAGGCAGCAGAACCGGAACAAAACCACCAAAATCCACCTTGTCTTCCGTAATCGGAGTCTACCATTTTTGCCTGCCGTTGTCAAGCAGTCGCCCCCCGTGGCAGGGGGGATTTTTCTCGCGGCGGTTTCCGCCCCCGCTTTCGGTTCAGTTTGTCCCTGTTTGCGAGGAAATGCGCCCCTTTCCCGGTTGTACTCCCGAATCAGATGTGGTATAATGGGGCTGGAGAATGCAGTTCTTCAGCCCCGGAACTGCCGGGTGATCCTCACAGAAAGGTAAAAGAGGTTTTTGCGTGAGTAAGAAAATGCATAAGAACGGATTTGTAGAGGGCGCAGCTATCGCCTATGCTGCCATCATGCTGACCAAGCTGATGGGCGCCGTATACAACATCCCATTTTACAGTATCATCGGAGATAAGGGCGGGATCCTGTATTCCTATGCCTACAGCATCTACACCCTGTTTCTGGACATCTCCACCGCCGGTATCCCCATTGCCATCAGCATCGTCATCAGCGAATACAACTCTCTGGGCAAATTCCGCTCCAAAGAGAAAGCCTACTCTCTGGGCTTGAGCATGGTGGTTGCGATCTCCCTTGCCGCCTTCGTCTTTTTGCAGCTCTGCTCCAAGCAGATCGGCGGCTATTTCCTCAAAGACATGACCGAGGGTGTCACCGTGGACGAAGTCGCCTTTTCTGTCCGGGCGGTGTCCTACTGCCTGCTGATCGTTCCCTTCCTCAGCATGAAGCGTGGGTATCTGCAAGGACATAAATTCCTGGCTGCCCCCTCCCAGAGCCAAGTCATCGAGCAGTTCGTCCGCATCGTATTCGTACTGTGCGGCTCTTATATTGCCATCAAGCTGCTGCACACCGATGTGACCATCGGCGTGGGGGTAGCGCTGGCGGGTGCAGCCGTGGGTGCCGGGGTGGCGCTGATCTATCTGCTGCGGGCCTATCACGCCAACCGGGAACAGTTCCCTGTCTCCGGCAGCGCCGAAGCTGCCCCTGACTCCTCCGGGAAGATCCTCAAGAACATCTTCTCCCACTGCGCCACGCTGGTGCTGGTTTCCGTGACCATGAGCGTGTACAATCTGGTGGATCTGAAGATGCTGCTTCTGGGACTGCACAAGCTGGGCTACAGCGACGAATCCACCCAGCTCATCTCCAGCATCGCCTCCACATGGATCCCCAAGATCTGCATGATCATCTCCGCTCTGTCCATCGGTCTGACCAGCAGCATCGCCCCCTTCATTGCGGAGAACTACGCCCGCAAGCGCTGGGGCGCCATTCGGATGAAGCTGAACCAAGCCATCGGCACAGTGCTGGCTGTCACTGTACCCCTCGGCATCGGGGTCATCATCTTTGCCGAGCCGGTCTACCGGCTGTTCTACGGCGAGAGTCTCTACGGCGGCAGCATCCTGCAGCTTGCCATCGTGGTCAATGTGCTGGGCAGCATCACCACCGTCATCGGCATGGCGATGCAGAGCATGAATCTGGGCAAAGCCACCTGTTTTTACAACATTCTGGGTGTCATCATCAACACGGCGCTGGATCTGCCCCTGATCTACCTGTTCGATGCCATGGGGCTGCCCGCCTATCTGGGTGCTTCCGCCGCCAGCATCGTCGGTCAGATCGTAACGGCGGCGCTGCTGCTGCGGGTGCTGAAAAGGACCATCCGCTTCCGCTACCGTCCCACCATCAGCTTCCTGATCCGGATCACGCCCGCCGCTGCTCTGATGACCGGCGCCGTCCTGCTGGTCAAGTTCCTGTGGCCGGTGTCCGACGGAAGAGGGCTGCTGCTGATCCTCCAATTCCTCGTCTATGCCGCAGTCGGCGGCGCAGTCTACCTGCCGCTGGTGTACCGCTGGCAGGTATTGAGTGATGTATTCGGAACCAAAATGATGCAGCGGATCACCGGCAAACTGGGGATCCGAAAGAGGTAATGTATATGTTGAAAAAAATCCAATTTTGGCTGGCCCTATGGGGCGGCAAAGTGTTCCTGTGGTGGTACAAGAGAACCGGGCATGTGCGCAACGACCGCCCGGGCATGGTGTCCATGCGGCTGTGCTCCGACTTTCTCAAGTATGTGGCAAAGCCTAAGCTGACCATCGCCGTCAGCGGCACCAACGGCAAGACCACCGTCTCCCACATCGTCGCCAGCGTACTGACTCAGCAGGGCAAAACCGTCAGCTACAACGACTGGGGTGCCAATCACCACGCCGGTCATGCCCGGTGCATTCTGGATGCGGTGGACTTTCTGAACCGCCCCACCAAGGATGCTGTGGTCATCGAGATGGATGAGCTGATCTCCCCCATCAATGTGCCCAAGCTGAAGCCCAACTATCTGATCGTCACCAATCTGGCCCGGGACTCCATGGAGCGCAACGCAAACCCGGAGTACATCGGTCAGCAGCTCAAAAAAGCCGCCGAGGATTCCCCCGGCACCGTGGTGATCCTCAACGCCGACGATCCCCTGAGCTGCTTCATCGGGCAGAATAACCGCAGACTCTATTTCGGCGTCTGCGACCAGCATTCCCATTCCCGCCCTGCGCTGGCGGATGATTTCACCGTCTGCCCCAACTGCGGCACCAAGCCGGACTATCACTACCGAAACTACCGCCACATCGGTGATTTCTCCTGCCCCTGCTGCGGTCTGAAGTCCCCCGCCCGGGACTACTTCGTTGCCGGCACACAGGATGGGATGCTGACCATGCAGGAGCCGGGCGGCACTTTCCGCTACCCTATCATCTCCTCGGCGGTGCATAACCTTTACAATTTGGCTGCGGTGATCGCCCTGTTCCGGGATATGGGACTGCCTCACGAGGTACTGGCAAAGGATCTTGCCAATGCCACTCTGCCGGTCTCCCGGGAGAGCCGTATGACCGTAGGCGGCATTGAGCTGATCACCCAAGTGGCAAAGGGACAGAATCCCACCGCCGTATCCACGGTGTTTGAAAATGTGGCAAAGGATCCCAGCGAAAAGGAACTGATCTTGATCCTGGACGATCTGTTCGACGATCCCCACAAGACCGAGACCGTGGCATGGATCTATGATTCGGACTACGAATACCTCAACGATCCCCATATCCGCAAGATCGTGGTGGGCGGTGAGCGGTATCTGGACCATCGGCTTCGCCTGCTGCTGGCAGGGGTGCCGGAGGAGAAGCTGGTCTGTATGCGGGATATGTTTGAAACCGCAAACTTCGTGGACACCCAAGGCATCGACCGGATCTATGTGCTCCACGATGTGAACTCCATCACCCGGGGTCGTAAGATCCGGGACGCCGTCAAGGCTCGCATTGAACAGGAAGGAGGCGTCAGCGCAACATGACCATTGAAATCCTCTATCCCGAGCTGGGCAACCTGTTCGGGGATATGGCCAACGCCCGGTATTTGCAGGCCTGTGCCCCGGATGCCCAGTTCCACTTTACCGATGTCCGCTCCACGCCGTACTTTGTCCAGCACGATGTGGACATGATCTACATCGGCTCCATGTCCGAGCCCAAGCAGGTGACGGCAGTTCAAAAGCTGATGCCCCACCGGGACCGGCTGAAGGAACTGATCGAACGGGGCGTGGTGGTTCTCGCCACCGGCAACGCCACCGAGCTGTTCGGTCAGTACATTCTGGACACCGCCGCCAACGCCGGGCATAAGACTCCCATGCTGGGGCTGTTCCCCTACTATGCCGACCGTAAGATTCAAGAGATCCGGCACAATTCCATGTTCCTCGGGGATTTTGAGGACATCAAGATGGTGGGCTGCCGGGCGCAGTTTTCCTTCATCCGCGGCACGCTGGATCATCCCTTCATCACCCTTCGGGGCGGATGCGGCAACAGCCCCGAGGACAAGACCGAGGGCATCCACTATAGGAACTTCTTCGCCACCTATCTGCTGGGGCCGCTGCTGGTACTCAATCCCCTGTTCACCAAGTACCTGCTGCGGCTGCTGGGGCACGACGACGCTCTTGCCTTCGAGCAGCAGGCCATGGAGGCCTACCGTTTCCGGCTGGAGCAGCTGGAAGATCCCAAAGCCAACTTCCACATTGGATAACCCCAAAGCAGAAGCGTACAACATCCGTGTGCGCTTCTGCTTTTTTTACAAAAAGTTCTTAAAATATTTGTTGACTTTTTCGTATAGATAAAATATAATCGATACGAACATAACGATATGAGATGAGCGATTGCCGGGCGGATGCCCACAGGGCAATGGCGCATAAGCATGATCGTTTTGCCTACATCTTATTCATTTTGGAGGAATTTACCATGGCTAGATTTACACTTCCCCGTGACCTGTATCACGGTAAAGGCACGCTGGAGACCCTGAAGACCTTTGAGGGCAAGCGGGCAATGGTTTGCGTGGGCGGCAGCTCCATGCGCAAGTTTGGTTTTCTGGACAGAGCCGTTTCCTATCTGAAGGAAGCCGGCATGGAGGTTCAGGTATTCGACGGCATTGAGCCCGATCCCTCTGTGGACACCGTGATGCGTGGCGCTGAGGAGATGCTGAAGTTCCAGCCCGATTGGATCGTGGCTATGGGCGGCGGTTCCCCCATCGATGCGGCCAAGGCCATGTGGATCAAGTACGAGTACCCTGATATCACCTTCGAGGACATGATCAAGGTGTTCGGTCTGCCCAAGCTGCGTAAGAAGGCACACTTCTGCGCCATCCCCTCTACCTCCGGCACCGCCACCGAGGTCACCGCCTTCTCCGTCATCACCGACTACAAAAAGGGCATCAAGTATCCTCTGGCTGACTTTGAGATCACCCCGGATGTGGCCATCGTTGACCCGGATCTGGCAGAGACCATGCCCAAGAAGCTGGTTGCTCACACCGGTATGGACGCCATGACCCACGCCATCGAGGCCTATGTCTCCACCGCTCACTGCGACTACACCGATCCTCTGGCCATCTTCGCCATCCGCATGATCCAGAATGACCTGATCCCCTCCTATGCCGGGGACATGGAAAAGCGGGACTCCATGCACAACGCCCAGTGCCTTGCCGGTATGGCGTTCTCCAACGCTCTGCTGGGCATCGTCCACTCCATGGCCCACAAGACCGGTGCCGTGTTCGAGGATCAGGGCGCTCACATCATCCACGGTGCCGCCAACGCCATGTACCTGCCCAAGGTCATCGCTTTCAACGCCAAGAATCCCGAAGCTGCCGCACGCTACGCTGAGATCGCAGACTTCATGCATCTGGGCGGTTCTTCCGTGGAAGAGAAGGTGCGCCTGCTAATCGCCCACCTGCGCAGCATGAACGACCAGCTGAACATTCCTCAGTGCATCGCACACTACGGTGCAGACAGCTACCCCGCCGAGCAGGGTTTTGT